>NZ_DASUNC010000001.1:0-25639 GCF_036277355.1 Archangium sp.
GCTCTCACCACCTCCGCCGCTATCTCCGGTGTCCACCTCGGCCGCCGTGCTGCTTCCAACCACGCTGGCTCCGCCTTCGTCGTCGCTGTGCTCGTCGTCATCGCGCCGCGCACTCTGCGGCTCCTCGAGCACCTGCACTACATGGGCTGGATCGGACGCTTACGATCCTTCGGACGTGGGCGCGCTTGTAGTGGTGCCCCCACCCCCGCACGTTGATCGCCCTCGCCGATACCCGAAGTTGGCGTCATCGAGTACCGGCTCGAAGAGGGGCTCCAATCGGTTGAGCAGCGCCTGCTGGCACACCCGGTCGTAGATGGTCGGGATTCCCAGCGTGCGATACTCGCCCGGCTTGCCCACCTTCGGGATACGCACCTGCCTCACCGGGGCGGGCTGGTAGGTGTCGGCTCGGAGTTCGGCATGGAGCTGTTCGAGCCGCTCATGGAGCTGCTCGCCGAAGGCTTCGATGCTCTCTCCGTCCACCCCACCAGAGCCCTGGTTCGCTTTGACGCGCTCCCAGGCGATCTCCAGGTTCTTCCGCTTGTACACCTTGTCGATGAGCGAGTGGACCTTCCTCGCCCCCGTCGGGTTGAGCCAGTCCGCGAGTCTCCTCGGACGGTGAGGTTCGGGTCTTTCACTGAGGGAACTTTCCACCTCATCGCCCTTGCTCTTCCCGCTTTCTTGCTCTCTTCGACCGCCTTCACCGGCTGGCTTCCCCGACTCACTCTGTCGCCGGTCTCCCGGTCGCCCGGCTTTCACCGAGCTTGAGGTACTACCCAGCCGTCCGACGACTCGCCGAGCACCGCTCCCCGCTTCGCTTGCGCTTATAGGGTTGCTTCCCCCGGTGCCACCCGGGAACCCGTCGAGTCCTCCTGGGGTCACGCTCTGGTCTTCCGTACCGTGCCGTCCGCATACACCTTGGTGCGGTGGGTGGATGAGAACGCCTTCGCCCCCATAGTGCGGGCTCGACCTTGCCCCACCTTTGGCCGACCGGTTCGTCACTGGGGTTGCCCCCTTCGACTACGGCCCGGTACTTCTCCGCATGCCCTTCGGATCCCACCTCGCGGTGGGCACCCTGCCCTCCGGAGTGCTGCGAGCGGTGGCTCCAGGTTCACCTTGGCTGTGTCCGGCTTTCGCCTTCGTGCCCGTTGAGGCTTCTCCATACCTTCCACTCTCTCCGGCCGGCGAGGCGTTACCCCCGCCTTTGGATACGGCGCTCCTCATCCGAGCGCCGGAGGGACTTCAACCCTCCTGACCAGTGCGCTGCCCAGCGCACACTACGAACCGTCCGACTTCCTCTGCCCGCTCATCATCGGCGTACGGCCTTGGCCTTCCCGATGCGTCCCGCCCGACTTCGGCGGGCGAGCAGAGGATCTCCCGGTTCTCGCGCATGGAGTGTCCGTGCATGCGAGGGGTCTCCGACCGCGCGGGACCGCCCCCGGGCTCGCCTGCGGGCACCTCGTGCCCGTCTCCTCTTCAACCAAGCCAATCCGGTGAACGGGTTACTGTCCAAGCTATACGAAGCCCCAGACGTTCCTATCACCCTTGGAGAAGATGACGGAGGGCGCGTTCCTGGACTACGCGGACGCGTGTGGCGCCACGCTGGCCCGGGCACACGCGCGCACCGGGGACGCGGCCACCATCGCCGGCTACCTCGGCGGAGGCCCCTGCTTCGACGAGGCCGTGGCCGACTTCGCCATCCGTCAGGAACTCACGCAGCTCAAGACGAATCCACAGCAGGCCCACAACACGGAAGGCTTGACACGCTATAACGACATCGTTATAGATGAAAAAGAGGTGGGCGGTTGCCACAACCATCTCCATCGAGAAGTGCGGAGACCGTGACGTGAAGTCGACGCTCTGAAGTGCAGAGTCCGTGAAGTGAAGTGACGTGAAGTGACGTGAAGTCGACGCTCTGAAGTGCAGAGTCCGTGAAGTGAAGTGAAGTCCACGATCTGAAGAGCAGAGTCCGTAAGTGCAAAGTCCGTAACGTGACGTGAAGTCCGTGACGTGACGTGAGTCCATGACGATCGAGGTCTGCGAATTCGCGCAGACAACCGGAGAGAGACGATGACCGCCAACTACAGATGTAGACAGAGGAACAATCTTGTTTATGAATATATCATTCTATCGATCAAAGCAGGGTAACAGTCCCGTAGAGAAGTATCTGGACGATCTTGATGGCCGACAGGAAGCGAGAATTTCCGCTGCACTAGAGGACATCATGGTTCATGGCCTGCAGGAGACGACCGTCCGACGACGTACCATCAAGGGCAAGCTGCGCGAGTTGAAAATCGACCAATACCGCATTTTCTATGTTCTCGTTACTGGTCCCAGCATGGTGATTCTCCACGCGTGCAAGAAGCAGGGACAAAAAGCACGTAAGGAGGATCTGGATATCGCCAAATCCAGAATGAAAGACGTGCTGGACGCCAACTGAGCGGGCGTTACTGAGCGCTATGTCACAATGACATAGCGCTCCTCAGCCCGAGCCATTCCAATGCCTACCAAGAAGCAAAACCCTTATATTGGAGGTAGCCTCGAAGAATTCATTGAACGCAGGAGGACACAGAGTTCTACCTTTGCTGCACTGCACGATGAGGAATTCAACAAGCTCGCTCTAGCAAGACAGGTACGCGAGCTGCGTGAGCAGCAAAATCTCAGTCAGGCGGAACTTGCAGCCCGAGCTGGAACGAAACAACCAGCCATCGCCCGAATCGAGAGCGGTAAGGTGCTGCCACGGCTTGATCTGCTGCACAAGATTGCTGCGGCTCTTGGCATGCGGCTGGAGATCCATTTCGCCAAGTAGACCCGAGAGCAGAAGAACCCTTTCCAGCAGGGCTGAGTTCTCGAAACCCAACTTCGCGAGATGCTCTCCCCCTCCCCCTTTTAAAGGGAGGGGGTTGTGTCGTTTGATTCAGCCCGCGCGGAAGCGGGCGTCGAAACGGTGGGCGCCGGGCTCGCGCTTCACGCCCTGGTCCGCGTTGGCCGCCAGGTGCTCCAGCACCTTGAACACCGTCTCCACCTCGTCCGGCGAGCCCACCGCCGTGGCCAGCTCCTCCGCGGTGTGGCCCTTGGCCTTGTCCCCGCGCAGCTTCGCCAGCACCTTGCGCTGTAGCTCCAGCACCGCGCCCGCCGCCTTCTTGCCCGCCTCCACGCCCGGCTGGTGGTACGCGTTGATGTTCACCAGCGACGCATACAGACCCACGGCCCGCTCGTAGAGCGCGATGAGGGCGCCCAGCGTCCGCGCGCTCACGTCCGGCACCGTGAGCGTCATCGACTCACGGCCCTTCTCGAAGAGCGCCCGCCGCGTGCCCAGGAAGAAGCCCAGCAGGTAGTCTCCACTGGTGATGTCCTCCTCCACGCGCATGGACGTCCCCTCGCGGTCCTTCAGCACCTCCACGAAGGTGGCGAAGAAGTTGTTCACGCCCTCGCGCAGCTGCTGCACGTACGCATGCTGGTCCGTGGAGCCCTTGTTGCCGTAGACGGCGATGCCCTGGTTCACCACCTTGCCGTCCAGGTCCTTCTCCTTGCCCAGCGACTCCATCACCAGCTGCTGGAGGTAGCGGGAGAGCAGCAGCAGCCGGTCCTTGTACGGGAGGATGACCAGGTCCTTCTGGCCGCGCCCGTTGCCCGCGTGGAACCACATGAGCGCCATGAGCGCGGCCGGGTTGCGCAGCATGTCGCGCTCGCGCGTCGCCACGTCCATGTCCCGGGCGCCCGCCAGCATCCCGTCGATGTCCAGCCCCTGCAGCTTCGCCGGCAGCAGGCCCACCGCCGACAGCACCGAGGTGCGCCCGCCAACCCAGTCCCACATGGGGAACGTCCGCAGCCAGTGGCCCTTCTTCGCGTAACGGTCGAGCTCACTGCCCTCGCCCGTCACCGCCACCGCGTGCTTGCCGAACTCGAGGCCCTTCTGCTGGTACGCGCGCTCGGCCTCCACCATGCCGTTGCGCGTCTCCTTGGTGCAGCCCGACTTGCTGATGACCACGGTGAGCGTCTCGGCGAGCTTGCTCCCCAGCTGCGCCACCACGCGGTCCATGCCGTCCGGGTCGGTGTTGTCGAAGAAGAACACCTGCATCCGATCCGCCGCCGTGCCGAGCGCATCCGCCACCAACTGCGGCCCCAGCGCCGAGCCGCCGATGCCCACCAGCAGCACGCGGGTGAAGCGGTCCGCCTTCGGAGGCTTCACGCGGCCGGCGTGCACGTCCTCGGAGAAGGCGCGGATGGAGGCCACCGTGTCCTGAATCTCCTTCGTGAGGCCCGGCTCGGGGGCGAGCTCGGGGGCGCGCAGCCAGTAGTGGCCCACCCTGCGCTTCTCGTCCGGGTTGGCGATGGCGCCCTTCTCCAGCGCCGCCATGGCGTCGAAGGCCTTCTCCATGGGGCCGCGCATCCGCTCGAGGAAGTCCTCGGCGAAGCCCATGCGGGACACGTCGAGCGTCAGTCCCACCGACTCCACCCCGCACAGGTACTTCTTGTAGCGCTCCCACAATTGACGCTCGGTCATCGTATTTCCCCTCGGCTTCGAATCCCTGGTTTCGTTCGGCCCGTTCCTACCGCCATGGGCGGTGCGGGGGAATGGGTTTGATGCGGGCCACGCCCGGGGCCTGACACTGCCCCCCCCCCGCACGTGTCGAAGTCCGGTGGTCATCCCTCGGTGAGGCCGCCTGCTTGATGGACGCGCCAGCTCTGTCCCATCATCGCTCTCCATGAGCCAGCCCTGGATGCTCGAGACGCCCGCGCCGCAGGCCGACGCGCGGATTCCCTACGGAGAGCGGACCCACCAGTTCGGAGACCTGCGGCTGCCGCGGGGCGAGGGCCCGCACCCGGTGGTGGTGATGGTGCACGGCGGCTTCTGGCGGGCGCGGTACGACCTGGAGCACGTGGGCCACCTGTGCGCGGACCTCACGCAGCGGGGCTACGCCACCTGGAGCCTCGAGTACCGGCGGGTAGGCCATCCGGACGGAGGATGGACGGGCACCTTCGAGGACGTGGCCCAGGGGACGGACTACCTGCGCACGCTGGCGACGCGCTACCCGTTGAACCTGGAGCGGGTGGTCATCATGGGCCACTCGGCCGGAGGACACCTGGCGCTGTGGCTCGCGGGGCGCGGGAAGCTGAAGCCGGGGCAGCCGCTGTACACGGAGAAACCCTTCCAGCCGAAGGGCGCGGTGTGCCTGGCGGGCGTGGTGGACCTGGAGCGGGCCTTCGAGCTGCGCCTGGGGGACGGCATCGTCGAGTCGCTGCTGGGAGGTACACCCGCGCAGGTACCGGAGCGCTACAAGCTGGGGTCTCCGGCGGCGCTGTTGCCGCTGGGAGTGAAGCAGGTGCTGGTGCACGGGGCGGAGGACACCATCGTCCCGCTCACCGTGAGCACCGGGTACCACGAACGCGCGACGAAGCTCGGGGACAGCGTGAAGCTCGTGAGCCTGCCGGGCGCGGCGCACTTCGAGGTCATCGACCCGCGCGCGAAGGAGTGGCCCAAGGTGGTCGAGTCGGTGGCTTCGCTGCTGTGAAGTTCGCGAGCCAGGGGTCTAGAATCCAGGGGCCCGTCCCTGAACCCTGGAGGCCGTACTGTGAAGCGATGCGTCGCCGCATTGTTGGGTCTGTTGCTGCTCGCTCCGATGGAAGCCTTCGCCACCAAGGAGGTGACGTTCGAGCGCGTGGAGTTACTCGACGGCTCGGTGACGGCGTCCTGTGATGATGACGGGGTGCTCGACACGGGCGAGAGCGCGCGCGTGCGCGTCACCCTGCGCAACAGCGGAACCGAGCGGCTCAAGTTGACGAGCATGACGCTCTCCAGCGCGGACCCGGACGTCTCCTTCCCCAAGGGACCGGCGGTGTACTTTCCCCCCGCGGATCCGTCCACGTCCTTCAGCGTGGAGCTGCTGATGGCGCTCTCGGGCGCCGCCACCCCGCGCGATATCTCCCTGAACATCGCCTACCGGGACGACGAGCAGACGGTGCCCGGAGACAAGACCCACACGGCGACGTACCGCGTGAACACGGACGAGCTGCAGGGAACGCTCGAGACGTGGGAGTCCGCCCGTCACCCGTGGACCGTCCCCCCTGCCCCGGCGGGCGGCACGTCCTGGACGCGCGAGTATGACCCGGTGGGCGCGAACACGTTCTTGCGGGGACCGAACAACAAGGTGACCGCGGATCTCCCGCTCGTCTCGCCGCCCCTGCAGGTGTCGGCGACGGAGGCGTTCCGAGTCATCTTCCAGCACCGCTACACCTTCGAGGCGAGCCCCGCCGGCTACTACTTCGACGGCGCCGTCATCGAGCTGAGCCAGGATGAGGGGAAGAGCTGGGTGGACGTCGGCGGCGCCGTGAGTCCCGCCTACGACGTGACCCTCGATGCGGGAGGGGACAACCCGCTCAAGGGCCGGCGGGCGTATGGAGGCCAGAGTCCCGGGTACCCCGCGTTCACCGAGGCCACCCTCGGCCTCGGCACCACGTACGCGGGGAAGACGGTGCGCCTGCGCTTCCGCATCGGCACGGACGCCAGCACGGGCGCCACGGGTTGGGACCTCGATGACCTTCAATGGGAGGGGGTGGTGGACAAGCCCTTCACCACGCGGGTGGCCCACCGGGACGTGTGCATCAACCGGGTGCCGGTGGCGAACGCGGGCGAGGACCAGACGCTCGAGGAGGGGCGCCTGGTGACGCTCTCCGGCAGCGGAACGGATCCCGAGGGCGCGGCGCTCACCTACGCGTGGACGCAGTCCAAGGGCCCGTCCGTGACGTTCAGCGACGCGAGCGCGTCCAGCCCCACCTTCCTCGCGCCCGACGTGCCGAGGGACACGGAGCTCCAGTTCGAGCTGCGGGTGAGCGATGGGGTGAACACGAGCCCGCCGGACGTGGTGCTCGTGAAGGTGCGAAACATCCCACTGCCGGTGGCACGTGCGGGGGTGGACCAGGAGGTCCGCGAGGGCAGCGGGGTGACGCTCGACGGCTCGGGGTCGACAGTTCCGGTGGACTCGGAGCTGAAGTACCTCTGGACACAGCAGGGGGAGCCCACGGTGAACCTGATGCAGGCGGGCCCGAGGGCCATGTTCAACGCGCCGGAGGTGGACGGGGAGCTGGTGCTCACCTTCCAGCTCCAGGTGGAGGACGCCCGTGGACAGACCAGCGGGGACACCGTCACCGTGCGAGTGGTGGACAGGGAGCCGCCGCGGGTGCCGGGCAAGGGCTGCGCCGCGGGCCCGGAGGGCGGAGGGCCCACGACGGTCCTGTGGCTGCTCTCGGCGCTCGGCATCATCCTCGGAACCCGCGGTTCCCGCGTCACACCCGCCGGACCGCATCGCCCCTGAACGCCGGGGTTTTTCTTTCTCACGCCTCGGAGCGCCCACCTATCTCGGGGAAGCGCGCATAGGCTCGCTTGAGGGCCTCGAGGTGCTCGGGCTTGTCCAGGTCGAGCGGCGCCGCGGTGAGACTCACCACCCATCCCCCCGACGCAGTGCGCCTGGCGCGCGACAACAGCTCCGCGTCGCGCGAGGGGTCCGGGAAGCCGATGGCCTCCGCGGCCGCGGCCGACCAATAGTTGATCCACCCAAGGTATCTGGGAACCTTGGGCGAGCGGATGTTCCACGGGAGCTTGAGCATCGGCAGGCCAAGAGGTGGCCCGTCTGGGTTCCCGAGCTTCGGCCCTACCTGCGCCGCGATCACCAATCTCAGGGGGCCGGGCGCCACGGTTCCCCACGTGGCGCGCACGCCTTCCGCGACGTTCTCCAGCATGTCCACTGCCGCAGCGACAATGGGCTCGTCCTGCGGGAGCGTCGCGTGAACCGTCAGCCGCGGCTCGCCTCCCGGACTCGAAATCGCGCTCTCCCGTCGCCCTCCCATCGTCACCGGGTAGCTCTCATCGCCATTGCACAGCAAGCCAAACTTGCCGTCGGCGGCCGACCTGGCCAGCCACGCACCGCGCTGCGCGAGCGCGACGGGCCGCCCCGCGTCCGAGAGCCGCCACGCCAGGCGCAACCCGGGCACTGCCCGCTCCATCCCTTCAACGGCCGCGAGCGGGCGCCCGTCGTCGCACGTGAGCGCTGGCGCGAAAACGTGGAGATACAACTCGGCTCGATCGGTCATCATTTGCACCCTGTGACGACGACATCAACCCGCCTTGTTCACCAGAAGGGCTGGAGCCCTCCCGCACCCCACCGAGGGTACGCCGCGGCGAGGCCTACCCGGAAGTCCGCCCCGCGCGCGCCTTGGCTCGAAGGGCCTCCCAGAGCCGCGCGTGGTGGAGCAGGATGACCTTGATGCCGCTCCGGACGGCTTCGGACTCCAACGCCTGCTTGCTCATCTGCGTGTGCGCGTCGAGCGCCTCCATGATGGCGTTCATGAGCGTCCAGCGCACGGCCTCGAGCCGGCTGGCCACGACGACCATCGCCTTGGCCTGTCCTTCGAGCAGCGGGGCCACGTGGGCGCGGTAGTGCTCCACCACGATTCGCACCTTCTGGGCGGGAATCCAGGTCAGTCGTGAGGCACGCTTCCAGGAGTATTTCGCCTACTGTGTCTCGTCTATCCGGATTTCAGAAGAGTTCCGCCAGTCTCTGGGGTCACTGTTGGAGGCGCCGATGACTTCCGCACTGCTGGTGCTTGTACCTCCGCCGCTCCCGTCCTCCCCCACGGGAGGGAGGCGCTACCTGACGCGCCTGGAAGCTTCGCCTCGCTGGGCCTGGGGGTGGACCATGCGCGCGGAGGCCCTGGCGCTCAGGAGGGCGGCGCTGCTGCTGGGGGCCGTGCTGCTCTCCACCGGCTGCGTCACGCTCGGGCCGCGACACGGCGGTAGCTCCGAGCGGGCCCCCCACGCCCTCTCCACGCTCCGGGAGGCGGGCGCCACGGTTCCCCCTCTCGGGGCGCCCTCCCCTGTCGCTTCCACGGAGGCGGGCGAGCATGCATTCTCCTCCGGGACGGGCGGGCAAGAGCGGCTGCACCGCCGCCGCGGCGCCCGCGGGCTGGGCCCGGACGCCGCCCTGGCGAGCGCGGGCCAGGCGCCCGCGTCCGAGGTGGCCAGCACGGGGCCTGTCCCCGAGGAGCCGCCCTCGTGCGGAGGGCAGGCCGTGCCCCCGGGCTGGCCCGACTTCTCTTCCAGCCCCGAGGAATTGCTGGCGCCCTTCCTCACCTGCACCTCGCCCGGGGAAGTCCTCGCCCTGCAGCAGCGCGTGGACATGCCCCGGCTGCTGGAGTCCCTGGACGACTGGAGTGCCGTGCGCCTGGGCGCCCTGGGCCCACCGCGCGAGGACGTCGCCCGCCAGCTCAACGACAAGCGCACCTCGCTTCTCGAGAAGGCCGCCGGAGCCTATGGGCGCCGCAACGCCCAGGTCCTCTCCGTCCTCATCGTCGACTCGGCCCATGACGATGACCTCAGGGAGATTCTCTTCCTGCTGGCCCGGGACAAGCGGCTGGAGGAGGTCCTCGGGCTGCTGCCCGCTTTCCAGGCGGCGCTGGAGAAGCGGGGGCTGAAACCCGCGGCCCTGGATGGGCAGGAGTTCGCATTCCACCCCCTCCGCGGCCAACTGCCGCCGGAGTACCAGGAGGCCCTCGAGAAGGCCGAGAAGGAGTGGGTGCTCAACGCCTCGGCGGACGACATGGCGGTGCGTGCGTTTGACCACGTCACCTTTGGTGTGCCGCTGGGCAGCTACCACTTCGTCGCCACCTCCCTGCATGGCGTGGGGTTGCTCTGGAACGGCGAGCTCGAGGAGGGCACGCGTGAGGCGGCCCCCGCGTTGGTGCTGGCCCTCATCGGGGGTTACAAGGGCGTGCGCTCCCTCGCCAAGGGGGAGGGCGCCGCGGGCGTGCGCTCGCGCCTGCGCACCGGGGTGGAAGCCGCGGAAGCGCGGCTGCGGGCCCTGCTCGAGACGGCGCGGCAGCTCCAAGGGGTGATGAACCTGCAGGGCCTGCGCGACCTGGCGGGGTACATCCGGGCCAGCCGTGAGGCGGGGCGCTTCGTGGCCGAGGGAGGGGCGGACGCCGCGCTGGCGCTGTACGAGGCCCGGGGAAATGTGGCCAGGGCCCGGCCGCTCCTGTCCAAGGCAAGACCTGGGGCCTCGGGCTCCCCGCCCGCGAAGGGCGGGGCGGGTGCCGGGAAAGCCGCCGCGGCGGATGACGCCGCACGCCCCTCCGCCAAGACGTCCCCTGCCTCAGAGAGCCCCGGCACCCTGGCCTCGCTGGTGGACGAGGGCGTAGGCCATACGCGGGAAGTGGTGGCGGCGAGGCTGGCGGCGGCGGAGCTGGAGGCCACGGGTCCGCGCCTGCCCAGGGACGTGGCGGTGCTCGAGAAACACCGCCCCTCCCTCGACATCCCGCCGCCCGAGGCCCGGGGCAACCCGCGCTGGCGCGAGTACGTGGAGTACTACCACGAGCGCTTGAGAGAGGTGGAGCAGGGCAAGGCCAATAAGGGCCCCCTGAAATGGGAAGGCTACGAGCAGTTACGCGGGTGGTTTGCCCGGGGGCTGGCCTTCGAGCGCGACATGGTGAAGCTGCTGCAAGAGGACGCGCTGAAGCCTCGGGCCGAGCGCCGCTTCCTCGGGGACTTCGACAGGCCCCGCGTCGAAATCCAGGTCGGCGTGCGCAAGCCGGGTACCGGCCTGCGCTACGCGGATGTGCTGGTCATCGAGGAAGGCGCGCTCGGCGGAGGGCCACGGCGCGTGGAGGCATTCAGTTTCAAGAGCCGCGACCTCTCGGGGTTGAGGGAAGGAGCCTTGAAAGCTCAGATGATTGAGGATGCGAGCGAGGCTCTACGGAAATACGGCGAGAGGCTGAACATCCGCCGAAGCTCCCTCCAGCCCCTTCTCCCAGGAGGCCGCGACGTGCAGGTCTCGAGGGTCCGCCTCATCTACGAGGGGGGCGATCTCAAGCCCAAGAGCGTAGTCGACTTGGATGCCGCCGTTGAAAAAACCCAGAAAGAGGTTCCGGGAGTGGAGGTGTCGTTCCAATGAAGGTGCTGGAATTTCATGATTCGAGGGACGAGGACTACCTCCGGTTGTCACTCAAAGGGTCATTCAATCCACAAGCGGAACTCAAGAGCGAGTTGGAGCCTTTCTTCAACGCACTTGAGGAGTACGCCGACGGGTGGATGCCGGACGTTGTCAGCGGAAAGCGGCAACGCAAGTATTCCCGTCCTTCCTGCTGGAAGGGACTAGAGGAGCGGCGCCGCGAAAGAACATCGGGAATCGGGCTCTATCGGACGAAGTGGCCCGCATTGGACATGTCGCTCTCGCTCTCATTCCCACCGCTTCCACCTGAGTTGGGTGTGACCACCAAAGTGAAACCGCTTTCCTTTTTCGCGGAGGCGGAGAGTTGCCGAAAACTGGTGGAGATGGTGCGCGCCTGGGCCTGCCGCTATCCCGTCACACACGCGTGGGCGCACAGCAGTGATGACGCAGCGTTGGCAGGCGCTCCCCGCTTTGGCCGCGATCAGCAGACCTCCATTCGAGACGGCTTCGACAAAATCTACATGGTGTGCTGGCTCAACGTCTTCGGCGCCAGGTTGGTGGAAACGGTCGGCCGCGAGCGCATGCTGTCCACCCCAGCCCACCGGGTGGAGGAATTGCCCAACGGCTCCGTCCTGCTGGTGACGTGGCCCACCGCGGCGGACTTCGCCAGCAAGGAGGCACGGCTCGCACAGGCTCGCGCCCACGCCCACCTCCGGCCGGACCTCGACTTCGACACCGTACTGCGCACCTTGCACGAGCGCAGTGCCATGCTCGCCCCCGTGGAGCCCCGCTTCCACCCGGACCTGGCCCCGCTTCTCTCCCGGGTGGTGGACGGCGCCGCGAGTCACGAGCGCCAGCGGAGGATCGCCGAGCTCAACGCGTGGTGCCCTCCTGAGCCCGAGGAGTGGCGCCCTGCTGACTCTGCCCTTCCTGCGGATGTGGATGACCTGGAGCGCGCGCTGGAGCAGTACAGCCTGTACGCCGAGCACCTCGTGGCACTGCTGCACTCGGAAGTCCCCTCCGTCTTCAAGGCGACGCCCGAGTCGCTCACGGATGCGGACTTCTACTTCTGGCGCGAGGAATTCCCGAAGAGCCGCCTGCGCGAAGCCATCGACGAGCACGCGGTGCCCGCCATTGGCGCGTACCTGGGGGAGGTGCTGGTGCGCAACCTCGGCGGCCGGTGGATTCCGCGCCAGAAGCTCGAGGAGGCCCAGGTCCTCGTGGGCAACCGCGCGTGGCTTCCCTTCGTCCGGGCCCGCAACTACATGCGCTCGCGACAGTCGCTGCTGGACTACTCCCTCACCTGGCTCTACCGCGTGGCCGAGCGGCACCGGGGCTGACGGGCGGAACGACACGGTGCCTGCCGCCCCGCTCCATCGGCGCCCACAGTCCTGCGCCTTCCCGCCTTATTCACCAGAAGGGCTGGAGCTCTCCCGCCCCCACCGAGGGTACGCCGCGGCGCGGCCTACCCGGAAGTCCGCCTCGCGCGCTCCTTGGCCCGAAGGGCCTCCCATAGCCTCGCGTGGTTGAGCATTCGGACTCCAACGCTTCCTTGCGAGTGCGCCTTCCTGGAGGACTCGGCGCCGCCGGACCGCACCGAGCTGGGTGAGCGCACTGCGCCATGCCGAGGTCCCTGGGCGGGGCCGCCCGGGCACCCGTCATTCATTCATTCCGGAACCACTCGGCTGGGATGCCCAGTGCGGTGAGAATCCGCTCCGGTGAGCGCTCACCTTTGATGTCGCTGAAAACCGGGAAGGGTGGAACCGCATACGGCGGTTGCGCGAACTGTCCGATGCACTCTCCTCCCCGAAGTACGCTGACGTAAAATGTGTCCAGGCCCGGTGATGCTGTCACCCCATATACGGTGGAATGAGGGAGTCGTTCTGAAAGAGTCACGTGAGCGAAGCCCATGCTTCCTGTTCCGCCAGTGAGAAGGAGCCCTTGCGGCGTATCCTCCAAGCGGTAGTGACCTGGAACGAGTGGCGCGCCGGCATCTTCCTCGAGTACACGGTTCGCCTCCTGCGCACGGATTCCTTCCACCAGTGCGGCTTTCCGGAGCGGCTTGCTCGCGGCCACGTCCGAAGATTCATCGCTGTCCGGCAAGGGGCAGCCCAAAGACTTCGCCAGAGCCTCTGGCGCTACTTCCTGGACCTCGCCCACGCCGTTTCGCCAAGACATGACGAGCCATGGATCATTGGCGCAATCAATCGAGTACACGGGCTGCTGCACCTCGAGTGAGACTTCCTCCGCGATTCGCAGCTCGGCTCCTATATCCATGGGGTCCGTCCCCGCGATGGCGCTGTAGCGGCCATTGCCGGAGATGACCTCGAAGGGCGGCTCCTTTCCGTCCTCCTCGTCCGCTTCCGTCATCACAATGGCCCGGGCACGGCGCTCGAGCCATGCGGGCTCTCCTGGAGCCAGTATCGCCCAGTAGGTAGTGCGGCTCATGGCGCGCCTCCAGAGAGTTGCTCCGGCAGCTTGAGTGCCGCGCGCAACTGCCTTGTCTTCTCTAGTATCTGGGCTTCCTCTACCTGGATGAGCATTGTTCCTGGTGCGTTCTCCTGAAGAAAATCAAGGAGCTTGAATTGGGTCGGTCTACTCAGTTCGTCTGTGCTGACGAGGAATGGTTTTCCGCGAGGTGCCTTGGCTGCATCTGTGATCTGCTTGAGCAGGCGCTGGAGTTGCTCGATCAGTGTCTTCTGTGCTTCGTCGAGCCTCGTGAGCCCGTGACGGCCAGACCATGCGTTCAGTGCCTTGCGCCACCTGGTGTCATTCCAGCCTTTGACTTCCACCCCGTGTTGGGTTCTCAGGCGGTCCGTCGAAGTCAACTCGAGATCGATGACTCGCCCCCCTTCCAGCTTCACCTGCCGCCCCGTCAGCCGATGGCCTGGAAAGAGTTTCTGCGCATTCCGCTCTGTCAGCATCTCCCCTGCGATTCCCCGGAGTTGTTCACGCGCCTTCAGTTGCCTGGTCCAGTTCCCCGGTTCCGCTGCGGCCTGCTGGAACAGCCTCCAAGGCGTCTTCTTGTCCCTGGCCATGAAGTCGAGGTCCTCCATGGCGAGTCCCGTGGCTCGCAGCCAGCCCAGGTCCACGCCACCCGTGCAGGCTTTTCTTGCCAGAACACTCAATGCCTCTGCGTCTAGTGCCTGGAGCCCGATGAGCCACCTGGCCTCTTTCAAGAAGGCAAGCGGGTCAGCCAGGCCCGGTGATCCCGAATGTCGCAGCAGTTCGGCCAATGCAGGTTTCGCCGCACCGTGACCCGTGGTGCGCAGTGACTCCACCGCGGACAGATATGCGTGTGCCTTGTCCGCGGGCAGGGCCGCCGCGCGTCGTGCCACGGAGCTGTAGGCACGCCCCATTTCCTGGCTCTCCGCAGCCAGTTGCTTGAGCGCCTCCAGCGTCTTCTCGGCCACCTCTGCGGCGAGCCCCGCGCCGCGGATGCCACCGAGGGCCCGTGCGGCGGCCATCTCCCCGCGGATGGCGAAGAAGGCCTGCTTGAAGACCTCGGCGCCGCCAGGAAGGGAAAACCGCAGTCCTTCTGTTGTCGCAACCGCCCTGCCCTCGGCGAGCATCCGCTCCAGCGTTTTCACCAGGGCCTGGACGGACTCCACCGACTCATGCAGTCCGGACGAGGCCCGGGCGCCAGCCGCGCTCAACGCCAGCCCTCCCCGGTGGACCAGCTCGCGTCCCATGCCCGAGGTGGCGAGCTTGGAGATGTCCCGGCCAGCGAGCACCACCATGGCCAGGTCATGCACTGCGAGAAAGTCTCGGCCTTCGGGCGTCCGCGACAGCTCGTCCCGGTGCGTGTCCACCACCGCCAGAGCCGCCACCAACGAGATGCGGCCCACGAACAGGCGCACCGCCGCTCCGCGTGACGCCGCCAACGTGCCGCCTCGAGCGGCTGTGGCTGGCACTCCTGTCAACAGCGGCGCCCGCGTCAGGCCAGAAACGGCGCCATACACCAGGTGCATCTCGCTGATGCGGCTCACCGCCGACCCCACCAGTGCCGTGTCCGGCGTGGAAGCGAGCAGGGCCAGCTCCATGGCCGTCATCAGGTGCGTGCGCGGTTGTGGCCCGTGCACTTCCACCCGCACCCATTCCAGCGGGTGCAGAGCCCGGCTGCGCGGCGCCTCGTCCACCGAGGACAGGTAGCGCGCCTGGAATTCCTGCCGCACCGGTTGGAAGTACAGGGCCATGCGCCTGGAGGGCCCCACCGCTTCTCCGGGCAGAGCGGGTTCGGCGCCCAGGCGCACCCCCTGCTGCTCCTCCCACGCCTCCGGCGCCACCAACATCGTGGACACCAGCCCAGAGGGGACGTTGAGCAGGTATGTCCTCTCGCCCTCACGGCCCAGGTGAAAGGTGGGCAGGGACTCGAGCAGGTCCAGCACGAGGGGAAACGAGGCGAGCGCCTTCTGGGTGAAGGCTTGCCCCAACAACACCTTGCTGTCCGGCGCGTTGCTGCCGAGCAGCTTCTCCAGTACCCCACTCGAGGTGAGCTTGCGCTCGAGAGGTGGAAACTCCCGGTCAGGAGTGGACACCACCACACGCGCGAGCAGGTGCACTGCCTCCTCTTTCATGTCGGAGGTGAGCGCATGGCCTGTAAGGAGGGTGTTGAAGATGCCCAGCCGCTCGCCCGGGGTGAGCAGGGCGAGCACGTCGTGCTCGAGGGAGACAAGGGGCTGGGGCGCTCGAGGTGTCGCCGTGGCGAGGGCTGTCTGGAGCAGCTCTCGTCGCAAGGCCGCCAACTCGCCCGTACCGCCTCCCAGCCCCGGCCGCCAGTCTCCCGGTCGAATGAGGAGCGTGCCTGGGTAGTACCAGGAGGCAGTGCCCTCGGGGTCCTCGAGCGGGTCGGGAACGCCAGCAACGGTGTTGAATTCGGCGCTGTAGCCCCGCCACCGCCCGTCCTCCCCGGGGATGATGACGCGCGGGCCTCCACGAGGAGCGTTGCGCACGCGCAGCTCCGCACGCTCCAGGGACGTCTCCTCGGTGAGCAGCAGCAGGGTGCGCACCTGGACGCTGGAACCATCGGCGAAATAGAAGCGGCCCACCACGCTGCCCGGGGCGAGGACGGGCGAGCCATCCGTGACGCGGTAGCCCGCCTTGAAGCGTTTGGAGCGCAGGGCGATGGCCTTGAGCAGGGGCTCGGCGGCTTCTCCGAGGATGAGCCCGCGCCGCGACTCGTCCTTCAAGGGCTCGAGCGCCTGGAGGTACCGGTCGAAGTAGCTCTGCCCGGCCCCGTCCAGAATGTCCGAGCGTTGAGCCCATCGCAGGCAGCGTTCCACGAGCGCGGCGGAACCGGCCCTGTCCAGGGGGGCCGCCGAGAGCTGCGAGCGGCTCCACGCGACATCCGCCTCCAGTTGTGCATCCAGGGCGTGGCGCAGGGTGGCGAGCACCTGGGGCACGAGCGCCTGCGGGTGGCGCACGCGCACGCAGACGTGGAGGCCTTCCTCGGCGTTGGAGGGGGGCGCTCGGGGCTCGAGGTCGAAAGCGCCCGCCGCCGCGGCATCCCCGAAGAGCCGCGAGGCGATGTCCTCACGCGAGGCGTACCGGGGAACCCAGAGCAGCTCGGGCCGAGCCGGGTCCACTTGAACGGGGATGGGAGCCAGTTCGGACGAGAGGATGGCCTGCGCGCCGGGCTCGTCCCCGAGCGTGTCCTCCTGCTCGGGCTCGGACGGTTCGTCCTCCAGCCACTCTGGCGGAATCTCCTCCGTGGGGGGGAGGCGCCAGGTGCGCTCCAGGGCGGGCTCCCCCGCGTGCTTCCAGTCCCATTCATAAGTGAGGGTGAGGTACTCGCCGGCGCCCACTCCCTCCGGGACGTCTACCTCCACCTCCTCCCGTCCGCGCTCGCGGTTGACGACCCGCGGCAGGACCTCGGGCCGGTAGGCCTCGAGCGAGTCCACCCGCAGTCGCTGGTCCTCGCCCCAACCGAGCGCCGCCGCGGCGATGACTTCTCCACCCGCATTCACCACCAGACGGCCGGGATCCACCACACGCAGGGCGAGCACGCCCTCCTTCCAGTCCTCCAGGCGGGGGCTGAGGGCTTCGGCTCGTGAATGCGTTTCGGCCGAGAGCGTCACCCTCACCCGTCTCGACTCCGCGCTGGCCGCGCCCATGCTGGCCATGAGACAGCTCGCGAGCAGGAGGGCCTGGAAACCACGAGTGGACATGCTGCACCTCGGCGAGGCCTACCCGGAAGTCCGCCCCGCGCGCGCCTTGGCCCGAAGGGCCTCCCAGAGCCGCGCGTGGTGGAGCAGGATGTCCTTGATGCCGCTCCGGACGGCTTCGGACTCCAACGCCTGCTTGCTCATCTGCGTGTGCGCGTCGAGCGCCTCCATGATGGCGTTCATGATTTCGCTCTGGAGATCCGGCGAGTTGGCGAACTGCTCCTGGGTGTTGTTCGCCGCCTGCTGCACCAGCGTTTCGGACTCCAGCAGCTTCCCCATCAGGACGTCATTCACGTAGACGAGCTTGTCCTGCTCCGACAGCTCGCCCTCGAACAGCGTGTTCACCTTCTCGATGATGTCATGGAGCCGGGCGCGCTCCTTCTCCTGCACGCTGCCGCCGCCCGTCTCGATGAGGGGATAGAGCAGCGGCTTCTCCCCCGCCGCGAGCAGCATCGGGGCCTTGCCCTGCTGCTTCAGCGTGTGGTGCGTGAGCTTGACCTTCGAGAGATCGATCGCCTCGCGCTCGCGTCCGAACTCGAGCAGCGGTAGCAGGCGCTTGTAGAAGAGGGCCCGCTTCTCGATGGCGGTGCTGGCGTAATCGAAGATCTGCGAGAGGAACGTGTAGAGGCGCAGGTACGCGCCCATGTCCGACTTGAAGAGGACGAGGGCATCGAGCTCGGCCTTGGCGTCCCGGCTGGCCTGGGTGTTGGACGCCGCGGTCGCGGCCGAGAGCGCCGCCTGCGCGGCCTTGAATCGCCTCGTCAGCCGGTCCACCACCGGCTCGAGGGCCTTGATCAGGTCGCTCTGCTTCGCCTGGGGGTTCAGCTCCACGCCCACCACCCGGTCCACCTCGAAGTCGTCGTAGTGGCCGGAGGCGTCGAGCTTCGCGCGCAGGTCGAATACGAGGTTCGGGTCCGTCGTGGCCGCGAGCTCCGCCGTCGTGTAGTACGTCTTGAAGGCCGCGAGGACCTCGGCCGGGTCGTTGGCGAAGTCGAGCACGTACGTCGTGTCCTTGCCCGGGTGCGCCCGGTTCAGCCGCGAGAGCGTCTGCACCGCCTGGATCCCCGCCAGACGCTTGTCCACGTACATGCCGCACAGCAGCGGCTGATCGAAGCCCGTCTGGAACTTGTTGGCGACGAGCAGCACCTGGTACTCGCCGCCCTTGAAGGCCTCGCGGATATCGCGGCCCTTCAGGCCGGGGTTCAGCGTCCGGCTGTGCTCCGTGAAGGGCTCCGGGCCGGACTCCTCGTCGAGGACCTCGCCGGAGAACGCCACGAGCGTGCCCAGCAGATAGCCCCTCTCCTGGATGTACTTCTCCATGGCGAGCTTCCAGCGCACGGCCTCGAGCCGGCTGGCCACGACGACCATCGCCTTGGCCTGGCCCTCGAGCAGCGGGGCGACGTGCGCGCGGTAGTGCTCCACCACGATTCGCACCTTCTGGGCGATGTTGTAGGGGTGGAGCCGCACCCAGCCCATGAGCTTCTTCAGCGCGGCGCTCTTCTCCACCTGCTTCTCGTCCAGCTCCTTGCCCTCGTGGGCGAGCCTGAAGGCGAGGCCGTACGGCGTGTAGTTCCTCAGCACGTCGAGGATGAACTTCTCCTCGATGGCCTGGCGCATGGAGTAGACGTGGAACGGCGTGGGGATGTTGTCGGGCGCGGGCTTGCGCGACGGGTCCGGCCGGGTGCCGAACAGCTCCAGCGTCTTGGGCTTCGGCGTGGCCGTGAACGCGACGAACGTGATGCGTGAATCATCGGCGCGTGACGCCATCTGCGAGGCCAGGACGTCTTCACTGCTCACCTCGCCGCCATCGTTGAACGCGGCCAGCTCCTCCGGGGAGAGGACGGCCTTGAGCTTGGAGGCGGCCTCGCCGGTCTGCGAGCTGTGGGCCTCGTCGGCGATGACCGCGAAGCGCTTGTGCTGCGCCGCGGCCAGCCGGCGCACTTCCTCGATGGCGAAGGGGAACGTCTGGAGGGTGCAGACGACGATCTTCTTGCCGCCCGAGAGCGCCTGGGCGAGCTTCGCGCTCTTGCTGCCGTCCTCGCCGGTGATCTTCTCCACCACACCGGTGGTGCGCTCGAAGTCGAAGATGGCCTCTTGAAGCTGGGAGTCGATGACGGTGCGGTCGGAGACGACCACCACCGTGTCGAACACCTTCTGGTGCTGGGCGTCGTGCAGCTCGGCCAGGAAGTGCGCCGTCCACGCGATGGAGTTCGTCTTCCCCGACCCGGCCGAGTGCTGGACGAGGTACTTCGTGCCGGGCGCATCCGCGAGCACGGCGGCCTGGAGCCTCCGGGTGACGTCCAGCTGGTGGTAGCGCGGGAAGATGACGCGGGAGATCTGCTTCTTCTTGTCGCGCTGGGCGATGAGGTAGCGCCCGAGGATCTCCAGCCAGCTCTCGCGCGCCCAGATCTGCTCCCACAGGTACGCGGTGCGGTGGCCGCCGGTGGGGTTCACGGGGTTGCCCGCGCCGCCGTCGTTGCCCTGGTTGAAGGGCAGGAAGACGGTGTCCGGCCCCTGGAGCCGCGTGACCATGTGGACTTCGCTGTTGCTCACCGCGAAGTGCACCAGCGCGCCATGGGGGAAGGAGAGCAGCGGCTCGGCGGCCTGCCCCTTGGGGTGCGGCAGCCGGTCGAAGCGGTACTGGTCGATGGCGTCCGTGATGCTCTGGGTGAAGTCGATCTTCAGCTCGGCGGTGGCCACCGGCACGCCGTTGAGGAAGAGCACCAGGTCGATGCAGTTCTCGTTGTGGACGGAGTAGCGCACCTGCCGCACCACGCGCAGCCGGTTGGCCTCGTAGCGGGCGAGGATGTCGGGGTTGATGGCGAGCACGGGCTTGAACTCGGCCAGCTTGAGCGGCTGCTTGAGGCCCAGCAGCTCGATGCCATGGCGCAGCACGTCGAGCGTGCCACGTTGGTCGAGCTGGTCTCGCAGGCGATTGAGCAGCGTCTCCTCGGCCTTGCCACCGTGGTTCTTCGTCAGCGTCTCCCACGCCTTGGGCTGCGTGGCCTGCACCCAGGCCAGCACGTCAGGGGGGAAGAGCGCCCGAGCCTGGTCGTAGTCGGCGGCGTCGCCCTTGTAGTAGAGCCATCCATGGGCCGCGAGATGAGCGCAGATCTCTGACTCGAAGCTGATTTCCTTGTGGAGGCTCACGCGGCGGCCCTGTTGGCGATGGCGCGAACGTCGATCTGGCCGGTGACAGCGGCGGAGATCAGTGCAGCACGGCGCTCTTGGAGGAGTTCGATGGCACGCTCAGCTTCCAAGATCAAGGCGTCTAACGAACGAGTCTGCTCGCCAACCTTCTCAATGATCTGCCGTTGCTCAACCAGCGGGGGCAAAGGGATAGAAACATCCTTTACATCGCCACAATTGAGGTGGGGATGCAGCGCCCCAGTTTGAATCGAGAGCAAAGACTGAAGCCCATACTCCGCCTTCATAACCAAGGCGATCCAGGCCCCCTCAACAACCTCACGGACAGGTGATACAATAATTAGAGCATGACAGTTACATCCAGCAAACTCATCAGTCACGACTGCGGCTTGCCCTATGTCTCCAGTCTGAACAACAAGAACATCGCCAGCCTCCAAGATTGACTTGGAGTGTTGGCGACTCCACTCCGCTGAAACAAAATAGGGCACATCGAAGCGGATCTTGTTGTCCTTGATGTGAAGCGACTGCAAGTATCGAATTCCATCATCAACAAAGATATCGCGGGTTGGCCCAACGTACCCGTTCGTTATCTTGGTGCTCAAAGACGAAACTCTCCGTATCTTCCAGTGCGCGGGTACCTCGCCCAGCCATTCCACGTTGGAGGGTTTCTTGGGCACGTTGGGACTCAGTCCCTGCGTGACGGCGTGGGAGATGATTGCTTGGCGCTTCTCCTTCAGCAGAACAATCAACCGCTGCTGCTCAGCCACCAGTGCGTCGATCTTGGCGGTCTCACGCTCCAGGAATGTGACGATAGCGGTTTGCTCTTCAGGTGGCGGAAGAACAACCGGAAGTTCCATCAGATTCGTAGATGAAATAGATGCGAGATTCGTGCTCTGCTTGGCGCGTGTTTTGAAGTAGAATTGTGCGTAACCGGATCCAGTGATTGCGCTCAGCCATTCGGAACGGACGCCGCGCGGACGCACTGCGAATACATGATTCTGCGTGATGCAAGGGTCGATTTGCCCATTCCACACGCAGCCTCGACCAAGTTTGTCGAAATCCCCGCCTTCATTCATCAACACATCGCCGGGCTTGAGCGAATAGCGTGCCAGGTCGGCTACAGGGATCTCCATCAGCGCGACATCATCCAGGTCCAAGTAGCCATTCTGCACATTGGCGACTCGCAGATATGGCACTGCGATGGTGCTCCGTCCGGCATGATCTTTCCCTTTGGCCATACCGGTATTGACATCGGCAATGTGCTTGAGTTCGACGACCGTCCAATGCGCTGGCACCTCGCCCAGCCATTCAACGCCGCTGTCCTTGTACTGCGGGTAGCGAGGGAAGCTCATTGCGAGAGCCCTCCGATCATCGACAGGATGCGGTCGGTGACGCCCTTCAGGTCCTTGTCGATCTCCGCGAGCGGGCGCGGCGGCTTGAAGACGTAGAAGTGCCGATTGAAGGGAATCTCGTAACCCACCTTCGTCTTCTCGTGGTCGATCCAGGCATCCGGCGCATGGGGCAACACCTCGCGCTGGAAGTACGCCTCCACGTCCTCGGAGAGCGGGACATTCTCCGTGTCGCGCAGGTTCGCGTCCGCCACGGGCTTGCCCTTGCACTTGCCCTTCGTGCCCAACACCCGGTTGCCCTTGTCGTCACGCTCGGGGCGCTCGACCGTGATGGTGCGGTAACCGAAGTCCTCGTTCTTGAAGATGCGGCTGATGGGCACGCCCTTCCGCGTCACCTTCTTGAAATCGCCGAAGATGCGCGTGATGTCATCAATGTGATCGGGGCTCAGCTCCTTGCGCTTGCTGCCGAGGCTCTTGCGCATCTTCTGGAAGAAGCCGCCCGCGTCGATGAGCTGCACCTTGCCCTTGCGTTGAGCGGGCTTGCGGTTGCTCACGATCCACACGTAGGTGCTGATGCCCGTGTTGTAGAACATGTCCGTGGGCAGGGCGATGATGGCCTCCACCAGGTCGTTCTCCAGCATGTAGCGGCGGATCTCGCTCTCGCCCGAGCCCGCCCCGCCGGTGAAGAGCGGCGAGCCGTTGAGGACGATGCCGAAGCGGCTGCCCCCATCCTTGGCCGGGCGCATCTTCGAGACCAGGTGCAGGAGGAAGAGCAGCGAGCCATCGCTCACACGCGGCAGGCCGGGGCCGAAGCGGCCGTCGTAGCCGAGCTGCTCGGCTTCCTTGCGGACCTCCTTCTCGATCTTCTTCCACTCCACGCCGAACGGGGGGTTCGAGAGCATGTAGTCGAAGTGCTTGCCCACCAGCCCGTCCGCCGAGAGCGTGTTGCCGAACTTGATGTTGGCGATGTCCTGCCCCTTGATGAGCATGTCCGCCTTGCAGATGGCGTACGACTCGGGGTTGAGCTCCTGGCCGTACATGACGAGCCGGGCCCCGGGGTTCACGCCGGCCAGGTGCTCGCCGGCCACGCTCAACATGCCGCCCGTGCCGGCCGTCGGGTCATAGATGGAGCGCACGACGCCCGGCTTCGTGAGCGCGTCATCGTCCTCGAAGAAGAGGAGGTTGACCATGAGCCGGATGACTTCGCGGGGCGTGAAGTGCTCTCCGGCGGTCTCGTTCGAGAGCTCGGCGAACTTGCGGATGAGCTCCTCGAAGACGAGCCCCATCTGCGCGTTGCTCACGAGCTTGGGGTGCAGGTCGATGTGCGCGAACTTCTCGGTGACCAGGTACAGCAGTCCGGCCTTCGCGAGCCGGTCGATCTGCGTGTGGAACTCGAAGCGCTCGAAGATGTCGCGCACCGCGGGCGAGAAGCCCACCACGTAATCGCGGAGGTTCTCGCCGATGTTGTCCGGGTCGCCCATGAGCTTCTTCAGGTCGAGCGGCGACGTGTTGAAGAAGTGCTGGCCGGACTTCTTGAGCAGGAAGGGCTCGGGGTTGAGCCCGGCCTTCTCGCGCAGCAGCTTCTCCGCGAGGACGGCGGGCTTGGTCGCCTCGAGCACGCAGTCGAGGCGGCGCAGCACGGTGAACGGGAGGATGACCTTGCCGTATTCGGACTGCTTGTAGTCACCGCGCAGCAGGTCCGCGACGGACCAGATGAACGCGGAGAGGTTGGGCTCACTCATGGCCACATCCTACCTCGGGAGAGCGGCGCGGGCTGATTCCATTGAGTCATCGCGCCCATGAGCCCGTGTCCTCGGCTGCTCCCCGGGATGACGGCGAACCCGGAGCTTGCCGCCCCGGACGGGGTCTGCCACGTTCCCTCCCCCATGATGACGTTGCCTGGCAGGAGCTGGGAGCGGACGGACATGAAACCAATGGCGCTACGGGTCAAATGCTTCTCCAAGCCAGTAAAGGCTCGGTGCTGACGTGGCACATCTCGAGGATTTTGAAATGGACGAGGCCCTTGGAATCCTGGACGCCGCGAGCAAGCGGTATCAGGAGGGCTCGAAAGAGGAGGCGACCCTCCAGCTGGCCGCGATTTCGCTTCTCTACATCCGGCGCATCAAGAAGCTGGACGACTTCCTCAATTATTATCAAGAATTCTTCGACCCCTCATTCGAGGTCAAGGTTTCTCATACGTTCGCGACCCGGAAGGATGCTGATGCGTGGCTATCCAGTGGAAAGGCGGCCGACGGAGAACTCGTCAGCATCGCGGGCCAGGGGTTCCAGGTCATCCCATTGCCGAGAGGGCTGAGTCTTCTCAGGACGCCTCTTCCAGAAGAACTCGGGCCCCCAGGCGCCGAGTAGGGCCACGCGCCCCCGCCCCTCCATGGAACCACCTCCGCGTCGGAAACTCCGGGGAAATCTCAGGACCGGTGTAGGGTGAAAGCTTTCGAGAAGCTCGTTGAGGAGTTCGCCTATCACGTCCAGGCTCAAACCGAGCAGATCATGGGAGGTGATGCGAAGCTCGGAAACAAACACGCGAAGAAAGCCATCGCCGCATTCATGCAACTGCGCGCCAGTGGGGATGCGGGACGGGATGCGCTCGCGGTGCTCTTCACGCATCCGCGGATGGACGTGCGGGTGTCGGCGGCCGCGCTGCTGTTGCGCCATCGCACGGCGGAAGCCAAGGCGGTCTTGGAGGAAGCAGCGAAAGGCAAGGGACTGGTCCCGTTTGAAGCATCCGAGGCGTTGAAACGCTGGGAAGAGGGCACATGGGCCCTGGACCCCGCCGGGGATGAGGCGGGGCCACCAGGAGCAGCCTACCCGGCCCCGCCAGTCAAGCGCAGCCGGCCGCGCACGGAACGCGCCGCACCTGACCGACGGAGGGGGAGCAAGCGGGACAAACCCGGCGGGTGATTCAAAAGGGAATCTGGAAATGAGACTAGAGTGCCTCGCGGAGGCATTCGCTTGAGCACGCAGTCGAGGCGGCGCAGCACGGTGAACGGTCAGAACGTCAGAAACGGCATTTGGCCATGATTGATTTGCAAGGTCTCGTGGCGGAGTTCGCGCGGCATGTGCAGGCGGAAACCGAGGCAGCCTGGCGGGGTGACTCCAAGACCGCGAACAAGCACGTTGATCAGTACCTGGCCGTGTTTGACAAACTGCGGGCTCATGGTGGCACCGGACGGGATGCGCTCGCGGTGCTCTTCACGCATCCGCGGATGGACGTGCGGGTGTCGGCGGCCGCGCTGCTGTTGCGCCATCGCACGGCGGAAGCCAAGGCGGTCCTGGAGGAAGCCGCGAAAGGCAAGGGACTGGTCCCATTTGAAGCATCCGAGGCGTTGAAACGCTGGGAGGAGGGAACGTGGGCCCTGGACCCTGCCGGGGAGGAGGCGGGGCCACCAGGAGCAGCCCGCCCGGCCCCGCCAGTCAAGCGCAGCCGGCCGCGCACGGAACGCGCCGCACCTGGCAGACGCAAGGGTAGCAAGCGGGACAAACCCGGCGGCGGGTGATTCAAAGGGGAATCAGGAAGTGAACCTGGAGAGCCTCGCAGAGGCCCGCGTGGGCAGGGTGAAGCGTTCCCTTACGGAAAGGTCACGCCGTCGAAGGACTCGCTCCCGCGGCCTGCGTCCTGGCCCCACCACTTCAGGGTGAAGGTGCCGCGCGCCGCCTCTTCCGTCATCTCCACCTCCACCCCCACGCTGAGCTTCTCGCCCGGAGCAAGGGATTCCTGCGTCCACACGCGCAGCACCTTCCACTCCTCGCCCTTCGGTCCCACCAGCACCGCCCCCGCGGGCGTCCAGGGCGTGCCGCCATTGTTCTGTGATTGCTGCACCACGGCCAATCTCACCACCCTCCGCCCCTCCTCCAGGCACGTGGTGTCCGCGCGGTAGCCGAGGGCCTTCATGGACTGGAGCGTGTTGCCCGGGCGTGAGATGACGCTTTCAGTGAGGTCCTTGCTGGCGATACCGCCCTCCCCCAGCAGCCCCTGGGTGAGCAGGCCCAATACCCCCCGTTGCCCGCTGCACTCCGCCTC
>NZ_DASUNC010000002.1:0-24528 GCF_036277355.1 Archangium sp.
GGCTCTCTCTTCTTCACCCCCTCTACCTACTTCATCAGTAACTCCTGCGCCCGAACCTCAGGAGTCGGGCCGCGCTGCTCCTACCCATTTCTGGATCACCCGCCTTGCCCATCCCCGGGATTTATCGATAGCTCTTGAGCCCCACCCGTCACGGATTGCAGGTGACGTGGGTGTCGTCCATGACGCACGAGCTGCACGTGCTCACCTGGACGAGCACGCCCATGCGGCACTCCAGCCGGGCCTTGCCGTCGGCCGTGCACAGCCCGCGGCCCTCGGCGGACGCCGCGCACGCATCCCCGGCCCCGTTGCCATTCATGTCACAGAGAATCTCGGTCCCGGACTCGCCGCACCCCGAGGCCCCCCGGCACGGCAGCGCGCGCCAGACCTTGTCACGGCACTCCAGTGCCTGCTCCTCGGAGGCACAGGTGTAGCCACCTCCCGAGCAAGCGTCGCCGGCCTTGACGCCACAGGCGGACAGCAGGAGGGAGCCGATCATCAACGAGAACAGGACGGAAGAGCGTGTCATCACGGCGCCGGACGATTCCAGGCGCCGGGGGCCCGGTCAACCCGTGTCACTCCCCGAGCGTCTCGCGGAAGTACCTCCGGAAGTTGCCCCCGAGGATTCGCTCCACCAGGGCCTCCGGATGGCGGCGCAGCAGGGCCTCGGTGAGCTTGGGCAGGTCCGTCACGTCGCGGATGCCCTTGGGCAGGGCCACCATGCCGTCATAGTCCGAGCCGATCCCCACCCCCTCCTCCCCCATCACCCCCAGGGCGTGCTCGATGTGCCGCACCACATCGTCGATGGCGTCTCCGCCCAGGTACACCGGGGCCAGGATGATGCCCACCACCCCACCCCGCCCGGCGATCTTGCGCAGCACCTCGTCCGACAGGTTGCGCCACCCGCCTCCCGCCCCGCGCACCCCCGTGTGCGAGGAGAAGATGCGCGCCGTGGGGTGCGCCAGGATGTCCTCCAGCGTCCGCTCGGAGGCATGGGCCACGTCCACGCTCATGCCCACCCGCGCCATCTCCTCCAGCACCGCGTGGCCCAGCGGCGACAGCGGCCGGTTTCCCATCAGCGGGAAGGACGAGCCCCCCGCCTCGTTGTTGGACAGGTGCGTGAGGCCCATGAAGCGCACGCCCCGCTGGTACAGCTCCGCCACGCGCTCCACCTGGCCCTCGATGGCGTGCGCGCCCTCGATGCCGAGCACCGCCGACAGCCGCCCCTGGGCGAGGTTCTCCTCCAGCGCACGCCCCGTGGTGGTGATGCGCACCTGCCCCTCGGAGCGGCGGCAGAACTCCGCCAACCGGTCCACCTGCCACACCGCGCGTGTCCACTCGCTCTCCCGGGCCTCGCGCGGCCAGCCCCGCCAGACGGCGAAGGCCTCGAAGCCCCCGATGAAGGGAAAGCCCCGCGTCACGATGGTGAAGCACTGCAGCTTCATCCCCACCTCGCGCAGGCGGGGAAAGTCCACGTGTCCCTCCGAGGAGCGCTCGCAGAGATCCCTGTTCCACATCAGCGAGTCCGCGTGCGAATCCGCGATGCACCAACGCTGGTGGAGCTCGAGCACGTCACCCGTCTTGAGAGCCATGGCCGCAGTCTCGGGCTTCCCGTCCGTCACGACAAGAAACTCCGGAATGGGACTCGGGATGGACGACGGCCCCCGCCCGGAGGCGGAGGCCGCGTCCCACCGTGTTGCGCGCGACTACTTGTTCTTCACGCCCGGGTGCTGGGCGCTCATCTTCTCCACCTCGATGCTCTTGAGCATCATCTTGCCGTTCGGATCCAGCGAGTAGGAGGCGCGGACCTCGTCACCGGCCTTCAGATCCTTCAGGGCCACCGGCTTGTCGTCCTTCATCACCTTGAGCTGCTGGTCGGCCTGGAAGCGCATCACCTGGTTGTTCTTGTCCGGGACGATGATCGCGATGGTGTTGGCCGAGGCGGACTGGATGGTGCCCTCCACCTCCTCGGTCTTCACGTTGGCCGCGGTGTCGTTCTTGTTCATCGTGGTGCCGCTGCCACCCGTGGCCTGGTCGTCCCCGTCAACCATCTGCTTGTGCTGGGCATCGGCCAGCTCGCGCTGCTCCTCCACCAGGTTCTTCTCGGCGTCGGACATCTCCTTCTGGCTGTCCTGGCGCACCTCGGCGAGATCCTGCGCCGACTCCTGGCGCGTCTCGGCCACGTCACGCTGCGCCTCGGCCACGTCCTTCTGCTCGCTCTGGACCTTGCTGCGATCCTGGCAGCCCACCGTCAAACCGAGTCCCGCCACCGCCATCACCGCCATCATGAGCTTACGCATGGTGCCGCTCCTTTCGTTCCTCACCAGGGGAGGAAGCTCCCCGGCGTGTGCCAGGAAACTGGTGACCTGCATCGCGGGTGCACAGGGCTTGTCGGAGCGGAAAACCGGCACAGGGGCAGAGGCCCATCGGCGGAGGGCCCGGCGGGCTGCCTGCTGAAAATGGGAAGAATTCGCGGCTTTCCCCGCATTCACCCCGGCCGCGGCACTCCCCCCCGGGGTCAGGAGCCGCCGTCGCTGCCCGCTGGCTCACAGAAGGGCGCACCGCCCGAGGCCCAGCGGTCGATGAGCTCGCGCTGTTCCTCGGTGGGCTGGGGGCTCGCCGCGGGCGGCATGGTGCGGAAGACAACGGTGCGCGCGTGGATGCGGGGCGCCATCCACTTCGCCCCCGCGATGCCCCCATCCGCCTCGTACAGGTCGAGCCGGAAGTCCGTGCGGCCGCTGCCCGTCGTGGTGGCGCCGTGGCACGAGGACACGCAGTTGGCCGCGAGGATGGGCTGGATGTCCTGGCACCAGGTGGGCACCGGCCCCGAGTTGGGGTCGGCGGTGCCGGGCCCGTTGAGCACCTCGCAGGTGCGCCCCGCGCCGGGACGTGCCGCGACACAGGTGTAGGGCCGGGGGCAGTCGGCCAGGGACTCGCACGACTTGCCGGAGAAATCGGGGGCCTCGATGGTGCAGCCGGTGGCCATCACGGCACAGAGGCCCAGGAGACTCGGACGCAGGCTCGGGAGGATGCGCTTCATAGAAGAGCCCTTAAGTACCACCGTCCGCGCAGAGGGGTGTACCGCCAGCGATCCACTGCCGGAGCAGCTCCCGCTCGGCGGTAGAGGGAGCGGGGCTGCCCGTGGGCGGCATCGTCTGCGTATCCACCGCGCGAGCCTTGATGCGGGCGGCCATGTCCCGGGCCCCGTTCACCCCGCCGATGGCCGCGTACTGGTCGAGCCGGAAGTCCGTGCGTTTGCTGCCGGAGGTGTCCGCGCCGTGGCACGAGGCCACGCAACTGGCCGCCATGAGGGGGCGGATGTCCTTGCACCAGGTGGGCACGGGCCCGGCATCGGCGGAGCCCGCGTCGGTCTCCAGCGGGGCGGGCGGGTACACCACCTCGCAGGAGCGCTGCTCCGCGGAGACCGTCACGCAGCGGTAGGAGGCCGGGCACTCGGAGTCGTCCGAGCAGGGATGGCCCGGCCCGGCGTTCTCGGCGAACAGACAGCCGGAAGCCATCAGTGCGCAGGCGAGCACCCACGAATTCGAGAAGACGCGCATGCCGTGAGGTTAGATGAATTCGGCCCCGTGCTGTAATGTCCCCGGCCTTCGCGTGCGCCGGCCCCCTCCCGATCCGCTCTGTGTGAGCGCCATCCTCGTCACCGCCCTGGTGGCGCTCCTGCCCGGCCTGGATCATCCCGGCATCCACAACTGGGATGAGGCCGTGCACCTCGCCGTGTCGCGCGGGCTGATGGACACCCCGCTGCGGCCCCACGTCTACGCCGAGCCCTTCCACCGCCCGGCCATCGACGATTGGATCAACGGGAGCCTCTGGCTCCACAAGCCGCTCGGCTCCATGTGGTTCGCGGCGCTCGGCATGCGCCTCTTCGGTGTGAGCACGGGGGTGGCCCGCTTCGGCTCCGTGCTCGGCATGGTGGCCGCCGCGCTCGGCGTCTTCTTCCTCATGCGCCGGACGGCCGGACGCTTCTGGTCCACCGTCGCCGCCTGCACCCTGCTCGTCCTCCCCTTCACCTACGAGCTCGTCCAGGGCTTCATGTTCGGCGACATGACGGACACCACGCTCGCCGGCTGTCTCGCCCTGGCCATGGTGTTGCTCGTCACGTCCATCCGGCGTGACTCGCTCCTCCTCGCGGCCCTCGCCGGTGTCGCCGTGGGACTCGGCTACCTGTGCAAGAGCACCCTCGCGCTGACCCCCGTGGGCGTGGCCGGGGTGCTCGCCGCGGGCCGGTTGCTCGGGCTCACGCAGGGCCCGAGGCCGCGTCAGCTCGCCCTGCTCCTCGTCTGCGCGGCCGCCGTGGCGCTCCCGTGGTCGCTCTATGCGCGGCAGGCCTACCCCGAGCTGTGGGCCATCGAGTCGCACGTCACCCGGAGCCACCTCTTCGAGGACGAGGCACGAAGGAATCCCTCCATCGTCATGTGGATCCGTCCGCTGGATGCGATCTTCAATGAGATCCACCTGCGCACCCTGGAGCCCTTCCCGGAGGCGCTGACGCTGCTGGCCGGGCTCTGGCTCCTCTACCGGGCCCTGCGCACCCGCGAGCTCGAGACCCTCGCCGTGGCACTGTGGCTGTGGCCCACCTGGCTCATCCTCTCGTTGGCGGCGGCGAAGGTCCCGGCCACCACCTGGGGCGCGGTGACGGCGGTGTTCTGCGCCCTCGCCCTGCTCCTGCGCGACAGCTTCCGCCGCCCCGTGCTCGCGGCGGCCGTCGTGGGCGCGCTCTCCACGCCCTTCCTGCTCCCCAGGCTGGCCTTCCTCGCGCCGCTCCGGGCGAAGCTGCCGGAGGCACTCGAGCAGACCCGGCGCGTCCCCGGCTTCTTCGAGGGACTCTGCCTCGTGCTCGCGTTCGCGCTCCTCGTGGGCCTGCCGATGCTCGTGGCCCGCGCGCGCCGGTCCCTCACGCTCGGGATGGGGGTGGCCTGCACCGCGCTCGCGCTCTACTTCCTCGCCCCGCGCACCGTGCTCGCGCACCTGAAGATGCGGAGCGCCAAGCGGGACCTGGGCGAGCGCACCCACACCAAGGAGGCGGGACTCGCCGCGGCGAAGGTGCTCCCGGACAAGGCGATTGTCTGGCTGCGCATGGAGTGGGACGCGCCCGAGCAGTTCGAGCACCTGAACTTCATGTTCTGGAGCGGCCGGATGGCGCACAAGGGCAACCCCCGGCTGGACTGGGGCCGGGCCGAGGGTTACCGGCACTACCTGGCCTCGCCCGCCGCCGAGCCCTTCGCGCCGCTGGAGGTGCCGGCCGGCTCGGCGCTGCGCCTGTACGATCTCTCCACGCCCGCCCTCCCGCCGGAGCTGCCCCCGGGAGCACACCGGCTGGACGTGGCCACCGGCAACGCGGTGGTGAGGGGCGTGGCGTTCATCCGCACCGGCTACGCGAGGGATCGCTGGGCCTTCTTCGTCTCACCGCGGGGCGTGCCGGAGACGTTGCGCGTCACGTTCCACCTGGGCGGCGAGCGGCGGCAGCTCGTGACCCTCTCGCCAGACGCCGCGCTGCGCCCCCGGGAGGCCTTCCGCGACGTGCCCTGGTTCATCATCCCCGCCCTGGGCCCACGCGCGGAGCAGGTGGAGGCCATCGAGCTGCCCGGGGCGGCACCGGTCCCCTTCAATTCCTCGGAACAGGCTGCGCGGAGCGCGGCAGGCGCACCCTGAAGCGGGTGCCCTCGATGTGGGGGCGGTGATGCGGTGCACGCAAGCGCTGGGAGAGCAACCGTGCGTTACGAGGCGCTCAGCGAGGCGAAACGGGTGCGGCCCGCGCTCAGCAGGTAGAGCGCCACCAGGAACCCCATCGCGCACACCCCCGCCACGTAATGCGCGGGCGCCAGGGGCTGCTCCTTCATCATCAAGGTGACCGCCAGGGGCGTCAGGCCGCCGAAGATGGCGTAGGAGACATTGTAGGAAAACGAGAGTCCCGAGAACCGGACCGCCGCGGGGAAGGCGCGCACCATCACCGTGGGCACCACGCCCACCACGCCCACGCAGAAGCCCGCCAGCGCGTACAGGGGCACGAGGTGCTCCGGCGCCGCGCCCACGCCGAGGTAGAGCCCGTACGTCGCCGCCAGCAGGCCGAGCGTCCCGATGCCCAGCATCCACCCGGCGCCGAAGCGATCCGCGAGCAGGCCGAAGACGACACACCCGGCGGTGAGGCTCAGGGTGGCCACGCTGTTGGCCTCCAGCGCCTGGGCCGGGGCGATGCCGTACAGCTTCTGCACCAGCGTGGGCGTCATGAGGATCACCACCACGATGCCGGCGGTGAGCACCCAGGTGAGCAGCATGGACACGGCCACCGAGACGCCATGGCCCCGCAGCACGGCCTTGAGCGGCAGCTCCCGCACCAGGGCCTTGCGCTGGCGCATCTCCAAGAACACCGGGGTCTCCGCCAGCCAGCGGCGCAGGAACACGGCGAAGAAGCCGAACACGCCTCCCACCAGGAAGGGCAGGCGCCAGGCGAAGTCCCGCACCGCCTCGGGGGTGTAGATCTTGTTGATCGCCGTGGCCACCAGCGAGCCGATCAGGATGCCGAACGTGAGGCCGGCGGTGAGCGTGCCGCAGGCGAAGCCGACGCGGTGCTCGGGCACGTGCTCGGAGACGAACACCCAGGCGCCCGGCACCTCACCGCCCACCGCCGCGCCCTGCATCATGCGCAGCACCAGCAGGGCCAGCGGCGCCGCGTAACCGGCGGTGGCGTAGGTGGGCAGGCAGCCGATCAGCAGCGTGGGCACCGCCATCATGAAGACGCTCAGCGCGAACATGCGCTTGCGGCCACTGCGGTCTCCGAAGTGCGCCATGACGATGCCGCCCAGCGGGCGCGCCAGGTAGGCGGCCGCGAACAGGCCGAACGACTGCAGCTGGCGCAACCACTCGGACGTGTCGGGCGGGAAGAAGAGCTGCCCGATCACCGCGGTGAAGAACACGAAGATGATGAAGTCGTAGAACTCCAGCGCGCCACCCAGCGCCGCCAGTCCGAGCGTCTTGACGTCCTGGAGGGTGAGCGGGCGCTGCGCGGACGGAGGAAGGGTCTCGTGGGGAGCGGAGGCCGGCATGGGGGGCGAATCAGAGCGTGAGAACCCCGGGCCGGGCAAGGGTCCTCTGGGCCTTCCCCGGCCATCACCTTGCCCCGGAAGCAGTGACTCAGAAGTGGAACGTGAGGCTCGCCGTCTCCGCGGCGGGCTCCGGCAGCAGCTCCAGGACCAGGCCATAGAGGACGGCCGCCCCCGCCACGGCATAGAGCACGTTGGCGGTGGCGGCGTTGGCGCGGGCCCTGTCGAGCGCGGCGCCGGACTCACGCGCCGAGGAGAGCGTGCGGGCCCGGTTGGCCTCGCCCTGGGCGAGATAGCCGAAGCCCGCGCCCCCGAGGAGCAGAACCCCACCAGCGACGAAGGCATACCGGTGGCCATGGAGGCCGGCCGCGCGCGTGGGGGCATCCGCGGTGCGGGAGGGCTCGGCGGCGGTGGCCGGGAGTCCCAGCGTCAGCACCAGGGCACTGGCCACGAGCCTGCTTCGGACGGTGAACATGCCCAGGAGTATAGCCAGGGGTGATGCCCGGAGTGCGCGTTGACAGCACGCGGACGCGCCTGTAGTGCGTCGGGCGCCAGCAGCAGGAGCGTCGAGCCGTGACGATCTGGATCAACGGACAGGCACGAGAAGTCCCCGAGGGAATGACCCTGGCGGCGCTGCTCGCCTCGTTGGAGGTGGGAGGCCCCGGGGTGGCGGTGGAGGTGAACGCGGAGGTGGTCCGCCGCGCGCGCCACCCCGAGTACCAGCTGTCGCCGCAGGATCGCGTGGAGATCGTCACCTTCGTCGGTGGCGGATAGAGGAGCGGACAATGAGCGTGCAGGACAAACCCCTGGTGATCGCGGGAGTGACCTTCCAGTCGCGCCTCATCGTGGGCACGGGGAAGTACCCCAGCCACGAGGTGATGAAGCGGTGCCACGAGGCCTCGGGCGCGGAGATGGTGACGGTGGCGGTGAGGCGGTTGGACCTGGCGGCGAAGGGCGAGGCCTCGCTGATGAACTGGATCGACCGCTCGCGCATGCGGCTGCTGCCGAACACGGCGCTCTGCTACACGGCGGACGACGCGGTGCGCACCTGCCGGCTCGCCGAGGAGCTGGGCATGAGCAAGTGGGTGAAGCTGGAGGTGCTGGGCGACGAGAAGACGCTCTACCCGGATGTGGAGGAGACGCTGAAGGCGGCGCGCATCCTGGTGAAGGAGGGCTTCACGGTGCTGCCCTACACGTCGGATGACCCCATCACCGCGCGCAAGCTGGAGGACGTGGGGTGCGCGGCGGTGATGCCGCTGGCGGCGCCGATCGGCTCGGGGCTGGGCATCCGCAACCCGCACAACATCCGCCTCATCCGCGAGACGGTGAAGGTGCCGGTGATCGTGGACGCGGGCGTGGGCACGGCGTCGGACGCGGCCATCGCCATGGAGCTGGGCGTGGACGCGGTGCTGATGAACACGGCCATCGCGGGCGCGAAGGATCCGGTGCGCATGGCGCGCGCCATGAAGCTGGCCATCGAAGCGGGCCGCGAGGCCTTCCTGTCCGGCCGGATTCCGCGCAAGGCGTACGCGTCGGCGTCGAGCCCGCTCGAGGGGCTCGTCGAGTAGTGGTACCGAGGGTGATGGTCATCACCGACTGGCGCCTGCCCCGGGAGCGGCTGTTGTCCGCGCTGGAGCGGGCGCTGGAGGTGGGGCCCCAGGTGGCCGTGCAGCACCGGCACCCGGAGGCCACCGCGCGCCAGTTCCTGGAGGAGGCCCGGCTGCTGGCCGGGCTGTGCCGGGCGCGAGGCAATCCGCTCTACGTCAATGGCCGGTTGGACGTGGCCCTGTTGGTGGGAGCGCACCTGCACCTGCCGGCGGCGGGCCTGACACCGGAGGATGTCCGTCCGCACCTGCCCCCGGGGCGGCAGGTGAGCGTGGCGGTGCACGACGAACAGGAAGCACGCCGGGCCGTGGGCGCGGATCTGGCGCTGGTGAGCCCGGTGTTCTCGCCGGGTTCGAAACCAGAGGACACGCGGCCCACGCTGGGGCCCGAGGGCTTCCGGATGCTGGCGGCGGCCCTGCCCTGCCCCGCCCTGGCGCTCGGAGGCATCACACCGGAGCGGGCCTCGCTGCTCGGGGAGGCAGCGGGCTTCGCGGTCATCTCGGCGGTGCTGGAGGCGAGCAACCCCGCGGAGGCCGTGAAGGCGCTGTGCACCCTCCCCTCTCCCCCTGGGAGAGGGACGGGGTGAGGGTCTTCCCCCAGGACACCATGTCACCAGTATGCTGGGCCCGTGAGCCCTCCCCCTTCGGATCTGCGTCCCCTGGCTGTCGGTGAGATCATCGATCGCGCGGCCACCTTCTGGCGCAAGCACTTCAAGACGCTCTTCCTGCTGAGCCTCGGCTTCAATCTGGTCTCCTACATCGTGAGCAAGGCCCTGCAGCTGACGGTGCAGCGGAACTTCGCGGTGATCCAGGTGGCCGCGCGGGACGGAGACATGGCGGTGCTGGCGGCCGAGTACTCCCGCTTCCTGCTGATGCTGACGGCGACCCTGGGCGTCACCTTCTGGGTGTACTCGCTGAACACGCTGGCGGTGTCCCGGTACGTGGTGCCCACGCAGCTCGGAGAACCCACGCGCCCGTCGGATGGAATGCAGCGCGTGCTGAAGCGGCTGGGCACGTTCACCGGGGCCTACCTGCTGTCCCTGCTCTGGGCGGTGGGCGCCATCCTGCTGCTGATGCTGCCCGGCGCGCTGCTCGCCGGAGTGGGCGGGGCGATCGTGCTGCGCACCGAGGGTACGATCTCGGGCATCCGGGTGCTCGGGTGGATCCTGCTGGCCGGAGGCCCCATCCTCGCGGTGCTCGGGATGGTGGGCGGACTGCTCTGGTACCTGCTGCGCTTCTCCCTGCTGGCGCCGGTGATGGCCATGGAGGATCTCCCGGCGGTGGGCTCGTTCCGGCGCTCGGGAGCCCTGCTCTCGGGGCGGGTGGGGCCGGGCTTCACCGGGCGCGTCACCGTGCGGGCGATGATCCTCGTCACCGTGGTGTCCATCATCCTGATCGCCGTGAGCGTGCTGTGCGGACTGCCCGCGATGATCATCCAGTTCATCCATGGCAGCGCGTTGGATCCGGCGGCCACCCCGGCGCCCCAGTCGCTGCTGGTGCCCGCGGAGCTGCTTCAGGTGGTGGGACAGGCGGTGTTCACACCGCTGGGGATCGTCGTCTACGCGCTGCTCTACCTGGACATGCGCGTGCGCCGGGAGGGGTTGGATCTCGAGAGGCGCCTGGAGGCGCGATGATGTCCGGGCTGGTGCTGCTGTGGCTCGCGGTCCTGCCCTGCGAGAACGCCGCGAGCGAGCTGCAACAGCTCACGGTGTTGTCCAGGGGAGAGCCGGTGGCGATGGACGCGCACCTCGAGGCGCTGGAGCAGCGCTGGGAGGGTCTGCCCCTGCGCGCACCGGGCGATGAAACCCCGGCGGAGCGAGCGGAGACGGCGGCCCGGCGCATCCAGGCGGCGTGCGCACCGCCCGAGGCCGTGCCGGAGACCCAACCCCGGACCACCGAGCCGGAGCGGCTCCAGGAGATCCTCTCTCGGCCCGAATTCGCCCAGGCGAGGCAGCGCCAGGGGGACCTGCTCCAGCGGCTGATGCGGGAGCTGAAGGCGTTCCTGGAGGAGCTGCTGATGACGCGCGAGGCGCAGGGCTTCGCGACGGGCACGCGGACGTTGGTGCTGGGGCTGGGCTTCGCGGCGGTGCTCTTCGCGGTGCTGCGCCTGCGCCACTGGCGGCGAGGCCCGGCGCGCCGTGAAGCGGGCACGGAGACGGGCGCGGCGGCCCTGGAGCTCGACTCGCCGGGTGAGCACCTGACGCGGGCGAGGGCGGCGCTGGGAGCCCGGCCGCGCGAGGCCATCCGGGAGGGGCTGCTGGCGCTGCTGTCCTCGCTGGAGGCGAAGCGGCTGGCGCGGCCGGACCGGGTGAAGACGAATCGCGAGCTGGTGGGCGAGCTGCCCGGGCGGGGAGCCTCCGCGCAGCTGACGGGCGAGGTGGAGCGGCTGGTGCGCTGGTACGACCAGGCCTTCTACTCGCTCGAGCCGGTGCCGCCGCAGGACGCGGCGCGCTTCGTGGACGACGTGGAGCGGCTGCATCAGGGGCTCGCGGGAGCGGTGGCATGAAGGTCACGCGGACGGCGGTCATCTACGGCGTGCTGGTGGCGCTGGCGTTGGGGCTGGGGCTCGCGGTGAACCAGTCCCCTGCCCCGTCGCTGGTGCCCTCGGTGGACAACCCGGGCCCCTTGGGCGTGCGGGCGCTGTACCTGTACCTCCAGGAGTCGGGCGCCCGGGTGTCGGCGCTGCGGGAGGCGTTCGACGGACAGGCGCTCGACGACAGCCTCCGGACGGTGGTGGTGGCGGCCCCCGCGGGACGGCCCGTGACGGAGGAGGAGGCCGGGGCGCTGCGGAACTGGGTCTCCCGGGGCGGAACGCTCGTCTACCTGGTGTCGAGGGAGGCGAAGGCGAGACAGCCCCAACTGGACACCTGGCTGGGGATTTCAGAGGCCCCGATGCTGGCACCGGACTCCGAGGGCCTGCCGCCCAAGGAGAAGGATCTCACGGGGACGACGGTGCGCGTCTGGGTGCCGGTAGGCCCGATGCGCAGCGTGGAGCGGCTCCGCGTGTCGCTGGACCGGGGCATCACGGTGGGGCGGCCGGAGGCGGTGCCCCTCGCCGGAGCGAAGGGCGCGGCGGTGGTGTGGCGGGTGCCGGAGGGACGCGGCGAGGTGTACGTGCTGGCGGGAACGGACCTGGCGGAGAACCGGCGGCTGGAGCTGCTGGACAACCTGCGCTTCTGGGACGCGCTGGCGGCGCGCGGGCCACTCGCCTTCGACGAGTACCACCACGGCGTGCCCCCGAAGCCGGAGCCTCCCTCGGCCCGGGGCCTGTGGGTCTTCGTGGCGCAGGGCCTGCTGGTGGGGCTGATCTACGCGGTGTCGCGCGGGACGCGCTTCGGCCCACCCCGGCCGCTGGTGGTGGAGAAGCACCGCTCGGCGCTGGAGTACGTGCGCTCCCTGGGCTGGCTGGCCCGGCGCTCGAAGGTGGAGCGCGAGCTGGTGCCGGAGCTGGCGCGGCAACTGCGGCGGCACATGCACGAGCGGTTGGGCATTCCCCTCACGCTGCCCGAGGACGAGGCGGCGCGGATGCTGGAGCAGAGCTGCGGGCTGCCAGCGGCGGACTACCTGGCCGCGAGGGAGGATCTGGTGCGCACGCTGGAGCAGCGGGAGATCCGCCCCTCGGACTACGCGCGGCTGGCGCGCCAGTACGCGCGCTTCGAGAACCTCATCACGGGCCGGTGAGGGTCGTCCGCGGACAGAAGACCCTCACCCCCTGCCCTCTCCCCAGGGCGAAAGCATTTAAATGTCGGAAGCTGCGGATTTCAGGACGCGCACCAGGTAGCCGGAGTCCCAGCCGGCTTTCTTGCGTTTGGTGGGCACGCCCTTCTTGCACGTCTTCTCGCGCCGCAGCAGCGTGAGGGCCATCCGGCTGAGCAGAGCGAAGTTTTGCGCCCCATTGTGGTCGCGGATGGGGCGTGAATCCTCGTTCATGCTCACGTCCAGGCTCCAGTGCAGGCCGTTCTCCACTCCCCAGTGTGAGCGGATGACTCGGGCCAGTTCCTCGGCCTGGGGGCACATGCTGCTGAGGTAGTAGTGCCACTCTCGTGTCGTCTTGCCGCCCTCGGTGCGCTCGCGCAGCAGCATGACGGCTGACCTCAGCTTCACCCACGTATTCGCGCTGGCTGGCGCCTGCTCCAGCTTCAACTCCAGCGCCCAGGCGCTGCGCACCTCGTGCCGGCCATGTCCCGCCTCCTCACTGCGGCTGTGAGACATCGGCTGGGCCTGGTGCTCCTCGGCGCCCTCCTGAGCCCCAGCTCGCGCCTCGTCCACGCGGCGGCCAGTTGCCTCCTCCTGCCACTTCTTCTCCTCGGCAGTGCGTACCTGGGCGAATACCTCCTGCACATGCTCGTGGAGCGGCCCCCGGTTGCCCTTGAGCGCCAGCACGTAGTCGGCCTCTGCGTCCACTATGGCCTGGGCTATCTTGGCCGTGCACCCGTTGGCGTCCACCGTCACCACGGCCCCCTTCAACTCCAGCACCTCGAGCAGCTCGGGGATTGCACTCACTTCTCCAGGGGCTCCCTCCACGGCCCTTTGCGCCAACAGCAGCTTCTGCTCGCTGGCCCACACGTGCACCAGGTGCAGCGCTGTGTCCTCCAGGCCCGTGCCCAGTGCTCCGCGCACGCTCTTGCCGTCCACCGCCACCACTTGCGCGTTGAGGTCCCTCACCAGCGTCTTCACCCACCTGCGGAAGCACGCCTCGAAGGCCCTTGGCTCCAGGGCGCAGAACACTCGGCGGAAGGTGTCCTTGCTGGGTACTCCGTTGGGCATGTGCAGCAAGGTGGCAAACCAAGCCACATGCGCCAGGGCGAACTCGTACACCGTCTCCCAGTTGTTGGCCCCGCCAATCACCGCGCACAGCGCCATCGTCAAGACGTTGTACAGCGAGTGGAGCTTGCCGCGCTCCACTCGGGGGTCTTCCAAGCTGCTGAAGTGCTGCCAGAGCACGTTGAGTGCTTGCTCGCCTTGCTGGGTCTGCGCTGATGACTCCATGAGTAGCTCGCAGCATATGACTTTCCGCGTCCACTCGCTCTACCAAGTCACCCAGCGATTACTACTCCCTGAGTAGGCAGCCCGCCTTTTTCTCTGGCCTTCCCACCCTTAAATGCTTTCGCCCTGGCCCTCTCCCAGAGGGAGAGGGAGCGACGGCCTACTCCTGGACCGCGAAGGAGCCGGCGGCGCGCAGCAACCGCAGCGCCGCGAGCGACGTCTGCAGACGCTCGGAGATGGCACCCACCTCGGCGTTCGTCAGCGCGGAGTTGGCGTCCGCCACCTCGAGGTAGGTGGCCACACCCGCCTTGAAGCTGATCTCCGTGAGACGCTGCGTCTCACGCGCCAGCCCCAGGGCCTCCTCGGCCTTGGTGAGGTTGGCCTGCGCGTTCTCGAACTCCAGCCGCGCGCGCGACACCTCCTCCACCGCCCGGGCCTCCGCCTGCTTCTGCTGGGCCGACGCCTCGGCCACGCGGGCGGACTCCTCGCGCAGGTTGATCTCCCGGATGCCGCCGTCCCAGAGCGTCCACTGCGCGCTCAACGACAGCGCCCAGACGTCGTTGCGGCCCGCGAAGCCCGCGGCGTTGCTGAGCCGGTAGACACCGGAGAAGCCCACCGAGGGCGCATAGGAGAACCACACGCCCTGCTTGCGGCCCAGCGCCAGGTCCAGGTTGCGCCGCGCGGCGGCAACGTCCGGCCGCTGCTCCAGCGCCTGCTTCACCAGGTCCTCCCCCTGCGCGGGCACCTGCGGCACCGGGGGCAGCTCCAGCGTGAAGTCCGCGTCCCGCTGGATGAGCGTGGCGAGCGCCAGCCGCGAGGAGGCGAAGGCGTTGCGCGCCCGCACCAGATCCTGCTCGGCCCGCGCCCGGTCCAGCTGCGACCGGAGGAGGGCCACCTTCGTCACCGTGCCCGCATCGAAGCGCTTCCGCGTGTCCGACTCGCGCGCCGTGTTCACCTCCAGGAGGAACTGCGTGGCACGGATGGCCTCCTGGTAGGCGGCGGCGCCGAAGTAGGCCTGCGCCACGGCGAAGAGGATCTCCCGCCGGGCGTTCTCCGTGTTCAGCTCCGCCACGTCCTCGGCGATCCCCGCGTTGCGGATGGCGGGGATCAGCGCGGGCGCGATGACGGCCTGCCGGACCTCCGCCTGCGCGCCGAGCTGGTCATACGGCTGGATGACGATCTGCGGACCGCCCGGCAGCGTCACCACCGCTTCATTGGAGTTGCGGGTGTAGCTGGCGCCCACCGAGATGGTGGGCAGGTACGCGGCCCACGCCCTGTTGGACAGGAGACGGGACTGCTCCAGCCGGGCGCGCGCCACCTTCAGGTCCAGGTTGTTCTGACGGGCCGACGCGAGCGCCTCGTCCAGGGTGAGCACCGGAGTCGCGGCGCTCACCGTCAGCGTCACTGCGAGCAAGGCAATCATGCTGCCTCCGAATCATGTGCCGGGCGCAGCTCGGCGAGCGTGTCGCCGCCATAGGCCCGGGCTACCTCGGCCTCGCCCGTCTCCTCGGGCGAGCGCTTGGAAGCGAACTTCCGGCCGAACCACGCCGAGGCGTCATCGAACAACGAGTAGGCCACCGGCGTCACCAGCAGCGTGAGCACCAGCGACAGCGTCTGTCCACCCACCACCACTCCGGCCGTGGCCTGGTTGAAGCTCGCGCCCACGCCCTTGGAGAGCAGCAGCGGAATCATGCCCGCCACGAACGACAGCGTGGTCATGAGGATGGGCCGCAACCGGTCCTTGCTGCCGTGGACGATGGCCTCCAGCCGCGGCAGGCCTTCACGCCGCAACTGGTTGGTGTGGTCGATCTGCAGAATCGAGTTCTTCTTCACCACGCCGAAGAGCACCAGCAGACCCAGCATCGAGTACATGTCGAGCGCCTGCTTGAACACCAGCAGGGAGATCAACGCGAAGGGCACGGTGAGGGGCAGCGACAGGAGGATGGTGATGGGGTGGATCCACGACTCGAACTGCGCGGCGAGGATCAGGTACATGAAGATGAAGGCCAGGCCGAACGCCAGGGCGAAGTTGCCCACCGTGCGGCCGATCTCTCGGGACTGACCCGCGGGCCTCGCCGCGTAGCCGGCCGGCAGCTTCGACTCCGCGATGACCTTGTCGAACCTCTCCACGATCTGACCCGTGCTCACGCCGGGGGCGGTGTTGGCGGTGAGCATGATCTGCCGCTGGCGGTTCATGCGGCTGATCTGCGAGGGGCCTTCCTCCCGCTGCAGCTTCACCACGTCCGACAGGGGGACGGAGCCGAGCCGGGCCGAGGGCACGGTGAGCTGGCCGATGTCCTCGATGCTGGCGCGAGCGGACGGCTCGGCGCGCAGCCGCACGTCGTACAGGTTGCCGTTCTCCACGTAGGTGGACACGTCGAGGCCCCCCACCACCATCTGCAGGGTGCTGGCCACGTCGGGCACCTGCACGCCCAGATCCGCGGCGCGCGAGCGGTCGATGTACGCGCTCACCTCGGGCTTGCCGATGATGAGGTTGCTGTCCGCGTCCACCACGCCGGGAATCTGCTTCAGCTTCGCCAGCAGCAGGGAGGCCTGCTTGCCCAGCTCGTCGAACTCGGGGCCCGTCACCACGTACTGCACCGCCGCCTGCGAGCCCGCACCGCCGAAGAGCGGCGCGTTGGACACGCTCACCCGGTACTCCTTGGGCATCTTGGAGGTGATCTCATGGCGCACCTTGTCCATGATCTCGTCCTGGGTGGCCACGCGCTGATCCGGGTTGACGATCTTCACGAAGATGCCCGCCACGTTGGGCGTCTTGTCCGCGCCCTCACCGATGGTGACGAGCGTGGAGGTCACCTCCGGGATCTTCTCGCGCATCTCGCGGGCGACCCGCTCGGTCACCAGGAGGGTGGAGTCCAGGCTGGTGCCTTCCGGCATGCGGACGCTCACCTGGAACTGGGCCTCGTCGCTCTTGGGGAGGAAGCCCTTGGGCACCTTGCCCATGAGCGGACCGCACGAGCCGAGCGTCACCACCGAGGCCACGACGGCCACCCAGCGGTGCGCCATCACCCAGCGCAGGGCGCGCTCATAGGCCCGCTCCAGGGGCAGGTAGATGACGTCGGTGGCGCGCTCCAGCAGGGGCTTGCGGTGATGGCCCCCGTGCTCGCCAGACGCCGACGGGGCCAGCCACCGCGCGCACAGCATGGGCGTGAGCGTGAAGGACACCAGCAGCGACACGGCGATGGAGGCCCCCATCGTCAGGCCGAAGCTGCTCAGGAAGCGTCCGGGCATGCCGCCCATGAAGGCCACCGGGAGGAACACCGCGAGCAGCGACAGCGTGGTGGCGAGCACCGCGAGGCCGATCTCCTTGGTGGCCAGGATGGCGGCCGGGAAGGGCTTGAGCTTCTTCTCGTGGATGAAGCGGTGGATGTTCTCCAGCACCACGATGGCGTCGTCGATGACGATACCCACCGCCAGCGCGAGCGCCAGCAGACTGATGCTGTTGAGGTTGAGGTCCAGGTACTTCATCACCGCGAAGGTGCCGATGATGGACGTGGGGATGGCGAGCGCGGCGATGATGGTGCTGCGCCAGCTTCCGAGGAACAGCAGCACCACCAGCGCGGCGAACAGACCGCCCAGCAGCAGGTGCTCCTGCACCGCGTGGACGGCGGTGAGGGTCGTCTCCGAGTTGTCGCGCACCACTTCCAGCGAGTAGCCCGGCGGCAGCGACGTGCTCAGCTCCGCCACGCGCCGGCGCACCTCCGCCACCAGCGCCACGGTGTTCTCACCGGACTGCTTGCGGATGGACAGCAGCACCGCGGACTTGCCGTCACGCATGGCGGCCGTCTCCGGCTCCTCCTCACCATCCTCCACCCGGGCCACGTCCTTCACGCGCAGGATGTAGCCATTGCTCTCGCGCAGCACGAGGTTGCCCAGCTCCTCCACGCTCGTGACACGCCCGCGCAGACGCAGGGTGAAGCGCTGCGGGCCCGTCTCGATGCTGCCACCCGGCATCGACATGTTCTGCGAGGCCAGCGCCGCCTGCAGCTGTCCCGCGCTCACGCCCGCCGCACGCATCTTCACCGGATCCAGCCACACGTTCACCTGGCGCTTGCGGCCACCGATGATGTTCACCTGGCCCACGCCCTGCACCGTCTCCAGCCTCCGGCGCAGCACGCGATCCGCGTACTCGGTGAGCTCGCGCACGGGCTTTTCCGCCTGCACGGACAGGATGATGACCGGCACGGAGTCCGGATCGAACTTCTGCACCAGCGGCGTCTCCGCGTCGCGCGGCAGGTTGTAGGTGATCTGGTTGATGCGGTCGCGCACCTCCTGCACGGCCACATCCACGTTCTTCTCCAGGACGAACGTGATGACCACCGTGCTCACGCCCTCGGCGGTGGTGGAGTTCATCTCGTCGATACCGGAGATGGTGTTGACCGCCTCCTCCACCTTCTCGGTGATGTCGGTCTCCATCTCCTCGGGAGCGGCGCCCCGCATGACCGTGTTCACCACCACGACGGGGAAGTCCACCTTCGGGAAGCGATCGACGTTGAGCTTCACGTAGCCGGCGCCGCCGACCACGCAGATCAGCAGGATGAGCACCGACGCGAAGACGGGCTTCCGGACACAGATACTCGCGAGCCATTGCATGTGCGGTGCCCTCGCCTACTGAAGCTTCTGGCCGTCGCGCAGATCATCCCGCGCCACCGCCACCACGCGCTCGCCCACGCGAACGCCGGCCATCACACCCAGCGAGTCCGCGGCGGACCCGCTCACCTGGACGACGCGCTCCTCCAGCCGCCCATCGCTCACCACGAAGACCTTGCGGCGCGCGCCGTCCTCGAGCACCGCCGTGCGCGGCACCACCGGGAGCTGCTGCTCGCCCAGCTGCACCTTCGCCGTGGCGAACTGGCCCGGCAGCAGCGTGCGATCCTTGTTGGGCACCAGCGCCTCCACCACCAGGTCGCGCGTGCCGCGGCGCAGGCCCGCGCCCACGAAGGACACCTTCGTCTTGTGCACCATGTTGGGCGTGGCCGTGAGGGTGAACTCCACCTCCTGGTCCTTGCGCACGAAGGCGGCCGAGGACTCGGGCACGGTCAGCTCCAGCCGCAGCGGATCCAGCGCCACCAGCGTCACCACCTTGGAGTCCTGGCGGACGTACTCGCCCACGGACACCGCGCGCTCGGCCACCACGCCATCGAAGGGGGCGCGGATGGTGGCGTCGGTGGCGTTGATCTCCAGCAGGCTCAGGCGCGCCGTGCTGGCCGCCGCCTGCGCCGCCGCGTTGCGGCACTGGGCCTGGGCGCGATCATGATCGGCGGTGGACACGGAGCCACCCTCGAAGAGCTTCTGGTTGCGCTCGCACTCGGCGTCGGCCAGGGCCTGCTGGGACTTGACCAGGGCCAGCTGGGCGCGGGCCTCCTCGAGGCTGGCCGCGGCGGTGCGCGAGTCCAGCTTCACCAGCACGTCGCCCTTCTTCACCACCGAGCCGCGCTCGACGTGCACGGACATCACCTTGCCCGCGGCGCCAGCGGCCACGTCCGAGTCCTCGTAGGCCGACAGCGAGCCGGTGAGCGTGAGGAAGCGCGGAACCTTCGCCTCCCCCACTTCCACCGTGTCCGCCTTCACGGCGGACTCCTGCGCCGAGCCCGAGGCCTGCTGCGCCCCCGGCTTCTGCGCGGCGTCCACGCGCGAGCCGCAGCCCGCGCCGAGCGTCAGCACCAGCCCGCCCGCAACCAGCACCTTGAACGTCGGGGCCTTGCCCGTCCTGCCATTCCGAAGAAGCTTCTGCATACCTGTGCTCCCGTGCGCCCTGGCCCTCCTCTGGGAGGGTCAGTTCCTCGGCCCGAGATAAGTTAGTGACCGCAAACTAACTAATCCCCGGGGGGAGGGGAAATGTCAAGCACAGGATGCGGCAGGCAGGCAGGCGTCGCGGGGGGTTGTGGGTGGGCGGGGCTCACCAGCTGGAGCTGCCAAAGCCCGAGTCGTTCGAGCCCCCACTGGAGGAGCTGTCGCTGCTGCTCCAGGAGGAGCTGGAGAAGCCCGAGTCGCTGGAGCTGCTGAAGAAGGAGCTCGAGCTGTCCGAGCTGCTGGAACTGCTCGAGCTCCAGTCGCGCTCGCGCTGCCGCTCCCGTTCCCTCTCGCGCTCCCGTTCCCTCTCGCGCTCCCGCTCCTCCTCGCGCCGCCGCTCCTCCTCGAGGTATTGGGCCACCTGTTGTTCGGCCAACGAGATGGCGGCGAGAGCGAGCTGCGAGGCGTTCTCCGCGGCCGCCTGGGCGGACGCGTAGTCGCCCTGATGCAGGGCCGAGCGGGCCTCGGTGAGCCGCCGGGAGCCGGGATTCCCCGAGATGGAGACGCCATGGGCCGTGGGCCACTCCTTGGCGCGCTTGACCGGATTGGCCGCCTCCTTGATGGCGCGCACCGCACGCTCGGCGGCCTCCAGCTCGTTGCGCAGCGCGGCGGCCTCACGGGCCACCTGGAGCTCGAGCCGCTCGCCCTCGGCCTCGATCGCGAGCCAGTCGCCATGGGGCTGGCTGAACGTGTCATCCGTCTTCTGGAGCTCCCCCCTCAGTGCGCCGATCGCATTCACGGCGCGCGTGGTCTCGCGGCTGTCGGTGATGCCGTCCGTCGCGGCGCGCCGCACCCACTCCTGGGCGATCTCGAGCGCCGATCGGGCGGCGCTCAGGCTCTCCCCGGCGCGAGCGTGCAGCGAGTGATCATTCGCCGCGCTCCGCTGGACGTCGGTAAGTGCCAGACTCGCCGCCGACAGCCGCTCGGCCGCCGAGAGCGGGTCACCGGGCAGGACGCCCACCCTGGCGCGGGCCGCCTCCACCAGCCCCCGCGCCGCCTCGAGCGTGCCTCGAGTGGTCGCCGTGACGCGGGGATCGGCCACGTCCACGGCGCATGCGGCGGCGAGCGCCTCGGCCGCCGAGAGCAGCTGCGGGTTGCTCTCCTCGGCGGCCTGGAGCTGCCGCACCTTGTCCGTGAGCTCGTCGAGCCGGTGCGCGGCGAGCACCTGTTGCTCCCGCGCCTGGCCGACCCGCTCGGCCGAGGCGAGCAGCCGTCCCTGGGAGAACAGCTTGCTCGCCGACTGGAGCAGTTCCGCGGCCCGCTGCGTGTTCGCGGCGATCTCGCGCAGGTTGTCCTGGACGGTGCCATTCGCGTGGGGGCGCACCGGATCGTCCGCGCGCAATCTCAGCGCCGAGGGCAGGTAGCGGCGCATCGCTTCCGTCAGGGGGGCCTGGCGCTCGGCCACGAGCCCCGCGAGCCGCCGCGCCTCGGCACGGCGCTCCTCGCACCAGGCCTCGAAGCGGGCGTGCACCTCGCGGCTCCGGGCCACCAGCTGCGCCGCCTCGGATGCTCTCGCCAGCGCGGCCTCGACTCCGGTACGCGCCGTCTCGAGCTCACCGCGGCTCAGTGCCTCGCGCCCCTGCGCGAGCGACTGCTCGCCCGAGGTGATGTGCACGGAAGGATCCCTCCCCTCCTCTCGCAGCATCGACACGGGCGCCAGACCCAGGGCCTGTCCCAGTCCGGCCCGTGCCGCCTCGATCTCCGCCCCCACCCGCGTCAGTCCGGCGCGGGCGCGTCCGCACAGCTCCGCGAGCCGCCCCGCCTCGGCCGCGCGCTGCTCCAGCTTCCCGAGCGCCTCGGCGAGGACCTTCACGTCATCATCGGCCTGGCGTGTCACCAACGCCCGCGCCACCTCGTCCGCCTGACGGTGGAGCGCGTCGCTCGCCTCGTCGAGCCACTGGCGGGACAGTCCGGCGGACACGAGCGCCTCCCCCGCACGCTCCGCCAGGGGCAGCACCTCCGAGCGGCCACGCGCGAGCACGGGCAGCAGCGCCGACGCGTCCGCGGCCTGCCGGCGTGCGGTGACGAGCGGCCCATGGAACGCGCCGAGCGGATCCTCCACCAGGAGCGAACGTGCCTCCGTCAGCAGGGCCTCCAGCGACGGCACGACCTGCTCGAGCATCGCGGGGACGCGAAGCCGCACGGCCCCCGGCTCCGCCGTGCGCACCTCGGCGATGAGGCGCTCCAGCGCCGCGACACCCTCCCCCGCCTGGCCCGGCACGTCCTCCAGCACCTGGAGCGCCGGGAGGACGTTGCTGGCGCGCGTGTTGAAGGCCTCGATGAGCGCCTCCAGGGACAGGGAGAACGGCTGGTAGCTGGCGAGATCTCCGATGAGCCGCTGCTCGGCGGTGGGGAGGCCCCGCAGCACGAGCTCGATGCCGTCATCGGGGTGGAAGACGATGGGCTCGTCGCGCAGCAGGCGCGTCACCCGCTGGAAGGGCGAGGCCGACAACTGGGCCGTGAGCCAGCCCAGGGCGCCCTTGCCGGAGAGCAGCGCCTCGGCCTGCTCCAGCACGCGCGAGGCTCCCACGGACAGCAGGAACAGCTCATCCACCTCGGAGGCGACCGTCAGGGCCCGCTCGCGCGTGGTGCCCGCGTAGCGCTTCTGGATCTCCTCGCGCGAGCGGCCAGCGGCCAGGTGGGTCCGGTCGAGCAGCCCGAAGAGCGCCTGCATCTTCTCGTCGAGGGCCTTGCGCCACTGGGCATGGAGGCCGGCGGCCTCGCGCATGTGCCGGTTGCGGCGGGTCCGCAGGAAGACGAGGAGCACGCCCAGGGCCAGGGCGGAGAGGCCCACGAGCACGTTGCGGAGGGTCGCGTTGCGCTCGGCCTCCTCGATGCGTTCGCGGGCCATCCGGTACGAGGAATCACTCGAGTGCAGCAGGGCCATGAAGGAACGATCCTGACGCGCGAAGGACTCGCGAGCCCGCCGCAGCGCCGCCTGTGCATCCGCGAGCTGTTGCCGGGCGACCTCGACGCGGGATTCCTTCTCGAGGGCCTCGAGGAGACGGGCCTGCTCGTCCAACAACGGCGCCTGGCGGGCAACCTCGGACAGGAAGGCGTCCGCCTTCTGGCGCAGGGCCTCCGCCTCGGAGAGCAGCGCCTCGTGGCCGGGCGACAGCACGGCGACGGCGGAACGCGCCCGCCCGAGTGCCGCGTTCGCCGCCTCCAACTCCGGTGCGGCGAAGGCCTTCCAGCGGGACTCCTCGAGTGCCGCGAGCGCCACCGAGGCCTGATTCAGCCGCGAGAACGTCCGCTGCCAGGTGGCGAACGTCTCGGACACACCGTTGAGGACGGCGCGCACTTCCTCGTAGGCCGTGTTCGCCTGGTCGAGCTTCGGGTCCGGCGGCAGGCCGGTCCTTGGATCCGGCGGCTTCTGGCGCTTGGAGCCCGGTGCCGCGTCGAGGAGCGCGAGGGCCTTGGCGGCCTTCACGCGCAGGCCCACGAAGTCGGGATTCGCCAGCGGGACACCGGGCGGAGGGGTGCCTCCGAAGAGCTCCTTCTGCTGGGCGATGAGCATGTCGAGAAAGCCCGGTACCCGCTGCAGCAGGTCACGCAGCGAGGCGCGAGCGCTCTCGCGATCGGCGATCGCCTTCTGGAGGGCACTCTCGCGGTCCTCCTGCTCCTTCTGGATGCGGGCCGCCAGCTCCCTGTCGATGGAGACGATGGTGTCGGTCACCGCATCGACGATGCGCCCCCCGCCGCGCATGGCGGCGATGGCCGGGGCATCGAGCCGCCCCTTCCAGTTCGCCTCACCCAGGCCACGCCGGTCCTGGGCCTCGGAGCCGAAGTACGACAGGTTCCGCTCGCGCAGAGACAGGAGGAAGATGGCGCCATCCGGCTCACCCGTCACCTGGTGCTTCAGGGAGCCGAAACCCGTGCGGTTCGACAGTCCCTTGCCGAGCGCTTGCTTCACCGCCTCGATGCCCTGGAAGGAGGTGCCCGCGGCATCGGTGAAGCGCTCCCCTTCGGCGCTCTCCAGCAGCACCACGGTCCAGTGGGGATGCAGCATGCTCGACCACTCCTCGAGCTCGCGAAGCTGCGCGTCGGAGACCCCGATGTTCCCCTTCACGTAGACGTGCTGGGAGGAGGACCAGAGCTGCACGACCTCCGTGGCGTTCGTGACGCGCCGGGGCTGGCTGGCCGCCCGCGCGGGCGGGCTGGCAATGGCGAGGGAGAGGAGGACGAGACACGCCGCGGCCAGGAAGGGGCGATTCATCGAGTCCGCTTATAGCCGACCCCCACCGCGAAGTGGATGCGCCCCCCCTTCACGCCCAGTGCGCATGAGGTCTGATGAAGCCAACCGAGGACTGGCTCAGGGACGCAGGCCGAAATGCCGCCGGACACGCTCCGCGTGCTCCCGCAGGCCCGCCTCCTCCAGCCGGACAACGGCCCACGCGAGCGCCGGCTCCATGCGGGGAACGACGACATAGGGCCAGGTGGGCGGACTGAGGTGGAAGAGGACGTTCAACCCGAGCCGGAAGATGGGGGTGTTGATGATGAAGGCATTGCCGAGCAGGGACTCCCGGATGAGCCCATCATGCAAGGTCGTCCACTCCACCTGCCTGCGGCGCAGCTCGGCCGGGAGCATTCCCACCTGGAGCAGATCCGAGACGATCACGTAGGGCTGCCGTCGACGGTAGAAGGACGCGGACTCCTCCAGGTACTCCTCGAACTGCGGAGGCGATGCCACCCCCACGACACGCACCATGAGCAGCGGCCAGAGCGAATCGTCGAAGGTGCAGAAGCGCGTGCCGGGCATGGTTCACGCACAGTTTACCGTCAATCGTCGTGCAACCCCTCCAGCAGTTCCTGGAAGCTGTTGGCGATGGGGAGGATGGACATCTCCACCGTCACCAGGACGATCCGGGGCTGATGGGTTGAGCCCCTATAGTCAAAGCACAGGTACTCCCCGCCCGGCGTCTTCCCAATCGGCATAGGGGGGTAGAGAGGGTAACTCCCTACTCCCCCTGCCACACCACCGGACAGGCGGATCCGCATCCGGCGGTTCGGTTGGTTGAGGTTATCTCTCCCGACGTCCGTTTTCGTTCGCCGCCCTCGGTGCTTCG
>NZ_DASUNC010000003.1:0-49303 GCF_036277355.1 Archangium sp.
AGCGCAGCATCCGCTCCAGCGGCGGGCACGCCACGCGCGCGTAGTCCTCCAGGTCCGTCAGCCACACGGTGGCGCCCAGGCGGTGGCCGCCGCCCCGGGGCTCCAGCACGTGCAGCTCGGGCAGGGCCTCCAGCGACACCAACAGCGGCGGCTCCGCGTAGCGCTTCGTCACCTCCAGCGACAGGTCCGTCCCGCCCATGACGAAGCGCGCGTCGGGGTGCGTGTCCAGCACGTCCCAGAGGGCGTCCAGGGAGCCGGGAGTGAAGAAGCGCTGGGCCCCGGCCTCGTAGGCCAGCGCCATGGGCTCGGGCCGCGTCTCCGCGAGCGCCCGGGCGAAGCGGTCCTGGGGGCGCAGGCCGGCCACCTGGTTGGCCGCCTCGCGGATGGGCCGGTAGCCGGTGCAGCGGCAGAGGTTGCCGCACATCTGCGCGTCCAGCTTCCAGGGCTCGTCCATGTCCCGGCGGTGGCAGGCCTCCAGCATGGCCATGGCGATGCCCGGGGTGCAGTAGCCGCACTGGGAGCCCAGCTCGCGCGCCAGCGTCTCCTGCACCACGTGGTACTGGCCGCCCTCCTTGAGGGCCTCCACCGTGTACACCCGCTTGCCCTGCACCATGGGCAGCAGCACCAGGCACGCGTTCACCGCGCGCAGGGCGGGCGCGCCCTGGCTGTCGTGCTCCAGCACGGCGACGGTGCAGGCCCCGCAGTCGCCCTCGGCGCAACCTTCCTTGGTGCCGGTCAGGTGCACCCGGTCCCGCAGGTAGCGCAGCAGCGTGGTGGTGGGAGAGAGCCCCGTCTCCTCGACGGGCTTGTCATTCAGGAAGAAGCGCAGGCGTTCCATGGGCCTCCTCCGGTCCCCTCCAGTGAGGAAGGGCCGGGGGGCCAGACTACTACGGCTCGCGCCCGCGGGAACCCCGGCCTGCAAGTGGCCGGGAGTGCCACGGGGCGGACATTTCACCCGCGGAGCACCATCAGGGCCACCAGGGTGACGAGGAAGTACGGCACCAGGCCTCCGGCGCCCGCGTAGTCCTTGGCCATGCGCTGGCCGAAGAAGAGGGCCACGAAGGACAGCCCCGAGAGGGCCGCGCCCCACATGGCCACCCGGGTGCCCCCGGAGAGCACCAGCACCCCCAGCCCGGCGGCGCTCACGGCCCCCGCGGCGAGCTCCAGCAGGGTGAGGGTGGCCAGCATGGGCGGCACCACCCCGCGCAGGGGGCTCTTGGCGAAGTGTCCGGTGAGCCACCCCAGGTTGCCCTTCCAGTCGATGACCTTGTCCAGTCCGGACTGGAGGAAGGTGATGGCGAGGAAGAGGGCGCACAGCGCCTGGACGAGCCAGAGGGGGAAGAGGTTCGAGTCGAGAGCCGGCATGGGCGGGCACTCTACCCGGCCTGCCTGCTTCCCCAAGAGCCGAGCGGCCTCCACCCGCGGACAACCGGCCGTCCCCCACCCCTACCGCCCACCGGGGAGCACCCCCATCGTCCGGCCATGGCCACTGAACAAGGCGCCCGGAGGGTCCTCATCGGGCTCATCGCGCTGTCCATCGCCCTGGTGTTGTGGGTCTTCTCCCCCTTCTTCGAGGCCTTCTTCCTGGCCGCGGTGCTCGCGGGAGCCCTCTACGGCCTGCACCGGTGGCTGACGCGGCATGTGCGCGGCAAGAGCGGGCTGTCCGCCGGCCTCATCTGCGTGGGCGTCATCCTGGCGGTGCTCGCGCCCCTGGCCAGCCTCACGGCCTTCCTGGTCTCGGAAATCTCCAAGGGGGTGGCCTTCATCACCGACATCGTGGAGAAGCGGGGGCTGGAGGGACTGGTGGCCTACGTCCCCGGCCCCTTCAAGGACCACGCCTCGCGGCTGCTGGACACCTTCCAGTCGCGGAGCGCCGGGCTGTGGCAGACCCTGCAGGAGCAGCTCACCACCCGGGGCACCAGCGCGGCCCAGACGGTGGGCGGAGTGGTGGCGACCACCGGTACGGTGGTCTTCCAGACGGTGATGATGCTCATCGCCTTCTACTTCCTGCTGGTGCAGGGCAGGCAGCTCGTCGCGTGGCTGGAGAGCGTGTCGCCGCTCAAGCGCGGGCAGACGACGGAGCTGCTGATGGAGTTCCGCAACGTCACCAAGTCCGTGCTGGTGTCCACCCTCCTCACCGCGGGAGTGCAGGCGCTGGCGGCCCTGGTGGGCTACCTCATCACGGGCGTGCCGGTCCCCATCTTCTTCGCGGCGGTGACGTTCTTCTTCGCCCTCATCCCGGCCGTGGGCGCCGCCGTGGTGTGTGTGGCCGCCGCCCTGCTGCTGCTCGCCACCGGCCACCCCATCGCCGCCATCGTGCTGGCCGCCTGGGGCATCATCGTGGTGGGGCTCTCCGACAACGTCGTCAAGCCGCTGCTGGCCAGGCGCGGCATGCACATGCACGGCGCCATCGTCTTCTTCTCGCTGCTCGGCGGCCTGGCCGTCTTCGGCGCCATCGGCCTGCTGCTGGGGCCCGTCATCGTGGCCTTCTTCCTCGCCGTGCTGCGCATCTACGAGCGCGACTACGGCCGGCCCTCTCCCCGCCCCGGAGACCCGGCCACGCCCCCGCGCAACCAGCCCACCGTGGCCGAGGGCGAGGAGTTCGAGCCCGCCGGGCTCCACTCGGATGAGCACCTGCTGGACAGCCCCCACCACTGACGGGACTCCCGGGGGCCGCGGCGCACCCGGGAGCCCGCTGCGTACCGCGGAGGGCTACGGCTGGACGCCGGCCCCCGTCACCAGCAGCGAGTAGCTGCTCGTCGCGCCCGCGTACCCCACCACCTTCACGTAGTACGTGCCGGCGGCGAGCGCCTCGTAGGTGCCCACCTCCGGGTTGCTCGTGGTGTAGCCGCGCGCCTCGAAGAAGTTCAGGTCGGACGCGGTGTACAGGTACCAGTCCAGGTCCGCGCTGCCCGGCATGGTCAGCTTCACCGTGACGGTGCCCGGCGTGGTCACCGTGAACTTGAACCAGTCCACGTCCGTGCTGGTGGCGAGGCTCCCGCTCACGGCGGTGTTCGCGCCCACCCGGCCGCTGGCGGTCGCCGCGGTGTCGTTGGACTCGGTCTCCGCGGTGATGGCGGTCGTGGGCCCCGGGGTGGTCGAGACGGTGACGGTGAAGGCCGCGTCGCTGGTGTCGAGGACGGTGGCGTTGGCCGCGTCACTCACCCGCACCTTCGCCGCCGTGGCCGCCGTGTTCGGCACCACCCAGCTGTAGCTGCCCGCCGAGGCCGGCGTGCTCGCGGAGATGAGGTTCCACGTGCTCCCGTCCAGCGTGTACTCGAGCTTCACGTTGCTCACGCCGCTCGCCGTCCAGGTGATGCTCTGGCTGCTGCCCCCCACCCAGCTCTCCCCGCCGTTGGGCGCGCCCACCGTCACGCTCGACACGGGCGTCGTCCCATCATCCCCCGGCAGGAGGAAGTCCTTGATGATGGCCATGTGCTGCATGTTGGTGGAGCCGCTGTCCCCCGACAGCGCCGGAGAGATCTCCGAGAGGGGCGAGTACACGCGCGTGTCCACCACCAGGCCCGCGCTGAAGGTGCTGGAGCCGATGACGGTGGCCGTCTGGTAGGCGCGCAGATCCGAGTCCACCAGCACGTGGTCGTACGGCTTGGTGCGGCCCGCGTTGGTGTTGACGTTGCCGTTCTTGTCCGCCGGGTACGGGCCGCTGGTGGTCACCACCTGGCTGAAGGCGGTGAAGCAGGGCTCGGTGCGGGTGTCGGTATTGAGGTCACCGCCGATGGCCAGATAGTCCCCGGTGGGGATGTTGGCCTTGATGTAGTTGACCAGGTTGGTGGCCTCGGTGTTGCGCACGCCGCTGCCCGAGGTGAGCAGGTGCACGCTCACCACCCAGAGATCCTTGGGGCCGGGGATGTCGATGCGCGCCCACGCGAAGTCGCGGTTGGACACCTGCGTGTCCGTCCACTCGCCCGCGGCGAGGATGGGGTAGCGGCTGATGACGCCGTTGGGGATCTGCGCCCCCGTCTCCCGGTAGTAGTAGAAGTTCGTGCCGAACGCGGTGTCCACGAAGCTCCGGATGCTCCCGGAGGTGTAGTTGAACTCCTGGATCATCACCACGTCCGGCCTGGTGCCCTGGAAGATGCGGATGCCGTGGCCGGGGTCGTAGCTCTGGGCGTTGCCACTGGTGATGTTGGCGGCCATCAGGCGCAGGCGGAACTCCCCGAGCGGGGCCGCTCCGGTGGACATCTCCTCGTTCGCGGACTCCTCCCGCGGGTCCACGGCGGCGCCCTCACCGCACGCGGCGAGGACCAGGGTGAGCAGTGGAACCAGAAGCCAGGGGCCCAGGCCCGAGCGCTTCGAGGAGGGGGTCAGCTGTCGCATGGAAAACACTTCCTGCCCGCGAGACACGGGCGCTGGGGAAGACCGCGGCCCCATCATCGCAGTCTCACGGTGAAATTCCAGTGGTGGACGCTGCGAGGGCGGACAGCGCGACAAAGAGGTAGCGAAGCCCCTTGCCCACTGTGACGAAGCCGACGAAGGGCGCCCAGCGCACGCCCACGAGGCCGGCGGCGAGCACGAAGACGTCCCCCACCACGGGCACCCAGGCGAGGGCGAGCACCGGGGCGCCCCAGGTGGCCAGCCGCTCCTGGGCCCGGGCCAGACGGGGGCCCTCGCGCTCCCGGCGGCGCTGCACCCAGCGGCCCACCGGGCCCCCCCCTCCGCGCGCCACCCAGCGGCCCAGGACATAGAGGGTGAGGGCGCCGAGCACATTGCCCACGGTGGCCACGGCCACGGCGGGCACCGGGGGCACCCCGCCATAGACGAGCGCGGCCAGCACCGCCTCGGAGGGCGCGGGCAGCACCGAGCCGGCCACCATCGCCACGAGGAAGAGCCCCGGCAGTCCCCAATCGGCCAGCGTGGACGCATCCGGCATCGTGGCGCCTACTTTAGGACGTCGGACTCCCGGGAGGGATGGATGCCTGCCTGCCCGTTCCTACCTTCCGGCCCATCCCCCCAACTCCGGAGTCCCGATGAAGAACGTCCGACTGGCAGGTCTCGCCCTGGGCCTCGCGCTCGGCGCCACCGCATGGGCCGCGTCGCCCGGGAGCGGACCGGTGTGCGAGGCCTCCCCCGCGTCACAAGGCAGCCAGAAGGTGGGCGAGGAGGTGGTGCTCCGCCTCGAGTCGCCGCACCCGTACGCGGCGGTGGAGCGGCCCGCGGCCACCGGGGCCCTCCACACCGGCACGCTCACCCACCCCGGGGCTTCGTACATCGCCCCGCACTTCGCCACGCTCGAGCTCGCGGAGGGGGACTACGTCCTCGTCCGTGCACCGGATGGCTCGCGCTCCTGGCGCTACGACGCCACGCACCCGGGCGCACGCGATGGCTTCTGGGGCATCCCCATTCCCGGAGACACCGCCATCATCGAGCTGCACGGCGCCGGGGTGGAGCGCCGGGGCGTGCTCAACCCGTACGGCTACCGCATCGACAAGTACGCGCGCGGCTACACCGCACGGGAGCTGGGGACGAACGGCCTGCAGGCCGAGGCCCTGTGCGGCGCGGACGACTCCGGTTGGGCGCGGTGCTACGAGAGCAGCGAGCCGCAGCTCTACAACCACGGCCGGGCGGTGGCGCGCCTGCTCATCAACGGCTCCAGCGCCTGCACCGGGTGGCTCGTGGGCAACCAGGGCCACCTGCTGACGAACAACCACTGCATCGCCTCGGACACGGACGCGCGCAACACCACCTACGAGTTCATGGCCGAGGGGGCCACCTGCGCCACCAGCTGTAGCTCCTGGGGCGCGTGCCCGGGCACGGTGGTGGCCACCGGCGCCACGCTGGTGAAGACGGACGCCCCGCGCGACTACACGCTGGTGCAGCTGCCCACCAACCCCACCAGCACCTACGGCTTCCTCCAGCTGCGCGCCACCGGCGCGGTGGTGGACGAGCGCATCTACGTTCCCCAACACCCGGCGGCGTACGGCAAGAAGATCGCCGTCACCTCCAGCGCCACGGCCGACGCCTCCGGCTACGCCGAGGTGTACAGCCTCACCGAGCCGGCCTGCCAGAGCGGGGGCCCCAACGACGTGGGGTACTACGCGGACACGCAGGGAGGCTCCTCGGGCTCGCCGGTGATTGGCTACGCGGACCACCAGGTGGTGTCGCTGCACCACTGCGCCAACTGCCCCAACCGCGGCGTGCCCATCCAGGAGATCATCACCCACCTGGGCAGCAGCCTGCCGGCGTGCGCCCTCCGCGGCGCCACGTGCCCGGACCCGTGGGGCGCCAACAGCGAGCCCCCGCCGCCTCCGCCGCCCGTCCAGTCCTTCACCTACAGCGCCACCAACACCCACAGCGCCCAGCAGAACACGGTGAACAAGAGCCTCACCTTCAACGCGGGGGACGTGGTGGAGGTGGGCACCTGCAGCCTCACGGGCGCCACCGCCACGGGGGACACATACCTGCGCCTGTACGATGGCGCGGGCGCGCAGGCGGCTTCCAATGACGACGCCTGTGGCGGCCGCTCGTCGTACTTCAAGTACACCGTGCCCGCGGGCAAGGGCGGTACCTACGAGGTCCGCGCCGGCTGCTACTCCAGCGGCGGCTGCGGCGGCACCGTGGTGTGGAAGATCACCGCCGGCACCCCGCCGCCCGGCCCCCTCACCGGCTCGTTCACCTACACCGCCAGCAGCACCAACAACGCCACCCGCAACACCACCACCCGCGACGTGACGGCGGCCGCGGGACAGATCCTCACCTTCGGCACCTGCACCCTTGCGGGCGCATCCGGCAGCGGCGACACGTACCTGCGGCTCTACACCTCCACCGGCGCCCTGGTGGCCGCCAACGACAACGCGTGCGGCTCGCTCTCGCACCTGAGCTACACCGTCCCCGCGGACGGCACGTACCAGCTCCGCGCGGGCTGCGCCGGCAATCGCGGCTGCTCCGGCACGGTGGTCTACACCCTCCAGTAGACCCGGGTGCCTGCCTCCTCTCCTGTCAGGTACAGGAGAGTCGCGGCCGGTGGCCCATCACAACCGAGGCGCCATCCCTCATCCTCAAGGGGCGCCTTCACTTCATGGCGCGACAGCCACCCACCCGAGCGGGTGGGCACGGGGGGAGGTATGAGCGTGAGATCGACCCAGGGCCCCTGGAGCGGGCCACAAGGCCGCCCGGCCGGACTCCTGGTGAGCGTCCTGTTCGCGGTGCTGCTGGGCGGCTGCCCCAAGCCCCACATCCACCGGTTCACCACGTCGCCTCCGGTGGCCTGCCCCGGTGACGAGGTCACCCTGCGCTGGGAGACGAACGGGCCCGTCCGCCTCGAGTCCAACCCCGCGGTGGCGAAGCTCGGCAGCAAGGACGACTCGGGCCAGCAGACGGTCACCGTCAGCGGGCCCACCACCTTCCGCCTGCAGGTCTCCCGCGTCTTCGGGTTGAAGAAGGAGATGACGGAGAGCGAGGTGCTCTCCCCTCCGAAGGACCTCAAGTACGGCATCGTCGACGCCGAGGGCCAGGGCCGCTTCACCTGCTCGACGCAGACAGGAGCCCTGGAGTCCACATTCCAGCTGGACGGCAAGGACATCTCGCCCAACGTGCGCATCGGGCGGGTGACGAACATGAACGCGCGCACGCTGGTCATCCTCAAGGGCGAGGCGTCCGAGACGGTGGCCGAAGGCGCGAACGCGCCAGGCTTCGAAGGACAGCCGGCCCAGGGCCTCTGGCGGCTGCGCGTCCCGCTCGACGAGGGCGAGAGCTGCGAGGACGCGCTCGAGTCGGTGGATGGCCGGCTGCTCATCAAACTCCAGCTCTCCTGCCCGAGGTGACACCATGGCCGCGCTCCATCAAATCCAGACGATCGTCATCCTGATGCTGGAGAACAGGTCGTTCGATCACATGCTCGGGCACCTGTCGCTGGAGAACCCGCAGTCGGACGTGGACGGGCTGCGCAACCCCGACACCAACGCGCGCTACGCCAACGTCTTCCAGAACCGCGTCTACCGGCCCTTCCGCATCACCGACGAGGCCTCGGTCATCCGGGATCCACCGCACAGCCGGCACCTGGTGGACGTGCAGATGGCCCGGAGCCCCAGCGGCAAGAAGTTCCGCATGTCGGGCTTCGTGGATTCCTACTTCCAATACACCCAGCACCAGGCCGAGCACCCGCCCCCCATGGGGTACTTCGATTCGAACGGCGCCTGGATGACGTCCTTCCTGGCGCGGGAGTACTGCGTGTGCGATCGCTGGTTCACGCCCCTGCCCTCGGACACGCAGCCCAACCGCTGCATGGCCTTCACGGGCACCACGCTCATCGAGGACACGGGCTCCCGGCTGATTCCCCACCGCGAGCACGTCTTCGACTGGCTGAACCAGCACGGCGTCCGGTGGCGCGTCTACCATGACGGGCCGCCCTTCTTCCTGCTGTTCGGGCGCTTCCACGAGCTGGTGGGGATGAAGTACCGCCCCATGAGCGAGCTCGCGCACGACATCCAGCACGAGCCGCCGGACCAGGCGCCGCAGGTCATCTTCCTGGAGCCGCGCTACTTCGACTTCTTCTGGTCGGACGCGCCGCCCAACTGCAACCATCCGCTCGCCCGGGTGGACCATGGCGAGGCGCTGCTGCACCGGGTGTACACGACGCTCACGAGCAACCCGGCGAAGTGGGCCCGGACGCTGTTCATCCACACCTATGACGAGCACGGCGGCTTCTTCGACCACGTGCCGCCGCTGCCCATCGAGCAACCGCCCGCGCCGGGAGCGCTCTTCACGGAGCCCTTCAGGACGACCGGACCCCGGGTGCCCGGGCTGCTCGTGTCCCCCTGGGTGCAGCCGGGCAAGGCCTTCCACGGCAACCTCGACCACACGTCCATCCTGCAGCTGCTCGCCGAGAAGTTCGGCTCGGGCCCCGAGGACTACTCGGCCTCGGTCAGCCACCGCCGGGCCCAGGGCATCCGCAGCCTGTCCGAGGCGCTCGCGGATACACCGGCCCAGCGGCCCGTTCCCCACCGGGCGGCACGGCCCGTTCCGCCCATGCCCGCGATGAAGCGCAAGCCCCTGGCGCCCAACGAGCGCGCCTTCCAGGAGGCGGCCCGCGAGCTGCTCCAGCACGAGGGGCCCATCGCGACCTCGGCCAAATACCCGGACCTGGTCGGAGCACCCCTCGTGCCCTGAAGGGAGCCTCGGCGGCTACTCGAAGCGGAGCGTCGAGCCGCCGCTGAGGTCCTCCTGGAGCACCGTGGGCCGGCCAATGATGCGCACCGCGCCTCCACCGGAGGCCTCCACGCGCAGCGCATTGGAGACCCGGATCTCCGTGGAGCCACCACCGCTGGAGATGAGCGCCGCCTCTTCCACGGAAAAATCGCGCGCCCGAAGCACGCTCCCCCCGGACATCGTGCTCTCCACCCGGGTGGCGCGCCCCTCCACCGTCACGTCCGCCCCACCGCTCACGTCCTGCGAGAACAACCCGGTGTCGAGGCCTCGCACCTTCACAGAACCCCCTCCGCTCGCCTCCAGGGTGAAGGGAGCGCCGATGCTGCCGCTCACGTCCACCCGCAGGGGATTGGAGGAGCGCCAGCTCCCCACGTCCTCCATGCGGAAGTGGACGGAGAGAGTCCCCGTCCCCACCACGTCCGTCCGCATCAGCCGCACCAGGTTGTCGTCCCCCACCACGCGCACCTTCCGGGGCTGGCTGGGGTCCACCACCACCACGGACTCGATGCCGTCCTCCACGTCGAGCGACACGAACTCGGGCACCTGCCGCTCCTCCTGCACCAGAGTGCCGCTGCCCTGCACCTGCGGCCCGAGGCCACAGCCCATCACCGCCACCAGCAACGACATCCCCACCCACAACCCACGAGACACGCTCTTCATCGTCTGACCCCCAGGAGTTCTGACCGGTGACGCCGGCCTCCGCACGCTGAAACACCGTGGCGGTCAGGAGTTGTCACCGGGCCCGGCGAAAAATTCCGCCTTGGCGTGGAACCCGGCGCGCCCCGCGTTGTCCGATGCGCGGTCATTTCCACGGAATGGGCATGAAACGAACGGTACTCGTCCTGATGGGTGTAGCCACGCTCCTGCTCGCGCTCGGCCTCGTCTGGCGCGGCGCGTCGGCGCCGGATGCGGCGTCCGCCCGGGAAGGACACGCCACCACCGGGCGGGACTCGATACAGGGCAAGAGCCTCACGGGACAGAGGGCCGGCCCCCCGGATGGCACCGGACAGCGTGGGCCGGACACGAGCGCCACGATGGACGGCACGACGCCCCCCGTCGCCGAGCCCATGCGAGAGGAGGAAGGCACCCTGCGTGTCGAGGTCCTCTCGCCCACGGGCCCGCGTCAGGGCGCTCGCGTGACGCTGTACCTGCGCGGAGCGCACGAGCCCACCACGGGCCAGCCCGCCTGGCGTCTGGCGGGCACCGGGCTCACGAATGAGGCGGGAGTGGCCGTGCTCCCCGCCCGCGCGGGCAACTACCTCGTCTCGGCCCGCACCGAGGGCCTCGCGCCAGCGAGAGCCGAGGTCACCCGCCCCCGGGGAGAGGCGAGCACGACGGTCCGGCTGACGCTCGACGCGGGCCAGGGCCTCGAGGGCTCCACCGTGGAGCGGACCTCGCGCGACCCGGTGCCGCTCGTGGAGCTCACCCTCACCCCGAGACTCTCCGGAGGCTTCTACTCCCGAGCCTCGGCGCCCGAGGAGGAGCGTCTCTCGGCGGTGAGCGATGCACGCGGGAACTTCCGCTTCGAGGGCCTGACGCGGGGGGACTACCAGCTCGATGCCCGGGCCCCGGGCCACGCTCCCAAGCGGCTGGCGCGCGTGCACGTGCCGTCCTCGGGTGTCTCGGTCGAGCTGGAGGGCTCGGCATTCCTCGAGGGCTTCGTCGAGCGTGCAGATGGCACGCCGGCCATTGGCGCCAGCGTGAGTGCCTTCGGCGCCGACGAGGCCGTGGCGGGCGTGACGGGAGCCGGAGGCGGCTTCTCGCTCGACGTTCCCCCGGGCACCTACCAGCTCTCGGCGCGCCAGGGAGACAAGACGGGCGCGGCCGCTGGCCGGCTCGTGGTGGCGGCGGGAATGACGCTCAGGGACCTGCGCATCCGGCTGGGGTCTCCCACCGCCATCGTGGGCGTGGTGCGGCGCAAGGACTCGGGCCAGCCCGTCGCCGATGCGGCCATCGTCCTCGGCCCACACGGGGACCGCGGCGACATCGCCCAGGCCAGCTCCGGGGCGGATGGGCACTTCGAGGTGAACGGACTCGCTCCGGGTGCGTATGACGTGACGGTGCGGGCCCGGGGATTCAAGACGCTCTCCCGCAGGGGCCTCACCGCGCTGGAGGGACAGCGCTTCGAGCTGCTCGCCGAGCTGGAGGCCAACGGCCGCATCGAGGGCACCGTGGTGGATGGGGAGAAGAAGCCCGTCGCGGGCGTGCAGGTGACTCCCCAGCGCAGGTGGGGCGCGCTGGAGGGAGCCGTCGCGACGGTGACCGATGCCACGGGGGCGTTCGTCCTCGAGGACATGCCACCAGGAGACGTGTACGTGGCCGCGGTACGCGCGGGCAGCGCGGTGAATACCCGCGAGCCCGTCAAGGTCGAGCCCGGCAAGACGGCACGGGTGCGGCTCCAGCTTTCCGATGAGGGCGTGCTCGAGGGGACCGTGCGCATGGCCGGTGGCGGATTGCCGGCGAAGCCGGTCACGGTCTTCGCCCAGCGGGTCGGTGCGCCCCGCTTCGAGGGACTCGAAGCTCCGGCCTCCGCCGATGGCACGTGGTCGATGAAGGTGGGAGCGGGCCGCTACCAGCTCAGCGCGTGGATGACGGACGCCAGCGCCCAGAGCGAGAGCCAGGAGCGGGTCGTCGAGCTGAAGGCGGGCCAGTCACAGCACGTCGAGTTGGAGCTGCACGCGGCGAAGAAGCCCATCGTGGTCACGGTGCTCGAGCCCAACGGAGCGCCCAGCGTGCGCGCCACCGTCATGGGCAGCGAGGCGGGAAGGTCGAACATCCTGGCCGAGCAGCTGAGCGACGAGTCCGGAAGGGCGACGCTGGTGGTGGATGGAGTGGGGAGCGACGCGCTGCACCTGTGGGCGACGAATGGCGGACGGCGGGGGGATCTGCTCTCGGTGCCCTCGACGCGGACGGCGGTCACCCTCCAGTTGGAGCCGGGTGCGCGGCTGACCGGCTCGGTGCGCTCGGCGGGAGGCCGCGCCGTCAACGGCTTCAAGCTGCTGGTGACGGCGCTGAGGACCGAGGATGAGGACTACCTCACGCAGCAACAGCTCGAGTTCACCGGGGACCAGTTCGTCGTGGAGGATGTCTTCGCGTCCCGGCTGGCCATCACCGCCACGCTGCCGGACGGCCGCGCCGGCAAGGCCGAGACGACGGCCACCCCGGGAGGCACGGCCCGGGTCGAGGTGGTCGTGGATGCCGGAGGCAGCCTCACGGGGCGGTTGCTGGACGCGAAGACGGGCATGCCCATCGGCCAGGCCTATGTGGATGTGGACGGGCTCCGCTCACCGACGACGGGCGAGGACGGGCGCTTCCAGGTCGACGACCTCGCCCCCGGGGCGCACCGCGTCACCGCCTGGAGCCGGGGCCACGCGCTCGTGGAGAGAGAGGTGACGATCACCGCCGGGAAGACGAAGGAGTTGGGTGACTGGCGCCTGGGCCCGACGCGGGTGGAGCCCGGGCGGCTGGGGCTCACCTTCGGCATGAGCGGCAACGACGTCACCATCAGCTGGATCGCCGAGGGCGCGGAGACGGGGGAGCTGCGGGTGGGAGACGTGGTGAAGGCGATTGACGGCGCCACGGTGCTCGACCCCGGCGAGGCCCGCCAGCGCGAGCTGGGAGCCCCTGGGAGCCCGTGCACACTCACGCTCCGCCGGGACGGCCGGACGCAGACCCTCACGCTCACCCGGGCGAAGTGAACGGGTACGCGGGAGAGCGAATAAGGCACCGTCTGCACTTACGGCGACTCGGACCTGGGAGGGCCCAGTTCCTCCGGTAGAGGATTGCGGAGGAACTTCAATCCCTTCGGCAACTGAACGACCAGGAAACCCTGTCCAGCGATTCTGACACGTTCACCGTCGATTGCCTTTCCACTGGCAAGCCATGCATCCGCTTCGTCCCTCGTCGCGAACGTATGGGCGACCTTGACCTGAAACGAGGGGTCGAAGAACTCCGCATAGTACCGTCGGAAATCATCGACCTTCTTGAGGTGGCGGACGTACAGCAACGAGATGGCCGCGATCCGCAGCGCCTCTTCCTCCGTTGAGCCCGCCGGACAGGCCTTGCCCGCTGAGTCCACGGCCTGAATGACCGCATCCAGATTGAAATCCGTAACGTTTGCCATTGATGTTCCAACCTTTCGCGAACTCAGAGGGCAAGAGGAACCAGAAGAAGCATGCCGGGTCCACCCATGGCGATGACAAAAGAAACGCCGCCAGCGACAACGACGGTTCCAATCACGAGTTCCGTCTTGTGGCTTCGAAGCCAGGAGAGCGCGGTAGCCACATCCAGGAAGTGGAGTTCCTTCTTCTTTCTCTCCTCCTCCCACTGCTCCTGCTCCTTGACGCACTCCATGTACTCCTCGAGGCACTTCTCCGAACAAGCCTCGTTGTGTTTTCCAGAGCCCCTCTTGATGCTCGTCTGAGGCGGTGGTGAGTTCCAGCACCTATCGAAGCACTCGATTTGCTCCGCATCACAATCATGCCCACCAGAGCCGCCAGTTCCGCTCATCTCCTCGGAGATGACGTAGGTTTCAGTCTCTCGAGGATGTAGCTGTGTATGGGCACACCCGGTGCTGACCACCCCCATGACCATCGTCAGGGCAATCCAGTGCATCGTGTGACCAGAACTGCGGATTCTCATGGAGTCGAGCGTCGTCGGTTCGCCGGTGAGCATGAAGTAGCCACGCTCTCTGCCATGGCTCCTCCTCGGAGCCAAGCATCAAAGGCCGGTGAAGAACGTCCACCACGCGGACGGCATCACGCCGCGGCGGCGTGGTCCAGCGAGCGCCAGGTGCCCAGCGCCCAGTCCTGCTCCTCCGGGTCGTCGAAGCTGACGACACACAATGCACGGTGCGCCCCCGCCTCGCACAGCGCGGTGAGCCGGCACTCCCCCGGCTCCATGTGCAGCGTGGCCCGTCCACTCACCCGCTCGCCCTGGTGCTGGAACTCGTAGGGCAGTGACTCTCCGGGGCCTGGCGCAATCCCTTGCACATCATCCTGCAATGGCACGAAGCGCACGCTGCGTCTGTGATCTCGCGCCACCCAGCTCCCATCCGCCAGGCGCTGCTCGGCGAGCGAACCGGGAATGCGAATCTCCCAGCCCTCCGGCAACGTCACCTGCACCGCGCCTCTCCGGTAGCCGATGAGCGGACCCACGGGCGCCTCGACCGCGCGGCGGGAGACCTCCTCCGCCAGCGTGCCGCCCACGCCGAGATACCCCAGCACCTGCTGCCACTCGCGCCAGGGATAGGACAGCTCCGGCGCCTCCCGCCACGCGGACTCCAACAACCGGGCCACCTCGCGGAAACGGTGGCGCTCCTCCTCGAGCAACGGCGGCCGCCACACCATCTCCGTCCAGATGAGGCTCAACGCGCGGCCCAGCTTCGCCGCGGCGCCCTGGCCGGGCTCCCACCACGGGAAGATGTCCCGGCCGCGCAGCGGATCCTCGTGCACGGCGCGCAGCCACGCCTCGTCGCGCGGGCCCATGGGCGTCAGCAGCGCCCCGGGGTGCTCGAAACCGTGCCCGGGACGCAGCGACAGCGTGGCCCCCGAATGGCCATGTCTCCGGAAGTCCAGCACCCGGCCCGCCATGCTCCCCAGCCATGCGAGCATGCGAGGCGCGATGTCACTCGGGTCCCCGGTGTGGAAATACCCCGTGGGATCTCCCACTCCCGCCACCGTGAGCGCCGGGTCCGCCCAGTCGATGCGGAGCGCATCCCCCAGGGCATGGAGCAGATCGCACAGGTAGCGGTGGTAGCCCGGCCCCACCATGGAGGTATTGGCCAGGACCACCACCCGCCCCTGCCCGGCGGCGACGAGCGCCACCTCCTCGGCGGCCGGGTGCAGGCTCAGGAACAGGATGGGTCCCTTGGGGCCCTCCACCGTGCGCGAGCTCTCCAGCTGCTCCTCCGCCGCTTCGCGCACCCACCGCTCCACCCGCCGCAGCCAGGGCCGGGGCGCTTCGGGTGCCGAGAAGAGATCCTCACCTCCGTACCAGCCTGCCAGCAGCAGCTTCACACCCATGTCGTCCTCTCGTCTCCCGCGGGCCCGGACCCCCCTCTCCACGCAACGGGTGGGGGGGTGGGATTATGTCGCGCGGCGCGGGTGTATCAGGGCGGGGAGCCGGACGGGCGCTCCTTCTCTTCTCAGGCGCTCCGGGCCCGGGCGGCGCGCTCCAGCATGGCGTCGTGGATCTCCCGCAGTGTGCGCTCCAGGCCGTACTCGTACTTCCACTCCGGGTAGTGGCTCTGGAAGCGGCGCACGTCGCTGATCCACCAGATGTGATCCCCAGCGCGGTTCTCGTCCACGTACGTCCAGTTCATCTTCCGGCCGGAGATCTTCTCGGTGAGCGCGATGGCCTCCAGCATGGAGCAGTTGGAGAAACGGCTGCCGCCCATGTTGTAGACCTCGGCCACGCGCGGCTTCTGGAAGAAGTGCCACAGGGCGCTGACCAGGTCGTGGGAGTGGATGTTGTCGCGCACCTGCCTGGCCTTGTAGCCGAACACCGTGTAGGGCGAGCCCGTCACCCCGCAGCGGACCAGGTAGGACAGGAAGCCGTGGAGCTGCGCGCCCGAGTGGCCAGGGCCCGTGAGGCACCCGCCGCGGAAGCACGCCGTCCGCATGCCGAAATAGCGGCCGTACTCCTGCACCATCAGGTCCGCCGACACCTTCGACACGCCGAACAACGAGTGCATGCTGCCGTCGATGCTCATGCTCTCGTCGATGCCGTGCTCGGCGTAGGGGTGGCTCGTGTCCAGCTCCCAGCGCGTCTCCGTCTCCCGCAGCGGCAGGCGGTTGGGCGTGTCGCCGTACACCTTGTTGGTGGAGAGGTAGATGAACACCGCGTCGGGGCAGTGCCGCCGCGTCTTCTCCAGCAGCACCAGCGTGCCGTTGGCGTTGACCGTGAAGTCCACCAGCGGAGCCTTGGCCGCCCAGTCGTGACTGGGCTGCGCGGCGCAGTGGATGATCAGCGCGATGTCCCGGCCATGCTTCGCGAACAGGGCCTCCATGGCCGCCTCGTCGCGGATGTCCGCGGAGAGGTGGGTGTAGCCGCGCACCTCCTTCTCCAACCGGCGGCGGTTCCAGTCCGTGCTGGCCTCCTCCCCGAAGAAGCTCTTGCGCAGATCGTTGTCTACCCCGACGACGGTGAGTCCCTTCTCCGCCAGGAAGCGGACGGACTCGGACCCGATGAGCCCCGCGGAGCCGGTGACGATGGCGATGGACATGCCTGTGATTCCTCTTCCCTGCTCACGCGCCGAGGATGGGTTCCAGGGCGGCTCGGTGTTCGATCAACCAGCGGTGGATGTCCTCGACGATGCGGCCGGCCGGACGGGTGGGCTTCCAGCCCGTGGCCTCCCGCACCCGGGAGCAGTCACTCACATAATAGGGAATGTCCGCCGGGCGCGTCTCCGGACGGCGAGTGAGGGGCACGCTCCTGCCGCTCACCTGCTCGCACCACCGGGTCAGCTCCCGCAGGGACACGCTGACCTCGGGGCCTCCGCCCACGTTGTAGACGGCGCCATTGTGCCGCCCCAGGTCGGCCGCCTGGAGCCGCACCAGGTCATAGAGGTCATCCACGTGCAGGATGTCCCGCACCTGCCGCCCCTCGCCGCCGAAGCCCATGTAGGCCAGCTCCCCGCCATAGACGTGCCGGGCCACCCACAACACGGTGAAGCCCTGGTCCACCTTCCCCATCTGCCACGGGCCCGCCAGCACGCCGCACCGGTTGATGACGGCCTTCATGCCGTACATCTCCACGTACTCGCGGATCATCAGCTCACCGCTCAGCTTGGTGGCCCCGTAGAGCGAGCGCCCGCCCTCCAGCGGGAAGTGCTCGTCGATGCCGGCGCGCGACCAGCCCGGACCCGAGGCGCCCTCGGGAATCACCAGCCGCTCGCCCTCGGGCACCAGCGGCAGGGCCCGCAGCCCGGCGATGGGGTAGACGCGGCTGGTGGACAGGAACACCAGGTCGCCCCCGGTGCGGCGCAGGTGCTCCAGGCAGTGGATGAGGCCCAGCAGGTTGGTGTGGACGAGGTAGTCCGGGCTGCCGTCATACCCGGCGTGCACGCTGGGCTCGGCCGAGCACTCCACCAACAGGTCCACCGCGCCCACCGCCTCCAGGTCCTCGCGGTTGCGCACGTCCCCGTGCACGAAGGACACGCCGCCCGCGCGCAGACGCGAGAGCGTCACCTCGCTGCCGCGCCGGCGCAGGTTGTCGAAGGCGATGACCTCGGCCCCGGGCTCGTCGCGCTTGAAGGACAGGGCGAGCGTCGAGCCGACGAAGCCCGCTCCACCGGTCACCAGGATTCGCCGTGTGCTCACGTCTTCACCTTCACATCCAGCGGATGTCGTAGTCGACGTCGAGCGGTGCCAGCTGGCGTCCCCGCACCACCAGCTCGCGGGCCGTGGACTGCTCCATGGCGGCGTGGAGGACGCCTTCGTTGTACTCCAGCGGCAGGAAGTCCCGGCGCGCCATCAGCCGCGCCTGCCTCTCCCCGAGCCGCTCCACGGCGCGATCGCCATAGCTCAGCGAGGCCCGGTAGGCGCTGGGGAAGCTCGCGAGCAGCTTCTGCGGATCCGTCCCGGCCAGCGCCATCATCGTCTTGCCCACGGTGGAGTGGAGGAAGTCCGCCGTGGCCCGCCGCCCGAGCTGGCGCAGCACCATGCCCCGCCCGCCCTGTCCGCCCAGCAGCTCCGCGGCGGTGAAGATGGTCTTGAGGAAGTCCGCCACCGGGTAGCTGAAGAAGTCGACGTACTTCTTCCCTGCGGCCGCCATGAGGCACCGGGCCCGGACCTCCTCGCCGCCGAGCGAGCGCGCCGCCTCGAAGACCCCGTTGAAGAACAGGCCACGGCACGTATCCATGGGCGTGGCCAGGATGAGAAGCTGCTCCAGTCCGGGGGCGGGGGGGGAGGACACGGTGGGGGGAGCTCCGGGGGGACGGGGAGCCCCATTAGAGCGCAAAAGAGCGCAAAACGTGTCAGGCAGTACGGATTGCCGCCGCGCCCTGGAGACCCAACTCCACCACCGCCACCTCCCGCATCCGGAATTTCTGGATTTTTCCAGTGACCGTCATCGGGAACTCGTCCACGAACTTCCAGAAGCGGGGAATCTTGAAGGTGGAGATGCGGCCGGTGCAGTAGCGGACCAGCTCCTCCTGGGTGAGGGTGGCGCCGGGCCTGGGCTTCACCCAGGCCATCACCTCCTCGCCGTACTTCTCGCTGGGCACGCCGATGACCTGGGCCTCGCTGACGGCGGGGTGCGTGTGGAGGAACTCCTCGATCTCCCGCGGGTACACGTTCTCGCCGCCGCGGATGATCATGTCCTTGATGCGGCCGACGATCTTCACGTAGCCGTCCTCGTCCATGGTGGCGAGGTCGCCGGTGTGCATCCAACCGGCCGCGTCGATGGAGGTGCGGGTGGCCTCGGGGTTGTTCCAGTAGCCGAGCATCACGCTGTAGCCGCGCGTGCACAGCTCGCCGGGCGAGCCCCGGGGCACCACCGCGCCCGTGGCCGCGTCGATGATCTTCACCTCCACGTGCGGGTGCACGCGGCCCACGGTGCCCACGCGCTTGTCCAGCGGATCATTCAACCCGCTCTGCGTGGACACGGGCGAGGTCTCCGTCATGCCGTAGCAGATGGTGACCTCGCGCATGTGCATGCGCGACTGCACGTTCTTCATCACCTCGATGGGACACGGCGAGCCGGCCATGATGCCGGTGCGCAGCGTGGAGAGGTCGAACTCGCCGAAGCGCGGATGGTCCAGCTCGGCGATGAACATGGTGGGCACGCCGTAGAGCGCGGTGCAGCGCTCGGCGCCCACCGCCTGCAGCACCGCGAGCGGCTCGAACGCCTCGCCCGGAATCACCATCGTGGAGCCATGGGAGGCACAGGCCAGGTTGCCCATCACCATGCCGAAGCAGTGGTAGAAGGGCACGGGGATGCAGACGCGGTCCTCCGCCCCCAGCCGCAGCGCCTCGCCCACGAAGAAGCCGTTGTTGAGGACGTTGTGGTGGCTGAGCGTGGCGCCCTTGGGGAAGCCCGTGGTGCCGGACGTGTACTGGATGTTGATGGGGTCATCGAACTGGAGCGTGGCCTCGCGGTCCGTGAGCATGCGCTCGCTCACGCGGGTGCCGTTGTCCAGCAGCAGCTTCCAGTCATCGTCCAGGACGAGCGAGACGCGCAGCTGGGGGCAGCGCGGGCGCACCTCCTCCAACATCTTGCGGTAGTCCGTCTGGCGGAAGCCGCGCGAGAGCAGCAGCACGCTGGTGCCGGACTGGTTGAGCGCGTACTCCAGCTCCGCCGTCTTGTAGGCGGGGTTGAGGTTCACGAGGATGGCGCCGATGCGGGCCGCGGCGAACTGCGTCACCACCCACTCGAAGCGGTTGGGAGACCAGAGGCCCACCCGGTCCCCCTTCTCCACGCCGAAGGCCAGCAGGCCCAGGGCCACCTTCGTCGTCTCGTCCCAGAGCTGGCGCCACGTGGCGCGGTAGCCCTGGGAGACGACGACGAGCGCCTCGCGATCTCCGTACCGCTCGACGGTGCGGCGCAGGTTGTGGCCGATGGTCTCCCCGAGCAGCGGGGTGGTGCTGGTTCCGTGGACGTAGGAAGGAGAGGACATGGCCGATGATGTTCGCGAGTCGGCACCTCCGGCAAGCCTCCGTTCCCTGGTGGATGTAGCGCGCAACTTTTGCGCGTCCGTGCTTGCCCGGGCCGCGTCGATCCGGGAGCACGGCACTCCAGACCCGAGGCATACCAAGGAGTGAGGATGAACGCCGAGCCGCGACGACGCGAGTTCCTCCTGTCCAGGGGTTGGGTGCAGGCCGCCGCCCTGGTGACGCTCTTCGGCTTCTTCGTCCTGGGGCTGCTCGCGTACCGGGCGCATACGGACAGCGCGCCCATCCCCGAGCGGACCGTCACCCCGGACGGCAGGAGCGTCTACACCCGGGAGGACATCCTGGCCGGACAGGAGATCTTCCTGCGCAACGGGCTGATGCAGTACGGCTCGGTGTACGGCCACGGCGCCTACCTGGGGCCGGACTACACGGCGGACTACCTGCGCCGCTCGGCCCTCCTCGTGCGCGAGCGGCTCGGCGGGCAGGAGGACGCGGCGGCGGCGGCGCGCACGGTGAAGGACTTCAAGGAGAACCGGTACGCGCCGGACACCGGCACGCTCGTCCTCACGGCGGAGCAGGCCGGGGCCTTCGAGGCGCTGGCGAAGCACTACCACGCCACCTTCTCGCAGCCGACGACGGCGATGGGGCTGCGGCCGGGCGCCATCACGGACGAGGCGGACACCCGGCGGCTCACCGCCTTCTTCGCCTGGACGGCGTGGACGGCCTCCACCCTGCGGCCGGGCAAGGACTACACGTACACCAACAACTGGCCCCCGGAGCCGCGCGTGGGCAACGGCCCCACGGGCCCCATGGTGGTGTGGAGCGTGCTGTCGCTCATCGCGCTGCTGGGCGGCATCGGCCTGCTGATGGCCGCCTTCGGGCGGTGGAACTTCCTCGGCTGGCACGGCCACGAGCAGCGCACGGTGTCCTTCCGCCGCCCCAGCGAGGTGCGCCTCACCGCGTCCCAGCGCGCGTGCGCGTGGTTCTTCCTGGTGATGGCGGTGCTCTTCCTGATGCAAGCACTGCTGGGCGGCGCCACGCAGCACTACCGCGCCGAGCTGGCCAGCTTCTTCGGCTTCAACCTGGCCACCCTCCTCCCCTTCAACCTCGCGCGCACCTGGCACGTGCAGCTCGCCCTGTTGTGGGTGGCCACCTCGTACCTGGCCGCCGGCATCTTCCTGGCGCCCCTGGTGGCGGGCCACGAGCCGCGCGGACAGCACTGGCTCGCCTACGCGCTGCTGGGGGCGCTCGCGGTGGTGGTGTTCGGGAGCATGGCGGGGGAACTCGCCGGCATCCACGGGTGGACCACCAGCGTGTGGTTCGGCAACCAGGGCTTCGAGTACCTGGACCTCGGGCGCTTCTGGCAGGTGCTGCTGTCTTTGGGGCTGCTGTTCTGGGTGGTGCTGCTGTGGCGCGTGCTGCGGCGCCGGCTGCGCACCGAGAGCGCCGCCAACATGCCGTGGCTCTTCTTCTACTCGGCGCTGGCCATCCCCGCCTTCTACGCGGTGGGCCTGCTGGCCCGGCCCGGCTCGCACTTCACCCTCACCGAGTTCTGGCGCTTCTGGGTGGTGCACCTGTGGGTGGAGGACTTCCTGGAGCTCTTCACCACCCTCATGGTGGCCTACATCTTCGTGCTGCTGGGCGTGGTGTCCGAGCGCGTGGCCCTGCGCGTCATCTACCTGGACATCATCCTGTACTCGGCCGGCGGCGTCATCGGCACCATGCACCACCTGTACTTCTCCGGCACCCCGGCGGAGCACATGGCCCTGGGCGCCTTCTTCTCCGCCGCCGAGGTCATCCCCCTCACCTTCCTCACCGTGGAGGCGTGGAGCTTCCTGCGGCTCGGCCGCGAGCAGGACGCGAAGTCCCAGGCGCCCTTCCCCCACCGGTGGGCCATCCTCTTCCTCGTGTCGGTGGGCTTCTGGAACTTCCTGGGCGCCGGTATCTTCGGCTTCCTCATCAACCTGCCCATCGTGTCGTATTACGAGATTGGCACCGCGCTCACCTCCAACCACGGCCACGCGGCGATGATGGGCGTCTACGGCATGCTGGCCGTGGCGCTGGCGCTCTTCGCCCTGCGCTACCTCATCCCCGAGGAGCGCTGGTCCGAGCGCGCCGCACGGCTCAGCTTCTGGTCCCTCAACCTCGGGCTGGCGTGGATGGTGTTCGCCACGCTCTTCCCGCTGGGCGTGCTGCAGCTGCACGAGTCCGTCAGCCACGGCTACCACGAGGCGCGCCAACTGGACTTCCTCACCAGCGAGCGCGTGGAGCTGCTCGAGTGGATGCGGCTGCCCGGGGATGCGCTCTTCATCGCCGGCGGCGTGCTGCCCCTGGTGCTGTTGTGCTGGCGGGGCGTGCGCCACCGGGTGCCGCACACGGAAAAGGCGGGTCCGGAGCTCGCCCCGCTCTTCACCCGGGTGGACGGCGAGGCCGGGCCCGCGGAGGGGCAACCATGAGCCTCCACTCCGAGGTGCTGTGGGGCTGCGGTTACGCGCTCTTCCTGCTGGCCGTGGCCCGGGGACTGGTGGCCATGGGGCGGAAGGCCCGTGCGGAAGATGACTCCTGGCCGCGCACGGACGTCGCCCGCTTCCACCATGGACTGTCCACGCTCCTGGTGTTGCTGGCCGGACTGCTCGTCGGCGCCTGCGCGGTGCGGCACCCCGAGGGCCTGGAGTTGGGGCTGCTCGGAGGGGTGTCCCTGGTGGTGGCCTGGGTGGCGCGGCGCACCTGGGTCGAGCGGTGGGCGGAGGCCTCGTCCCGCGGGGAGGGTTAGCCGGGCGCCCCGCTTCGGACGCCCCCTTGCCGGAGGTGCGAGCCGCGGGACAGGCCCATGACGCGGGAAGCCTCGCGGTCGCGTGACGAGCAGCCGCGGGAGAACCGGGACGCTCAGCCGTACATGGGCAGCTGAGAGCCCGTGGCACCCGGGAGGGCGTGTGGGGACCGCGGCCTCAGGCCAGGCCCTCCACGCCCTCCTCGCCTTCCATCTCCTGCTGATCCCGGGGGATGTCCACCAGCGCGCCCAGCGGGTAGATGATGAGGTGGCGCTGGGGCTCGCTGCCGTGGCTCACCGTCTCCAGGTGGTAGCGCGAGACGAGCCGGTGCTGCAGCTTGCGCAGCCGGGGCGGCCTCGGGGCCAGGGGGACCACCACGCTCTCGCTCAGCACGCGCTGGATGGCGTGCTCGGCCTCGGCCACCGCCTCGCGCACCTGGTCCTCGTCCACGCCCTCGGCGATGAGGAAGACGTCGCGCAGCACCCGCCGCATCTCCGACGAGCTGTTGCGCTTGATGGCCAGCACGCGCGCCCCCGTCTTCTCCGCGGCCTTCCGCAGCTTCGGGTCATTGGCGCGCGAGCGCAGCGTGAGGATGACGTCCGCGTTCTCCAACCGGCCCACCACCCGCGCGTCCGGGCCCAGGTCCCGCAGCACCCGCTCGAGCAAGTCCCGGCTGGCCGCGTGGGCGTAGACGCGCGTGGTGCCCTGGCGCAGGCCGGGCTGGGCTCCACCGCCCCTGCGAGCGGCCGCCCGGGACGCGGCGGGAGCGGGAGCCTCGGAGGACCGGACCGGCAACGGGGCCACGGACTGCGGCTCCTCCTTCACCTCCACCTGGCCCTCGACGAGCTGGCGCCGCTCGCCGCCCACGTTCTCCCCCGCCAGCAGCCGGTCCACCGACTGGGCGGTGTCGCGGTGCACCAGCACCTCGTCGCGGCTCACCATCTCCACCACCACGTCGAAGGTGGGCGGCGCGCGGCGCTCGTTGATCGTCTTCTGCGTGTGGCGCCGCCGGGCCTCCTCGTCGCTGAGCGTGACGGTGTGCACGCCGCCCACGAGGTCCGACAGCGTGGGGTTGAGCACCAGGTTCTCCAGCGTGTTGCCGTGGGCCGTGGCCACCAGTTGCACGCCGCGCTCGGCGATGGTGCGGGCCGCGGAGGCCTCGGCCGAGGTGCCGATCTCATCGACGATGATGGCCTCGGGCATGTGGTTCTCCACCGCCTCGATCATCACGTCGTGCTGCCGGTCCGGCCGCGACACCTGCATGCGGCGCGCGCCGCCGATGCCCGGGTGGGGGATGTCCCCGTCGCCCCCAATCTCGTTGGAGGTGTCCACCACCATGACGCGCTTGCCCAGGTCATCGGCGAGGACGCGGGCCACCTCGCGCAGCTTGGTCGTCTTGCCCACGCCGGGCCGGCCGAGCAGCAGGATGTTCAGGCCCGAGGCGATGAGATCCTTGAGCATGTCGATGGTGCCGAAGATGGCGCGGCCCACGCGCAGCGTGAGGCCCACCACCTTGCCCTGCCGGTTGCGGATGGCGGAGACGCGGTGGAGGGTGCGCTCGATGCCGGCGCGGTTGTCCTCGCTCACGGTGCCCACCTGCGAGAGCACATGCGCCAGGTCCTCGCGGGTGATGGGGGACTCGGACAGGCGCACCACCCGGCCGGTGAGCCGGGCCTCGGGCGGGCGGCCGAGGTCCATCACCACCTCGAGCACCTCCCCGGGAGGCAGGTCCCGGACCGCGGCCTTCAGCGGCTCGGGCAGCACGCCCACGAGGAGCTGGAAGTCGTCATCAGGAACGGCAATGGCGTCGCGTGGGCTCATGACGTGTCTAAAGGTGAATCCTTCCGAGCCGGGTTGCACGTGGTCTGGCGGCCGGGGGGCAACGGAGCACCCGATGCTAGCGGGCATTCGAGGGGAGCGCCGCTCTCTCGTGACTGGGTACGCCCCCGGGGCCTGCATAGCTCAGAGCCAGGGGCATGACTGGAGACCACCGGCCCCAGCATCCACCCCCCGAGGAGCGACCCCATGACGCAGGACGACAAGGACATCATCACCCCCACGACCGAGAACCACCCCGACAAGCGCAAGGGCCACATGAGCATCCGCGAGGCCGCCGCGATGGAGATGTCCCAGCAGCAGCACATGCACATGGAGCCGGGCATCCGCGGTGTTCCGGTTCACGGCTTCGGCAACGGGACGGAGACGGTGAAGCGGCACACCGGCATGGACACGGGCATGGGGATGAACATGGGCATGTCCCCGGACACGACGGCCACGGCCCAGCCCAACACCGGGGACACGGTGACGAAGCTCATCGACCAGGTCTTCGAGCTCCCCTTCAACGCCCAGCTCAGCGTGATGCGGATGCTCGCCTCCCGGGTGCTCGGCGCGATGGACGCGAGGGACCGGGAGGGTTTCCTGAGCGGCCTGCGCATGGAGATGGAGCACACCGGGGAGGACACGGGCGTGGAGTCCTCCCAGGCCCGGATGACGGACACGCCGGACATCCAGGGCACGTGAGCGCGTGAGCCCCCTCCTGGCGGTCTCTGGGGCCCCTGGCCCCGGGAAGGCGATGCATTGACGGCGCCGCCAGGAGGGGAGCCTATGCGTCCCCGGGCGCCGTCCCCCCCTCCACCACCGTGGCGCCGAGCTCCTTTGTCAGCCGCACCGGCTCCGCGCGCGAGCGCTTCGCGATGGCCTGGGCCAGGGGCTCCGCATGGGTCGTCACCCAGACCTGGCTGTGCATGGAGGCGTCCACGATGAGCCGGCCCAGGGGCTCGAGCAGGTCCGGGTGCAGGCTCGTCTCCGGCTCGTTGAGCGCGAGGAAGGCGGGAGGCCTCGGGCTCAGCAGCGCGGCCAGCAGACACAGGTAGCGCAGCGTGCCATCCGACAGCTCGCGAGCCGCCAGTGGGCGCAGCAGCCCGGGCTGGTGGAGGAAGAGGCTGAAGCGGCCCTGCGGCGCCTGGATCTCCACGCGCGAGCCCGGGAAGGCGTCCTCGAGGGCGCGCTCCAGGCCCTCGGCGTCGCCGATCTCGATGATGGTCTGCAGCGCGGCGGCCAGGTCCCTGCCGTCATGCGCCAGCACGGGCGTGCGCACGCCCACCTGGGGCGAGCGCTGGGGCGCCTCGGGGTCGGTGCGGAAGTGGTGGTAGAAGCGCCACATGCGCAGCGCGCGCTGCAACTCGGCGAGGCGCGGGAAGCGGTGCGGTTCGGAGAGCTGCGCCATCACCGACTCGCCGGCCCACAGCTGCATGGGGAAGGTGGTGCGGTTGCCCTCCGAGTCGCGCAGGAAGGCGGTGCGGTCCTTGCGCTCCATCAACACGGCGCGGCGCTTGGACTCCACGGTCCACAGGTGCTCCTCCTTCACCTCGGGGTCCAGGTTGAAGAGGCTCGGGGACTCGCGGTCCTTGCCCGCGGCGGGCGGCACGGGGCCGAGGCTGAGCTCGTAGGCGAGGTCATCCAGGGTGACGCCCACGGTCATGCGCACGGGCTTCTTGTCGCGCGAGCCGGCCCACAGCACGCTGGGCACACCGCCCTCCTCCGCGAGTGCCTGGGCGAGCCGGCCATCTGCGGCGGCGGACAACAGGTAGAGCGAGCGGTAGAGGTTGGTCTTCCCGCTGCCGTTGGGCCCCACGATGACGGTGAGCGGCCCCACGGGGAGCACGAGCTGGCGCACCGAGCGGTACCCGGAGACCTCGAGCTGGGTGATGGGCATGGCGGACTCTGCTCTCATGGGGACTTCACCGCCGTCAACACAGGAGACCACGACGTGTCCACCCGGTTCACTGCCCCACCCTTGTTCGGACTCCCCGTCCTGCTCGTGCTGCTACCGGGATATGCCGGAATGAATCCCCGCGCACCGGGCGCCTACGCGCAGACGGTGGACTCGGCGACGAACGGCTGTCTGCGCAACCCCTCCTGCTACATCACGAAGCCGGGCGAGGAGGCCATCATCCCCTGGGTGTCTCGTGCCGTGGACGCTGCCCGCACCGCCACCCATGTGACGATGATGCTGCAGGAGACGGATATCCAGTTCGTCGAACGGACGCTGACTCAGTGCGCCCAGGCCGCGAACGAACGGGTCAACAAGGAGGACGAGGAGTTACAGGGACGGGAGCCCACCTTCGAGCAGTGCCGCCAGGTCGTCCGCCAGGAGGGCAAGACCCAGATGACGCGGGCCATGGAACTCGGGGCCAGGAAACACAAGCTGGCGCTCGACTGCGTCAAGGCAGCGTTCGCGGAACGCTTTTCGGACAACGTCAGCGTGGAGCCCACCTACCAGAAGGACCCTTCCACTGGATTGTGGCGATGGATTGATCCCGCGCAGGTAGAGGAGTGGCTCCAGCTTGGACTGAAGAGTCAACCAACCCTCCTTCCTGGGGGAAATACGCCAAGGGCCACCCGCATTTTCCGAAGGACCAGCGAGAGATGTACAAGGAGCTGCTTCTTGACCGAAAGGGCGCGCCCAGTCCCGTCACTCCTGGTGGAGTCAAGCGATGAGCAAGCACTACCCGCGCATACGAATCGACAGGAGCGTTGGGGAGAAACAACTCCTGTGCATCCGGGAGAGCGTGAGCATCACCTTCTACATGAAGCGCTCTCACCAGGAGGTGGTGCAACACGTGATGCGAGCCATGGACGCCTACCGCCGTGCGGTAGGACTCCAAACGCTGGGTTGGTACGCCGATCCCTATAGCGGCGACTGGGATGAACTCGATGACAAGGGCTGGGCATACATTCGACGGGAGATGCTCGAAGAACCCGCCACCTACCTCTGGCTGCAAAAGTCAGCCAGTGAAAACCTGGGGTACGAGATCCTCTATGACGGGCTTCTGCTCGAGGTCTACCAAGGCGCTCCCGCGAGTCAGGTGTCCTTCTATCTTCCCACGGAATACCTTGAGGAACATGGTCCGGGGCGCGTCAAGGAACTGGCACTGGAGTTGGCGGCAGTGCTGCCCTTCAACTCTGGCCACGCGGGGCTCTGCTTCCACTTCCCGGATACCATCCTCGGTGCCACGCGCCCCATCCGTGACCTGGCCTTCCTCCACCCCGGCATGGACATCCCAGGAGCGCGCTCCTCCGCCAGTGCCATCGGTACGCGGGTGGACGGGGTGCACTGGCTGAACTTCCTGGGCCCACCCGTGCTGGGAGAACTGGGAGGCGCCGCGGGCCTGCGTGAACGCCTGCATTCGCCTGACACCACCGTACAGGAGCTCGATGGAGAGCAGGTGCTGGTGACGCTGGGGAAATGGCCTGAAGCGGGCGACACGGAACAGGGCCACACACTGCCCGCCTACCGCGAACTGGCGCGCGTCCTGGAGCCCTGGCTGTACATGAACCGCTGCATCCTGGACGGCTTCAGCGAGGAGGACATGCGTCGCTGGCAACGCCGCTTCCTCGACTGACGGCCCGCTGCACACTGTCGCCCGGAGCCTGTGTGCTCCGTTGCACAGCCGCTACACACCGCGCCCTCCTCTTCCCTCTGCATGACGCAGGGCGCCACGGTTGGCGCGCGCGGTGCAGAGGACCCTCACCCCGGAGGGTCCGAACGCATGAACGCAACGATGTCGACGAAGTGGGATGTGCGGGTACTCGCTGTGGCGGGCGCGGGGATGATGGGGCTCGCGGGCGTGTTCCTGTGGCGCGACCTGCAGGTGCCGCACGAGTTGCTGCTCGCGGTGGCCGCGGTGCTCGCCGCCATGCTGGCCCTCGCCGAGGTGCCCCGCCATCGCCCGCTCGTCGGCCCCATCGCCCTGCTCCTCACCGGCCTCTCGGGAGGCCTCTGGTACGCGGCCACGAAGTCCGGGCTGCTGCTCGCGGGCCTGGGCCTCACCGTCCTCGCCTCGGCCGTCACCGTGGCGCGCACCTGGCGCCGCACCGAGGCGCGCGAGGACAAGGTGCAGGCCTGCCTCCTCTGGTATGGGCTGACGGCCGCGGTGCTCGCCGCCTCGTGGGCCTTCTACTTCCACTTCTTCACCCTGGGCTTCGCCGCCGATGACCTCGGCCGCCGGCTGGTGCTCACCCTCGGCTGGCTCGGCGCGGGCGTGGGGCTCGTGGTGTACGGCCGCCTGCGCGGCGAGAGCGTCATCCGCGACGCGGGCTTCGCCTTCATCGCCGTGGCCCTCGGCAAGGCGCTCGCCTACGACACCACGCACCTGAGCGGCACGCTGCGCGTCGCCTGCTTCGCCGGTGCGGGCGCGCTCATGCTCGGCGGCGCGTGGCTGTCCACTCCCCGCACGGCCCGGAGCGCGTGACCATGCCCCCCCTCGCCGCACTCGTGATGATGCTCGCCACGGGCACACCCGAAGGCCGCTGCTTCGTCCCCTCGGACCAGACGGCGGGGTGGAAGCGCGTGGTGCTGCCCGAGGAAACCCCGGCGCTCGCCGCCCCGGCGGACGTGGACTGGTTCCGCTCCGGCGAGCCCGCGCTCCTCCTCGAGCAGGACGCCACCGCGTACACCGGCGCGGACTCGGAGCGCCCGGGCCGCATGGCCTACGCCTTCCGGGTGCCCCGCGACGGACGCCGGCTGGAGCTCGGCTTCCTCGGAGACCTGCGCGGCGCGAAGGTGGACGCCGTGGCGTATGCGGGCGGCCGCTCCTTCCCGCTGCTCGACGAGAAGCGGCTCGCCGGGACGCAGCTCGCGCTGGACTGGACGATGGAGGGTGTGGAGCAGGTGGTGGTGTCCGTGCACCACCACTTGCGCGAGAAGCCGGTCGTGCGCACGTGGCGCGTGGGCCGCCTGATGAAGCCCACCGAGGACCCGGCCCTGCCCGCGTCCTTCCGCGCGCCGCGCTCGCTCTACTTCCTCCACCCGGGAGGCCGCCGGCTGGAGCTGTGCGACGCGCCGGGGCGCACGCCGCGGCTCTCCCGCTGGCCCGAGAGCGCCAACGCCGACGAGGTGACACTGCGCCGGCCGTGAAGACTCACGCGCCATGAGAAGCACCGCTCCCAGGTTTTGAGAGCGGGCGAGCCACCCGCACGCGGTGTCGCGTAGCTCGCCCGCCTGCTCCCTGGCGTGCATGTGTGCCGTGCACGAGACAACGCAGGCGAGCAAGGCGCCGTGCTCCCACACTCCCGGTCCCATTGCACCATTCCTATCTCGTGGTGCTCACGCGCGGTGCGTGCCTCGAACAAGGGGAATGGGTGTGGGACTGGAACACGCGACGCTCCGAGGCCTCCTGCGGTACACGAACCGGCTGCTGAGCTGGCCGCTCGTGGCGGCCCTCTGGGTGGCGCCCGCTGCCCGGGCCGAGGCCCAGCAGCAGCAACAACAGCCTCCGGCGGGAGACATCTCCAACCTCGCCGAGAGCGCTTCCTCCAAGCATCAGCTTCCCTCCTCGCTGGACAGTGAAGACGAGGAGGCGGAGCCCGAGTTCACCATCGGGCCCACCGAGCCCGTGGCGCCCGGAGAGCGCCGCTGGGTGCGCAGGTTCGAGCTCGCGGACCTCAAGTCCTACTTCGCCGAGGGCCTGCTGGCGAAGGCGAAGGACGCCTATGACGGGGGCCGCTACCGCACCGCGCGCCAGTTGCTGGAGACGGAGGAGGCCACGCCGCCGGTGCGCTACCTCCGGGCGATGAGCGCGCTGCGCATGGGCCAGTGGGCCACGGCGGCCGAGGAGCTCTCGGCGCTGGCGGAAATCCACCCGCCCCTGCGCGACTACTGCCACTTCGAGGCCGCGAAGGCCTACGAGCGGATGCGCAAGTGGACGGAGGCCGTCACCCACTACGGGGCCGTGTCTCCCGGCGCGCGGCGCTATGAGGAGGCGCGCTTCGGCATGGCGTCCATCCTCGAGAAGAAGAAGCGGGACTACGCCGGGGCCGTGGCGGCGCTCACGCCCATCGTCCAGACGGACACGCCCAAGCCGAACAATCCCCGGCAGGCCGAGGCGTGGCTGACCATCGCCCGGCTGGCGCGCTACCAGGCCGACTACAACGGCGAGCACCGGGCGCACCTCGCCGTCTGGGCGCTCCACCCCTTCTCCAAGCAGGTGCCCGCGGCCATCCGGGGCCTGAGGGACCTGCCCTACGTGCCCAAGTGGAAGGTGGCGCGCGCGGAGACGCTGCTCTCCCTGCACCACAACCGCGAAGCGCTGGACATGCTGGAGAAGATGCTCCCGAAGATGGAGCTGCCGGATCCGCTCGCCTGCCGCGCGCACTTCGCCTACGGCACGGCGCTGCGCAAGGAGCGCAAGCACTCGCTGGCCATCCGCGCGCTGCGGCCCGTCGTCGAGCAGTGCCAGGACGAGGCGCTGCGCCCGCGCGCCCTCTACGTGCTGGGCTACTCGGAGTCGGTGGTGGAGCCGGACAGCTCCATCCCCACCTACCTGAAGCTGGCGCAGGACTACCCCCAGCACCCGTACGCGGATGACGCGCTCTTCTACGCGGCGCACAAGGCACTGGACCGCGGCAACAAGGCGGCGGCCATGGCCGCGTTGGATCAGCTCATCTCCCACCACCCGGATGGGAACTTCGCGGCCGAGGCCCTCTTCCAGCGCTATTGGGTGTATCGCGCCGAGGGCCAGCAGGACGCGGCGCTCGAGGCCCTCTCGCGGATTGAAGAGCTCCGGGGCAAGGGCTCCACGCACGAGTCGGTGCAGCGCGCCCGCTACTGGCGCTCGCGCACGCTGCGGACGCTGGGCCGCGCCGAGGAGGCCAACGTGCTGATGGAGCGCGTGGCGGCCGAGGGAGCGGCCACGTGGTACGGGCTGATGGCGCGCTCGCGCCTGGCGGTGGAGGCTCCGGAGCGGGCCCGCGCCGTGGACGAGCGGCTGCGCAGCCCCGCGGGCGCCATGAGCGTGTGGCCCCTGGACGCGGGCAACCTCGCGGAGGATCCGCACTTCGTCACCGGCATCGAGCTGCTGAAGCTGGAGCACCGCGAGGCGGCCTCGGAGCTGCTGGCGGTGGACCGCAAGGGCCGCAGCGAGGAGTCCATCCGGCTGCTCTTCCACATCCTCCACGCCTCCGGCTACGAGCGGTACGCGCGCTCCATCGCCTGGGCGCTGCGCCGGGAGGGACTGGCGGCGCCCACCGAGGCCGAGACGCGCCTCATCTACGCGGCGGCCTATCCGCACGCCTTCCGCAACCTGGTGGTGCAGCACAGCCGGGCGGCGCGGGTGAACCCGGACCTGATGCAGGCCCTCATCCGCGAGGAGAGCGCCTTCAACCCGAACGCGCGCTCGCCCACGGGTGCACTGGGTCTGGCCCAGCTCATGCCGGCCACGGCCTTCGCGGTGGCGCGCCAGCTCAACGTGCCGCTGGCCACGCCCGCCGCGCTGCTCGAGCCCCGGGAGAACATCCGCCTGGGCTCGGCGTACCTGGGCAGCCTGCAGCGCCGCTTCTCGGGCAACCCGGCCTACGCGGTGGCCAGCTACAACGCCGGCCCGGGCGCGGTGGACCGCTGGCTGTCGCGCTACCCCGGCGCCGAGCTGGACGAGTGGGTGGAGCAGATTCCCGTGGAGGAGACACGCCTCTACGTGAAGCGGGTGCTGGGCAGCGCCTCGGCCTACCAGCTGCTCTACGCGTCGGACAAGATGACCACGCTGGCCTTCGGGGATCGCGGCTCCAATAATGCGGGCTCTCGCTGAGCCCGGCATGTCCCACGACGAAATCCACGAGTCCAACACCCAGCTGTACGGTTCCTGGCGCTTCTTCGCCAGGAACAGCGTCGCCGGAGAAGTGCTCGACCTGCCCGAGGTGAGCATCGCGTCGAGCAACGTCTCCTGGCCGATGATGAACGCGGCCTTCCTCCCCGCCCCGGTGGAGACGGAGGAGGCCCTGGAGCGGGCGGCCACCACCGCCGCCCGGCACCTGGCCCCCAAGGGACGGGGCTGGATGCTCGCCCTGTGCGAGGACCAGGTGCCGCCCCGGCTGCGGGAGCGGGCCGGGGAGCTGCTCGCCCCCCACGGGTTGAAGCTGTCCATGGTGGCCACCGGCATGGTGGCCGAGCGCCTCGTGCCCTCCCTGCGGCCCCAGCCGGTGATGGAGCTCCGCCAGGCGAAGGACTCCCGGGGGCGGTGCGACCTCGCCGACGTCAACTCCCGCTGCTACGACATGCCGATTCCCACGGGGCGCGAGACCTTCGACGTGCCGGGCCTCTTCCAGGGGGACGGCAAGGGCTTCGTCGGCTACCGCTCCGGAGAGGCCGCCACCGGCGCGGCCGTCATCCGGGTGGACGGCGTGGCCTACATCTCCATGGTGGCCACCCTGCCCTCGCACCGGCAGCTCGGCTGTGCCGAGGCCGTCATGCGCCACGCGCTCGCCGAGGCGGAGCGCGCCTGGGGGATTCACCGCACGGTGCTGCACGCCACCCCGGCGGGCCTGCCCGTGTACCGCCGCATGGGCTACCGGCCCGTGACGCGCTTCCACTTCTACATGGCGGAGCCCGCGCGGAGCCGGTGAGCCGGAGCGTCAGCGGCTGGCGCGGGGCAGCGCGAGCGCGCCCTGCAACTCCCGCAGCTTCGTCTGGATGGCGCGGGCATTGGCCGGCCCCATGCGCAGCAGGTGCTTCTGCGCGGCGCTGAGCTGCTCCAGCTCCGGGGCCGCGTAGGCATAGTTCACCCCGGGCGTGTCCACCACCTCCAGCTCGCCCTCGGGCACCGGCGTGTCGAGCAGCCGCTGGATGGCATTGGCGAGCGTCTGCTCGAAGCGCTGGCCGGGGCGGCTGATCTCCTTGTAGGCCGTGTCGATGAGCGGCTCGAGCGTCTGGTACGCCCTCACACTGGCCTGCGTGTCGAGCGAGCCGACGACCCGCGACACCCCGTCATAGCGGGCGTAGCTCTCGGGGGCGATGAAGGTGTGGCCCTCGCGCTCGACGACCTGGAAGGTGCCCACGGGCGCCATGAAGGAGAGCGCGGCGCGGGGACTCTCGCCCTCGGCGATGTTGCCGGCGGCCGTGGTGAAGCGCCGGACGAGGTCCTCGGTGGAGGCGAGCCACTTCGCCAGCTCGGGGATGGGAGACAGGGGGCCCACGAGCTCGCGCACGCGGGCATCACTCTGGCCCAGCGGAGGCAGGGGCACCGTGGGCGGGGTGGGCGCCGCCGGCTGCGCGTCGGGCGCAGGGGCCGCGGCCACGGGCGGGGAAGACGGGGCGACGGACTCCGGAAGCCGGGGCTTGTCGCGCAGGGCGAACCACAGGAGGCCCGCGCCCAGCACGGCGAGGGCGGCCATGGCCAACACGATGGGCTTGCGCGAGGGACCGGGCACCGGTGCGCCGGTGGGTGTCCCCTGGGGCTGCTGCGGATCGCTCATGACTCCTCCGGTTCGGGTGTCACCGCGACGTACTGCTCCAGCCGGGTGATGCCCAGCTTCTTCATCCGGCTCTGCAGGGTGGAGGGTTTGAGACCCAACAACGCCGCCGCGCCGCCCGGGCCGTAGATGCGGCCCTGCGTCAACGTCAGCACACGCAGGATGTGCTGGCGCTGCACCTGCTCCAGCGTGGGCACCGAGCCCTCCACCAGCGGCGGCGCCTCCACGGCCACCTTCGCCCCCGGTGCGCGCAGGGGCAGATCGAACGCCTCGGCCCCCAGCTCCGGCTTGCGCGACAGGATGGTGGCGCGCTCCAGCGCGTTGGCCAGCTCGCGGATGTTGCCCGGCCAGTCGTACGCCGCCAGGCGGGCAATGCCCTCCGCCGTCACCTTCACCCCGCGCCGGCCGGTGCGCCGGGCCTGCTCCTCCAGGAGGGCGGCGCACAGCTGGGGCAGGTCCTCCAGCCGCTCGCGCAGCGGGGGCAGCCGCAGCGGGAAGACGCTCAGCCGGTAGTACAGGTCCTCCCGGAAGCGCCGCTGGGCGATGGCCTGCTGCAGGTCCACGTGCGTGGCCGCCAGAATCCGCACGTCCGCGCGCACCGTCCTGTCACTGCCCACCGGCTCGAAGGTCTTCTCCTGCAGGGCGCGCAGCAGCTTGGCCTGCAGCTCCACGGGCAGCTCCCCCACCTCGTCCAGGAAGAGCGTGCCCCCGTGCGCCATCTGGAAGCGCCCGGCCCTGTCCCGCATGGCGCCGGTGAAGGCCCCCTTCACGTGGCCGAACAGCTCGCTCTCCAGCAGGCCCGCGGGGATGGCCGCGCAGTTGAGCGTCACGAAGGGCGCCTCGGCCCGGGGGCTCCAGCGGTGCACCGCCCGCGCCAGCCGCTCCTTGCCCGTGCCCGTCTCGCCCAGCAGCAGCACCGGTGTCTCCGTCTCCGCCACCTGCCGCGCCCGCCGCGCCAGCTCGCGCACCGCCGCGCTGCGCGACGTCTCCAGCACCCCCACCTCGTCCCCGCCCAGCTGCGCCTCCAGCAGCCGCGCGTGCTCGTGCTCCCGCCGGTGCAGCCGCTCCAGGGTGCTCTTCTGCTGCGTCTCCTGCAGCGTGGTGGCCAGCATCTGCCCGTACACCTCCACCAGCTCCACCAGCTCCCGCGGGTACGTCTCGCACTCCGTCCGGTCCAACGTCAGCAGGCCGTAGCAGCTCTCCCCCGCGCACAGCGGCACCACCATGCACGAGTGCCCGGGCGGCAGGTCCAACACCCCGTCGAACGGATCTCCATCCCCGTGCGCGTGGTCCTCGTGCGTGAAGGCCCGGGCCCGGCGCGTCTCCAGCGCATGGCGCAGCGTGGGGAAGTCCGTCAGCTTCAGCTCGTGGCGCCGCACCTTGTCCGAGGCCAATGGCCCCCGTGCCGCCACCGCCACCAGCTTTCCTTCTCGCAACAAGAAGAGCGTGGCCAGATCGAAGCGCACCACCCGGGTGAGCCAGTCCAGGCCCCGGCGCAGCAGCTCCGCCACGGCCTCCTCCGAGGCCGCCAGCTCGACCAGGTCCCGGGCCTCCTGCCGCAATCCACTTCGCGTCACAGAAACGATGTCATCCGCCATGCGTCCTTGTAGATAACCGGGGCGCCACCGAAATGTCAGTGGCGCCGGGCACCGATATTTCGGTATGCACCGGTCCGGCGGCGTCGTCCAGGGACTGGGGAGGAGTCAACCCTTTGGAATCACAGGTGGAGTTTCCCTGGCACGGACGCTGCTCTCGGTAGTACGCGAAGAAACCCTGTCCGGTCTGCCAGCAGGCAGGCCTCAACCCCCAAGGAGTCGAATCACATGCTGACCGTTGGCGACAAGATCCCCGCGTTCAACCTCACCTCCGTCGTGAGCCTGGAGAAGGGCAAGGAGTTCAAGGAGATCAACCAGGACAGCTACAAGGGCAAGTGGCTGGTGCTCTTCTCCTGGCCCAAGGACTTCACCTTCATCTGCCCCACCGAGATCGCCGAGTTCGGCAAGCGCGAGAAGGACTTCCAGGACCGTAACGCGCAGGTGCTGGGCCTGAGCACCGACAGCGAGTACGTGCACCACGCGTGGCGCACGCACCACCCGGACCTGAAGAACCTGCCCTTCCCGATGCTGGCGGACATCAAGCGCGAGCTGAGCGCGGGCCTGGGCATCCTGCACAAGGACGCGGGCGTGGCGCTGCGCGCGACCTTCATCATCGACCCCCAGGGCATCATCCGGCACGTGTCGGTGAACGACCTGTCGGTGGGCCGTAACGTCTCCGAGACGCTGCGCACGCTGGACGCGTTCCAGACGGACGAGCTGTGCCCCTGCAACTGGCAGAAGGGCGAGGAGACCCTCACCAAGAAGCTGGCGAAGGCGGGGTAAGGCGTCATGGCGTCGCTCGAAGTCGTTCGGGGTGAGTTGACGGATGCCCACCGGGACACCCGGCTGAACCTCCAGGCGGTACTGGAGAACAACAGCCTCACCCCCGAGCAGCGCTGGGGGGTGGCGGTGGGCAGCGCCTTCGCGGCTCGCAATGAGCGGCTGAAGGAGGCCATGCTGCACGAGGCCCGTCAGGCGCTGGGCGAGAAGGCCGAGCCTGTCATCGAGGACGCGCGCGCCGCGGCCTCGTTGATGGGGATGAACAACGTCTACTACCGGTTCCGCCACATGGTGGGGAAGGAGTCCTACTCCTCCAAGCGGGCCGGCCTGCGGATGAACCGGCTGGTGCAGGTCCTCACCACCAAGGTGGACTTCGAGCTCGTCTGCCTGGCGGTGAGCGCCATCAACGGCTGCGAGACGTGCGTCCAGTCGCACGAGAAGGTCGTCATCGAGGGCGGCCTCTCCGAGGACCAGGTGCACGACGCGGTCCGCATCGCCGCGGTCGTCCACGCGGCGGCGGTGGGCCTCGAGTCGTAGGCGTTCCGCTTCACGCTGACATCAGACACGCCCTCCGGTGGCAACACCGGGGGGCGCGTCACTTTGCGGGCCCGCGCATCTCTCTCTTCAAACACACACGAAAGGAACGAACGCATGTACCGCAGCCCGAGCCCCCTCTCCGAGCAGACCCGCTCCGCCGTCTCCGCCACCCTCAACGAGCGGCTGGCCGATGGTCTGGATCTGCACAGTCAAATCAAGGTCGCCCACTGGAACATCAAGGGCCCGCAGTTCGCGGCGCTCCACCCGCTCTTCGAGACGTTCGCGGTGAGCCTGGCGGCCCACAACGACTCGGTGGCCGAGCGCGCGGTGACGCTGGGAGGCAAGGCGTACGGCACCGCCCGGCACGTGGCGAAGACGAGCCGCCTGCCGGACTACCCGCAGGACACGTCCAAGGACCTGGAGCACGTGCGGCTGCTGGCCGACCGCATCGAGTCCTACCTCACGGGCGCGCGCGACAGCCGCAAGGTGGCCGAGCAGCACCAGGACACGGACACGGTGGACCTGCTCACCGGCATCATCACCGAGTTCGAGAAGCACGCCTGGTTCCTGCGCGCCTCGCTGGAGAGCTGAAGCGGGCCGGGCTAACCTTCGCGCGGCGGTCAACGCGAGGAGCCTCGACATGTCAGGCCGGGATTCACCCCGTCCCCAGGCAGTGCCTCCCGAGGGACGGGAGCAGGAGGCGCCAGGCCTCCGCGCGGTGGGAACGGCGGACGCCAAGGCGGCCGCTCCGGGCGGCGACAAGCGCTCGCTGAGTGACGCGGAGGTGCGGCTGCTGCGCGAGGTGTTCGGCGATGGCCTCGACTACAAGCCCATGCGCCTGGTGCGGATGGCCCCCTTCATCGCGGGCCTCAACGGGAGCCGGGCCTTCGTGCTGGGCAACACGCTCCACCTGCCCTCCATCGACTACGACGCCCTGTGGCGCGGGGACAGGGCGAAGGCGTGGCTGCTCGTCCACGAGAGCACCCACGTCTGGCAGTACCAGCACCGCGGCATCGGCTACGTGGCCGAGTCGCTGTGGGCCCAGAGCTTCGGCGAGGGCTACGACTACGTGAAGGCGCTGCGCGCGGGGAAGCCCTGGACGAAGATGAACCCCGAGCAGCAGGCCCAGCTCATCCAGGACACCTTCCATGGCGGGTACTTCGAGGCCCCCGGCGTGCGCTTCGGCGCGGTGGGCGGCAAGGGCGCGGTGCTGCTCCCCGGAGGGAAGACCCCCGAGGGCTTCACCGACTACACGCCCGTGCTCGTCGCGGCCCTGGACGTGCTCCGCAAGCCCGCCTGACGCCCGGCTCAGCGCGCCTGGTCACCGGCGACGGCCTGACCCACGCCCAGCCCCATCTGCTGCAGCGTGAAGGCCCACAGGTCCGTGTACTCCTCGATGATCTTCCCGGTGGGCTTGCCGGCACCATGGCCCGCCTTGGTCTCGATGCGGATGAGCACCGGGGCGTCACCGGCCTGTGCCGCCTGGGCGGCCGCGGTGAACTTGAAGCTGTGGCCCGGCACCACGCGGTCATCATGGTCCGCGGTGTGGACGAGCATGGGCGGGTAGCGCGTGCCCGGCTTCAGGTTGTGCAGCGGCGAGTACGTGTGGATCGCCTTGAACTCCTCCGGGTTCTCCGAGGAGCCGTAGTCGCTCGTCCACGCCCAGCCGATGGTGAACTTGTGGAAGCGCAGCATGTCCATCACGCCCACGCCCGGCAGGGCCACGCCGAACAGGTCCGGACGCTGCGTCACCGCCGCGCCAATCAGGAGGCCACCGTTGGAGCGGCCGGTGATGGCCAGACGCGGGGTCGAGGTGTACTTGTTGGCGATGAGCCACTCGGCCGCGGCGATGAAGTCGTCGAAGACGTTCTGCTTCTTCAGCTTCGTGCCGGCCTCGTGCCACTCGCGGCCGTACTCGCCACCCCCGCGCAGGTTGGCCACGGCGTAGACACCGCCCTGCTCCATCCACACCAGGTTGGCCACGCTGAAGCCCGGCGTCATCGGGGCGTTGAAGCCGCCGTAGCCGTAGAGCAGCGTCGGGTTGTTCCCATCCAGCTTCAGCCCCTTCTTGTGGCTGAGGAACATGGGGACGCGCGTGCCATCCTTGCTCGTGTAGAAGACCTGCGTCGTCTCGTACTGCGACGGGTCGAACTTCACCTGCGGCGCCTTGAACACCTGGGTCTGGCCGGCCTTCAGGTCATAGCGGTAGATGGTCGTCGGCGTGGTGTAGCTGGAGTAGGCGTAGAAGGTCTCCGTGTCCTGGCGCTTGCCGCCGAAGCCGAAGGTGGTGCCCAGGCCGGGCAGCGCCAGCTCGCCCTTCGCCTTGCCCTCCAGCGAGTACAGCCTCACCTGCGAGTGCGCGTCCTTCATCACGCTGACGATGAACTGGTTGTTGACGAGGTTGACGTGCGCCAGCGTCTCCTCGCCCTGGGGGATGATCTCCTTCCAGCTCTTGCGCTCCGGCTTGCGCAGGTCGATGGCGACGACACGGCCGCGCGGCGCGTCCAGGTCCGTCTTGAACCAGAAGACCGTGCCGTCGTTGCCGACGTACTCGTACTCCGCCTCCCAGTCCTTGAGCAGCTCGACGACCGGGGACCTGGAGTCCTTCAGGTCCTTGTAGAAGACGAGGTTCTTCGGCTCGGTGCCGCGCGAGACGTTGATGAGCAGGTAGCGCCCGTCATCCGTGACGAAGCCGCCGAAGCCCCACTCCTTCTGGTCCTTGCGGTCGTAGACGAGGACGTCCTCGGCCTGCGGCGTGCCCAGCTTGTGGAAATAGAGCTTCTGATAGTAGTTGGCGCCGCTCATGGCCTCGGCGGCCTTGGGCTCGTCATAGCGGCTGTAGAAGAAGCCCTTGCCGTCCTTCGTCCAGGACGAGCCGGAGAACTTCACCCACTTGATGATGTCCGGCAGATCCTTGCCCGTGCGCACGTCCCGCACGCGGATCTCCTTCCAGTCACTGCCGGCGGAGGCCACGCCGTACGCCATCAGGTTGCCATCCTCGGTGATGTCGAGGCCCGAGAGGGCCACCGTGCCATCCGCGGACAGCGTGTTCGGATCGATCAGGACGCGGGGCTCGGCCGCGAGCGAGTCGGCCGTGTAGAGCACGGACTGGGCCTGCAGGCCGTTGTTGCGGAAGAGGAAGTAGCGATTGCCCTCACGCCAGGGCACGCCGTACTTCTCGTAGTCCCACAGCTCGGTCATCCGCTGCTTGATTTGAGCGCGGAGGGGGAGCTTCTCCAGATAGCCGAAGGTGAGCTGGTTCTGGGCCTCGATCCACTGACGGGACTCGGGGGAGTCGGGGTTCTCCAGCCAGCGGTACGGATCGGCCACCTTCGTGCCGTGGTAGTCGTCCACCACGTCGTCCTTGCGCGCGGCGGGATAGCTCGGGCGCGAGGAGGCCTGGGAGGAAGCGCTCGCCGAGCTGGAAGCGGAGGGCGCGGTGGAGGGCTGGGACGCGCTGGGGGACTGGGCCTCCAGCTGCGCGGGAGCATGGCTGCAGTGCGTGAGCCAGAGGGCACACGCGGCGGCGGAGAAAGCGCGGAGTTTCATGGTGGCGCGCGAACCTATCAGCCCGGGGGCGTATTTCCGAAACAGACACCGAGTCACATGACTCGCCGCGTCGGAAGCGCCCCCGGGAGCACGCCGTCACTGAAAAACTACCAGACCTTCACGCGCTTCTCGGGAGGCAGGTACACGCCGTCACCCTCCTTCACACCGAAGGCGGAGTAGAACTCGGGCATGTTGCGCACCACGCCGTTCACCCGGTACTCGCCGGGCGAGTGCGTGTCCGTGAGGAGCAGCTGCCGCAGGGCATCGTCGCGGTGCAGCGTGCGCCACACCTGGGCCCAGCCGAGGAAGAAGCGCTGATCTCCCGTGAAGCCCTCGATGGCCGGAGCCTCCTGGCCGCCCAGCGACAGCTTGTAGGCCTTGAAGGCCACGGTCAGGCCGCTCAGGTCGCCGATGTTCTCTCCCAGCGTCAGCTTGCCGTTGAGGTTCATCCCCTGCAGCGGGGTGAAGGCGGAGTACTGGTCCGCCAGCATGCCGGTGCGCTGCTGGAAGGCGGACTTGTCCTCGGCGCTCCACCAATCGCGCAGGTTGCCGTCACCGTCGGAGCGGCTGCCCTGGTCATCGAAGCCGTGGCTGATCTCATGGCCGATGACGCCGCCGATGGCGCCGTAGTTCACGGCATCATCCGCCTCGGGATTGAAGAAGGGAGGCTGGAGGATGGCGGCCGGGAAGGCGATCTCGTTCATCGTCGAGCTGTAGTAGGCATTCACCGTCTGCGGCGTCATGATCCACTCGAGCCGGTCGATGGGCTTGCCCAGCTTGTCGAGGTTGCGGCGGACCTCGAACTCGGTGGCGCGCTTCACGTTGCCCACCAGGTCGTCCTTGCTGACGGTGAGCGCGGAGTAGTCCCGCCACTTCTCCGGGTAGCCGATCTTCACGTTGAACTTCGCCAGCTTGGCCTTGGCCTGGGTCTTCGTGTCCGGGCTCATCCACTCGAGCTGGTCGATGCCCTTCTCGAAGGCGACGCGCAGGTTCTTCACCAACTGCTGCATGCGGGCCTTGCTCTCGGGGCTGAAGTGGCGCTCCACGTAGAGCTTGCCGAGCACCTCGCCCAGCGCGCCGTCCACCGTCTCCACGCCGCGCTTCCAGCGGGGGCGGTTCTCCTGGAGGCCCTGGAGCGTCTTGCCGCGGAAGACGAACTCGGCCTGCTCGAACCTGGAGCTGAGCAGGGGCGCCATGTCGTCGAGCAGCTTGAAGGCGAGGTACTGCTTGAGCGTGGGCAGCGGCGTCTGGGCGAGCACCGCGTCCATGGCCTGGAAGTAGTCCGGCTGGCGCACGACGACGCCCGGCGTCTTCTCCGCCCCCAGGGCCTTGAGGTAGCGCGACCAGGAGAAGCCCGGGGTGAGCTGATCCAGCTCGGCCACGCTCTTGAGGTTGTAGGTGGCCTCGCGATCACGGTTGCGCACGCGGTCCCAGTGCTTCTCCGCGAGCGACGTCTCGAACGCCAGGACGGCCTTGGCCGCGCCAGCCGGGTCCTTCTCCCCCGCCAGGCCCAGCAGCGTCTCGATGTACGTGAGGTACGCGGCGCGCGTCTCGGCGAAGCGCGGCTCCTGCTTGAAGTAGTAGTCGCGATCCGGCAGGCCCAGGCCACTCTGGTTGGCTTGCGCGATGTAGCGCGTGGCCTGTTTGGCGTCCTGGCTCACGTACACGGTGAGCGGCGTCTGCACGCCCATGCGCGCGAGCGCGGCGAACAGCTCGGGCAGCCCCTGCTTGTCCTGGAGCGCGGAGATGCGCTCGAGGTCCCCGCGCACCGGCTGGAGGCCGAGCGACTCGATGCGCTCGGTGTCCATGAAGCTCTGGTACAGGTCACCGACCTTCTGCGGATCCGTCCCGGGCTTCTTGCCCTGGGTGGAGGCGGCCTCCTCGATGATGACGCGCAGGGCGGCCTCGCTCTTGTCGCGCAGCTCGATGAAGGAGCCGTAGCGGGCCTTGTCGGCGGGGATCTCCGCCGTCTTCAGCCACGTGCCGTTGACGTAGCGGAAGAAGTCATCCTGCGGGCGCACGCTGGGGTCGAAGTTCTGGGTGTCGACGCCGAGGGCGCGGGGCGTGGAGGCCTGGACGGCCGCGTCCGGCTGGGTGGTGCGCGAGGTGGCCGTGCATCCCAGGAGGAGGCAGGCCCCGAGCGTGGGAGCCCAGGAAAGACGGAGGGGCTTCTTGCTGTTCATGCGTTCTCGCTGTGCGGTATCGGGTGAGACGAAGGCAGGTAACCCCAGGAGCGGCTGGGAATTCCCATGGCTGCCTGGATGCTCCTCCTTCAGGTCGCGCATGCTGCCCGAGCAGCGCTCCGGGCGTCCACCGGCCCCTGGTGCACCCGGCGACACGCAGCGTCGTGACGCGAATGAGCCGCGACAGCGAGGGAAATCCGTGCGAAGAGCGGCCGGAAAGGGAGGGTGTGACGCGATGCGTTTCGATCGCCTTCTGTCCAGCGAGGCTCCACCCGCGACGCTGCTCGTCGGAGCGGAGCGGCGGAAGTGAGCCAGGCGGGGGCACTGAGGGAGCTGGCGCTGCTCTTCCTGCGGCTGGGGACGACGGCCTTCGGAGGCCCGGCGGCACACATCGCGCTGATGGAGGACGAGGTCGTCCGGCGCCGGAAGTGGCTCACGCACGAGGAGTTCCTGGATCTGCTCGGAGCCGCCAACCTCATTCCCGGGCCGAACTCGACCGAGCTGGCCATCCACATCGGCCATCGGCGGGCGGGCTGGAGCGGGCTGGTGGTGGCGGGCACGTGCTTCATCCTGCCGGCGTTCCTCATCGTGTCGGCCATTGGCTGGGTGTACACGCGCTTCGGGCAGCTGCCGCGGGTGGGGCATGTCCTGTATGGCGTGAAGCCCGTCATCATCGCCGTGGTGCTGCAGGCCATCTGGGGACTGACACGCGGGGCGGCGAAGACGAAGCTGCTGGCGGCGGTGGGCGTGGTCTGCGTGGCGTTGGGCGTCCTGGGAGTGAACGAGCTGCTCCTGTTGCTGCTGGCGGGGGGCTTCGTGACGCTCTGCCGGTGGGTGGCCCGGCGGCGCGAGGGCGGAGGCATGGCGCCCCCGTCGGTGAAGGCACTGCTCCCGGGCCTGCCACTGGGCGGAGTGATGGCGGCGACGGCGGCTCCGGGCTTCAGCCTCGGCGGCCTGTTCCTCTTCTTCCTGAAGGTGGGCTCCATCCTGTACGGCAGTGGCTACGTGCTGCTGGCCTTCCTGCGCGCGGACCTGGTGGAGCGCTGGGGCTGGCTCACCGAGGCGCAATTGCTGGACGCGGTGGCGGTGGGCCAGGTGACGCCCGGGCCCGTCTTCACCACGGCGACCTTCATCGGCTACGTGCTGGGAGGCGCCCCGGGCGCGGTGGTGGCCACGGTGGGCATCTTCCTGCCCGCGTTCTTCTTCGTCGCGGTGAGCGGACCGCTGGTGCCCCGGATGCGCCGCTCGTGGGTGGCGGGCGCGTTCCTCGACGGCGTCAACGTGGCCTCCCTGGCGCTGATGGCCACCGTCACCTGGCAGCTCGGGCGCGCGGCCCTGGTGGACGTGTGGACGGTGGGCCTCGCGCTCGTCAGCGCCGTGCTGCTCATCCGCTACCGCGTCAACTCCGCGTGGCTCGTGCTGGGTGGCGCGCTGGTGGGGCTGCTGGTGGGCTGATGGCCAACGCGACGCGGCTATCGCGGAACCACGGGGACGCCGGCCAGAGCTGCTCGCCTCCCCACCAGGCAGGTTCCTGTCTACCCCTCGAGTGGTACAGACAAAGCACCCTGTCCTCATTACCAATGAGAGACGCTCTCCATGCGGAGCCATGCCTGGGAAGTGACTTCCTGGCTCCTACCCTGAGCGGCCTCACGCGGGTGTCCTTGCCCCGCGTCCGAGGCAGACGCCATGGACTTCGCGACGCTCGAGACCCTGCGACAGAAACATCCCGCCTGGCGGCTGCTCGTCGCGGACCACGCTCCGCTCATCATCAGCTTCCTCCACGGCGTCTTCCTCCAGGCCAACGCGCGGGCACTGTCCCAACGCGAGCTGGTGACGAGGCTCGAGGACCACCTGCATGCCCTGCGCGAGCGATGGGGGGAAGAGGCTTTTCCACGGACGGCAGGGGCCTACCTCGATGATTGGGCGGCGGACGGCCGGGGCTGGCTGCGCAAGTTCTACCCACCTGACACGGACGAGCCCCACTTCGACCTGACTCCGGCGACCGTGCGCGCCATGGACTGGCTCGTTCAGCTCCACCAACGGGCCTTCGTGGGAACGGAATCGAGGCTGCTCACCATCTTCCACCTGTTGGAGCAGATGACGGAGGGAACGGAGCTGGACGCCCAGGCCCGGCTCGCGGAGCTGGAGCGCCGCAAAGGCGAGCTCGAGAAGGAGATGGCTCGCCTGCGCGCCGGGCACCTGGAGTTGATGGACGAGTCCGCCCTCAAGGACCGCTTCCAACAAATGGCGGACACCGCCCGCGGACTGCTGTCCGACTTCCGCGAGCTGGAGCACAGGTTCGTCGACCATGACCGTTCCCTGCGTGAGCGGGTCGCGACCTGGGAAGGCGCCAAGGGAGAGCTGCTGGAAACGGTTTTTGGCGAGCGCGACACCATCAGTGGCTCGGCCGAGGGACGCAGCTTCCGGGCCTTCTGGGACTTCCTCATGTCGCCCACACGCCAGGAAGAGCTCACCCGCCAGCTCGAGCGGGTGTTTGCCCAGCCGGCGGTCCAGGCGCTCCACCCGGACCCACGGTTGATGCGCATCCACTTCGATTGGCTCGAGGCGGGTGAGCACACCCAGCGCACCGTGGCGCGGCTCTCCGAGCAGTTGAGACGCTATCTCGACGACCGTGTCTGGCTGGAGAACCGCCGCATCATGCAGCTGTTACGGGGCGTCGAGCACCATGCACTCGCGGTGCGGGCCCACCCGCCCGAGCGCGCCTTCATGGAGCTGGATGAGCCCGCCCCCGCGGTGGAGTTGCCCCTGGAGCGGCCCCTCTTCTCGCCCCCCTTCCGGCCGTGCATGGCGGACGCCACGGTGCTCGAGGCAAGCGAGGAGGTCCCCGCCGAGGCCCTCTTCCATCAGACCTTCATCGACAAGGCGCAGCTGCGTGAAAACGTCCGTCACGCGCTCCAGGCCCGCGAGCAGGTGTCGCTCGCGGAGCTCGTGCGGGAGCACCCACTCCAGCACGGACTCGCCGAGCTGGTGGCCTACCTGAGTCTCGCCGCCGAGGACCGGCGCGCCGCGGTCGAGGAGGACACCTCACAGACCCTTTTCTGGACGGACGCGCGGGGCCACGTGCGCCGCGCCATCCTTCCCCTGGTGCGATTCCACCGATGACGCTCCCCACTTCGAACCCCACGGGCTCCGCCCCTTCCCTCTCCCATGTGCTCGTCTCCCTGATGAAGGGGGTGCTCTACCAGGAGAGCGATCCCTCCCTCTGGCAGGAGCTGCTCCAGTTGCAGGCGCGCGTGCGTGACCATGTAACGGTGTTGGGTCTGCAGTTGATGCTCGACGAGGCCGAGGGTTACGCCTACCTGCGCCAGCGGCCCGCCGTGGAGGGCGAGCCGGAGCTGCCGCGCCTCGTCCCACGCCGGCAGCTGGGCTACGGGGTGAGCCTGCTCCTGGCGCTCCTGCGCAAGAAGCTGGCGGAGGCGGACGCGACAGGAGGTGACAGCCGGCTCGTGCTCCGGCGCGACGACATCCTGGAGATGGTGCGTCTGTTCCTGCCAGACGGAACCAATCAGGCGCGTCTGGAGGACCGGCTCGATGCGGACATCGCCAAGGTGGTGGAGCTGGGCTTCCTTCGCCGGATGAGGGGCACCGACGATGCGCTCGAGGTCCGCCGCATCCTCAAGGCTTTCGTCGATGCGCAGTGGCTGGACACCTTCCAACAGCGGCTCGCGGACTACCACGCCCACCTCGTGCAGGAAGGGGGAGACAGGTCATGAGCACCGGAATTCCCATCACGCAAGGCCACCTGTTCGACTCCCACACCTCCAGCGAGCGGAGCGGTTTCCGGCTCCACCGTTTCGAGGTCTACAACTGGGGGACCTTCCACGAGCGGGTGTGGCACCTGGACCTCGGTGGCGACAACGGGCTGCTGACCGGCGACATCGGCTCGGGCAAATCAACCCTGGTGGATGGGCTGGTGACGTTGCTCGTCCCCCCGCAGAAGCTCGCCTACAACAAGGCGGCGGGGGCGGAGTCGCGCGAGCGCACCCCGCGCTCCTATGTGCTGGGACAGTACAAGTCCGAGCGGGGTGAGACAGGACATGGCGCCCGCCCCATCTTCCTGCGCAACGGGACGAGTTACTCCGTCCTGCTCGGCCACTTCTACAACGAGGGGTATGCGCAGCACGTCACGCTGGCGCAGGTGCTCTGGATGCGCGAAGCCGAGGGCCAGCCCCAGCGGCTCTTCGTGGTGGCGGACGCACGGCTCTCGATTGCCGAGCATTTCGCTGGCTTTGGAGCGGACCTCGGAACCCTGAAGAAGCGCCTCAAGGGGCTCACCCGTGAGGTGCACGAGACGTTCCCGCCCTACCAGGCCGCCTTCCGGCGGCGTTTCGCGATCGGGAACGAGCAGGCGCTGGAGCTCTTCCATCAGACCGTGTCGATGAAGTCCGTGGGAAACCTCACGGACTTCGTGCGCCAGCACATGTTGCAGCCGTCCTCCACCGAGCAGCGCCTGGAGGCACTCATTGCCCACTTCGAGCACCTTCACCGCGCGCACGAAGCCGTGCTCAAGGCCAAGCGTCAGGTCAGCCAGCTCGAGCCGCTGGTGCGGGACTGTGAGCGCCACGGCACGCTGGTGGCCGAAGTGGAGGTACTCCGGAACTGCCGCGAGGCGCTGCGCCCGTGGTTCTCCGAGCAGAAGGCCCGGCTCGTCGAGGTCCAGCTCGCGGAGCTGAAGGCCAGACGCGAGAGCGCGCGGATTGAAGCCGAGCAGCTGACCGAGGAGCGCGGTCACCAGGGCCGGGAGCGAGACCGGCTCAAGCAGGACATCGCGGCCAATGGTGGCGAGCGCATCGAGTCGCTGAAAGCGGAGCTGGCCCAGCACCACCGGGAGAAGGAGGAGCGCCGCCAGAAGGCCGAGCGGTATGCACGCATGGCCCGGGAGTTGGGGCTGCCGGAGGCCACGGACGTCGAGCGCTTCCTGGCCAATAGCCGCGACCTCCCCAGGCTGCGCCAGCAAGCGGAAGGCGAGCTCTCCCAGACCCAGAACGCACTGACCGACCTGGGGGTCGAGCTGCGCGACCTCAAGAGCAGACATCAAGAGGTCACCGCCGAGCTCGAGTCGCTGCGGCGGCGGCGCTCCAACCTCCCCCACCGCATGTTGGAGCTGCGCGAGCGGCTGTGTGCCGGGCTCGAGCTTCCCGTGGACACACTGCCCTTCACGGGCGAGCTCCTGCAAGTGCGGGAGGAGGAACACGCCTGGCAGGGAGCCATCGAGCGCGTGCTGCACGCCTTCGGGCTCTCGCTCCTGGTGCCGGACGCGCATTACCCGCAGGTGACGCAGTGGGTGAATCGCACCCACCTGGGCGGACGGCTCGTCTATTACCGGGTCCACGAAGAGCCAGCGGCACGGGCGCACACGCCTCATCCCCAATCGCTGCTCCGCAAGCTCTCCATCAAACCGGACTCGGGCATGTACCGGTGGCTGGAGGCGGAGCTCGCGCGGCGCTTCGACTACGTGTGCTGCGACACCCTGGAGCAGTTCCGGCGCGAGCGTCAGGCGCTGACCGCCACGGGCCAGATGAAGAACCCGGGTGGGCGGCACGAGAAGGACGACCGGCATCGGCTCGATGACCGCTCCCAGTGGGTACTCGGCTGGACGAACGAACAGAAGCGGACCGTCCTGGAAGCCGGGGCGCGTCAGCTGGAGACACACATCCACGAGGTGCTCGAGCGCTGGCAGGCGTTGGACTCCCGGCGCAAGGCGTTGCAAGGCCGGAGCGAGGTGCTGAGCCAACTCGCCGTCTTCGACTCCTTCCGCGAGCTGGACTGGCCATCCGTCGCCGCCAACCTCCAGCGCCTGGAGGAGCAACTGCGCGAGCTCGAGTCCGGGTCCAACAAGCTGCGCGTCCTCCAGCGCCAGCTCGAGAAGCTCGAGGGCGAGCTGAAGCGGACGGAAACGAAGCTCAAGGAGGTGGAGAAGCTCCAAGGCCGGCTGGAAACGCACGAGGAGAGCGCACGCAAGGAGCTGGCCAGGTGCGAGCTGCTCCAGCAGCAGACTCCCGAGCCCCTGCGCTCGCACTACCCGCGTGTCGCGGCCCTGTACGCGGAGAGGTGGGGGAGCGATACGCTCGAGGTGGAGACCTGTGACGAGCGCGAACGGGAGGTGCGCGAAGAACTCCAGAAGCGCATCGATGCCGAGAACCGGAAGCTCACCACGGTGCGTGACGCCATCATCTCCGCCATGGAGGCCTACCGGGCGGCCTTTCCGCTGGACACCCAGGAAGTGGACGCCCGGCTGGAGGCCGCGGGCGAATACATCGGCATGCTGGAGTCGTTGCGCAAGGACGGCCTGCCCGCCTTCGAGGCGCGCTTCAAGAGCCTGCTGAACGAGAACACCATCCGCGAGGTGGCCAACTTCCAGGCCCAGCTTCATCGCGAGCGCCAGGACATCCTCGAGCGCATCCAGCTCATCAACCGCTCACTCCAAGGCATCGACTACAACCCGGGGCGATACATCGTCCTGGAGACCGCTTCGAGCGCCGACCCGGACGTGCGCGAGTTCCAACAGGATTTGCGCGCCTGCACGGAAGGGGCGCTCACGGGCTCGGAGGACGATGCGTACTCGGAGAAGAAGTTCCTCGAGGTCAAGCGCATCATCGAGCGCTTCCGCGGGCGCGAGGGCCATGCGGAGCTGGATGCCCGGTGGACCCGCCGGGTGACGGACGTGCGCAATTGGTTCGGCTTCTCGGCTTCCGAGCGCTGGCGTGAGCCCATCATATTCATGACAACTGGCCCAACTCATGCATGAGAGCAGGAACCAGGGGCTCTTGTGAGCGATTTCGAGCACAGAACAGACGTCGGCCCTCCCGGGGGCGCGGGTAGCAAGCAGGACGGTTGGAAAGGGT
>NZ_DASUNC010000004.1:0-76847 GCF_036277355.1 Archangium sp.
CGGGGCGAAGTGCCGCTGTAGCAGGGCCTGCCGCACTTCGTCGAAGGCCCGCTGGTAGGGCGGCGGTAGCTGCCCCCGCATCGCGTGCAGTGCTGTGTACCGGGAGTCCCCACTGGTGAGGCTGCTGGAGAGGGCGTCCCGTCTCCTGCGGGCCTCGAACAGGCGGCCGTTGTTCAGGACTACATGGAAACGTGGACGGCCGCGTCAAGCCATCACGTCCGCGGACCACCGGGGAACCCAAGGGGGTTGAGCCAATGGCTATCCGTGAGGTGGTGGCTCAGGAGCGGTGGCGCTCTGCGGAGCGGTAGAGCTGGGTGAGAGAGGAGTCGAGGAGGGACTGGCGCGAGCGCATGGAGCGCCATGCGCGGACGAGGAGGTGACCTGCTGAGCGGAGATTGTTACACTGGCGCTCGGGCCATCAGGCGTAGGGATGTTGTCATCCTTGGGGGCGCTCATACCCATCCGCATGGTCGCCAGTTCTCGAAGAAGGACATGAGTACCCGAGCGCACTGGCTGCCCGTGCGGTTCGTTGACCCGAGCACCGGCCGGATCTGGGATCGCCAACTCATGCTGGAGACATTGAGATGCTGGAGGGGCGGGATTGGCTGCCTTGAGTGGAAAACGAGCTGTTGGAGGGGGACATCCATGAAATGGACCTTCTTCGTGGTCCCCTGTTGTTTGATGACCCTGACGGGTTGCTCACTTCTCAGGTATGGCTTCTACAAGAAGCCGGAATGGGCACCTCCGGAAGTGGCCGCCAGGGTGCGGTTTCCAGATTCATATGAGAAGGGCTTCCACCTCGAGGGTCCTTCGGTGGTGGCGCTCGAAGCAGCCCTGAATGATTTCCTGCCACCCGGAACGGCGCCGCGGAAGGGGGACGACCTCGTGGCTCGGTGTCTCTCCCTTCGGGAAACGTTCCATGTGTCGATCTGGCAGCCCAACGACAACAACATCTTCTTCGTGCGCTTCACCCCGGACCTGTCGCGGTGTGCTCCTGGCGCCATCATCACGGATGGGGGCGCGGAGTACGCCGTTGATGGAGAAGGGCGCATCCTCGCCAGGCAGTGAGGTTCACCAGACGAGCCGCGGCCCCTCCATGCGGAGCCGCTCCCGTCTCGCTTCGTAATCCGGAAGCAACCGCCCCAGCGCCGCCCAGAACTCCCGCCCATGGTCGTCATGGGTGAGGTGGATGATTTCGTGGGCCACCACGTAGTCCACCAACCGCATCGGCGCCTGGATGATGCGCCAGTTGAAGCGCACCACCCCGGCACCGCAGCTCCCCCAGCGCTTCTCCTGCTCGCGGACGAGCACCCGGGGCTCGGGCACACCGGCCCGCTGTGCCCACCCCATCACCCGCTCGGTCAGCCGTTCCCGGGCGTGCGCCCGGTACCACGCGGAGAGCGCTTCCCGGACTGCTCCCGCCCGCGCCTCCCCGCTGAGGGCTCCGGGGACTCCCACGCGCAGCCGGCCGCGCTCGAGCCGGACCTCCGGGGCCGCACCCCCACGGCGGACCTCCAGCCGGTACTGCCTCCCCAGGTAGAGGAAGGTCTCTCCCCCGACGAACTCCCGGGGGCCCGGTCTCGGCTCGGCGGGCCGCACGAGGCGCAGGCGGGAGGTGATCCACTTCGCCTTGGCCTGCACCACCGCATCGAGCCGCTCGACCGGGGTGTCCCGGGGCGCGGTGAGGATGATCTGCCCCGGCGGCGTGACGCTCAGGGCCACGGTCCGGCGCCGGGTGCTCCTGCGGATGCCGTAGGCAATCCGTGTGGTCCCCCATTGCACCTCCGAGCGCTCCTCCCCTCCGCTCACCGCTTCCTCCGGGCCCGCGCGAGGTCCATGATTCTCGCCGTCGCCGCCTCCACCTTCGCGGGCTCTCCGAACCGGGCGGCCCGGAGCCGCTTCTTGATGCTCTGGCGCATCTCCCGCTGCACGTCCTCCTTGGTGGCCCAGTCGATGATGTCGGTGCTCGGGTCGATGGCCTCCTGGATGATGGACGCCAGCGCCTTCCGGGACTCGTCGTAGACGATGTCCGGCTCCCCGGCCTGGGGAAGGGGGCCCTCCTCCAACACGCCGTAGATGGCGAACGCGAAGTCGCTCAGGCCGGCCTTCTGGGCGGCACCCTGCTCGTCGCGCGCCTCGGCACGCAAGCCCTGGAGGAGCTCCAGCTGCCGTGCGTCGTCGATGCGCTGGAGCTTCCGGTCCGCGATGAGCTGCTCCAGCCGCTCGCGCAGGGACGTGTAGAAGGCCGGGTTCTCCTCCAGCCTGACGTGGATTTCATGCCGGAGGGCGTGCTCCATCTCGCTGGCCCTCGCCTCGGGGGTCTTCAGCGCCTCGAGCTTCTCCTCGAGCTCCCTGCCGAAGAGGGAGACTTCCTTCACGAGGATCTGGATGCCCTCGGCGATGACGGACTCCTCGATGAGCTGGCGCACCTTCGCGCCGCAGTCGGCGAGGTCCAGGCTCCTGTCGCGGAAGCGGGCCCGGGCGGCGGCGCGAATCTTCCCGAGCCAGCGCAGGTCATCCACGTAGGGCAGCGCCCGCGGGTCGGGCAGGAGCATGTCGAGCGACTCGGAGAACGCCCGGAAGGCCAGGTCGAACGTGGCGCGGACGTCCTCGGGCTCCAGGAGGGCGACACACGCCTCGAGGTCATCCGGGTCCTTCACCTTCTGGAAGAGGCGCATCGCGGCCTGGTGGCGGGTCTGGAGGCGGGGCAGCTCGTCCAGCTTCGGTTGCAGGGCGCCCTTCACGTCCGAGGGCGAGAAGATGGCGAGCGCCTCGTGGAGCGCCCCGGACACGCCCCAGTAGTCCACGACGAGCCCGTACTTCTTCCCGTCCGCCTTGCGATTGACGCGGGCGATGGCCTGCAGGAGGTTGTGCTCGCGCAGGGGCTTGTCCAGGTACATGACCTGCTCGATGGGGGCATCGAAGCCCGTGAGCAGCATGTCGCAGACCACCAGCAGGCGGAGCGGGTCCCTGGGGTCGAGGAACCGCTCGATGAGGCGCGCCTGTTGCTGTCTGGTGGTGGCGTGCTTCTGGTAGCGCGCGCCCTCGTTGTGGCCGGCGGTGAAGAGGAGCGCGGACTCGGGGGCGTTGAGCGTGTCGAGCGTGTCCTTGTAGGTGATGGCGGTGTCGCGGTTGACGGCCACCACCTGGGCCTTGAAGCCGTTGGGCTGGATGAAGCGGGTGTAGTGCTCGAGCAGGACCTCTGGCCGATTCGCCGACAGGCTCCTGGATGTTCTTGCTTTTGGGTTGGTGATGACCCCCATGCCTGGAGGTCGATCAAATGCACCAACAGAACGGCTGCGCCGCAATCATCCAAGACTCATTCCGTAAGACCCAACTCATGGACGGTCTTGGCCTGCTGAGGGTGTGTAACAACTCACGGCCAGCGCCAGACGGCTGCCACCGGTAACTCCAGCTCTAGTCGAACGGCCCCGGGCTCGGAGCCGGGTAGCTTGTGCCAGCGCCCCTCCGGCCCGCCCAGGACGATGCACACCGGCAGCCTGCGGCCGTCCGGCAGCAGCGCCTCGGTGTAGCGCCCCAGCACGGCCTCCTCCCCATTCCGGTTCTGAATCCCAGGGCCTGTCCAGAGCCTCCCGTACAAGAGCGTGCCACCAGGCAATTCTGGTGGGGACCAGTCGCGCTGCACCACGCGGCCGACGATGGGGCCGTCGCGGTAGGTGCCATCCTCCCACGGGCCCCCAGGCTGGTGGATGTCGACGATGGCCTGGAGCTCCATGCCCTCATTGAGCTTCAGCACCTCGAACATGTTGTGCCGGGCCTCGGCGGGGCAGTCCTCTGGCTCCGGCCTCACCTGGGCGGCGGGACAGCCCAGGCCTGCAGCGGTGCACAGCCACACGGTGAGGACTCCGAAGCGTGAGCGGTTGGAGGGAGTCGAGTCCTGGGGCGTGGTGAGAGGGGGCACGGGCGCACTTCCTTTCTCGGGGGAGCCGGATGCGATGGACTCCGGCATGTGGGGGGGCGCGAGTGTGGATCGCACCAGCCATGAGGCAAGCAACAGGCCGGCGAGGAGGAGCAGGCCCACCAGGGCGAGGCGCCCCACGCGCCACGTGCGGCGCTCCTGGGCGGGAGCATCCTCGCGAGCGCCCTCCGGCGGCCTCGTATCCTCTGGAGGCGGAGCTGCTTCACCCGCAGGTGCTGCTTGCTGGGGCTGGGCCACCTGCTCCTGTTCCGTTTGCTTGGACAGCGCCTCTGCCGGGCTGTCCGGCGCGGTGAGGGGCACCTTCCATGCGGGGGACTTTCTCTGCTTCTCGATGGCCTGCTCCAGGGCCTCGAGCAGGGCCTCGGTGTTGGGGTAGCGGTCCTCTGGCCGCTTCTCCAGCAACTTCATGGCGATGTCGCTGAGGGAGCGCGGCACCAGGGGGTTGAGCAGGTGGGGCGCGGCCGGCGGGACGGCGGCGATGGCGGCCAGCAGCTCCTTGTCCGGCAGCTCCGGGTCGAAGGGGTGCCTGTCCGTGAGGGCCTGGTAGAGCAGCACGCCCAGTGCGTACAGGTCCACGGGCACCCCGCCTTGGAAGGGCTCACCCCGCTTCCACGCCTCGGTGCGCGTGTAGGCCAGGAGCTCGGGGGGCACCAGGTGGAGGACGCCCTCGGGCAGGCCCAGCGTCTTCGTCAGGGCTCCGGGAATGCGCGCGGTGCCAAAATCAATGACGAACGGCCGGCCGTCCTTTCTTCGGATGAGGATGTTCTCCGCCTTCAAATCCCGGTGGAGCACACCGCGTGCGTGCAGCACCCCCACGGTGCGCACCACACTGGAGAAGATGTTCACCACCTCAATGGCGTGAGGGGGCTTGCGCCAGCGCCTCTGGTGCCAGGTTTCCCCGTCGATGAAATCAGTGATGATGAACGGGTAGCCCTTGGTGGGGTGGGGCCAGAAGTCCACCGCGTACACGCGCAGCAGGTTGGGGTGGGAGGAGTAGGTGAAGAGGGTCGCGGCCTCGCGCGCCAGGCGCCGGTAGACGCTCGTCTCCTCCACATACTGCTCTTCCGTGAGCTCTTCCGTGGATTGGGTGAGGGGGAGCAGCGCCATCTTCATGGAGTAGGGCTGGCCGTCGCGCTCCACCTTGAAAACCCGGGAGGAACCCCCGCGGCCCAGCACCTCGACGATGCGCCAGGGCCCCACTGAGTGGCCGGGTTGAAGGTGGTCCGGGTGTTGGGCTTCCGTCGTCATGGGCCGGCCTTCCTAGAGTTGAACCTTGGTGATGGGCAGGAGCCGCCCGCCCTCGGTGTCCACCAACTCGAGCTGGAAGAGGACCTCGTTGGAGGCGGGGGGCTCCACCATGACGGCCACCAGGGCGGACTCCCCCGGCTGGAGCAGGGGCTTCTCCATGTGCACCGAGAGCACCTTCACCGGCGTCCCCTTCACGCTGGTGAGCCGTGCCGCACCGGGCGTCCAGGCGGGCTGTCCCGGGAGGTTGCGCACCTTGACAACCACCATGGCCCAGCGAGTGCCTCGGTAGCCGGTGCCGCGCCCCGGCTCGAGGCCGCCCTTGTAGCCGGGAGCCGGCTTCCCGAAGAAGGGCGTGGCGCGGACACCCTTCGAGTCGAGCACCCCGGAGAAGGCGAGGTGGGGAAGTCCGCTCTGCGCGCACTGGGCCTTGAGGGAGACGAGCTCGGCTTCCACGTGGGACAGCCTGGCCTCCAGCGCCTCGACGGTGCGCGGGCGGCGCACCACCTCCACTTCCTTGTCCACCAGCGTGGGGTGGGAGACGAGCGCGAGGGTGGCGTACGCCGGGGTGCCTCCGTCCTTGTAGCGCACCCGCACGATGAGGCGCTCTCCGGGGGCCGGCTCGACGGAGGGCTCGAGCGCGAGGGTGTACTCCCCAGGGTCCACCAGCTTGAATCGCGTCGCCCGCCCCTCCACCTCCACCGAGGCCCTGTCGATGGAGGCCCCGAAGCGGAAGAGGGTGAGGGTGTTGGCCGCCACCCGCACCTCTGGCGCAGGCTCACCGGGAGCGGGGACGACGACTTGCCGCTCCTGCCGCTCGCGGGCAGGGGGCTGGGTCTGGGCCGCAGAGGGGGTCCCAAGGGTCAGGGCGATGAGAACGAGCGGGGCGAGGGGTGATAGTAGTGCCAGGGTGGATGACCTCTCCGGTCCACCCTAGCAGATGTCCCAGCCAGCGCGGCCAGCATCTACCGTGCGGACGCACCCACGCGAAGCGCGTCCTCACCGGCCGCCGCTGGGCCTGGGCTCCCCTTCCCTCCGAGGGCCCTTTCTCTCTCGGAGAGGCCCTTCAATTTCTGGGTAAGGTCGAAGGGCTCTGGTGGAGGAGAGGGTGGGGGCTCCGGGCCTGGGTCGGTGCTGGCTGCCCACCTCCGAGGTGCGGGACACTTGCCGCCGCCATCCCTGGAATCCCAAGGGCCGGAGGAGCCGCACATGAAGCAGGGAGTCACGCACACCGTCTACATGTTGCTGCTGGTGCCGTGGGCGCTCCTGGCGGCACCGGCGGGAGCCGAAGCGGGCTTGCCGGTGTTGGAGCCGGTGGGGGTGAGCGGGTACCAGGGCGAGGCGGGGCAGGGGCTGAGGCTGACGTTCAAGAGGTTGGAGCCGGACCCTGGGCTGGGGTTGTGGAGGGTGGAGGAGGCGCGCGAGGTGGTGGAGGCACTGGAAGGCGAGTTCAAGGAGGCGAAGCCGAGGGCAGGGCCGAGGCTGCTGCCGGAGGCGCACACGCGGACGATGGCGGGCCTGGTGCCACCGGAGGACACCCGGCCCTCGGCGCTGGAGAGGCGGGTGAGGGAGGAGTACGAGGCGCTGTTGGGCGCGCCGCTGGTGGGGCTGAGGGGCTCGCTGGAGAGTGCCAGGTGGTTCCAGGCGATGAAGCTCTCGCCGCGCTACATGGGGGAGGGAGTGAGGGAGGCGGCGCTGGAGTTGTTCAGCTCGCCGGCGGTGGTGCTGTCGGTGGGGACGACGCTGGTGCTGTACATGGTGGCGTGGGCGGCACCGGAGCCAGTGCTGAGCAAGGCGTGGGTGGGAGCAATCACGGTGGCGCTGCTGCTGACGTACAGCGCGGCGGAGCTCTCCAACGTGGGGCAGGCGTGCCTGAGGCTGTACCAGGAGGCGGAAGGGGCGAGGACGAGGGAGGAGCTGGAGGCGGTGGCCGAGCGCTTCGGCAAGGCGCTGGGAGGGGTGGGGCTGAGGGTGTTGGTGACGGTGGCGGGGGCGAAGCTGGCGCGAGGGTTGCCGGAGGTGCCGAAGGGAGGGCTGTGGGCGAGTGTGTCACCGCCGCGCCTGGCCCTGGCGGGAGGAGGCCTGAGAGGCGGCTTGAGGGTGGGAGCGGGGACGAGGGCGCAGGTGAGCGTGGCGGACGGGACGGTGGTGCTGATGGGGGTGACGGGGAGCACGGCGACGGCGGCGGTGACGTCGGCGGCGAGCGCGGCGCGGACGTCGGGAGCGTGTGCGGAGTCGGGGCAGGACGGCCACCATCGCCACCACCTGTGCACCAACAAGAATGACATCTCGGAGAACAGTGGTGGACCTTGGACGCCCCGGTTCGAGAAACTCTTCGAAAAGGCGGGGATGAGCCTGGAGGACCCGGCGAACATCGTCTACCTGCGAGACCACAAGGGACCGCATCCCGAGGCGTACCACCGTAGGATTTTCGAGCGATTGGGGGCGGTGCTTGGAACCTGTAGGACCCGCGCCGAATGTCGAGCGAAGCTCGTGGATGAGCTCGACAGGATTGCAGGGGAAGTCTGTACGCCTGGCTCCACACTCAACAAGCTGGCCACGAGGAATCCATGACCGTGCAAGGAAGGTATTTCAAATTATATGATGATATGTCGATTCCAGGGCGCTGGGACTTGAGATTTCCTCTCTTCAAGGATGGAGGGGACTCGGGCTCGCGTGAGGATGACGATGAGCGCGAGTTGTTCGACACCTGGCGATTCAACGAAGGGAGGGGCCTGGAGGTCGATGAGCCGATCCGCTTGACCATGAAACCGGTCGGCATCGCGCTCGAATTCAGCGAGGCCATGGGGATTCCCATCGTCCACCAGCGGGTGGTCTCGCTCTTCGAGCGTTTGGGGCTCCAGAAGGAGGTGCAATTCATCCCGGTGGAAGTGGAGGGACAGACGGAGCCCTGGTTCATCCTCAATGCCTTGCGAGTCATCCGGTGCATCGACGATGCCCGGTGTGAAGAGGTGCTCTCCTGGCAGCCGGAGGACAACCGCCCGGACAAGGTGGGCCAGTACCGCGACGTCGCGGGGCTGCGGGTGGACGTTGAGAAGATAGGGGGCGCCCACATCTTCCGCCCCTGGGGCTGGCTGGTGGTGCTCATCGTCTCCGAGCACGTCAAGCAAGCGATGGAGGCCGAGGGCATCACCGGCATCAAATTCCTCGAGGTCTGACGGAGCAGGAGCCGCACATGAAGCCGACAGTCACGCACGCCCTCTGCGTGTGGATGCTGATGGCGCTGGTAATTCCACACTCAATAAGCTGGCCACGAGGAGTCCATGACCGTGCAAGGAAGGTATTTCAAATTATATGATGATATGTCCATCCCGGGGCGCTGGAACTTGAGATTTCCTTTCTTCAAGGATGGAGGGGATTCGGGCTCGTGTGAGGATGACGATGAGCGCGAGTTTTTCGACACCTGGAGATTCAACGAAGGGAGGGGCCTGGAGGTCGATGAGCCGATCCGCTTGACCATGAAACCGGTCGGCATCGCGCTCGAATTCAGCGAGGCCATGGGAATTCCCATCGTCCACCGGCGGGTCGTCTCGCTCTTCGAGCGTCTGGGGCTCCAGAAGGAGGTGCAGTTCATCCCGGTGGAGGTGGAGGGACAGACGGAGCCCTGGTTCATCCTCAATGCGCTGCAGGTCATCCGGTGCATTGACGACGCCCGGTGTGACGAGGTGTTCTATTGGGGGCCAGAGGATGGGGAGCCAGACAGGATAGGCGAATACCAGAACGTCCGAGGGTTGAAGGTGGACCCGGAGAAGATAGGGGGCGCCCACATCTTCCGCCCCTGGGGCTGGCTGGTGGTGCTCATCGTCTCCGAGTACGTCAAGACAGCCATGGAGGAAGAGGGCATCACTGGCATCAAGTTCCTCGAAGTCTGAGCCTACGCCCTCTCGTGTCCCGTCCCGTCACCCCGCGGGGCTGGCGCCGGGCGGCTCGGGGGGTTCCCGCTCCGTCTCCGGGGGCAGCACGTAGGGCTCCAGCGTGTCTCGGTACTCGCGCAGCAGGGCCTCGGGCGCGTGCACCTTCCGGCCCGTGAGCATCGTCTGCAGCATCATCGCGTTGGCCACGCCCTTGCCCCGCACGTGGTTGTTCGTCACCACGTACACGTCACCCACCCGCGGGTGCTTGGCCATCTCCTTCGTCCGCTCGGCCCAGGGCTTCAGCTCCTTCGCCGGGTACAGGTAGTCGTAGCGCTCCATCGCGCTCGCCGTCTGGCGGAACCAGTTGCGGTAGTTGCGCCCGTGCACCCGCACGTACCCCACCGGCGACGTCACCCGCGCGCTCGGGCCCAGCGAATCCTGGAACAGCGGCTGGTCGATGTTCACGAACCCCACGCCCCGCTCCGCCAGCTCCGCGAACACGTCCGGCACGTTCCACGACTCGTGCCTCACCTCCAGCACCAGCGGCCAGCCGGAGAACGCCGTCACCAGCGCGTCCAGCCAGTCCCGGTTCTCCTCCGTGTGTCGGAACGACCAGGGGAACTGCATCAGCACCGCTCCCAGCTTCCCCGCCTCGTGGAGGGCATCCAGCCCCTCGCGCGTCTGGCGCACGTCGTCCGCCGTCCACACCGCGTCCCGCTCGTGCGTGAAGCGCTTCCACAGCTTCGCGGTGAAGCGGAAGTCCCGGTTGAACTCGGTGCGTTGCACCCAGAGCTCCGCGTTGCGGCGGCTGATGGGCCCGTAGAAGCTGGTGTTCAGCTCCAGCGCGTCGAAGTACCCCGCCAGGAAGGCCAACGGGTCGAACCCCCTCGGCTTCGGCTTCGGGTACACCACGCCCGCCCAGTCGTCGTAGCACCATCCCGCGGGGCCGATGCGAATCACGCACACACCTCCAGCGGATCACCATGGGAACGGTTCCGCCGCGCCGCATCACGTGCCCGCTCGGCCGCCCTCCCGGGGTTCCCCTGGGCGTGTAGCGCCCGTGACTCCAGGTATGCGTCCGAGGGCCTTCCGCAAAGGCTGCGCGCCCGCCGAGGGTCTTCCGCAAAGGCTGCATCCCGGGCTCGCGCCAACCCCCTGTTTTCCCGTGGGCGGGGCGTTGGCGCTCCGTATGCAATGGAGAGTGGGCGTCACGACGGCTCCAACGGGGAGCCAATCACGAGGCCGAAGATGAAGCGTAACCTGCAGATCACCTTCCGTGGAATGAGCCCCAGCGATGCCCTCTCGGAGCACATCCGCGACAACGCGGACAAGCTCGAGCAGTTCTTCGACGGCATCACTGGCTGCCACGTGGTGGTGGAAGAGCCGCACCGGCATCATCAGCAGGGCAAGCATTTCCACGTCCGCCTGGACCTGCACGTCCCCGGCAAGAACATCGTGGTCGACCGCGACCCCGGTGAGAAGGTCTCGCACGAGGACGCCTACCAGGCCGTGAACGACGCCTTCGATGCCGCCCGGCGTCAGCTGCAGCACTACGCCGAGGGTCTTCGCGCCCACCGTTGAAGTCCGTCGTGGCGGTCAGGGGGGGTCCGTCGTACGCCGGGCCGTCGCCCGGGACGCCATCGAGCCCGCCCTGGATGGGGGTACCGCCCACGGTGCCCTCGCACCGGCCCTGGGGCCCGCACCCGGTGAGCAGCGCGGCAGCGAGCAGACGGGGGAGCGGCTACCGGAGGAGCGGGGCGAGCAGCTTGTCGAGCTCCTCCGCATGGAAGGGCTTGAGGATGCGGGCGTTGGGCACTCGCGCCAGGAAGTCGCGGGCGGTCTGGGTGAAGGCGCCGCCCGTCATGAAGATGATCCGGAAGGTCTGCTCGGGAGCGGTGCGCGAGACCTCTTCGTAGAACTGCTCCCCGGTCATCTCCGCCATCATGACATCACAGAGGATGACGTCGTAGGGGGTGCCGTTGCGCAGGTGTCCCAATGCCTCGCGTGCATCATGGAGCACCGTGACGTCGTGCTGCGGCTCCAGCAGCATCTGGAGGGTCCGCGCGAGCAGGGGCTCGTCGTCCACGATGAGGAGCCGTCCCCGGCGAAGGACTTCCTGGCGCGGCGGTGTGGGAGACGCCGCGCTCCTGGCTGGTGCCATGGGAAGGCGGACGCGGAACACGCTGCCCCGTCCCACCTCGCTCTCCACGCTGAGCTCGCCCCCGAGCGCCGTCACCAGGCCATGGCTGATGGACAGGCCGAGCCCGATTCCCTTTCCCACCGCCCTGGTGGTGAAGAAGGGATCGAAGACGCGGCCGAGCAGCTCCGGGGGGATGCCCTGTCCCGTGTCCCGCACCTCGACGCAGACCGTGCGCTCCTCGGCCCAGGTGCGCAGGCGGATTTCATGGTCCGCCGCGTGTCCCTCCGGGATGGCCTGGGCCGCGTTCACCAGCAGGTTGAGGAACACCTGGCCCAGCCGGGAGCCATCCGCGAGCACGTCCGGGACGGGCCCGTACTCGCGCACCAGCCGGGCCCGGTGGCGCAACTCCCCCAGGGCCATCTTCACGGACAGCTCGAGCACCTGCCGCACGTCGAGGGGCGCCGGGGGGCGCTCATCCGGGTGGGAGAAGGTGCCGAGGTCCCGCACGATGTTCTGGATGCGCTCGGCGCCCACGCGGGCATCCGCCAGGTATTTGAGAAGGGCATCGAGCTTCTCCGTTCCGGAGCCGGAGGGGCTGAGCAGCCGGCGCGCGGCGAGCTGGAGGCTGCCGAGGACGAAGGTGAGCGGATTGTTGATTTCATGGGCCACGCCGGCCGCGAGCGTGCCCACGGTGGCCAGCCGCTCGGTGAGGCTCAGCCGCAGCTGCATCTGGCGCAGCTCGGTGATGTCGAGCAGGGCCGTGCGGCACAGGTGGCCGTGGGGCTCCCCCCCATCGAAGGGCGCGCTGTGCAGCCGCACCAGGCGCCGGTCCTTGCCCACCCGCAGCGTCAGCTCCGTGCTCAGCGTGTCGCCCAGGAGGCACTGGCGCACGTGCTGGAGGAAGCGGCCCAGGTCCTGGGGCTCCACGAAGGGGGTGAAGGGCTGGCCGAGCAGCTGGGGGCGCTCGCGCCGCAGCAGGCTGGCGCCGGTGAGGTTGAGCTCGCGGATGCAGGCCCGGCCATCCAGGCTCACGCAGGCCATGGGGGCGAAGTCGTAGAGGTCCACGTAGCGGCCGCGTGACTCCTCCAGGGCCTGCTGGGTCTCCCGGAGCTCGCGGTTCTGCATCTCCAGCTCGAGCTGGTGGCGTTGCAGCTCCCGGAGCAGGTGCTTGAGCTCGTCGGCCGCCAGGGGCGTGGAGTCCAGGGATTCCAGCGCCCGCGCCAGCTCGGCCCGGGAAAGGCTTGCAAACTCTGACATGGAGACTCCGGTGAGCGGCAATCCTTAACACGAGAGGGGGGGCGGGACCACCCACCCCCCCCCCGCCGCTGTCAGGGTTTATGTCTGACCGGTGACGTCCGTGATGGAGAGCAGGATGCGTTGTGTACCCAACTCCTGGCCGGAGATCCTCCGGGCGTTGAGCAGCATGCGCCGGTGGCCGAGCTGTTCGAAGCCGTGCTCCACCACGAAGTCGTGCAGCCGGGTGTTGCGCGGGAGGATCTCCTCCAGCAACAGCCGCAGCTGGGGAATGTCCCACTGGCCATTGCCGAGCTGGTAGATGGGCTGACCCACGGTGCGCGCCTCCGTCACCTGGAAGGCCGCGTAGAAGGCGGGGTTGGCGGCGAGCACCTGGAGGTGGCTGTCGAGCACCAGGAAGGGCTCGCGCATCGTCTCCACGAGGGCTTGCGCGTACTCGCCGGCCTGGTGGGCCTCGTCGAGGCTGTGCTTGAGCCGGTCGATGTCCAGCAGCGTCATCACGACGCCGTCGAGTTTGTTGTCCAGCGTCTTGTAGGGGCGCAGCCGCAGCGAGTACCAATGCCCGTCGCGGGCGCGCACCTCCCGCTCGAAGGGGAGCAGCTGGCCGGTGACCTGGGAGACGGCGCGCTCCAGGTCGGGCAGCTCGAGGGGGAAGTGCAGGTCGCGCAGCGAGCGGCCCACGTCCCCGGCGGTGAGCCCGAGCACCTCGTGCGCCATGGGGGTGAAGCGGCGGATGCGCAGGTCGTCCCCCAGCATGACGGTGGCGATCTGCGTGCTGCCCAGCAGGTTGTTCAGGTCGCTGTTGAGCTGGCTGAGGTCGGTATTGCGGTTCTGCAGCTCCTCGTTGAGGGTGGTGAGCTCCTCGTTGGTGGACTGCAACTCCTCCTTGGCCGTCTCCAGCTCCTCGTTGGTGGATTGGAGCTCCTCGTTGGTGGACTGGGCCTCCTCGTGGGCGGCGCGCAGCTGCTCGGAGGTGGTCTCCTGCTCCTGCAACAGGGTCTGCAGATGCTGGCGGGCGGTGCGCAGCTCCTCGCGCAGCCGCTCCACCTCCTGGCGGGTGGTGGCACGCGGGCCACCTGGCGCCTGGGCCCTGGCCCCGCGGGGCGGGGCGGAGGCGGGGGGCTCCGGGGCCTCCTCGAAGAGGACGAGGTAGTAGTGCTCCCGGGTGCTCGAGGAGGCCTGCAGCAGGTTCACCTCGAGGTTGATGCGCCGCTCGCCCTCGCGTCCGGACACCCGCACCTGCTCCTTGCGGACCCGGCTGGTGCCCCGCTGCACCTCGCGGATGGCCGAGCGCAACTCCAGCGCCAGGCCCTCTCGCGCCATCTTCAGCAGGTTCAGGCTCGCGGCCCCGGGCAGGGGCTCGAGGTAGGGGCCCGTGTGCCCGCGGAAGTGGAGGATCTCCAGTGCGTCGTTGATGATGACGCCCGGGGGCCCGTACGAGGCGAGGACGAGCCGGTCCGCCTCCCGCTGGGGATTGTGCTCCGGTGCGCCGCGCCGGGGCGGGGGGGGCTCGTCCTCGTGCCGCTCGGGCAGGGGCTCCCGGTAGGTGAAGGAGAGGGAGGGCCGGTAGGAGATGGACTTCTTGCGGTAGAGCTTGTGGCGCCGGTCCACCAGGGAGAAGAGGTCCGCCGAGGCGCCCACGGTCTCGGAGCTTCCCAGCAGGAGGAAGCCCTCGGGGTTGAGGGCGTAGTGGAAGATGGGCAGCACCCTCTTCTGCAGCACCGGGTCCAGGTAGATGAGGACGTTGCGGCAGCTGATGAGGTCCATCCGCGAGAAGGGCGGGTCCGCCACCACGTTCTGCCGCGCGAAGATGCACAGGTCCCGCAGGGACTTGTGGATGCGGTAGCCGCCCTCGGTGCGCACGAAGAAGCGGCGCAGCCGCTCGGGGGAGAGGTCGGCGGTGATGGACTCGGGGTAGAAGGCGGCGCGGGCCTGGACGAGGGCCGGCTCGCTCAAGTCGGTGCCGAACGCCTGGATGGACGTGGTGGCGACGTCCTCGCCGAGGTACTCCAGCAGGCAGATGAGCAGCGAGTAGACCTCCTCCCCGGTGGAGCAGCCCGGCACCCAGAGGCGGAAGGGGTTGCCGGGGGACCGGCCGCGGAAGCGCTCGGGGAGGACGTGCTGCTTCAGGCTCTCGAAGGTCTCCGGGTCCCGGAAGAAGCTCGTCACGTGGATGAGCAGATCCTGTCCGAGCGCCTCGCACTCCTCGGGGTATTCCTCCAGGTAGCGGGCATAGTCGGCGAGGCGGTCCGTGCGCCGCAGGCGCATCCGCTGGCCCAGGCGCCGGTGGATGGTGCTGGGCTTGTAGTGGGAGAAGTCCACGCCCGTCCGGGTGCGCAGCAGGTGGAAGATGCGGGACAGGTCCTGCTCGGACATGTCGGAGGACGCAGGCGGTGCGAGGGCCGCACGGGGGCCATGGGCGAGCCGGGCCAGTGCCGCCGCGATGCCCTCGGGAGGCAGCACGTGGTCCACGGCGTCCGCGTGGATGGCGCTGCGAGGCATGGCGTCGAAGCCCGCCGAGGCGGGCTCCTGGGCGAAGGTGGTTCCCCCGGCGTTCCGGATGGCCCGCAGGCCGCGGGTGCCGTCGGTGCCCGTGCCGGAGAGGATGACCCCGATGGCGCGGCCGGGCGCCGATTCCGCCAGGGAGCCCAGGAGCTCGTCGATGATGCGAGGCGGGCCCCGGGAGGAGCGGGCCCGGCCCAGGTGCAGGGTGTCCCGCTCGAGGGTCAGCCGGATGCCCGGTGGGCCGACGTAGACGTGGTCCGGCGTGAGCGCCAGTCCCTCCCGGGCCTCGAGCACGGGCATGGAGGTGCGCAGGGCCAGCAGGGAGGGCAGGAGGCTCTCGTGGTCGGGCGAGAGGTGCTGCACGATGATGAAGGCCATCCCGGTGTCGGAGGGCAGGGACTCGAGCAGGGCCTGGAGGGCGGGCAGTCCTCCGGCGGAGGCGCCGATGCCCACCACGGGGAAGCGATCCAGGAGGGCAATCCGTTCCACCTCGCCCCCCCGGGGAGCGCTCCGGTGCTTCCTGGCGGATGGTTTCTTGCTCACGGGCTCCCTCGTCACACGGCCGCGGGCACCGCTTCTATCACCTCGGGACAGGGGAAGCCGGGGTCAGCACGTTCTTCACCGCGCGGAGCAGCGCCTCCAGGGAGAAGGGTTTGCGCAGGAAGCCCTGGACGGGTTGCCCCTTGAGCGCCTCGCGGCCGCAGGAGGTGACGACGAGCACCGCCGTGGCAGGCGTGTCCCGCCGCAGGGCCTCGAGCACCTGGAGGCCGTCCACCAGGGGCAGCATCAGGTCGAGCAGCACCAGGTCCAGCGGCTCGTGCTCGAGCGTGTCGAGCGCATCCATGCCATTGCGGGCGGTGAGCACCTGGTGGCCCTCGCCCTCGAGGATGTCCTGGAGGGAGTCCGTGAGGACCTCTTCGTCCTCGACGATGAGGATGCGGCTCATTTGCGCCCTCCCGGTTTGCGCGAGCGCCCGAAGCGCGTGGTGCGCTCGGGCTCGATGGCCTCCTGGGCGAAGGGCTCGAGCATGTCCATCAGCTCCTGGACCATGGCATCGGGTACAGCCCCTGGAGGAACTCGCGCTGCGCCAGCGGGGAGCCGGAGCGCGTGTGCGTGAGCAGCTCCAGCAGTCCATGGGGCCCCTGGTGCGGCATCATGCGCGCGTGCGTCTCGGCGAGGGAGGGAGTGCCACTCGAGAGACGCGGGACGTCCCCTTCCATGAACGGGTCTCCTTGGACCGTGGTACCTGTCCCTGGAAGGGTGTGCATCTCAAGGGGGGACGCGGGGTGGAGCGACGCTCCGCCGCCTGCTCCGCACACGGCCGGGCGTGCTCGAATCCCTCGACGGACAGCGCGGGTTGTGGAGGAGTGGAGACGAGGAGAGCCCATGGAGGAGACGAGCGCTCAGGAGACGCGGGCCCAGGTCTGTCACCGCTGCCTGATGCGGCTGGAGACGAGCGCCGGAGGGGTGGACCTGCCGCGCCGCATCCGCGCCACGCTGGCGGCGCGGGGCGAGGCCGTGCGCGTGGATCTCACCGGGTGTCTGGGGTGGTGCCCCGTGGGGCGCGTGAGTGTTCAGCTCCGGCGCGCGGGAGCGCTCTCGGATGTGGTGTTGCTCGACCCGGAGAGGGACGGGGCGGAATTGCTCACACACCTTCCGTGCCCATCCACGGAAACGCCGTAGTCCGGGTGTCCAGGGGTTTTCGCCTGTGAGGGATTTGGCTGCGTCAGGCGCAGAACTTTCTCGCGGTGCAATCGCTCGGAAGTGAAAGAAAACACTCGTACGCGGGGGCGTGAATCCTGGCTGGGGTCTCGGACGTCCTTAGGTTGAGCTTCGAGCTGCCCCAACGTCGGGACAGCGGGGGCTGGTAGGAGGGCGTGTGGACGGGAACCATTCGAGCGTCGAGGGCCATCTTCTTTCTCGGGCGGGGAGCGGGGCTCAGCCTCCGCGGCTCTCGCCTGATTCCGCCGAGACGGCACCGGCCAGCGTCCAGTCGGCCCTGCGCGAGGTGCGCCCGGATGATCTGGACGCCATCTTCGACGGTGCGCTCTTCGGGCCACCGGCGCTGGAGACGTCCGCCGAGGTGTCCGGCGCGGGAAGGGCCGCGGCCACGCCGGTGCCCGTGGGCGCCATGGAGTGGTACGCGGAGCGGCACGGCCAGCCGGCGGGCCCGTACCGTCTCGAGCGGCTGCGCGAGCTGTGGCACCAGGGCGAGCTCAGCCCCGACACCCTCTTCTGGTGCGAGGCGTGGAGCACCTGGCGGCCGCTGTCCAGCGTTCCGGAGCTCGTGGCCTCGCTGACCATCGCGGGGCTGCCCACGGTGGCCGCGGACGCGGCGGTGTCCACGGCTCCGGCCTCCGAGAAGGAGTCCGGCTCCGGGAAGAAGGTCGTCTCGGCGCTGCACTCGCTCGTCGAGGAAGAGGAGGTGTGGCTGCGGCAGATGAAGGATGCGAAGGAGCAGGCGAAGGAGGAGGCGCGCTCGGCGATGCTCGACGTGCCGACCGCGCCCGTGGTGGCTCCCGCGCCCGTGCCCGTCGTGCAGCCGGTGGTGGCGACGGCGGGTCTGCTCGCGCCGGTTCCGGTCCAGCCGGTGCCCATGATGGCCGCGCCCATCGCGCCTCCCGCGCCCGAGCCCGCTCAGCGGGGGAAGGGCGTCCTGGCCGGGGTGCTCATCGGCTCGGCGGCCGTGGGCATCGTCGCGGGTGCGCTGCTCCTGCTGACCCAGAACCGTGGCGCTCCGGAGCAGGTGGCTCCGCGGCAGGAGGCTCCCTCCGTGGCTCCGGCCGCCGTGCCCGCGCCCGCGCCCGTGGTGGTGGCTCCAGCTCCGGTGGTGCAGGCTCCAGCTCCAGCTCCGGTGGCTCCAGCTCCCGTGGTGCAGCAGGCTCCGGCCCCGGTGGCGCAGGCTCCTGTGACTTCAGCCCCGGTGGCGCAGACTCCGGCCCCGGTGGTGAAGGCCGTCACGCCGGCGCCTCAGCCCGCCACCGTGACGCCGGTGCCCGAGAAGCCGGTGGTGAAGGCTGTCGCGCCGGCGCCGCAGCCCGAGAAGCCGAAGCCCGCCGTCGTGGCCCCGGCTGCCCCGGAGGTGCGCGTGCCGCGTGCCGTCGAGCCGGCTCCGCGGAGCAACCCGCAGCCGCCGCCCGCACCGGCCAATCCGGTGAAGGTGAAGTCCGCGGATCCCCTCGACTTCGACGATGCGCTCGACAAGAAGTTCGAGGAGGAGCTCGGCTTGTCGCCGAGCGCGCCGAAGTTCAAGCCGGAGGACCCGCGCGGGAAGCGCAACGTCTATATCCCGCCCGAGCCGGGCAAGGACCTGCCCGAGACGCTCTCCACCTCGGACGTGGTGCAGGTGGTGGGCTCGCACAAGGACGCCATCCTCGCCTGCATCACGACGCACTCGCCCGCGCGGATGTCGGACTCGGGCAAGGACCGGTTCGTGGTGCGCTGGCGCGTGCTGCCCACGGGTGACGCCGTGGATGCCCTCCTGGAGACGGAGGGCCTCGAGGGTACGCCGTTCGCCCGCTGCATCGAGGGCCAGGTGCGCTCGTGGAAGTTCCCGCAGCACCGCGTGCAGAGCCGCGAGCCCGTGCGCTTCCCGTTCACCTACTGAGCGGGCTCAGCGCGCGGCCAGCCGGGCGGCCTTGAGCAGCGCCTCCACCATGGGGATGCTGCTCGCCTTGCCCGTCCCTGCCAGGCTGTACGCCGTGCCGTGGTCCGGCGACGTGCGCGGCACCGGCAGTCCGAGTGTCACGTTCACCGTGCGCTCGAAGTCCAGCGCCTTGGCCGGGATGAGGCCCTGGTCGTGGTACATCGCCAGCACGGCGTCGTACGGGAAGTCCGCCACCCGCGCGAACAGCCCGTCCGCCGCCAGCGGCCCGTGCGCGTCCACCCGCAGCTTGCGCGCCTGTTTGATGGCCGGCGTGAGCACCTCCACCTCCTCGCGCCCCAGCAGCCCGCCCTCGCCCGCGTGCGGGTTGAAGCTCAGCACGCCGATGCGCGGCGCCCGGCCCACCACCGGCTTCAGGCTCCGCGACAGGAGCTGCAGCTGGCCCACCAGCCGCTCCACCGTCAGCATCCGCGAGACGTCCACCAGCGGCACGTGGTTCGTCGCCAGCGCCACCCGCACCCGCGGGCCGTCCATGAGCATCATCACCTCACGGCCGAACGCCTCCGCCAGCACCTCCGTGTGCCCCATGAACGGAATGCCCGCGCGGGAGATCTGCTCCTTGGACACCGGCGCCGTGCACAGCGCGTCCACCTTCCCGGCTCGTGCCGCCTCGATGGCCGCCTGGATGTAGCCGTACTGCGCCCGGCCGCCCGCCCGCGTCGGCTTGCCCGGGACACGGTCCTTCTCGGACAGTTCCGTGACGACGCAGACCGTGGGTTCCGTGACGCGCTGGAGGGTGCCGGGGGTGACGCGCGTGTACTTCTTGAAGGCCGGGAAGCGCTCCAGCGTCGGCCCGTCTCCGAAGACCACGGGCAGCAACGCCTGGCGCACCTTGGGCTTCGACAGCGCCGACGCGGTGACTTCCGGGCCAATCCCGGAGACGTCTCCCAGTGAGATGCCTACGACGGGACGCTCGTTCACGTTCAGATCTTCTCTTCGACCGAGGCCTTCTGCCGGAGCTCCTGGACGTACTGCTCCACGAACTTCTCCGTCTTCTGCATCTTCAGCCGGTTCTCCAGCTCGCCCTTCACCTGCTCGAAGGGGGCCACGTCCACCGCGCGCCGCTCCTCCACCTTCAGCACGTGCCAGCCGAACTGCGTGCGCACCGGCTCGCTGACCTCGCCCTCCTTCAGCGTGAAGGCCACCCGCTCGAAGGCCGGCACCATCACCCCGCGCCGGAAGAAGCCCAGGTCTCCTCCGTCCGAGGCGCTCGGGCCCTCGCTCTTGGCCTTCGCCAGCTCCGCGAAGTCCACGCCCGGCTTGCGCGCCTCCTCCGCCAGCTTCAACGCCTTCTGCCGCGCCGCCTCCACCTTCTCGGGCGCCGCCTTCGCGTCCACCTGCACCAGGATGTGCCGCGCGTGCACCTCGGCGTCCCCGGACTCCATCTTCGTGTACTGCGTGTACGCCGCCTTCAGGTCCTCCTCGGACACCTTCACCTTCGGCGCCACCTTCATGTTCACCAGCTTCATGCGCGACATCTGGTTGCGCAGGAAGTCCTTGTACGTCTTCACCGTGAAGCCCTCGCCCGACAGCAGGCGCTCGAACTGGGCCTCGTCCGTGATGTTGTTCTGCCGCCGCACGTCCGACACCGCCGCCTCCAGCTCCGCGTCCGTCGTCGCCAGGCCCAGCTCGCGGATCTCCCCCTCCATCAGCTTCTCGCCGATGAGCGTGTTCAGCGACGCCTTGAGCACCTTCGCCCGCTCCTCGGCCCGCTGCTTCGGATCCCTCACCGACGCGTTGAGCCGCGCCAGCTCCGGCGCCGCGCGCTTCTCCACCTCGGACAGCGCGATGACGTCCCGGTTCACCACCGCCGCCACCCGGTCCACCAGCTCCGCCCGAGCCACCGCGCCCGTCAGGAGCAGCGCCGCCACCATCGTCCCCATCAGCTTCTTCATGTGCTTCCTCTTTCCGTTTCCGTGTCGATGGGACGGCTGCTCACTGCTGCGCCGCCGCCTGCGTGGCGGGCCGTCCGCGGATGGCCTGGAGCGTGGGCTCGTTCACCCAGACCTGGGCCTTGGTCCTCAGCTCCTTCTCGTACGTCTCCTGCGCCTCCGCCCGCCGCTGCGCCAGCAGCTTCGTCTCCACCTGGTCCCGCACTTCCGCGAACTCCAGCTTGCGCCCCGGCTTCTTCTCCAGCACCCGGAACAGGTGGTAGCCGTACTCCGTTTCCACCACGTCCGACACCTGGCCCGGCGACAGGTAGAACACCACCTGATCGAAGGCCGGCGGCATCTGCCCCCGAGGGAAGAAGCCCAGGTCTCCTCCCACCTTGGCGTCCGCGCTCAGCGAGTACTTGCGCGCCAGGTCGGCGAACTTCTTGCCCGACTTGAGCTGCGCCTGCACCCGCCGCGCCTCGTCGATGCCCTTCACGACGATTTGAGCGGCGCGCACCTGCTCGGGCTCGGAGAACCCGGTCTCGTGCGCCGCGTAGTACGCGCGCAGCTCCTCCTCCGTCACCGCCACGCGCGTGTAGACGTGGTTCGTGAAGAGCTTCTCGATGGTGAGCCGCGCCGCCTCGCGCGCCTTGAGCTCCGCCATGGACAGCTGCCCCTGCGTCAGCACCTCGTTGAAGTTGCCCGCCGGGTAGTCGCTCGACAGCCGCAACACGCCCCGGTCCACCTCCTCGGGGCTCACGGTGATGTTGTGCGTCCGGGCGTCCTGCAGCAGCACCATGCGGGAGATGAGCGTCTCCAGCAGCGCCCGCTTGTAGGGCTCCACGTCCTCCGGGGTGTGCTGGCCGGACTCGTTGGCGGAGGAGGCGAGCTCGCGCCCCAGCTCCTGCTCGAAGTCGGCGCGCGAGAGCACCTCGCCATTCACCGTGGCCACCACGTTGGCGTCTGGATCCTCCTTGTCCTTCTTGTTGCAACCGGCCAGGCCCACGGCGAGCGCCAGGGCGGCGAGCAGCGGGGTGGCACGGGCGAAGGTCCGCGGCATGAGAGGGTGGCTGAGGGTCACGGGCGCTCCACGGGGGAGGAGGGAAGGGGGGCGGGGATGCTGCCGGGCGGCGGGCCACTCGGGGGCCGCATGGGGGTGCTCACGTCCACGTGCACCCGCGAGAGCGTCGCGGCGTCCACGCGGAAGCCGGAGCGGCGCTCCAGGCCGGCGAGCAGCTCCGCCCAGGCCCGGGTGCGCTTCTCCTGCGAGAGGCGGTTCACAATCTGCTCGCGCACGTCCTCGAGCTTCAGGTTCAACGCGGACTGGTGGCCGGTGAGCTGGAGCACGTGCAGGCCCGCGTCGGTGCGCACCACGCCGCTGAGCGCGCCCGGGCCGCTGGCCAGCAGGCCTCGCGCGGCGTCCGCCACCTCGGGCCCGAAGTCCCGCCCGAGCTCCTCGAGCGAGCGGTAGCGCAGATCTCCATCCAGGGGCTGCGTGCGCGGCTCCTCGTTGTGGGCGCGGGCCAGCCGGCCAAAGGCGGTGAAGTCCTTGGGGGGCAGCGCCTTCGCCTCGGCGAGCAGCTTCTCCGCCTTCACGCGCGCCGTCTCGCCACGGGCCGCGTCCGCCCGGGGCGCCGCGAGGAAGAGGTGCGAGAGCCGCACCTGCTCCGGCCGCACGTAGTCGTCCTGGTGGCTCTGGTACCAGGCGGCGACCTCCGCGTCGGAGACGGGGGGCGTCGCCTCGTCGAGCTGGGCGCGCATCAGCCGGGACACCAGGGCGCGCTTGGTGCTGGCCACCACCTCGGGGTCGTTCTGCAGCCCGCGGGCGAGGGCCTCCTGCACCAGCAGCTCGAAGCGGGCCAGGCCCTCCACGTACTCGCGCTTCTGCTCCAGCGTCTGGTAGCGCTCGCGCAGGGCGGGGCTCATCTCCTCCAGGCGCTGCTTCAGCTCGTCGGCCGGCACCCCGTCGTCCTTCCAGGCGGCCACGGGCGAGCTCACCGGGGCGCGGGTGTGGCGGAAGTCCACCACGGCATGGCCCGGTGCGGGGCCACGCTCGCAGCCCGCGAGGGCCAGCAGGGCGAGGGACAGGAAGCGGGAGACAGGAGACATAGAACGCGAGCCCGTGGGGTAGCACGCCGGGGGGGAGCGGACAACCGGACATCCCCCCGGGGCCTTCCTACGCCCGGGTCGCGTGCGCGGACAGGAACGCCTCCACCAGCGGGAAGATTTCGTCCGGTGCCCGACGCCCCAGCACCAGGTCCGCATGCCCGTAGTCCTCGGCGAAGCCATGGCCGCGCCCGGCCACCACCAGCTTCACCGGCCCGCCGAGGTGCTCCTGCGCCCGCGCCACGGCGAGCGGGGGAGCGAGCAGGTCCTTGCTCCCCGCCACCAGCATCACCGGCAGCTTCACCCCCGCCAGCGGCTTGCGGTAGCAGGTGCCATCCGCCATGCAGAAGGAGTCCGTCGCAATCCAGTGGGCGAACTGGCGCACCACGCCGCCGTAGATGTCCGCGGGCACGTTGGCCAGGGCCTTGCGCACCACGTCCGGCTCCATGTTGGAGGCCAACATCATGTAGCGGCTGAGCGGCCCCGGCGGCGCGCCGAACAGGGCGATGCCCGTAATCCGCCGGGTGGGAATCATCTTCAGCCGCAAGAGCGGCTCTATCTTCTGGATGAACGTCTTGAGCCCCGGCTGCACCGCGAAGGTGAAGGGGCTGCCAATGGCCACGGCGGCGCGGACGGGCGCTTGCGGGTTCCGGGCCAGATGGCCGTACAGGGTGAGCCCTCCCTTGGAATGCCCCACCCAGAGCACTTGCTTCGCCCCCGTGGACAGCACGGTGCGCAGGGCGGTGCGCACGTCGTGCTCGGCCTGATCATCGAAGGTAGCGTCCCCGCACGGGCCCGCCAGCCCGCGGCCGCGCAGCTCCATCACCCACGTCTCGTAGCCCGCGCGGGCCAGGTAGCGCGCCAGGCTGTAGTGCTCGTCGAAGTCCATGTGGAAGCGGTTGGCCCCCAGTCCATGGCAGAGGATGACCGGCTCGGCATAGCGACGCTGCTCCCGGGCGTGGTAGCGCCCCAGGGCAATGGCCGCCCCATCGTCGGTGGGCACCCGGTACAGCTCATCGGGCTTGAAGGGCAACGTGAGCAACCCTTCACCGTCCCGATTTACCGCTCGGGAGAAAATATCCGCCATCCGCGTGAGCCTGGGCCCGTTTCGATTCGTCACGACTGGAATCTAATGCCCTGCGGGACGGATGCCGTGTTGAAAAACCCACGCACCCACATGTCGGCAGACCGGTTGCAATGCTTCACCTTCGTTCAAGCCGGGAGGCGAGTGGATGCGGCAAAAGCCGACTGTTGCGGAAAGGTTGTCCTCGATCGAAGTCGCCCTGGTTCCCACGGATACCCTCCTGCGTGCCCTGCGAGTGATGGAGCGGCGGGGCACTTCCCTGCTCCCGGTGGTGGGGGAGAAGGGGGGCCTGGTGGGGCTCGTGAGCCGGGCCCACATCCTGGCCGCGTGGAAGGTGGACCCGTTGCTGCCGGTGGCGCTGGTGATGGCGGCGTACGAGGGGCGGCCCCGGCCGGGAAGTGAGTACCCGGCTTCCTGGTGAGCGGCCGGGCAGGCGAAGAGGGCGTCCGGACGCAGGGGCGCGTGCGCTATGCTGCCGGGCCGCCGTGCCGGACACCTGGACCGTCTACATGGTGCGCTGCCGGGACGGGACGCTCTACACCGGCGCCACCAACAACCTCGAACGCCGCGTGGCCACCCACAACAAGGGCCGTGGCGCCGCCTATACCCGCGCCCGCCTGCCGGTGACGCTCGTCTGGAGCGAGCCGGCGGCCGACCGGAGCGCCGCCCTCCGCCGCGAGGCCGCCCTGAAGCGTCTCTCACGTGCCGAGAAACTTCGTCTGGTGGGCCGGGTGCGCCGCTGACCCAGGCTGGGTTTCGCTTGACCCCATCTTGTGAGAGTGTTCTGCGCTGAACTCTCCAATCTCCTGGAATCCCGGGGAATCGGCACGGACATGGCGCAGCGGCACGAAGGAGCAGCCCCGGAGGAGCCGGGGGACATGCCAGAGGCGGAGGAGCTGGTGCTGCGCGACGAGCAGCGCCTCCTCTACATGCTGGCGCTCACGTGTCTGCCGTTCTGGGTGGTGGACTCGCTGTCGGTGGGGCGGCTGACGTGGGACACGTTGGCACTGCGGCTGGGGTGGGCGGGGCTGACGGCGGCGATGGGGTGGGGGCTGCGGTGGGTGGAGCCCTCGCGCCGCCGGGGCGTGAGGATGGTGGCGGGGATGGGGGTGCCCAACCTCTTCCTGGGGCTGGTGGTGTACCGGCTGGGAGGGACGGAGAATCCGCTCTTCCATTGGTTCTTCATGATGCCGCTGATGACGCTCTCGGTGTCGCGGGGCGAGCCGTGGCAGGGGGCGTTGAGCACGCTGCTGCCGATGGGGGCCGCGGGCACGTTGATGGGGCTGGAGGGGATGGCGCTGGTGCCGATGGTGTCGCGGCTGCTGCTGCTGCTGGGAGCGGGGGCGGTGGGGATGCAGTTGAGCGTCTTCTACCGGAGGCTGCGGCGGGCGCAGGCGCGGGCGGAGGACGAGCAGCGGGCGGTGCAGGAGGCGCTGGAGGCGTCCCAGGCGCGGGCGTTGGAGGCCGAGCGGTTGGCGCAGGTGGGGCGGCTGGCGGCGGGCGTGGCGCACGAGGTGAAGAACCCGCTGGCGTACGTGCAGGCCAACCTGCGCTTCCTGTTGGAGGAGTGGAGGCAGCCGGCGTCGGGGACGGATGACACGGAGTACACCGAGGCCCTGCAGGAGACGATGCAGGGGGTGGAGCGCATCCATCAAATCGTGAAGGACCTGACGGCGCTGTCGAGGGCGGAGGAGACGGTGGCGGGGGTGGGGCGGTGCGAGCTGGCGCCGGTGGTGGACGCGAGCGTGAGGCTGGCGTCGGTGCGGCTGAAGTCGCTGGTGAGGCTGGCGGTGGAGGTGCCGCCGGAGGCGGTGGCGAAGGCGGAGCCGAGGCGGCTGGGGCAGGTGTTGCTGAACCTGTTGTTGAACGCGGCGGACGCCATCGAGGACGCGAAGGTGCAGGACGGGCGGGTGGCGGTGCGCGCGGAGGTGGTGGGGGAGCGGGTGCGGGTGATGGTGGAGGACAACGGGCCGGGGATTTCGGCGGAGAACCTGCCGAGGCTCTTCACGACGTTCTTCACGACGAAGGCGCCGGGGAAGGGGACGGGGCTGGGGCTGGCGCTGTCGCGCCAGTACGTGGAGTCGTTCGGGGGCACGCTGCGCGCGGAGAACCGCCCCGAGGGCGGCGCGCGCTTCATCGTGGAATTGCCGGTGGCGTGACGCCTGCTCCCTCTCCCTTTGGGAGAGGGCCGGGGTGAGGGTCTACGCCCGGTGTCCCCCGTGGACGAGCACCGTGATGCGGGGTGGACCGGCGGAGGGTGCGCGGTAAGGTGGGCGCGCGTATCGGCCGGCGAGCGGCAATGCGCGTAGCGGACCCGCGTCGACCCGGTAGGACCCCGAGCCATGGTGAAGCTGAAGCGCCTGAAGATAGAGAAGTACCGGAACGTGAAGCCGGGGACGGAGCTTCACTTCCGCGACTCGCTCAACGTGCTGCTGGGGCGCAACGGCACGGGCAAGACGACGTTGCTGAACCTGATCGTGCAGCTCCTGAGCTGGGATTTCTCTGCGTTACTAGGAGAGCCGTTTGCGCTGGAGTACGACATCTTGACGGATGAGGCGCATCTGCGGGTCTCCCTGCGCAACGAATCGCGCACCAAACCTGAGCGCGTGGTTCTGGACGCCGAGGAGGGCGAGCAGGGTGTTTCTACCGCGTCTCTCATGCAGGCGTCTGCGCGCTACCAGTCATCTGGTGAGATTGTTGTTACACGCGCCGAGGCGGGCGAGAAGTACCGGCTGATTATTTCGGGGTCGCGTCTGACACTGGAGCTTGGTGATGAGGCGAGGCCATCCTGGGGGATGGACTACGAAGCACCCATTCTGGGGCAGACCAGCATGGGGGATCTCCTCGTGGTCTTGAGTGATCTGGAGGAGACAGAGGGGCTGGGAGTCCCAGATTTGCATTCGTTGAGTTCAGCACTGGCTTCATCTGTGGCTGGATTCTTGCGAAACCTCAAGCGATTCGATGAGTCGCTCGGGTTCCTGGACCTCATTACACGGCCCTCCTCGACATTTGCTGCTACCAAGATTCAGGGGTCATACAGGATCAACTCCCGAGACGGTGCACCGAGAATACTGAGAAGCCATTTGATAGGACGGCTTCAATCAGATCCAGATGCGGACGAGGTCCGGATTCAATCGAGCGACGAAGGGGCCTGGTTCCTATCGAGAGTTGTTGAACTGCTCGAGTTCAAGCATGCTCATCTCGGGCTTCAACGGTTGGCGATGAGGACCCAGCCGCGTCTGCGGATTGATTTCGGTAACATGCGTTTCGATTTCACCCGCCGCGATGGCGAGGTTTTCAATCATACGCTGCTTAGCTATGGCCAAAAGCGATTGGTTGCTTTTTATTATTACCTGGCCTGCAATTCTACCTGTGTGGTGGCAGATGAATTGGTAAATGGTATGCACCATGGCTGGATAGGTCCCTGTCTGGAAGACATCGGAGAGCGGCAGGCCTTCCTGACCAGCCAGAATCCTCTGCTATTGGATTACCTCTATTTTGAATCAGCCGAAGAGGTTCGTTCCTCGTTCGTGCTTTGTCGTATGGAGTCCCACGAGAACCGCGAGCAGATGGTGTGGGAAAATATGGCGCTGGATGAGGCAGAAGCGTTTTTCAGCGCGTATCAAGTAGCCATCCACCACGTGGGGGAACTTCTTCGGCTCAGGGGGCTGTGGTGAGCCGCGCCAGGCCGTGTCTTTCTGTGCTCCTTCTGACCGAGGATAGAGGAGGGTTCAAAACCTTCAACCACATGGTGAAGGAAATCCTCAAGCAGGTGGATGAGCATGTAGAGACGCACGAGACGAAGATTGTCTTCGAACCGTTGCGGAGTAAGGATGTTTTGGAAGTAGTCCAGGCAAACAACTGGAAGAGCAAAGGGGCCCGCTACCATCGCAGCCGGACCGATCTGATCACCCTCATTGCCATCCAATTGGAGTTGCACAATGGTTGGGTCTTCTTCCACTTCGATGGAGATCGTCCCTGGGCTGCGAGGGATTCGAGTGAGAACCGCCAGAAGTTCAAAGAACTCATCTGGGAGCCTGTACGGCTCAAGATTCAGGAGCGGCTGGTGGGGCGGAAGCCGGAACTGGCTACCAGGACCGAAGAAGTGAAGAAGTACGCTGATGCGCGGATGGCCCGGCTCAAGACGGTGGTCCCGTTCTACAGCATCGAGGCGTGGCTCTTTCAAAACACCCGGGAGGCCATCCGGCTCTGCAAGGAGCGCTATGGCGGGCGCGATGTCGAGCAGTTCAATGCTTGGGCCCAGGATAGGACCATGCTCGATGAGGTGCTGAAGCCGAAAGAGGCGGTGTGCCTGGGCGCTGTCCACAACCTGGAACTGGCTTCCACTGGCTTTCCGGCGCGGGAGGTCCGGGCGGCGGGCAGGTCCTTCACGGCCATCGTCGAGGCGCTGAGTCAGGACTCCGAGCTGCGCGAGGCCCTGGCTCGGACCTATGCCTATGGGTGAATGGTGGACTCCTGAATCCTCGGGAAGACCCTCACCCCGGCCCTCTCCCAGAGGGAGAGGGGGCTCGCAACCCGGGTAGGCAAGATACCCTCACCCCGGCCCTCTCCCGGGGGGAGAGGGGGGCAGGGGGGTAGACGCGTTCAGACGGCGGGACCCGGCTGGGCCGGCGGGGTCGGAGTGGTGGGCGGCTGCTGCATCCGCTTCTGCTTCTTCGAGCGCGACACCACGAAGACGATGCCCAGGATGAGGAAGGTCCCCGCTCCGATGAGCGTGCCGTACACCTGGTAGCGCAGCAGGGACGCGGTGATGCCCTGGATGACCTTGGGCAGGTCGCACACCGTCTGCGCCCCCAACGGCGCCGTGTTGTACCACTCGAGGAACTGGGGGCCGATATACGAGGCCGTTGCCAGCCCCAGGAAGGCTCCCAAGAGGATGAAGGTGAGCAGCGTCTTCAGTGTGGCCATCGTCCGGGCACCTCGGTGAGGAGACGTGGGAGCGTGCTTTAGCACGCATTCCGCGCATGGGGGCCACCACGCGCCACGGGCCGTGCTATCTGAAGGGCGTGCCGCTCCTTCCTCTCGCCGCCTTGTTCGGGGTCATCACGCTCGTCTGCGCCGCCTTCCTGCTCGTCCACGCGTTCCGCCGGAGCCTGGGGACGGGGATGATGGTGCTCCTGGTGCCCTGCTACGTGCTCGTGTACGCCTTCAGCCAGTTCGAGCACCCGCGCAAGAACCTCATCCTCGCCGGCTTCTTCGGCAGCAGCGTGCTCGCCGCCGTCTTCCTCGGCCTGGGCGCCCATGCGTTGGAGCAGGTGATGCTGCGTCCGCCTCCGCCTCCCATCTTCTGACCCGGTGCGAGGCGAGCCCGTGGCCTCCGTGCCAGACCCGCCCGCCTTCACCAGTCCCCGCTGCCCCTCGCACCAGCGGGCCGCGGTCGCCACCTGTGTCCGCTGTGGCACCTTCCTCTGTGGCGAGTGCACCGAGCTGCTCGGCGAGTCCTCCTACTGCGCCTCCTGCCTCGACTTCGTCCGGAAGCACGGCACCGCCTCGCTGGCCCTCAAGTGGACGTTCGGCCTGGGCATCGTCGCCCTGCTCACCGTGCCGCTCGCCATGCTCCTGCCGATGAACGTGGTGGTCGACACGGGCCAGGCCACCCTCGTCATCCCCGTCCTCCGGCGCCTGCCCGTGCTCAATGTCATCGCCGCGGGGCTCGGCTTCTGGCTGTCCTCCCGCGAGCTGCGCCGCCTCGAGCGCGTGGACTCCGCCTCGCCCGCGCGCTCGTGGGCCCGGTGGACGCGCGGCCTGTCCTGGCTCAACCTCGCCTGCGTCCTGCTCCAGGTCTTCCTCGTGCTCCGGCTCGTGCTGGGCTTCTTCGTCGCCGGCCCGCACTGAGGCGCCCGCGGCCCGTCCTCAGACGCCGCGCTCGTTCGGGTCCCAGATGTACTTGTGCATCTGGAGCTGGAAGCGCACCGGCAGCCGGTCCGCGATGATCCACTCGGCCAGCTCCTTCGTCGTCAGCTTGCCGAAGATGGTGGAGAAGAGCAGCCCGTAGGGCTTCTCCAGCAGCCGGTGCTCGGCGATGAGCTTCTTGGACCACTCGTAGTCCTCGCGGCTGCCGATGACGAACTTGAGCTCGTCGTTGGCGTTCATCGACGTGAGGTTCCGGTAGTCGTTCCGGTCGCACTCGCCCGAGGACGGCGTCTTCATGTCCACGATTTTATGCACCGCCGGAGGCACCAGCCGCACGTCGATGGCGCCGCTCGTCTCCAGCAGCACGGTGAGGCCGGCGGCCAGCAGCTCCTCCATGAGCGGGTACACGCCGGGCTGCAGCAGGGGCTCGCCACCCGTCACCTCCACCCGGGGCGCGCCGAGCTCCTTCACCTTCGTCACCACCTCCGGAATCTTCATGCGCGTGCCGCCGTGGAAGGCGAACTCGCTGTCGCAGTAGGTGCAGCGCAGGTGGCAGCCGGTGAGCCGCACGAAGGAGCAGAGCAGCCCCGCGTGCGAGGACTCGCCCTGCACCGAGAGGTAGAACTCCTTGACCACCACCGAGTCAGCGGTGGCAACACGACGGGGCTCGATGTGGGGACGCGCGACGGGCATGGGGGATCCGGGGGCCTCGCTTCAATCCCACCCGGGCGGTGGATGCAAGTCCGGAGACCCCCTGGGCCTCAACCGCTTGACATCCCTCGGGAATTTCCAGGTGCCCGCCCGCCCTCGCGGCGAGCGAGCCCCGGGTGCCCGGGCCTCAGGCCGGGGTGCTCCGGGCCTTCACCTGGGCGATGAAGGTGTCGATGAGCTGCCGGGCGATGCTCAGGCGCGGCGGGAGCTGCGGGAGGTTGTCGGGGGTGAACCAGCCCGCCTCGGCGATCTCCTGGCCGTCTACCTGGAGGTCTCCCCCGGCGTACTCGGCGGTGAAGCCGAGCATGAGCGAGCGGCCGAAGGGCCACGGCTGGCTGCCGAAGTAGCGGAGGTTCTTCAGGTCCACGCCGACCTCCTCCTTCACCTCGCGCACCACCGTCTCCTCGAGCGACTCGCCGACGTCGACGAAGCCGGCCAGGGTGCTGAAGAAGGCCCCGGGGAAGTTGGCGTTGCGCGCGAGCAGCATGGAGTCTCCCCGGGTGATGAGCACGATGACGGCGGGGGAGATGCGCGGGTAGTAGGGCGTGCGGCAGGCGGGGCAGCGGCGCGCGCGCTCGCCGGGGACGAGCACCGTGGGCTGGCCGTCGCGACCGCAGAAGCGGTGGGTGGAGTCCCACTCGGCGATGGCGAGCGCCCGGCCCGCGACGCCGAAGAGCGACTCGTCCACGCGGTTGTAGAGGCCACGCGCGGGGACGAGCTTCATGCCCTCGGTAGGCGAGATGTCCTTGGGGAAGGCGGCGGCGTAGCAGTCCACGTCCCCGAGGGTGCCGAGGAAGTGCGCCCCCGTGGCGAACTCGGGCAGCTCCGCGCAGGTGGGGATGCGCACGGTGTTGTCCTGCTCGGCGACGAGCAGCTCCAGGCCGTGCGCGGCGAAGAGCAGGGCGTTGTCACGCGGGCGAGCGGGGACTTCGTGTCCGGGGATGAATCGGGGAGGGCTCACGTGCGGCACCTTAGCGGGAGCCGGTACGCGGGGGCAGGGCGTCGTGTCCGGGGGAGGCTCCTCCTGGAGGCCCGTGGTGTGTGGGAGACACCGCCGCGATGACACATGGATGCGGGTGACCGCCAGCCAGTGCTAGGAACGGAGGGATGATGCGCACCTCGCTCCTGATGGCTGTGTTGTGTGTCTCCGCTGGCTGTGCCCGCGTTCCCACCGTGCCCGTTCGCTACGTGGTGGGCAGCGCCGAGGCCCCCACCTTCCGCATCTCCCAGGGCAAGGGGACGGCCATCCTGCTCACCAACGAGGAGACCGGAGCCCGTGCGGCCTCGATGGGGGTGCTGGATCTCCAGGCGGGCGCCGGAGTGCCCGAGCACATCCACGCGGACAGTGTGGAGATGCTCTACGTGGAGGAGGGAGGGGCGGAGATGACCATCGAGGGCCAGGCGATGCCCGTGAAGCAGGGCGATGCCGTCTACATTCCGGCGGGGGTCCGTCACTCGGCGCGCATTCCCGAGGGGGCTCCGAACTTCCGGGCCGTGCAGGTGTACGTGGGCCCCGGTCCCGAAGCGCGCTTCCGTCAGGGGGAGCCCGTGAAGCCCGCTGCCGCCGCTCCGTGAGCCGCATGCTCCCTGGAGCCGCATGCTCCCTGGAGCCGCATGCTCCCTCTCCCCTCGGGAGAGGGTTGGGGTGAGGGTATCCGAACCCGTTCTTCAACCCGTGGCCCACAGTGGGGACAGTGGGTTCAACCCGGGGCCCGTGGCACCCTCACCCCGTCCCTCTCCCGGAGGGCGAGGGGAAATGGCCGCTGTTGTCAGCGCGTGTTCTCCTGATGTGCTCACCTGAGACGAATTAGCGCGCGGCAGCCGCGGGCTCGCGGAACTGCCGGTGGTACAGCTCCGCGTACAGGCCGTTGCGTGCCATCAGTTCCTCGTGCGTGCCTCGCTCCGTGATGCGTCCGGCGTCGATGACGAGGATGAGGTCCGCGCTCCGGATGGTGCTGAGCCGGTGCGCGATGACCACGCTCGTCCTTCCCGCCAGCAACGTGGACAGTGCGCGCTGGATGAGCGCCTCCGTCCTCGTGTCGATGTTCGCCGTCGCCTCGTCGAGGATGAGCACGCGCGGCTCGGCGATGACCGCCCGAGCGAACGCCAGCAACTGCCGTTGCCCCTGGCTCAGCGTGGCGCCTCCCTCCCCGAGCACCGAGTCATAACCCTTCGGCAGCGCGGCGATGAACTCGTGCGCATGCACCGCGCGCGCGGCCTGCTCTATCTCCTCGCGGCTCGCGCCCGGCCGGCCGTAGCCGATGTTCTCCGCGATGGTTCCAGAGAACAGGAACGGCTCCTGAATCACCGTCGCCATCTGCCGCCGCAGGCTCGCCCGCTTCACGCGCTTGACGTCCTCCCCATCCAGCCGCACCACGCCCTCCGTGGTGTCGTAGAAGCGCGGAATGAGGTTGGCCACCGTCGTCTTCCCCGCGCCCGTGCGGCCCACCAGCGCCACCGTCTGCCCGGGGGCCACCTCGAAGCTCACGTCCCGGAGCACCGGGTGCTCCGCGTCGTAGGCGAAGGACACCTTCTCGAACGTGATGCGACCCTGGGCTCGTCCCAGCTCCAGCGCGTCAGGGACGTCGGCGGGCTCGCGAGGCTCGTCCAGGATGGAATAGATGCGCTCCGCGCCCGCGAGCGCCGACTGCATCAGCGTGTACGTGGAGGCCGCCAGTTGCACCGGCCGGAAGAACTGCTGCGCGTAGATGAGGAACGCCGCCACCAGTCCCACGGTCAACTGCCCCTGGAGCACCAGGTGGCCGCCGTAGCCGATGACGAGTGCCGTGGACAGGGTGGCGAGCACGTCGATGGCCGGGGAGAACGCGGAGGTGACGCCCACCGCGGCCACGTTGGCGTCGCGGTTGGCGGCGTTCCGGCCCCGGAAGCGCCGGATGTTCTCGTCCGTGCGGTTGAACGCCTGTGCCTGCCGGACGCCCACCAGTTCCTCCTGTAGCTCCGCCGTCACGCTGCCCACCGTCTGCCGCGTCTTGCGGTAGGCCTTCCGGGCCCGGGCGGCGAAGAACCACGTGGTGAGCAGCATCGCCGGAATGAGCGTGAAGCACGCCAGTGCCAGGCGGACGTTGAGCGCGAGCATCGCCACCAGCACACCCACCAGCCCCAGCATCGCGCCCAGCAGCTGCGTCAGCCCCTGCGAGAAGAACTGGTTGAGCGTGTCCACGTCACTGAGCAACCGGCTCATCAAATCCCCGATGGGCCGCTTGTCGAAGTACGAGAGCGGCAGTGCCTGGAGCTGCCCGAAGAGCCGGGTGCGCATCGATGCGAGCACCTGCTGTCCCACCGCGCCCACGCGCCGCGTCTGCGCCCGCGAGGCCACCGCGCCCCCGAGGTACACGGCGAGCAGCAGCAGCATGGTGCGCAGCAGGGCCTCCGCGTTCCCGCTCCCGATGTCGTGATCGATGGCCCGGCTCACCAGATACGGTCCGATGGCCTGCGCCAGCGCGCTCACGACGACCAGGCCCAGCGCCACCAGCAGCGTGCCCTGATGGGGCCGCAGCTCCGTCACCAGCCGGCGCGCCACCGCTCCACGGTTGGCGGCACGCTGGATCTCCAGCTCCGCCATCGACTCGAGACTCCCAGGCCTTCTCATGCCGCCTCCGGGGTGCTGGCCTGCAGTTGCGAGCCGAGGATCTCGTTGTAGAGCGCACTCGACGCCAGCAGCTGCTCATGCGTCCCCTGCGCCACCACCCGTCCCTCGTCCAACACCAGGATGAGGTCCGCGTCGCGCACCGTGCTGATGCGCTGGGCGATGACGAGCGCCGTGCGGTTCGTGCCGCGCATCAGCCGGTCGAGCGCTTCCTGAATCGCGGCCTCCGTCCCGGCGTCCACCGCCGAGGTGCTGTCATCCAGGATGAGCAGGCGCGGATCCGTCAGCAGCGCCCGGGCGATCGCCAATCTCTGGCGCTGGCCTCCCGACAGCCCCACGCCCCGCTCGCCCACCACCGTGTCGTAGCCCTGTGGCAGTCCGGCGATGAACTCCGCGGCCTGCGCCGCCTCGGCCGCCGCCTGAATCTGCTCCTGGGTCGCCTCCGGACGGCCGTAGGCGATGTTCTCGCGCACCGTCCCGGAGAAGAGCAGGGCGTCCTGCAACACCACGCCAATCTGCGAGCGCAGGCTGGAGAGCGTCACCTCGCGCACGTCGTGCCCGTCCAGCAGCACCGCGCCTCCCGTCACGTCGTAGAAGCGGGGAATCAGGTTGATGATCGTGCTCTTCCCCGAGCCCGTCGTCCCCAGGATGGCCACGAGCTGCCCCGGCTCGGCCACGAAGCTCACGCCCCGGAGGATCTCCCGCTCGCTGCCCGCGTAGCGGAAGCGCACGTCGCGCAGCTCCACCCGTCCCTGGATCGGCGGCAGCGTGCGGGCTCCCGGCTTGTCGGCCACCTCCACCTGGGTGTCGAGCAGCTCGAACACGCGCAGCGCGGACGCCCCGGCGCGTGAAATCTGCGCCGCGATGAAGCCCAGCGTCATGAGCGGCATGAGCAGGAAGCCCAGGTAGCTGTTGAACGCGAGCAGCTCGCCGAGCGTCAGCTTCTGACGGAAGATCAGCAATCCTCCCACGCCCACCACCACGAGCGTGCCGAGGTTGGCGAAGAAGCCCACGAACGGGAAGTTGGTGGAGATGGCGTCGATGATGCCCAGGTTGTGGCCGAGCAGCTCGTCGTTGATCTTCCGGTAGCGGGCGGCTTCGCGCTCCTCGCCGGAGAACGCGCGCACCACGCGGATGCCGCGCAGATCCTCCTGGAGCACCGTGTTGAGCCGTCCCAATGCGGCCTGCACCCGGCCGAACAGCGGGCCCATCTTGCCCACGAAATTCCGGAGCAGCCAGAGGATGGGGGCGACGGACGCCAGCGCCACCACCGCGAGCACGGGGTTGAGGTTGAGCAGCAACACCGCGCAGCCCACCAGCATGGCGCACGAGGCGGCGAGCTGGACCACGCCGGAGCCGACGAAGGTGCGCACCTGCTCGACGTCGTTGGTGAGCCGGGTGAGGAGCTGCCCGGTCTGCGCCTGGTCGTAGTAGCTGAAGCTCAGCCGCTGGATGCGCGCGAAGAGCGCGTCGCGCAGGTCGAAGGCGACGCCCTGTGACACCCGCTCGGCCAGGTAGCCCTGGAGGAAGTTGAAGAGCCCCCGCCCCAGGGCGATGGCCACCAGCCCTCCCACGGCCTGGAGCACCGTGGCGTTGTCGTTCCGGGCGATGCCTTCGTCGATGGCCAGCCGCACCAGCTGGGGCGCCGCGAGGTTGGCGGCGGACACGAGCAGCAGCGCCACCAGCGCGCCCGCCGTCTCCAGCTTGTACCGGCCCAGATACCCGAGCGCCCGCCAGATAGCCCTTGCGCTGCCTGGAGGTGCCTGCGGTCTTCGTCCGTGTTCCATGTCCGGGCAGACGTAGCGGACCGGACCTCGGGCCGCAATGTCCTCGCGGAGAAGTGACGGAGTGCTTGACGCTGCCCGGGGGGGACGCTCGGATGCGCCCCCATGACCGAGTTGCTCACCCGCGCCGAAGCGTCGAACTACAAGGAAACCTCACGCCACGCCGATGTGCTCGCCTTCGTCGACGAGCTCAGCCGCCGCACGAAGCTCGTCAAGCGCGTCGACTTCGGCCAGAGCGGCGAGGGCCAGCCGCTGGCCGCGCTCATCGTCAGCGATCGCAACTGCTTCACCCCCGAGCTCGCCCGCCGCCAGAAGAAGCTCGTGGTGATGATCGAGGCCAACATCCACGCCGGTGAGGTCGAGGGCAAGGAGTCCGTCCTCGCGCTCGCCCGGGATTTGACCCTCACCAGGCTGGGCCAGAAGCTGCTCGACAAGCTCTGCCTCGTGCTGATTCCGGACTTCAACCCCGACGGCAACGACCGCATCAGCCCCAACAACCGCAAGCTGGACCTGCAGAACCTCGAGGGCCAGGTGAACCCCGAGGGCGGTGTGGGCATGCGCTACACGGGCGAAGGTTGGAACCTCAACCGTGACAGCATGAAGCAGGAGGCGCCCGAGACGCGCGCCCTCGCGAAGTTCTACCAGGCGTGGTGGCCCGACGTGTTCATCGACTGCCACACCACCGACGGCAGCATCCACGCCTTCGACCTCACCTACGACACGTCGCACTCGAACGAGCCGCTCTTCTCCGAGCTGCGCGAGTTCAACCGGGAGATGCTCGACCGCGTGGCCCAGGCCGTGAAGAAGCGCCATGGCTTCGACTGCTTCTGGTACGGCAACTACAAGGAGGAGGGCAATCCCGTCTCCGGCTGGCACACCTACCCCGCGCTTCCGCGCTTCGGCAGCCACTACCGCGGTCTGCTCGGCCGCATCGACGTGCTGCTCGAGACCTACAGCTACATCACCTTCGAGCGCCGCTGCGCGGTGATGCGGGCGTGGTTGCTCGAGCTGATCCGCGACGCCGCCAAGAACGCCAAGGCCTACCGCGCCATGACCCAGGCCGAGGAGGAGCGCATCATCGCGCGCGGCGAGTCGCCCGATGTGCAGGCGCTCGTGGGCATCAACTACGGCGTCGCCACGCGCGACGACAAGGGCGCGCTCGTGTTCGAGTACCCCGCCTACGCGAAGCCCGATGACGTGGCCCACATCCTCGCCTACGACGAGGCCAGCATCACCGCGCGCCGCTACCCGGGCAAGCGCCAGAAGAAGTACAAGGCGCCGCACCACCGCACCTTCGTGCCCACGCAGGCGGTGAGCACCCCGGCCGCGTACCTCGCGCCGGCCGAGCTCGCCTCGCGCCTCGAGGGCCATGGCATCCGCTTCGAGCGGCTCGACGCCCCGCGGCGCTTCACCGTGGACAGCTACCGCGTGGCCCGGCGCGAGGAGACGTTCAGCCCCGACGTGGCCACCAACGTCCCGCCTCCCGGCCAGTCCGAGGTCCCGCTCAGCCAGAAGCCCAAGCCCGTGCGCTTCGAGACCGTGCTCACCGTGGCCCCCGAGCGCACCACCCGCGAGTTCCCCGCGGGCACCCTGCTCGTGCCCACCGCGCAGCGCACCGGCACCCTGGCCGTGTACCTGCTCGAGCCGCACTCCGACGACGGCTTCTGCCGCTGGCAATTCCTCGACGGCCTCATCCAGGTGGGCGAGCTCTACCCCGTCCACCGCGTGGTGGGCTCCGCCGCCGCGCCGAAGAAGGCGGAGTGACGCACCCCGCCTACTTCCCGGGCTTGTGAGGGGGCAGCTCCTCCGGCAGCGGTATCCGGACGAGCTTCAGCCCCTTCGCCCCGTGGTCGATGACGGTGAAGCCCTGGCCGCCCACCCGGAGGAGCTGGCCATCCTTCGCGGCCCCGCTCGCGAGCCACGCCTCCGCCTCCTCTCGCGAGGCGAAGGTGTGGGCAATCTGGATGCCCTCGCGTGCGGGGGTGGTGATTTTTCGAAAAAATTCGCGAAACTCTTCGAGTTTCTTGAGGTCATCCCGCACGTACAGCAGCGCGGCCGCGCAGACGCGGAGCGCCGCGTCCTCGGGCGTCCCCTCCGCGTGCTGCTTGCTCACGGCCTCCACGGTGCGAAGGACGGCATCGGCATCGAAGTTCTTGTCGTATTTCATCGCGAGTCCGGAAGTGTCTAGAGGGCGAGGGGTGCGAGGATGAGCGCGCCGCTTCCGCCCGTGGCGATGATGAAAGCGGCGCCCGCGACGACGACGACGGTTCCCAGCGCGACCTCGGACTTGTGGGCCCGAATCCAGTCGCGCGCCTTGTCGAAGCTGGAGAACTCGAGCGGCGGGCGCTTCTTCACCCGCTCCGCCTCTTCCTTCTCCTGCTGCTCGACGCACTGCATGTACTGCTGGCGGCACTCGCGCGTGCAGTGCTCGTAGTACCACTCGTTGTGCTCGACGTGCGGGTAGGGCTGCTTCACGGACTCCCAGCAGCGGGTGAAGCACTGGTTCAGCTCGTCGTCACAGCTGTACCCGGAGCCCCCCGTCCCGAGCGCACTGCCCACCCCGCTCGCGTCCTCGTCAATGACGTAGGTCCGCGCGCTCAGGTCCTGGGACGGGCGTGTGTGGCCGCAACCCGCGCACGCCACCAGCGCGGCACTCAGCAACGCCAGCAGCCTCATGCCCGCTCCTTCATCCCGCCGGGCCGGAGTGCGCTGTTACCCATGGGGTCAGTAGCCAGAATCCCAACCATTCGTCAAAACTCCGCAAGAATCCCGAGTAATATCGGGGGTTTAGAGATGTTGGGGGGGGGGGGGGGGGGGGGCTGTACAAAAGTTCAGTACGGCCTTCCCGGCGACGAACGTCCACCACCCCGCCCCATCCGCGCCACTCTCGCTGATCTGAAGAGACCAGCGTGACTCACCCTAGGAGGGCGACCGGACAGGCGGCAATGCTGGCTGCTCCGCAACGCCGGGCAGTGGACGTTTGCCCCGGGCGGAGATCCAGGGGGTTCCCACAACCGGCGGGCGGCTCCCGGGTTAGGATGATCGGCCAGGGCCATGGACTCTCCGCCGATGAACGACACACCCCAGTTCCCCCGCCTCCTCGGACGCTACGAGCTCGTCCACCTGCTCGGACAGGGCGGCATGGGCGAGGTCTATCTCGCCAAGATCTCGGGCGCGGCCGGCTTCGAGAAGCCCTGCATCGTCAAGACGATCCTCCCCTCGCTCCTCAAGGACGGGCAGTTCCTGGATCGCTTCCACCACGAGGCCAAGGTGCTCGTGCACCTCGTCCACTCGTCCATCGCGCAGGTCTACGACATGGGCGAGGCCGAGGGCACCTACTACATGGCCCTCGAGTACGTGGCCGGCGTGGACCTGTCCTTCCTGCAGGACCAGGCGCGCAACGAGGGCCAGCAGATTCCCGTCCCCGTGGCGCTCTACCTCGGCCAGCGCATCGCCGAGGGGCTCGGCTACGCGCACCGCAAGACGGGCCCGGATGGCGCGCCGCTGGGAATCGTCCACCGCGACGTCTCGCCCCACAACGTGATGCTGTCCTACGAGGGCGAGGTCAAGGTCATCGACTTCGGCCTCGCCAAGAGCGCCGCGCGCAGCAAGCACACGCTGCCGTCCACCGTCATGGGCAAGCTGGGCTACATGTCCCCGGAGCAGGTGCGCGCCGAGGCCGTGGACCACCGCAGCGACATCTACTCCTGTGGCGTCATCGTCTGGGAGCTGCTCGCGAGCCGCTCCCTCATCCGCCATGGCACGGTGGGCGAGATGATGGCCGCCATGTCCAACCCCCACGTGCCCGCCCTGCACGAGGTGCGTCCGGACATCGATCCCGCCCTCGACGCGGTGGTGCGCCGCGCGCTGGCTCCCTCGCCCGAGGAGCGCTACGCCCGCTCCGACGACTTCGCCCGCGCCCTCAACGAGCAGCTGCTGCGCTCCGGCTCCACCCTCGGCGCCGAGGAGGTGGGCGAGTACGTGCGCACGCTCTGCCCGCAGGCCTTCGCCGCGCAGCGCCAGCTCATCTCCCGCGTCTCCTCCAGCCCCGGCGTGCGCCGCACCCCCGTGCCCGGCGGCACCCTGGTACCCATGAACACCGGCGTGCCCGTGAGCGGCGACGCGCGCATGAACACCGGGCGCCTGCCGGTGCCCCTCCAGCCGCCCTTCGCCACGCCCACCTCGCCCGCCTCGGGCTACGAGCCCACCCTGGTGCGCTCGCCCAGCGCCACCGCGACCCCCGCGGTCGGTGCCCTGGCCTCCCCCGTGCCCGCCGAGACGCTCCAGCTGGAGAAGTCCGGGCCCGGCCGGAAGGGGTGGACGGCGGCGATCGCCCTCGGGGCGCTCGGGTTGATTGGCGCCACCGCCGGAGTCACCGCGTTCCTGATGAATCAGCCGCCCGAGCACCCGCCCCGGCCCACGTGGGCCGACGAAGGGCCAGGGCCCAATGGGCCTCCGCGACCGCCTCCCCCGGGCATGGGACCTCCGCCTCACGGAATGCGTCCCCCGCCACCCGGAATGGGGCCTCCTCACGGAGAGGGCGGACCGATGCCCGGGGGTCCCCAGCCCGTGGCCAAAGCGCCCCAGGTTCCCGACGCGGTCGCCGCCCCCGAGCCGCCCGCCACACCCGCGGGGCCCGAGGACGCGGGGGATTCCGCCGAACCCGAGGTGGAGGCCGAAGCGGAGGCCGAGGCGGCGCAGCAGGCGAAGCCCAAGCCGTCCGAGTCACACGCTCGTCCGCAGAAGCTCGTGCCCGCGGAGCAGGTGGCGGTGATGCGGAAGGTTGCTCGCAGCGACTATTACAGGATCCCCGAGGGGCAGTCCGCGGGGCTCTCCAAGGAGATGGTTCTCCAGGTGGTGGCGGCGCCAACGAAGGATGGCAAGGCCCGCCTGGTGGGTGAGGCCACCGTGGTGGTGGTGAAGGACCGGACCGCCATGGTTCTGCCCGACGCGCGTGTGCGTCAAGCGGGCAAGGTCAGTCTCCTCGCGGTGCTCCCCAGGACTTCCACCGAGGCGCCCCAGGCCGATACCACGACGCCGCCCGCGGAAGTGGCTCCCGCGCCGCCTCCCGCCCCCAAGCAACTGAATGGCCGCGTCGTGCCCAAGAGCATTGGCTTCTTCGTTCATGGTCTCGAGGTGACCAACTCGGACTCCTTCACCTGGAACGACTGCATCCTCGTCGCCCGGGGCCGTGACGTGTACAGGCTGGGCGGCATGGCCTCTGGGACGGTCCGGGAGATTCCGCTGTCGGGGTTCGAGACGGGCGTTCGGGGTGTTGCCTACGTGAAGAAGGACCGGGTGCGCATCATCTGCGCCGAGGGGGAGAAGGAGGTCCCCGTGAAGCTGTGAGGCTCAGAAGCTGCCGGTGAGCTGCAGTGTGAAGGTGCGGCCGTACTGGGGCACGGGCGCGGCGGCGCGCTCGGTGCCGAGCGACAGGGCGTAGCGGGTGTCGAGCAGGTTCTGCACGCCAGCGAAGTAGCGCAGGCGCTGGAACTCGCCGGACAGGCCCACGCTCAGCAGCAGGGCCTCGCCGTTCTCCTCATCCCCCTGCGTCGTGCCGCCCCGGGCGCTCTGGTAGGTGGCCTGGGTGGCCAGGCGCAGGTCCCCGGTCCCCAACGGCAGCAGCAGCCGTCCGGACGCCAGGTGCGCGGGGGCGGAGGCCACCACCTCCTCCGAGGCATTCTGGAGGGTGACGAAGGAGTAGGTCAGGTCCACCATCAGGTTGCGGCCCGGCTGCCAGTGCAGACCGGCTTCCGCGCCCCAGGCGAGCGTCTCACCGGGCCGGTTGCTGAAGACGAGGCACTCCATGGTACCGCTCGGGCTGCCGCACCGGGGCGGCCCTGGCTGCTGCTCCAGCACCACCAGGTTGGAGATGCGGTTGTGGTAGCCGGCCACGGTCAGGCGCAGCTCGTCCGTCAGGTTGTGCGCGTGCTCGAGCTCCAGGGTGGTGATGGTCTCCGGCTCCAGCTTGCCGGCGGCCGCCTGGGTGACGCCGCCATCGTTGTAGTCGAGCTCGTAGGCGTTGGGCGCGCGGAAGGCGCGGCCGGCCACCAGCTTGGTGAGGCCCTTGTCGTAGGGGCGGGCGATGAGGGCCAGCCGGGGGGTGAGCGGCGTCGCGTCCAGGTCGAGGTACTTGTCCAGGCGCAGGCCCGCCGAGAGCGTCAGCCGCGGGTGCAGGCGCCACTCGTCCAGCAGGTAGGTGGAGAGCAGCACGCGGCTGCGGCTGATGAGCGGTGCATCACCGTTCTCGGGGCCGAAGCTCTCCTGCTCCACGCGCAGCTGGCTCTGTCCCTCCAGGCCCACGGTGAGGCGATGGGTGTCGGAGAGGTGGAAGAGGAAGCGGGCCTCGGCGCTGAGCCAGTCGGCACGGCCGGCGTCGGTGTCCCGCCGCAGGCTGTTGTCCGGCTGCCTGTACATCCAATAACCCCGGTAGCGGCTGGCGTCATAGGCGCCGCGCAGCGACAGACTCACCCGCTCGCCGAGGGACTTCTCGTAGCGCACCTCGGCGAAGCCGCGCAGATCCTCCACCTGGGTGCCCTCGACGCCCAGCACCGTGCCATAGGGGCCGGAGGGAATCTGCTTCCGCCGGCCGTGGAACTGCGCCTGCAAGGAGAATCCCCCGAGGCGGGCCCGCACCGAGGCGGTGGCGGCGCGCTCCCCGTCCAACCCCTGCACCAGCGGCAGGCCCCCCCCCAGTGCGGTCACCTCCGCGCCCTGCGTGTTCACCCCCGCCAGGGACACCAGGGCCGAGTCGCGCCCGTTGTCCCACGCCGCCGTGCCGTGCAGCCGCGTGGTGCCCAGCGCCTCCACCGCCGCCGTGGCCTCCACCTTCTTGTCCAGGCCCAGCGACTCGCGCGGCACCACGTTGATGACGGCGAAGAAGGCGCCCGTTCCGTAGAGCGCGCTGCCCGGGCCGCGCACCACCTCGATACGGTCCACCTCCTCCAGGTCCACCGACAAGTCCCGTGCCGAGTAGCCCTGACCGGCCCACACGTCGTTGACGGAGTGGCCGTCCCAGAGGATGAGGATGCGGGTGTTGAAGTCTCCCGGGGGCGCGAAGCCGCGCACGCCCAGGTACGTGTAGGAGCGGTCATTGGAGATGAAGAAGCCGCGCACGGCCGCCAGCGCCTCGGCCACCGTGGTGTAGCCGAAGGCGCGCAGCTCCTCCTGGGAGAGGACGGTGGTGGAGGCGGGGGCCTCGTCCACCGAGAGCAGGCTCTTGGAGGCGGCGCGCACCTTCGGCGGCTCGTAGCGCAGGTCCGCGTGGAATTTCGTGTCCTGGTCGGCCACCACCGTCACCCGCTGGCGCACGGGGCGCACGTCCGGGCTCTCCACCTCCAGGGTGTGCTCGCCCTCGGGGAGCGTCACGACGGTGGGGGTGAAGCCCGTGGATTGGCCGTCCACGCGCACCGAGGCGTTGTCGCGGTTGGCGGTGATGATGACGCGGCCGGTGGGCCTCTCCTGCGGGCGCAGCGACACCTGCAGGGGGATGCGTCCATCCGCGGGCACGTCCACCAGCATCTGCGCCGAAGCGTGGCCGGGGGCCTTCACGTGCAGCACGTGCCGGCCGGGGGTGAGGACCAGCGTCCCGGGGACCCGCCCCACCACGGGGCCCTCCTGGGACTCGTATACCTCCGCGCCCTCGGGGGTGCCGGTGAGCTCCACCGTGCCGGTGATGAGCTCCAGCTTGAACTCCTGCGTGGCGGAGCGGCCCCGCGCCACGTAGACGGTCTCCTCCGCGCGGCGGTAACCCTCCTTGCGCACCATCACCTTGTGGCGCCCGGGCGTCAGGGCGAGCGTCTGCGGCGAGAGCCCGCGGATGCCCAGGTCCTCGCGGTCCACGAGCACCTCGGCCCCCGGCGGCTCCGTGGTGACGCGCACCAGGGCCACCTTGGGACGCAGCCGCTCCAGCGCGCGGCGCACCTCCGCCTCGTCCGAGTTGCTCAGCCGCTCCTGGGCCAGGTCGTTGTAGTAGCGGTAGGCCTCGTTGTAGCGGGTGAGCGCCTCGTAGCAGCGGGCGATGTTGAAGAGGACGTTGCGGTTGGGCACCAGCCGGTAGCTGGTGAAGTAGGAGCGCAGCGCTTCCACGTAGTGGCCCTGCGCGTACGCCTCGTTGCCCACCTCGAAGGCCACGTCCGCTTCATCCGCGGTGTTGTTGGCCCGCGCGGCCGTGGGCAGGAGCAGCAGCGACAGGAGGAAGAAGCCGAGACGGAGCACTCGCATGGCGGCCGCCATTCTTCCACGTCAGCGCCCCAGGTCCACCCGAGCGCCTCCAGGAGGGCTGGCGAGCGGACAGCTCAGCCCCCCAGCGCCGCCGCCAGGGCCCGCGCCGCCGCCTCCAGCTCCGCTTCCGGGCGCATGTCTCCCGGCGTCCCCTCGAACGCTCCCCGTCCCCACAGCCGCTGGGGCGTGTCCCGGTAGCGCGGCACCAGGTGCAGGTGGAAATGGCGCAACACGTCACCCATGGCGAAGGCGTAGGCGTGCTCCGCGCCCAGCACCTCGCGCTGCGCCCGCATCACCCGCGCGGCGAAGGGGCCCAGCTCCCGTGCCGCCTCGTCGTCCAGGTCGTACAGCGCGCGCGCGTGCCGCACGCTGGTGAGCACCACCCAGCCGGGCAGGGGACTCGGCGAGGCCACGCCATGCAGCACCAGCCCCGCCGAGCGGGCGAGCACTCCTCCCACGGGCCGGGTGCTTCCTCCCACGATGGCGCAGCCCAGACAGGGCGCATTCACATCCACGTCGCTCATGGCCCCCACGCTACCACCCGGCCCTCGCGGAAATGTCCGCCCCCGTTGCACCCTACCCGGTGCGTCCGTGCTGGACGTCCAACCGTGCCCTTCTTGACGCAGGCAGCCCGGTCGGAGACTGTCATGCCGCCGCCCCTCGCGGGCTGAAACCCGGCTGAAACTCCAAGCATTCAAGGTGGGAAGATGAAGAAGCATTGGGCAATCGTGCTGCCGCTCCTGGTCGTCGGATGCACGCCGGAGGACAAGGATGGGGATGGCATCGCCGACGGGGTCCGCGAGCCGGACTCCGTGTCGGTGGTGGTCCCGGCCACCCCCCAGGGGACGGTCTCCGGCCAGGTGCTCAACACCCGGATGGAGCCGCTCGCGGACGCCAAGGTGAAGCTCACCATCGGCAGCGCCACGGCGGAGAAGCCCTTCGAGACGGTGACGGACGCCTCGGGCAACTTCCTCCTCACCCAGGTGCCGGCCGGCTCCGAGGTGCTGGTGACCCTCGGCAAGGAGGGCCACGCCACGCTGCGCGCCAGCGCCCTGGTGCCCTCCCACGCCGGCAACATCCCCATCAACAACGGCAACGCCAACATCGGCGCCGTGGCCCTCGCCGAGACGAAGAGCAGCGTGAGCTTCTCGCTCGTCACGCCCTCGGGCTACCCCGCCCGCGGCGCCAAGGCGTACGTCGAGGCCGTCCCCGCCGGCACCATCGCCTTCAACGGCGGCACGGTCTCGGCCCTCGGCTCCGTGGTGGTCGCCGCCGAGGCGGACGCCATGGGCGTCGTCACCTTCGCCAACGTCCCCTCTCCTGCGGAGCTCGCGCGCATTGGCGGCGTGGGGGCGGCCGCGGGTGGCTACCGCGTCTGGGTGGATCCGGTGGACTACAACAGTGACGGCATCTTCGACGCCGGGGGCTATTCGCAGAAGATCGACGCCTCGACGCTGATGGTGAGCGGCGGCTCGCAGATGCTGCGGCTGCCGGCCCCGCGCAACGACGCCGGCGGCACGGGCACCCCGGGCTTCCAGCTCGTGGCCACCAACGTCCCCAGCCTCAACTACGTGAAGCTGGCGGATGCGGATGTCAACAAGCCCGCCATGGAGCTGCAGAAGAAGCCCCTGCGCAACCTGGTCCGGCCCGGCGAGCCCATCTACCTGGGCTTCAGCCAGCCCGTGGCGCGCGAGTCGCTGCTGGCGCTCGTGACCGACGAGTACGGCCGCGAGAAGTACGACGTCATCGTCACGGCGAGCGCCGCCGGGGACGTCTACACGCTCATGCCCCCCGCCTCCATCGTCCAGGGCGTGGAGTACAACATCATCCTGCGCGCCACCTCGGCGTACGACGGCACCGTGCGCACCTGGAAGGGCTACTTCATCAGCGGAGACCCCCGGACGCCCCGGCCGCTGCAGCTCGCCACCGCCGTCTACAAGGATGGCGCCACCGGTACCGTGGGCACCCTGGATCCGGGCGAGTGCATCATCATCAGCTTCAGCCAGGCCGTGCTGCCCACGTCCGTGCTGCTCGACACCCTCGTCACCACGGGCGAGGCCAGCCCGCCGTCCTTCAAGGCGACGCCGGCTGCTCCGCCCTCCACCAACCCCTGCTTCACCGCCGAGTCGCCGACGAAGTACCCCATCGACTCCACGAACTTCAACGACGCCACCACCCGCTTCGTCTTCACCTACAGCGGCGCGGCCATCAACCTCACCACCAACACCGTCAAGGTGAAGGCGGATTTCACGAAGTTCCAGTCGGCGGACCTGTCCGCGTATTACGAGAGTGCCTGGGGCTCGCCCGTGTCCTCGAGCACCAGTCTCGAGGCGCCGCTGAGCAAGCTGTAGCGGGCTGTCGTCCGCCGCGAGCGGTGGAGGGCAGGCGTCCAGGCGGCACTGCGCGGCCTGGATACGCCAAGTCACCATCGCTGTGAGTGAAGTGTCCGGGCCACGACAGGATTTGTGGCCCGGATGCGCTTGGAGGCTGGCCGTCACGAGCGCATCCGCGAGGCCGTACATAGCATGGTGCGGCGTTCCCACCTTGTACGAAGGGCCTCGCGCCATGACCCTACCGCTCACGCAAACCCTCGAAAACAGGATGCATGACGGCGGCGAGCCGACCGAAGCGGCCAATACCGTCGAGCGCCGGCGCGTGCTGGTGGTCGACGATTTCGACGACGCCCGGGAGATGTATGCGGAGTACCTGGAATTTGTCGGCTTTCAGGTAGAAGTGGCCCGCAACGGCGTCGAGGCGGTGGAGAAGGCGCAGGGTGTCCTTCCGGACATCATCCTGATGGACCTGTCGCTGCCGGTGATGGATGGCTGGGAGGCCACGCGCCGGTTGAAGCAGGACCACCGCACCCGGGACATTCCGGTGATGGCGCTCAGCGGCCACGTGCTGGCGGGCAACGCGGAACAGGCCCGGCAGGCCGGGGCGGACGAGTTCGTCGCCAAGCCCTGCCTCCCGCAGGACCTGGAGGACCGCATCCGCCGGATGCTCAAGCCCAGCAAGTCGAAGAGCAGGCCCTAGCGAAGAACGGGGACGAACGCGCCCGTGGGCCCTCCGCCTGCAATCCGGTCCAACGTCGACGGGTGGACTCCGCCCGAGGCGTTCGACGAGTACCGCCTGGTGCGCCTCATCGGTCATGGCGCGACGGGACGCGTGTACCTCGCGCATGACACGCTGCTCGACCGGCCGGTGGCGGTGAAGTTCGTGCGCGCGCTGGGGGCTGGCGCGCTCGCCCGTTTCCTCGTGGAGGCCCGGGCCGCGGCGCGTGTCCAGCACCCCCACGTCGTCACCCTCTACCGGGTGGGGCAGCTGGAGAACCACCCGTACCTCATCTCCGAGTTCATCCGTGGCACCTCGCTGGACCGGTTGCCCCGGCCCATGCCGTGGGAGCGCGTGCTGGCGCTCGGCAGGGACCTGGCGCGGGGCCTGGGGGCCGCCCACCGGCGCGGCGTGCTGCACCGCGACATCAAACCCGCCAACGCCCTGCTCACCGAGACGGGCGAGGTGAAGCTGCTGGACTTCGGACTGGCCAAGCTGCTGGACGCGGATGCTCCCCGCGACGAGGACACGCCGCCCGACGTGCTCCCGGCTGCCCCTCCGGTCCTGCCGGAACTGGACGCCGACAGCGTGGCGGGCTCGCTCGACGGGGTGGACCTGCCGTCGCTGCCCGCGGGCACGCTGGTGGGCACGCCCTATTACATGTCCCCGGAGGCCTGGGCCGGGGAGGAGCTCACCGCGCGCAGTGACGTGTACTCGCTGGGGCTGGTGCTCTACGAGCTGTGCGCCGGCCGCGGCCCCTTCCGGCACGTGCCCCTCAAGGAGCTCTCCCACGCGGTGCGCACGCAGGACGCGCGGCCGCTGGCCGAAGCCGTACCGGGCGTGGACACGGACTTCGCGGCCGTGGTGGACCGGTGCCTGCGCCGGGCCCCCGAGGAGCGCTTCGCCTCCGCCGTGCCGCTGCTGGATGCGCTGGAACTGCTGTCCCGTGACGAGTGGGCGGGCGCCGTGCCCGAGGGCAATCCCTACCGCGGCCTCCAGGCCTTCGAGGCCGAGCACCGCGCCCTCTTCTTCGGCCGACGGCGGGAGCAGCGCGAGGTGATGAACCGGCTCCGGGCCGAGCCTTTCGTGCTCGTCGCCGGGGACTCGGGCGTGGGCAAGTCCTCGCTGTGTCTCGCGGGCGTGCTGCCCCGGGTGACCGATGGGGCGTTGGAGGACGGGCGGCGCTGGCGCGGGGTGCGGCTGATTCCGGGACGGCGTCCCGCGGCCGCGCTCGCCGCCGCGTTGGCTCCCGTGCTGGGTGCCGACGAGGAGGGGCTGGTGGCCTCCCTGCGCTCGGACCCCACGGGCCTGGCGCGCCGGCTGCGGGCCTGGCTCGGCGCGGAGCAGGGGCTCGCCCTCTACGTGGACCAGCTGGAGGAGCTGGTGACGCTGGCGGGAGACGCCGAGGCCGCGCAGGCGGGGCTCGCGCTCGGGGGACTGGCCGAGGGCGTGTCCGGCGTGCGTCTGCTGGCCACCTGCCGCAGTGACTTCCTCACCCGGCTCACGGCGGTGCCGGGCCTGGGCGCGATGGTGCCCGGGGCCCTGTACCTGCTGCGGGCGCTCGGCCCGGAGGAGATTCGCGAGGCGGTGGTGGGCCCGGCGCGGGTGACGGACGTGCGCTTCGAGTCCGAGGCCCTGGTGGATGCGCTGGTGGCCTCGGCCGCCGGGGGCGGGCTGCCGCTGCTGCAGTTCGCGCTCGCCGAGCTGTGGGAGGCGCGCGACGAGGGGGCGGGCCTCATCACCCAGGCCGCGCTGGACGGGCTGGGCGGCGTGGCGGGCGCGCTGGCCATGCACGCGGACGCGGCCGTGGCGCGCCTGCTGCCGGATCAACGTACGGCCGCGCGGGGCGTGCTGCTGCGCCTCATCACCGCGGAGGGCACCCGGGCGCGCAAGACGGACCGGGAGCTGGTGGGCGATGACCCGCACCACCGCGCGGTGCTGGAGGCGCTGGTGCGCGCGCGCCTGCTGGTGGCGCGGGAGGTGGACGGTGGCACCTCGTATGAAGTGGCCCACGAGGCGCTGCTGACGGGGTGGGGCACCCTGGCGCGCTGGCTGGCCGAGGCCGCCGAGCTGCGCGAGGTGCAGGCCCGGCTGGAGGCGGACTCCGCCCACTGGGAGCGCGTGGGCCATGTGCGGGACATGCTGTGGAGCTCCCGGCAGCTGGCCGAGGCCGCGCCGCTGGACCGGGAGCAGCTCACCCGCCGCGAGCTGGCCTTCCTGGAGGCCTCGCGCCGCACGGTGGTGCGCAGCCGCCGCATGCGCCAGGCGCTCGCCGTGGGCTTCGTCCTGTCGCTGGTGCTCGTCTACGCGGGCCTGCGGATGCACGAGGCCGCGGTGCGCGACAGCGCCGTGCGCGGCTGGCTGGCCGAGGCCGCCGCCGCCATGAGCGAGGTGCGGCGCGAGCGCACCGCCTTCTCCGCCGCGCGCGAGGAGGCGCTGGGCCACTACGACGCCGGCCGCAAGGAGCAGGGCGACACGGCCTGGGCGCGCACCACGCTCGCGGAGGCCGTGCTGCACCGGCGCCTGGACGAGGCGGGGGACCATCTGGAGCACGCGCTGGTGTTGGACCCCATGCGCGAGGACGTCCGCGCCGCCCTGGCCGACTTCCTCCTCGAGCGCGCCTTCCACGCCGAGCAGGCGCTGGAGACGAGTGAGCTGACGGCGCTGCTGCAGCGGCTGCGGCTGTATGACACGACGGGCGAGCGCTGGCGGCGCTGGACGTCTCCCGCGCTCGTCACCCTGGAGCTCTCCGTCCCCGGTGCGGTGCTGGAACTGCGGCCCGCGACGCGCGACGTGGAGGGCCGGGAGCACATCGGCGAGCCGGTGCCCATGCCGCCTTTGCCCTGGGTGGACGTGGCGGTACCTCCGGGAGACTGGCGGCTGACGGTGCGTGCCCCGGGTCACGAGCCCGCGCTCGTCCCGCTGCGCCTGGCGCGAGGGGAGCGCCGGCACCTGGCTCCACCGCTGTTGCGCCAGGGAGAGCTGCCCTCGGGCTTCGTCTACGTTCCCCCGGGACGCGTGCTCTTCGGCAGCGCGGCGGATGCGAGCGTGCGCGGCTTCTTCAACGCCGTGCCCCTGCACGCCAAGGAGACGGCGGGCTTCCTCATCGCCCGCCAGGAGACGACGTACACGGAGTGGCTCTCCTTCCTGGAGTCGCTGCCCGCGGCCGAGCGCACGCGCCGTCAGCCGCGCACGAGCACCACCTACCACGGCATGCTGCGGCTGGCGCGGGAGCGCGGTGTGTGGACGTTGCGCTTCCAGCCCGGCGGCGTGCCCTACACCGTGCGGCTGGGCGAGCGGCTGCGCTACGCGAAGCGGGACCGGCGGGTGGAGCAGGACTGGACGCGCTTCCCCGTCACCGGCATCTCCTTCGAGGACGCGGAGGCCTACGCGGCGTGGTTGGACAAGACGGGCCGGGTGCCGGGCGCCCGGCTGTGCACGGAGCTGGAGTGGGAGCGCGCCGCTCGAGGCGAGGACGGCCGCGAGTTCCCCCACGGCGACTCGCTCGCCCCGGACGACGCCAACGTGGACTTCACCTACGGCAAGGAGCCCGGGGGCTTCGGCCCCGACGAGGTGGGCGCGCACCCGGCCTCCCGCAGCCCCTTCGGCGTGGACGACCTGGCCGGCAACGCATGGGAGTGGACGCGCTCGTCGCTGGAGTCCGGGGGCGTGGTGGCTCGCGGCGGCTCCTATTACTTCGCCCCCGCCTCGGCGCGCCTGGCCAACCGCGAGATGCCCGAGCGCACCCTGCGCAACATCACCGTGGGCTTCCGCCTGTGCGCCGACCTGCCCTCCGGGGCGGCTTCCCCTCGGAAGTAGCACCGCCGGGTGCCTGCCGCGAGTGACGTCTCCTGGACGTTGCAAGTGCCTGGAGACGACATGTGTGGCTTGCCGTGTGGATGACCACTGCACACCGTCCGCCCGTCTCGGGGACGGAGTCACAGAGGGGTGGGGCCATGCGAGCAAGCAGGTGGTGCCAGGTCGTGTTGGCGGCCGTGGGCGTGGTGGCGTGTGGAGGCGAGGCGCCGGTGCGGCCGGATGCTCCCCTGGGAGAGACCGATGCGTCGCTGAGCGCACGCAATGGCGCGAACCTCAATGGCGCCAACCTCAACGGCTCGGACCTGAACGGCTCGGACCTGAACGGGAGTGATCTCAACGGCTCGGATCTCAACGGCCAGGCGCTCTCGGGGATGCTGGTGTCGGTGGAGTTCGCGGGCGCGTGGTTCGAGAACGGGCAGCAGACGTCCTGGCCGGGCCAGGGGCCCACGTTGCAGCAGGCGAGCCTCGAGGAGGTGTGGCTGGAGGGCTCCACCTTCCATGGCTGGTACGACGGGCGGCACCTCTTCGGACAGGACTTCGTGCAGGCGCGCTTCCTGGGCAACCTGGGGGATGAGAGCCAGGTGGAGCTGCGCGTGGACTCGGCGGCGCAGGGCGAGGGCGCGAACGCGGACGTGTGGCGGTACCTGGTGTCGTTCCGCTCTCCGCTGGACGGACAGTGGCGCCCCATCTGCCTCGACGCGAGCGGACAGCCGGCGGCGGCCATCGCCGTGGACGGGTATTGGGACTACCGGCAGGGGCTGCCGGGCGTGGGCGGCAGGAAGTATGACGATGCGCGCGTCTTCACCTTCGCGTGCGAGGGCGCGGCGATCGCGAAGTGCATCCGCTTCGGGTACAAGCCGTGGGCGAGCGTCGGAGGCGTGAGCCTGGCGGCGCACCACCAGGCGTGCACGCGCCTCATCCGCGCGGACTACTGCGGTGACGGCACCTCGCACACCGTGAACGGGCAGTGGGTGAACGTCTACGACGCGGTGGGCGTGCAGCAGGACACGGAGACGTGGGGCCTGGAGGCGGAGTGGGGCACCGACGGGGCGCTCTGCTTCACGGACAACAACCGGGCCCATGCGCCCGTGTCGTGCCCGGACGCTCCGAAGAAGGCGCAGTGCGGAACGGCCGAGGCCTTCTCCTCCGGCACGCTGCTGCAGAGCGAGACGCCCTACTAGCGTCCCGCCGGCCCCACCGCCCCACGTGACCCTCCACCCAGCACGCGGCGACGTGCTGGTGGAAGACGCGCTCACTCCCGGTGGATACGGGCCTGCTGGGGCGGAAGTTTTCGCGTGTCACCGTCGTGTTTCCCCACGTTCGACTCCGCAGGTGGGGAACACGCGCCCTCTCGCGCGAGTGGGCTCGGAGGTATAAGAGCGCTCCTTCAACCCAAGGAGCCTCGAATGCGCATGCATTGGTGTCTCGTCCTGCTGGTTCCGTTGGTCGGTTGCGTCTCCCAGAAGGCGTTCGACTCGAAGTCCCAGGAGGCGCTCAACCTCAAGCAGCAGTACGACGAGCAACAGGAGCAGATGAAGGCCCTGGAGCAGAAGCTCGGAGAGACCAAGGCCGCGGCCGAGAAGGCCCAGAAGGAGAACGCGGAGCTGGAGTCCTCGCTCGCCAACAGTGACGCGGAGCGCCGCGCGCTGCGCAAGCGCGTGGACGAGCTCTCGGACCTCAACAAGGAGCTGTCTCGGAACACCGAGAAGCTCGAGGCGGCCAAGGAGGCACTCGAGAAGAAGTCCAGCGAGTACGAGAACCTGGCCAGGAGCCTCAAGGAGGAGATCAAGACCGGGAAGATCGAGCTGTCCGAGCTGAAGGGCCGGATGGTGGTGAAGATGAAGGACAAGATCCTCTTCTCCTCGGGCAGCACGAAGCTCAACAAGGAGGGCCAGGAGGCGCTGGCGAAGGTGGCGCAGGCGCTCAAGGACGTGGAGGGGAAGCTCATCCGGGTCGAGGGCCACACGGACAACGTGCCGGTGCCGTCGGACGCGAAGACGGAGTTCGACTCGAACTGGGAGCTGTCCACCACGCGCGCGCTCGTCGTCGTGAAGCTGCTGCAGGAGCAGGGCGTGCCGCCCACGATGCTCTCCGCGCTGGGCTATGGCGAGTACCAGCCCATCGCCTCCAACCAGACGGCGGAGGGACGGAGCCTGAACCGGCGCATCGAGATCGTCCTCGCCCCCGCCGAGCAGGCCCCGTCCGCCGTGGTGGCCGCCTCGGTGAAGAAGGCCCCGGCTTCGGCACCCGCGCCCGCGGTGAAGCCGGCCTCCGGCACCAGGCCCGCCCCGAAGAAGAAGTAGCGGCGCTGACGAAGCAGCAGCGGCTCCGCGGACAGAACACCGCGAACGCGGACACGGAACGCGGACACATCCCCTCTCCCTCCGGGAGAGGGACGGGGTGAGGGTATCCGGATCCCGGGTTCAGGATGCGAGGGGTTCCCGGATATAACCCGATACCCTCACCCCCACCCTCTCCCGAGGGGAGAGGGAGATCTGAACCCGAGATGCGTCCGTTGCACTGTGTCCTGCTCGTGCTCCTCGTGGGCTCCGCTTCCCGAGCAGGAGAGCCGCCCACGGAGAGCGCGGCCCCGCTCACCTTCGAATCCACCGAGCTGAAGGAGCTCGCGGGCACGTGGGGCGAGCCGTTCCGCGCGCTCATGGTGATGCCCGGGGTGAGCCACGTCGTCTCCGGGGCGAGCCTGCCCGTGGTGCGTGGCGCGGCTCCCTCGTCCACGGGCTTCTACCTGGACGGCGTGCGCGTGCCCCAGCTCCACCACCTGTGGGTCGGCCCTTCCACGGTGCACCCCGCGCTCGTCTCCGGGCTCGACTTCCACCGGGGACCCGCTCCCGCGCGATTCGGCCGGGAGCTCGGTGGCACCGTGAACGCGCGGCTCCTCCCGCCGAGCACCGGCACCGTGCACGCGATGGGCTCTCTCGATCTGTTCAACGTGGGGGTGCTCACCCAGGTGCCCATCGCCGCCACGGGTACGGAGCTCACCCTCGCCGGCCGCTTCGGCTATACGCCGTGGCTCGCCGCGGCGGTCATCAACGGCACGCGCGGCACGCCGGGCCCGGACCTGGTGCTCGGGCTCTTCGACTACCAGGCGCGCGTCACCCAGGCCGTGGGCGAGGGCTCCCTGCGCCTGTTCGCCCTCGGTGCGTCGGATGACGCGGGCCTGAGCGGCCCGGGGGAGGTGGTGCGGTTGGGCACGGCCTTCCACCGCGTGGATCTCCGCTTCACGCACCCGCTGGGCGCGGGCGAGGCCGAGGCCGCCATCACCTGGGGCCAGGACACGCTGGGCGCGACCGGCGGAGGCTCCGTCTCTCGTGTCACCGTGGGCCTCTCCGAGCAGACGCTCGGGGCGCGCATGGCGTGGCGGGCCGCGCTGTCGCCGGGGCTCGCGGTGGAGGCGGGCGCGGACGTGGAGCGCCGGAGCGCCGGCGTGACGCAGTCCACCACCTTCCGCCCGGGCGAGGCCGATGACCCCCACCGGCCCACCGTCACCACGGGAGGCCCACAGTCCCTCGCGCGTGCCACGCTCGCGGGAGCGTACGCACAGGCCACGTGGACCCAGGGCCCGTGGCGGCTCACCCCGGGCCTGCGCGTGGACGGCTACCTGTTGGCCCCCGCGCTGAACCAGGTGGTGGCCGAGCCCCGGCTGCACGCGCGGGCGGCGCTCTCGGAGACGGTGGGGCTGCGGCTGGGGGCGGGCCTGCTGCACCAGGCGCCGAACCACCTGCTCGACGTGCCGGGTGTGCAGACGGCGGCGCTGCGGTTGGGATTGCAGCGGGCGCTCCAGGTGGAGGCGGGCGCGGACGTGCGAGGACCCGCGGGCTTCACCTTCGGCGCGGACGTGTTCGTGCACCCGCTGCTGCGCACGGTGGAGCTGGACGTGCTGTCCTTCGACATGCTCGCGGACGACCCGGTGGCGCGAGGGCGGGAGCGCACGGCGGAGGGCCACGGCTACGGCGTGGAGCTGCTGGCCCGGCGGCCGTTGTCGGAGCGCTGGTCGCTGCTCGCCTCGTACACCTTCCAGCGGCGCACGTTGAACACGCGCGTGGAGCGGCGGGACGAGGCGGGGCAGGTGGTGGGGACGGAGGTGTTGCCCCTGGCCTCGGCGCTCGAGCAACAGCACGTGCTCAACGCGGCCGTCACCGTGAAGCTGCCCTGGGGCCTCACGGTGGGCACCACGCTGCACTACAACACCGGAGCGCCCGAGGCGGGGGGCCTGCTCTTCTCGTACACGCAGCGCGAGGGGGTGGACCCGGTGCGGGGCACGGCGCGCTGGGTGCCGGTGGACCGGGACGGGGTGACGCGCCTGCCCGGCTACTTCCGGGTGGACGGCCGCGTGTCGAAGACTGGCACGTGGGGGCCTCTTTCCGTGGAGGCGTGGCTGGACGTCTTCAACCTCTCGCTGACGCGGGAGACGTTCCGCTACAGCTACGGGACGGAGAAGGGCCGGCTGGTGCGCAAGCCCTTCGCGCTGCCTCCCGTGACACTCCCATCGCTGGGCATCCAGGCACGCTACTGACCGTCACGAACGCCTCGCCTGGTGCCAGAGTCGTAGATTACCCTGCGAACCCTTGAGGCTGTTCGAAGCCGGTGGGAGCGAAGCATGAGAGTGGAAGCCATGGGGATGAGTTCGAGTCTCGGTCCTGTGGCAACTGCCGCTGCTGCGTTTCGAGCGGGCATCGTCCGGCCGAAGCCCTCGGCGGATGTCGCCACCTTCGCTCCGGGCGACAGCGAGCCCCAGCCTGTTACCGTCTACGAGTTGCCGGGATCGACCTTCGGTTTCTCGGGTGTTGGTCGGCTCGTCTCCATTGCCATGGATGCCCTTGAAGATCTGGCAACGTACGTTCCATTGCAGACGATCGGACAGGAGGCCGGAGTCTTCCTTGCCTTGCCCGACTTCTCCAATGGCATGGGACCCCAAGAGGCTGCGGCTGCCGCGGAGCGGTTGGGACGCCAGGTGCTGGGGCGGGCACTGGACGGGCTCGGCGTGTGCTGGCCCGAGGACCGGTGGTGCTTCTTCACGGGAGGCTCCGCTGGCTTCGCGCTCGCTCTTGAGGCCGCGCGTCGTGAGATGGAGCGCCGTTCCCTGGAGACGTGCATCGTGGGCGGGCTCGACTCGCTGGTGGACCCGGAGCACCTCCGGTATTTGTTGGGAGATCGTCGGCTCAAGACAGCGGACAATCCGGTCGGGCTCCTCCCCGGTGAAGCGGGTGCCCTGCTGGTGCTCCGCTCCCGCCGGTCAGTCCGCAAGTCCGAGGCGACTCCAGCTATCGAATTCACCTCCGTCCATATCGCGCATGAGCCCAACTCCCTGGGGACCGGCCGCCGCCCGGATGGCAGGGTGCTCTCCTCATGTGTTCAGGCCGTGCTCAGGGCTTCTTTCGCTGGGGACAGCAAGGTTCTCCTCGTGTCCGATCTCAACGGGGAGGAACGACGGGCCTGGGAGTGGGGCAACGCGTTGGTGCATTTGAAGGCGAGTGGTGCCTTGCATGGGGAAGAACCGGTTTGGGTTCCGGCGACAGGCTTCGGGGATGTGGGGGCCGCTGGAGGTGCGGTGGGGGCGTGTCTCTCGGTCCGTGCCTTCCTGCGTGGCTATGCCCTGGCTCGCCGGATCGTCGTCGTCTCGCAAGCAGACTCGGGAGAACGTGCTGCGTTCTCGCTGGTGGTGGGGGACATCCCAGGACGAGGAGGTCGAACATGACGGGCAACAGATCGGTGCCGTTCAAGACCCTCATGAATGGGTCTTACGAGCTATACGGGCAAGCCGTTGCCGATGGACGGCCCAACATTCGCGACTTCGGCTCCACGCCTGCCAGTTCGGGCGAGATGAAGCGCAATGCCGCGCGCAAGCAGCAGGTGAAGGACACCAAGGAGCGGCGTAAGGCGAAGGACAACGGTGCACAAGAGCCCGCGGGCCCGCATGCCAGCTCCCTGGATGAATACCGAGCCATCCTCGGCAAGGGCACTTACTACGCCCGCAGCGCCGCAAAATACATCCGCGCCAACCATGCCTCCGAATACAACGACTTCCCGCACCTGGGGCCCGTAGCCTTTCGCGCGGAGGTCTCGACCCAAGCGGGCCTTTCCCAACCGTCCAACTTCAACCCTGAATTCAGCGGTCAGCAGCAGCCCTACCGTTGGCAGGCCCATCACCTCATTCCGGGCGAGGCCTTCTATACGGAGGACTCCAACGGTGTGCCCATTTTCGACAATCCGGACAACTTCAAAGTCCTGCTGCAGACGCCCTACGACATCGACCATGGCCACAATCTGATCATCCTGCCGAGCGAAGCCTGGGCCGTTCCCGTGCACGCGCTGCTTCAGCACCCCAACAACCACAACAACTACACGAAGCAGGTCATGCGGAGGCTGAAGCGTATTGACTCTGACATTGATACCCTTCGTGGCAAGAACATGGGGCACGAGGCCATCGTCGCCGAGGTGTTCGAGGCCCTGAAGCGCTTGGAGGCCGATTTGTGGGTGGATCTCCTCGATGAGTCACGAGCAGCCGTTCGCGGCGCAGCGGAGGGGCATCGTTATGATGGGCCCTGGTGTCGCTGGAAGACTCAAGGGGGTAGGGAGTACATCTGGCCGGCGCTCTGGTAGCGCCGAGAGGAGGGATGCGTGAGCTTGTGGATATTGGGTGACAGCAACGACGGGGCCGTGCTCGATGCCTACCCGAGAAATGGCCCGGAAGGCTGGCGTTACTTGGAGTCCCATCGTCTTTCGCCCGAGTTTCCCACCGATGCGGTCATGGGTTTCTCGCCCAGCTTCCCGGATAGGCGAAAGGTCTACGATTTCGTCACCAGCATCCTGGATATCCGCATTGTCTCGGAGCGAGTCCGGCGCATCGTTCTCGAGCTGGCGCCGGACGATGTGGAGTTCCTGCCTGTCACGCTGGTGGATCATCAGCGTGAGGTGATATCTCGCGAGCACTTCATCATGAATGTGCTCAACTGGCGGGAGGTCATTGACCTCGAACGTTCGGATGTTCGGATGGGTGCTATCCTCAAGAGGGAAATCGATCGAGTGAGGAAGCTGGTACTCAAGGACAATCTGGAGGCAGGGGGGCCGAAGGTCTTCCGCCCCATGCATCTGCGCGTGAACACCATGATCGACGAGAGCGTTCACGCGGCCCTGGCGGGGTCTGACCTCACGGGTTGCAGTTTCTTCCCGGCCAATGGCTGGAATGGCAAGGGCACCTGAACGCGGACCTTGTTGTTACCGGCGGACCAGTAGGAATCCGTACCGGAGTGAGTATGGAAATCGATTTCGCACGACTCCGTGAGAACGCAGGGGCGGCGGCGCCGGTCCTCATCGCGCACATCGGCCCGGAGGGAGAGCGCGATTCCCTGGTGGAGCACGTGCGCGAACTGTGCCGCTGCTTCGTCAACATCGCCGCCGCCACGCTCCTGCTGGAGGGCCGCTCCCAACCGTTCTTCCTCAACCTCTGTCGAGCGGCGGAGAACTGGCGCCGCCTCCTCGTTCACCTCGATCGGCGGAACCTGCGACCGCCGCCTGCTTCCTGGGGTCTCATCCCGCTGTCGGGGGTGATCGCGGCGGGTCATTGGAGCCTCGCGGCGGAGGTCGCCGGGCGTCTGCCCGTGCAATGGCAGAAGGAGGAGGAATACGCGGTGGAGTTCGCCTGGGCCTCCACGTTGGGGGCGCTGGTGCTGCATGCGCAGCGCGGTGTGGATCCCAGCCCGCAGCTCGACAACCTGGCCCGCGCCGCTCGCGAGAACTGCTGGCTCGCGCTCGCGCAGGCACTGGTGGAGGCGGATTCGTCCGCCTTCGCGGACGCCTTCACGGACGCCCTGGCGGTGCACGAGGCCCGTACCGAGGCGCGGGCACGCAGCTTCACCACGCGCGAGGACCACTTCGCCGCGCATCGTTATTTGTGGTTCGAGGGGCTGGCCCTGCTCCGGCTGGCCCGGAAACGCGGGCTCGACATCCCCCATGTGCGCTACCGGTACTGCCCACCTCTGGCCCAGGTGCCGATGACGGAGCGCTACCAGGGCGACTGGGTCGCCGCCATTGGCGAGGCCATCGCCACCCAGGGCTGATTCCGAGGCGCCGCTACAGCTTCTCCTCGCAGACGAGGCACTCGGGGTCCTCCTCATCACCTTCCGAGGCGACGACGGGCCCCTGGATGAGCGGGAAGGGCGGCGTGTTCTTGTCGTTGTGCAGCATCAGGTCCATGGCGCGTGCCACGTTCTTGCCCTCGAACTTCACGTCGAAGGAGAAGTTGACGAACTCGGCCTTGCCCTTCGTCTTGCTGGAGGCCACACCGCCGCCCGCGGTCCCCGCCTCGTCTCCCGTGCTGGTGCTGAAGTTCGAGTCCTTCACGCACACCGGATTGCCCTTCACCGACACATTCTTCGTACCCTTGGCCGTGTCCGAGGACTGCGCGACGTTGGGGTAGGGGATGGGCACGGGCCCTCCCGGGCTGGGCGTCTTGCACACGTCTGGGAAGGCCGAGGTGACGCCGCCGCTGTCCTTGGTCACCACGGACATCTTGTTGACGCCGACATTGACGGGCATGGCTCTCTCCCTTGCGTGAGGCTTCAGTCTATCGCGCCAGGGCCCATGGCGCGAGCCGGAGCCTCGTGGAGCCCGGGCCGGTCAGCGCGCCTTCGGACGGGACACGCCCTCCGCCGTGATACGGATTCCGCGCACGTCGTGGAGCCCCTCGTCCAGCAGCACGTGTCCTCGCCACAGCAGCAGCACCTGGTGGGTGTCCGTATCGAGGATGACGGTGTCCAGGTGCATGTCGGGCGTCACGTCCTCGGCGCTCGCGCGCTCCACGGTGACGGAGGGGGCTTGTTGCCCGGGGAGCCGGAAGGTGAGTGGGCCCCTTGGCGAGACGTGGGTGAGGATGACGGGCTCGTTTCCTTTCAAGTATCCGGAGGCGACGAGACCCGGGGGCGCGGCGTTGAAGAAGCGTCGATCGAAGTCCTTGGGGAGCAGCGGCTTGCGTGTCTTGTCCCAGGCCTCGTCGTAGGTGCCCGCGTACGCCGCACGCGGCTGCCAGTGGGGCGAGGTGAAGCCGAAACCCGTCGGTGGCACCTTCTGGCCGAACTCCCGCAGCGGATGCTCCGGGTCCTCCAGGTTGGGCAGTCGCAGCCCTTCCTCGAAGTGGCGTGGGCTCACCCGGAAGCCCGTGCCCACGGGGTTGTGCGGCTCGAAGGAGTGCTTCCTCGGGTCCGGATCGCTCCGGTCCCAACCCCCAAAAGCCCGCTCCCAGATGAGGGGCATGCGCTCGAAGGGCAATGGCTTCGTCATGGCCACGCGGCCCATGCTCCGGAACCACGTGCGCTCGCCCACCACCCGGACGCTTTTCTTCAGAGGGCCCACCTGCATCGCCACCAACGTCTCGGCGCTTTCCCTGGGCGCGTACGCGGTGCCGATGAGCACCACGTCCGTGGCCAGCTTGATGAAGGCACACTCGGGTTCGTACTTGTCGCTGGACTCTCCCGGCTTGCCCCAGGGCTCTCCGCTCCACTTCACCGGCGCCTGCTCGGAGGCGAGCGCCAGCTTCGCGTCTCCGATGGAATAGGTGGCCTTCACCAACAGCAGGAGCAGCGGCCGCCCCTCTTCGTCCGCGAGGCCCATGAATTCGAAGACGAACGGTGTTTCATTTTCAATACCGGGGTGTCCCATAGGTGTGCGGGGACCTCACTGTAGCAGTGCCGTCGTCCCAAGAGCAGGCGTGCTGCCAGGGCCCGGCCTGGTACTCCAGTGTCACGCCACGAGCGCCTCACCTCCTTCTTGGCTTCTCGGGCTCCAGGGGCTGGCTGGTGTCGAACCAGACCAATCGCCGTCTGAGGATTCGCCGTCCCGACGGCACGGTCCTCCTCCTCTCACCCCTCGAGTGCGCACGTGGTCGAGCTGATGCTCCAGACGCGCGTCCCGGCACCGCGGCTGTTGGACTGGGTGGACCAGGCCATCCTCCACCTGCATGCCAACATCGGCGGGCAGACCGATGGCCGGCCGGACCCGCTGCTCCCCACGAAGGAGCAGGAGGCGTTCCTCCAACTCCTGTCCGGCTCGTCGGCCAGCGGGAAGATTCCCCGGCTCCGGATCGTGCTCGACGCCATCAAGGACGAGGAATGGGTGGAGAACCTGCGCTGCTGGCACAAGACGCAGTCCGTCCAGGAGGAGGTGGTGGACGTCCCGGCGCCCGCTCCAGGGCCGCGGCTCGAGCCTCGGGAGTCCACCGCCCGCGCTGCCCGCACGGGTGCCTCCGGGCGCTGGCTCGATGACGGAACGGGCGCGTCGACTGTTGCGTGAGGGCATCGGAGGGCATATCCGGGAACCTCCAGCTGGAGCGGAGGTGCGTCGGATGGAGCGCGCGGACACGGTGGTGGATCTCATCGGGCACGGTCGCGAGGGGGACCTCGCCATCGGAGCGCCGGGGCGGCCCGGGTTGACGCAGGGAGGCCTGAGGGAGCTCGCCCGGCACACCGTCACGGTGTTGAACGGCATGGGCCTGGGGCGCGAGGACCGGGTGGCGCTGGTGTTGCCCAACGGGCCGGAGATGGCGGCGGCCTTCGTCACCTTCGCCTGCGGCACCACCACCGCGCCGCTCAACCCGTCCTACCGGGCGGAGGAGTTCGACTTCTATCTCACCGACTTGAAGGCCCGGGCGCTCGTCCTGCTCGAGGGCATGGAGAGCCCGGCCCGCGCCGTGGCCGCCGCGCGAGGCATTCCCATCATCGAGCTGGTCCCCGACGCGAACGGGCCCGCGGGCCGCTTCACCTTGAAGCCGGAGCGGCCGCTCTCCGGCACTCCGGCGCGGGCGGGGTTCGCCAAGGCGGAGGATGTGGCGCTCGTGCTCCACACCTCGGGGACGACGGCACGGCCGAAGATCGTCCCCCTGAGCCACGCCAACGTCACGGCCTCCGCGGACCACATCGGCCAGACGCTGGAGCTGGGGCGCGAGGATGTCTGCCTCAACATCATGCCGCTGTTCCACATCCACGGCCTCATCGCGGCGGTGCTGGCGAGCCTGGCGGCGGGCGGCGGGGTGGTGTGCACGCCGGGCTTCAACGCGCTCAAGTTCTTCGGCTGGTTCGAGGAGGTGCGGCCGAGCTGGTACACGGCGGTGCCCACCATGCACCAGGCGATCCTCGGCCGAGCGAGCCGCAACACCGGGAGCATCCAGGCCGGGCGGTTGCGCCTCATCCGCTCGTCCTCCGCGTCGCTGCCGCCGCAGGTGATGGAGGAACTGGAGCGGGTGTTCGGCGTGCCGGTCATCGAGAGCTACGGCATGACGGAGGCCTCGCACCAGATGGCGTCGAATCCGCTGCCGCCGCGGCCGCGCCACGCGGGCTCGGTGGGCATCGCCGCGGGGCCCGAGGTCGCCATCATGGACGAGGCCGGAACCCTGCTGCCGCCGGGGGCACTCGGGGAGGTGGTCATCCGGGGGCGCAACGTCACGGCCGGTTACGAGAACAACCCCGAGGCCAACGCGAAGGCCTTCACGCGGGGCTGGTTCCGCACGGGAGACCAGGGGGTGCTCGACGAGGCGGGTTACCTGCGGCTCACCGGGCGGCTCAAGGAGATCATCAACCGGGGAGGCGAGAAGATCAGCCCGCTCGAGGTGGACACGGTGTTGATGGACCACCCGGCGGTGCAGCAGGTGGTGACGTTCGGCATGCCGCACCCGAAGCTGGGCGAGGAGGTGGCCGCCGCCGTGGTGCTGCGCGAGGGGGCGAGCGTGGGTGAGCGGGAGCTCCAGGACTTCGCCTCCGCGCGGCTGGCCGACTTCAAGGTGCCGAGGAAGATCGTCTTCCTCCCGGAGATTCCCAAGGGAGCGACGGGCAAGCTGCAGCGCATTGGCCTCGCCAAGCGATTGGGGCTCACGCCGTGAAGATCGCCATCTTCGGAGCGGGAGCGATGGGTGGGTTCATTGGCGTCCGGCTGGTGCAGGCGGGCGCGGACGTCACCTTCATCGCGCGGGGGACGCACCTGGCGGCGATGCGGGAGAAGGGCGTCACCCTGCGCAGCGGTGGCGAGAGTGTCACCGTCCGGCCGTTGTGCACCGATGACCCGGCGGAAGCGGGACCCCAGGACTACGTGCTCATCACGCTGAAGGCGCACTCGCTGCCGTCGGCGGCGGCACAGATGGTTCCGCTGCTGGGGCCCCAGACGGCGATCGTCACGGGCATCAACGGCGTGCCGTACTGGTACTTCCACGGACTCGAGGGGCCCTATCGGGACAGGCCGGTGGAGAGCGTGGACCCTGGGGGAAAGCTCTGGGAGACGCTGCACCCCTCGCGGGCGATTGGCGCGGTGCTCTATCCAGCGGCCGAGGTGGTGGAGCCTGGCGTCATCGAGCACACGTATGGGGACCGCGTCACGCTGGGCGAGCCCGATGGAAGCAAGAGTGCCCGAGTCGAGGCGCTGTCGAAGCTGTTGATTCGAGCGGGCCTGAAGGCGCCGGTGCGGCCGCGCATCCGTGACGAGCTGTGGGTGAAGCTCTGGGGCAACCTGGCCTTCAATCCGCTCTCGGCGCTGACGGGCGCGACGTTGGACACGCTGGCGACCCGGGGAGACCTGCGGACGGTGGCGCGCACCATGATGGTCGAGGCCCAGGCGGTCGCCGAGGCGCTCGGGGTGCGGTTTCCCATCGACGTGGACAAGAGAATTCAGGGAGCGGCGGAGGTGGGGGCACACAAGACGTCGATGCTGCAGGACCTGGAGCGAGGCCGGCCGATGGAGATCGACGCGCTGCTGGGGGCGGTGGTGGAGCTCGGCCAGCTCGTGGGGAAGCCGATGCCCGCGTGTGAGCTGGTGCTGACGCTGGTGCGCGAGCGCGCGCGGCAGGCGGGGTGCTATCCAGCCGCGGTGGAGCATGTCCGCTGAGTCAGCGCGGAACTTCCATGACCTTCAACGAACTTTCAGAGTTGCTGGAGAGCAACCTCACGAAGAGTTTTGGCCAGGGTGTGAGTGACGCGGAGATCGACACCGCCAGTGCTGAGCTGCAAGTAGAGCTGACCGGTGGTTACAGGCTCTTCTTGAAACGCTTCGGGTGGGGAGGCGTGGGATCCATCGAACTTTTCGGGCTTGGTGTGGATGTTCCGCCGTACTTGAGCCTGACGGAGATGACCAGGAGTGAGCGGGAGGAAATGAGTCCCGCGCTCCCCACGCATCTCATCCCTCTGATGAATGACGGGGGAGGCAATCTCTACTGCCTTGATTCCCGGGGAGCAGGAGAGCCTCCCGTGGTGTTCTGGGACCATACGGCCGGAGAACAGCAGGAGCCCGCTCGGGTGGCCTCTGACTTCACGACATGGCTGGCCGAGCGGGTCGAGCGGGAGATGGACGTGACGTGAGTGCGCGAGCGCGCGCGGCAGGCGGGGTGCTATCCAGCCGCGAGCCCGTAGGGCCGTGGACCAGGCCCAGGCTCGTTGCCGCCTCACCGCTCACGCCCTGCATGCGCATGATGAGGAGAGAGCGGGCACGCCGGGTTCTCATGTGCCCCTCGGAGTATCGGCCATGCAGGACCACATCGTGCTCGTCCCCGGCTTCGGCGGCTTCCAGGCGCTCGGTTCGTTGCGCTACTACCACGGGGTAACCCAGGCGCTCGGCTTCACTCCCCTGGTCTTGCACTACTTCCCCAACATCCCCACGGCGAGCGTTCAGTCGCGGGCCCGGCTGCTGCGGCGATGGCTCGGCGAGCTGCAGGAGCGGGGGGTGATCAGCCGCCAGGATGACATCCACCTCGTGGGCCACTCGACGGGTGGACTCGACATCCGGCAACTCCTCATCGACTACCGGCAAGATGAAGACGCGCACGGGGCCAGCGAGGACATGCTCGGGCAGATCCGTACCGTGCAATTCATCTCCACGCCCCAGCGCGGGACGAACCTGTCACACCGCTTCCGAGGCTTCCGGATTCCCTCGCCCGTTGCCCGGGTGTTGCCGCGCATGCTCTTCGAGACAACCCGCTCCCTTCGGTGCGTGGGCGCGAGTTTCCTGGGCCGGCGTCTCCAGCGCCTGTTCCCTCCCAGCAAGGGCTTGCCCGATTGGTTCGATGCCGTCATCCAGACGATGGTGGGCTTCGACTCCTCGAAGGATCCACTCGAGCGCGCGCTCGCACGGGGCTCGTACTTCGAGACGCTCCGCTGGCTGCTCGACATCGCCACCGATATCGCCGCCGTCTCCGACCTGGACCCCGTGTGGACCCGGGGCTCGCCCGTGAGCCCGGCACATCGGACGGCCACGAACGAGGAACAGGACTTCTTCAGCAGGAAGGACATCCACTGCGGTTCCATCGTGACCGTCGCCAGGCGCCCGGGGGCGAATGCTCGGGGGTTGTACAAGTTCGTGTACGGGCTGAACGCGCGCCGTCCCTGCCCGGAAATGGGTCGGGCCCAGTCCATCTCGTGGTTGCTGGAGCCGGAGAAGGAAGCGCGAAGACTGGTGCCCTCGGACAATGACGGCATCGTCAACAGCATCTCCATGGTGTGGCCGGATGCGAAATCCAGTTTCCTGGTGGAGGCGGACCACGCGGATGTCATCGGCCACTTCCGCTACGCCGAGCCGCCCCCGGGCGTGGCTCCGCGCTACTACCAGTACGATCTGCTGAGCTCGGGCTCGGACTTCGGTCCGAAGGAGTTCGAGGCCCTGTGGCGGAAGATCGCCGCCTTCACGAAGCACCGCACGTACCACACGGGCCGCCCTCCTCCGTCCGAGCAAGACATCCGCGAGCCCGGCGTGTCATGGGGCGAAGGCATGAGTTCCGTCACATGACGAGCAGACGGCACCTAATCAATGTCCAGGCTCCAGGTGCCCTCTTCCCAGTACTTCAGCGTCTGAGCGGCCAGGAAGGGGATCATGCCTGTTCCCTTGGCCGCCTCCTCCAGAACGGGCATGGCTTGCGCTGGCCGCTCGCTGAGCAGGTAGGTCGCTGCCTTGACGCGGACATCCATGCGTGGGTGAGTGAGTAGAGTTGCGAGTGCATCTCGTCCAGCATCGCCCTGGGCGCGGAGCTTCTTGAATGCGGCGATGTAGTGCCTGCTGTACTTCCTCCCGCCCGTACGGTCGCCGCGCCAGAGCGCATCCGTGTGCTCGGCCACGTTCCGGGCGAAGTCCTCCACGATGCTCTCCAGATCCATCACCAGACTCCATTTCTGACGTTCTCAATCGCCAGAAGGCCAAAAGCGCGATGCGAGCAGCACGGCCAAGGCAAGCGCGCCGAGCCGAGAACACCAGATGGGATGTGTGCGCTCACGTCGTTCATGGCGGTATTGACAGGAGCTGTGCAACGGCTGATGCGTTGGATCCGCTTGGCGTCTTCTTCTCCCGCGCGCCACCACGGCCAGCGCCAGCACACTCTCGCTCCAGCCCGGTGCCGAGCCACAACCACAGGCCTCCGGCTCCATCACCTGGGGCACCGGTCCTGGAATCCCACGCATGTCCGCGGTTCGCGCCACCCACAGGTGGCTCGTCACGGTGCGCGGATGGCCGTTGATCCACACCTCCACGCGGAACCGGTCCTCGCCGTGCTCGGGCGCGGTGACGTCCTGCTCCACCACGAAGTCCTCCGACGTCACCTCCACCAGTGGCAGGCGCACGCCGTTGTGCACGAAGCGCACCTGATGGCCCCTGGCGCCGGTGACGCGGGCCCTCAACCGGGCGCTTGGCGCGAGCACGGTGTCCCCGGTGGGCGCCACGCTGCTCGTCAGGTCCACCATGGGGTCCTCCGGCCCCTGGAGCTTCACCACCGTCCGGCCGTGGCGGATGCCCTCCAGCAGTGCCTCCACGCTCAGCTCCCGCGCGTACACCAGCGTGGTGGGGTTGCCGATGGCGCTCTGGGTGAAGTCCAGGTCCACCCCGGCGCGATGGTCATCACTGCCCCCGAGCGCCGCGGTGTGGTGTCCCTGTGACAGGAGCCAATCCCAGTAGCCGAGCGCGCCCTCGGAGAAGAAGCGCCCCAGCTTCTCCCAGCCGCCGTTGGCCACCTCGAGGGCGTCCACGCCGCCCGGGGGCACGGTGAGCTGCCACGCGCAGCCGATGCACAGGTCTCCCACGTCGTAGACGGGGTGGTTGATGGAGAAGAGCGCGCCCTGGCGGTGGAAGGCGTCGATGGCCTCCCGCAGGGAAATGCCCTCGTTCACGCGCGGCGGCACGTAGCCGGTGGCGCCGATGGCGTTCGCGTGGCCCGCGTAGGTGGTGTACTCGATGCCCGGCACCAGCAGCAGCTCGGGGTGCCGTGCCTGGGCCTCCACGAGGAAGTCGAGCGTGGAGGTGGTGTTGTGCTCGGTGAGCACGGCGAAGTCGAGCCCCTGGTCCCGCGCGTAGCGGGCAATGTCATCCAGAGGGGCCCGCGCATCACCGCTCTCGCGCGAGTGGACGTGGAAGTCGCCCGCGTACCACCGGGGTTGCGCGGAGAGCGCGCCAGCGGGGCGGTAGGGTTGGCGCTCGGGCTGGGGCGCGAGCGTGGCGGCCGTGCGCAGGTGCACCTCGATGCGGTAGCGCGCGGGCGTCTTGCGAATCTTCGCCTTGCCCACCGTCACCTTCCACGTCCCCGGGCGCAACGGCCCGGCGAGGTACGAGCGCGACGCGGCCCGCTCGCCCACGATGGCGGGCTCCTCGTTGCCGCCGCCGTAGCCGCGGAATCCCTCCGGATCCTCCAGCCCCCAGTCGAGGATGTTCTCGCTGGCGAGGTCGTCATGGCGGACCTCCAGCTCCACGGTGCCCGGAGGCACTTCGAAGGGGACGTCGAAGAAGCCGCCCTGGGCGGGCACCTCTCCCTCCAGCACCAGCGGGCCAGCGGCGAGAGCGGATGTACAAGCGAGGAGGCAGGCGAGGAGCACGGGGCGCGCAGCCTAGCCCATCCCACCGTGCGGCCGTCCGGGCGCCGCCCCGGGCAATCCTGGACCGCTGGACGTTGCGCGCATCACCGGGCGGACCGGTGACCCCAGGCAGGCAGGCGGTGGAGCGCGGCTGGAAGCGCCCACCCGGGTGCGACACAGGATGCAGCCGGGCCAGCGTGTGCACATCTCTACGCGGCGTGTCAGGAGGTGGATAGGCGTGAGCATGAGCACGGGACGCCGGGGCGCGGCGTGGGCGGTCCTCGTCTTGCTGGGCCTGGGGATGCTCTCGGGCTGCAACCGCGGGCGCTCGCAGGAGCAGCAGCCCCAGGAAAAGGTACCGGTGGTGCTCGGGCCGGACGACGTGGTGCGGGTGGAGCCTCGGGAGCTGGAGAGCGGGCCCGTCCTGTCCGGCACGCTCCAGGCCCGGCGCGCCGCCACCATGCGCGCCGAGGTCCAGGGCGCCGTCCTGGAGATGCTCGTCGAGCAGGGCCAGAAGGTGAAGAAGGGCCAGCTGCTCGCGCGCATCGAGGACACCTCGTCGCAGGACCAGTTGCTCGCCGCGCGCACCGCGGTGCGGGTGGCGCGCAATGGCCTCCGGGTGGCCCGGGCCGAGGAGGAGCGCAACCGCAAGCTGGCCAACGCGGGCGTCATCACCCGCAGGGACCTGGAGCGGGCGGAGCTCGCGCGCCACCAGGCCCAGGCGCAGCTCTCCGAGGCCGAGGCCCGGCTCGCGCTCGCGCGTCAGCAGGTGGGCCGCACCCGCATCCGCGCTCCCTTCGCCGGCGTGGTGAGCGAGCGCCTCGCCAGCGCGGGTGACATCGTCCAGCCGGGCGCGGCGCTCTACACCGTCATCGATCCCACGAGCCTGCGGCTGGAGGCCTCCGTTCCGGCCGCGCAGCTCAGCGTGCTCGAGCCCGGTGTCGAGGTGGACTTCAACGTGGCCGGCCATGGGGACCGCTCCTTCGAGGGCCGCATCGAGCGGATCAACCCCGCGGTGGATCCGGGCACGGGCCAGGTGCGCATCTACGTCACCCTGCCCAACACCGGGCAGGCGCTGCTCACGGGGCTCTCCGCCGAGGGCCGGGTGGCGGCGCTGCGGCGCGAGGTGCCCGCGGTGCCCGTGTCGGCGGTGGACATGCGCGCCGACCCGCCCACGGTGCTGCGCGTGAAGGACGGCCGCGTGGAGCGCGCACAGGTGACGCTCGGCATGACGGACGAGCTGGAGCGGCTGGTGGAGCTGCGCTCCGGCGTGCGGCCCGGAGATGTGCTGCTGCGGGCCTCGTCGGGGGACATCGCCGAGGGCACTCCCGTGGAGCTGCGGCTGCCCGAGCGGCCCCGGGAATCCGGGCCGGGCGTGGGCGGTGCTGGCTCGACTCCGCCGGACCGGTCCCCGCCCCAACAGCCCCTGCCCCGCTGAGCCTCGCTGAAGGGAGAGCCTTTCCGTGTTCATCTCCAACTTCGCCATCAAGAAGCCCATCGTCACCATCACCGCCATGCTGGCGCTGGTGGTGTTCGGCCTGGTGGCGCTGGTGTCGCTGCGGACGGATGAGTTCCCGGACGTCCAGCAGCCCATCATCAACGTCACCATCGTCTACCCGGGCGCCTCCCCGGACGTGGTCGAGCGCGGGCTGGTGGAGCCCATCGAGGACGCCCTCTTCAGCATCAGCGGGGTGGATGCCGCGAAGTCCACCTCCAGCGCCATCGACGGCCTCGCCCAGTTCACCGTCTTCTTCAACTACGAGAAGGACCTGCAGCAGGCCTCGCAGGACGTGCGCGACGCCATCTCCAGCAAGCGCAATGACCTGCCGCTGGAGATGGAGGAGCCCGTCCTCACGCGGTTCGACCCGTCGGACATGCCCATCGTCTCGCTGGCCATCACCTCGGACAAGATGCCGGCCACGGCGCTCACCCGGCTGGTGGACCCGGGCATCGTGGGCGAGCTGCGCTCCATTCCCGGCGTGGCCCAGGCCACGGTGGTGGGAGGCATCGAGCGGGAGATGTCCGTCTTCGTGCGGCCCCAGTCCCTGCAGGCCGCGGGGCTGAGCATCTCGCAGGTGGTGCAGGCGCTGCAGGCGCAGAACCTCGCCGCGCCGGTGGGCCGGTTGGACGGGCCGCTGGAGGAGACGACCATCCGCCTCAAGGGCCGGCTGGAGACGCCCGAGGACTTCGCGCGCGTCGTCATCGCCGAGCGTGGAGGCCAGCCCATCCGGCTCGGCCAGGTGGCCAACGTGGTGGATGGCACCGAGGACCCGCGCACCCTGGCCCTCTTCAACGACCGGGAGGCGGTGGGCATCGACATCCTCAAGGCCAAGGGCTACAGCACCACCCAGGTGGCCGATGCCGTGCGCGAGCGCATCCAGGCCCTCCAGTCCTCGCTGCCCCAGGGCGTGAAGATGGAGATTGTCCGCGACTCGGGCGTGCAGGTGGACAACGCGGTGGCGAACGTGCAGTCCGCGCTCGTGGAGGGCGCGCTGCTCACCGTGCTGGTGGTGTTCCTCTTCCTCAACTCCTGGCGCTCCACCGTCATCACCGGCCTGGCGCTGCCGGTGAGCGTGCTGGCGTCCTTCATCAGCGTGTGGGCGTTCGGCTTCACGCTCAACACCATGTCGCTGCTCGGCCTCACGCTGGCCATCGGCATCCTCATCGACGACGCCATCGTGGTGCGCGAGAACATCGTCCGCCACATCGAGATGGGGAAGGACCACTACACCGCCTCGCGCGAGGGCACGAGCGAGATTGGCCTCGCGGTGGCGGCCACGACGTTCTCCATCGTGGCGGTGTTCGTCCCGGTGGCCTTCATGTACGGGGTGGCGGGGCAGTGGTTCAAACCCTTCGCCCTCACCATCGCGTGCTCGGTGCTGGTGTCGCTCTTCGTGAGCTTCTCGTTGGACCCGATGCTCTCCGCGTACTGGCCGGATCCAGCGGTGGAGAAGGGGGCGCACAAGGGGCCCATCTCCCGGGTGCTCGCGCGCTTCAACCATTGGTTCGACAGGCAGGCGGACCGCTACAAGGGCGTCATCGCCTGGGCGTTGGATCACCGGCTGGCCATGGTGCTGCTGGCGGTGTTCGCGCTGGTGGGCGCGGTGGTGCTGCAGGGCGTGTTCGGCGGCGCGGGCTTCGTCCCGGTGAGCGACCGGGCCGAGGTGGAGATGCTGGTGGAGACGCCCGCGGGCTCCAGCCTCGAGTACACGAAGCGCAAGGTGGAGGAGGTGACGCGCATCGCTCGCGGCCATGGCGAGGTGCGCTACACCTTCACCACCATCGGCACGCCGCTGCCGCTGCGCTCGCCGGGCGTGGACCAGGCGCTGGTGTACGTGAAGCTGACGCCCAAGCACGAGCGCCAGGTGAGCCAGGAGCAGATTGGCGTCACGCTGCGCCAGGAGATGTCGCGCGTGGCCGGGGCGGACGTCTCCGTCTTCACCAGTGGCTTCGGCGGGGCCTTCAAGTCCATCCAGTTGGAGCTGCGTGGGCCGGACGCGCGGGAGCTGACGCGGCTGGCCGAGCAGTTGCGCCGCGAGGTGGAGCAGGTGCCGGGCGCGGTGGACGTGGGCCTGTCCACGCGCGGGCAGAAGCCGGAGGTGGAGGTGGAGGTGGACCGGGCCGTGGCGGGCCGGTTGAACGTGACGGTGGCCCAGGTGGCGCAGTCGATGCGCGCGGCCTTCGCGGGCGTGGACTCGGGGGACTGGGTGGACCCGTCGGGCGAGACGCGGGACGTGATGGTGCGCGTGGTGCCCGAGGCCCGCGTGCGTCCGGGAGACCTGGGGCAGCTTCCCCTGGTGGCGGCCGCGACGCCGGGCGGGACTCCGGCCCTGGTGCCCCTGGGCCAGGTGGCCCGCATCCGCGAGACGGTGGGGCCCGCTCAAATCAACCACCTCAACCGCGAGAAGGTCATCAACATCCAGGCCAACGTGCAGGGACGCTCGTTGTCGGAGGTGATGACGGACATCCGGGCGCGGTTGGATGCGGTGCGGCTGCCGCCCGGCTACGTCCTGGGCGAGGGCGGCGAGGCGAGAGATCAGGCCGAGGTGTTCGGCCGCGTCTTCCTCGCGCTCGGGGTGGCGGTGCTGTTGATGTACCTCATCCTGGTCATCCAGTTCGGCTCGTTCCTGGATCCGCTGGCCATCCTCATCTCGCTGCCGCTGTCCCTCATCGGCGTGGTGCTGGCGCTGCGGGTGACGGGGGACACGCTCAACATCATGAGCCTCATCGGCGTCATCCTGCTGATGGGGATCGTCGCCAAGAACGCCATCCTGCTCATCGACTTCGCCAGGTGGGCGCACACGCGAGGGCTGCCCATGCGGGAAGCGCTCATCGAGGCGGGACGCATCCGCCTGCGGCCCATCATGATGACGACGCTGGCCATCATCGCGGGCATGGTGCCGGTGGCGCTGGGCGCGGGCGAGGGCGGCGACTTCCGCGCGCCGCTGGGACGGGCCGTCATCGGCGGCGTCATCACCTCCACCTTGTTGACACTTCTGGTGATTCCCACGGTGTACGAGATTCTCCACGACGCCCGCACGTGGATGTTGGGTAGGCTCAAGCGAGACAAGGGACACGGAGGCCGAGCGCCGGTGCACGGCCCGCCCCGGACGCGCCCGGAATCTTGAGGAAGGACGGAGTTGGCCCAGGTCACGGTCCATACGCGGTTGTGCCGGAGCCTGCGGCGGCTCGCCGTCATCCAGGGCAGCCTCGTCCTCGCGGTGGGCCTGGTGGTCTTCGTGGCCTGGCTCGCCGGCCTCGAGTCCCTCAAGGGGCTGCGGCCGGGCCTGCCCACGATGAAGGCCAACACGGCCCTGGGCTTCATCCTCTCGGGCGCCTCGCTGGTGCTGGTGGGCATTCCCAGCGAGCGCGCCCTGGTGCGGCGGGGCGCGCAGGTAGGCGCGGGGCTCGTCGTCCTCCTCAGCGGCCTGACGTTCGCCCAGTATGTCTTCGACGTGGACCTCGGGATCGATCACCTCTTCGTGGAGGACCCCCGGCGGGGCGTGGAGCTCGGCTATCCGGGGCGCATGGCTCCCAACACGGCCGTCTGCTTCATGCTGCTCGGGGTGTCGCTCCTGTTCATCGAGGTGAAGACGCGGCTCGTCGGCTGGCCCGCTCAGCACCTGGCCTCGCTCGCGGCGGTCATCACGCTGGTGGGCTTCGTGGGCTACCTCTACGGGCAGGAGGAGTTCCCCGGTCTCAGCCGCTACACGCAGATGGCGGTGCACACCACGCTCTGCTTCCTGCTGCTCTGCTCGGGGGTCTTCCTCGCCCGTCCGGATCACGGCTTCATGAGCGTGGTCACCCACTCGGGCCTGGGGGGCGTGCTCTCGCGCTGGTTGCTGCTCCCGGCGTTCGTGCTGCCCGTCGTCCTGGGAGGGCTGGCGCTCATGGGGTACCGGGCCGGCGCCTACGCGCTGCCCTTCGCGCTGGCGCTCATCGCCGTGGGCAACGTCATCGCCTTCGCCGCGCTGGTGTGGGGTGCCGCCTTCGCGCTGGACCGGGTGGAGGCCCGGCGCCAGCGCGTCGAGGAGGAGCGGGTGCGGCTCGAGGCCCGGGAGCAGGCCGCGCGCGCCGAGGCCGCCGCCCAGCAGCGCGAGCGCTCGCGGGCCGAGGCCGCCGAGCGCGAAGCCCGGCGCGCCGTCCGCACCCGCGAGGACGTGCTGGCCGTGGTGAGCCATGACCTGAAGAACCCCCTGGGCTCCATCGCGCTGAGCACCCAGTTGATGCGGCGGCTGCTCCCCCCGGGCGAGGAGGGCGAGCGGCTGCGCAAGCACACCCACACCATCGAGCGCTCGGTGGAGCGGATGGACCGGCTCATCAAGGATCTGCTCGACATGGCCAGCCTCCAGGCGGGCCAGGTCAAGCTGGACCTGGGGCGCTACGCGGTGGACGACCTGGTGCGCGACGGGCTGGTGCTGCTCGAGCCGCTGGCCATCGAGAAGCGGGTGGAGCTGCGCACGCGCCTGCCCCGGGAGCGCTGCTGGGTGCGGTGCGATCGCGACCGCTTCTTCCAGGTGCTCTCCAACCTGGTGGGCAACGCGCTGAAGTTCACCCCCGAGGGGGGCCGGGTGACGGTGGAGGTGGTGCCCGGAGAGGACTTCGTGCGCTTCTGCGTGCGGGACACCGGCCCGGGCATCCCCGCCGAGGCGCTGCCCCACCTCTTCGAGCCCTTCTGGCAGGTAGAAGGAACGGGAAAGAAGGGCACGGGGCTGGGGCTCACCATCAGCCGGGGGCTCGTCCTGGCCCATGGGGGCACGCTGGAGGTGGAGAGCGAGCAGGGGCAGGGCAGCACCTTCTCCTTCACCCTTCCCCGGTCTCGCGCGCGGGTGGAGCGGCCTCCGGCCCCCGAGCCCCCCGTGCACTGAGCAGGCGGGCAAGCATCCTTTATCGAACAGTCCGTGGGGCTGTGCCAGACTGCGCGCCGCACTTCGCGCGGATGCGGAGGGCGAAGCCATATCGCGGGGGTACTGCTCATGACGGACGTGCACTGGACGAACGAGTTCCTGGATTCCATGCGCGAGGTGTGTGACCCGCCGGCGGACGAGGCGGTGCAGAGCCTCTTCGCGCAGGGGATGGTGGGTTCCGCCAACGAGCTGATGAAGCAGCTGGTGGCGCACGAGACGGTGACGGCGGAGCAGCTGCCGGTGCCGCTGCGGGGCTACTTCGAGCAGAGCGTGAGGCTGCCCTCGTGGGCGGACAAGGACCTCATCCGCGAGGGGCAGGCGGTGTTCAGCCGGTGTGGCTCGCTGTCGGTGGTGGCGCTGGTGTGCGCGTCGCTGCCCACGTGCTACGCGGGGGCCGAGGGCGTGCAGGTGCTGCACATGACGGCGCGGCTGCAGACGGACACCAAGCGGCGCATCATCGAGACGGCGCAGATGGTGGTGGACGTGATGTCGCCGGGAGGCCTGGAGCCGGACGGCTGGGGCCTGCGGGACGCGCAGAAGGTGCGGCTGATGCACGCGGCGGTGCGCCACCTCATCCGTCAGAAGGGCCAGTGGAATCCGGAGTGGGGCCAGCCCATCAACCAGGAGGACATGGCGGGCACGCTGGTGACGTTCTCGGTGGTGACGATCCGCGCGCTGACGAAGCTGGGCTACACGCTGGAGCCGCGCGAGGAGCAGGCCTACTACCACGCGTGGCGGGTGGTGGGGTACGTGATGGGCGTGGACGAGCGCCTGTTGCCGGAGACGTACGAGGACGGGGCGCGGCTGGCGGACGCCATCTTCGCGCGCGTGTTCCGCTCCTGCGAGCAGGGCAAGGTGATGACGAAGGCGCTCATCGAGCAGGTGGAGCACATCATCCCCGGCAACATCTTCGATGGGCTGTGCAGCACGCTCATCCGCCATCTGATTGGCGACGAGACGGCGGATTTGATCGACGTGCCGGCGGCGGACTGGACGCGAGCGCTGATCAAGCCGCTGCAGCTGCTGGGCTGGGTGATGGACGAGGGCGACGAGGCGAACGTGGTGAACGCGAAGCTCAGCGAGCTGTTCGGGCGCAAGCTGCTGGAGGGAATCGTATGGGTGAGCCGCGGCCACGAGCGCCCGCCCTTCCGCATCCCCGAGACGCTGCGCGAGTCGTGGAACGTGCGCAGCCGCGAGCAGCAGCTGGCCTGAGGCCGCGTCCGGGCTGGACGACGGAACGGCAGGGGGGCCACCGCTCTTCTGGAGCAGGTGGACCCTCCGGGCCACGAGCTCGAGTTGAGCCGGGCTCAGCCGGCGCAGGGCCCGGAGCAGCCTGCGGAGCTGGGGGGACTCGTGGTGCTCTGGCTCGGCCCAGCGTGGCGCTCGGGATTTATCGAGACCGAGGACATGGTCTGAAGAGACCTTCAAGACCAGGCAGAGCTTCAGGAGGCTGGGAATACCAGGGAGTACCTGGCCTCGCTCGAAACGGCCATGGACCTCTGTCACGACCCCCAGCCTGTCAGCGACGTCGGCCTGCGTGAGCCTGGCACGGCGCCGGGCCTGCCGGGCTTTCTCTCCAAGGGTGGTCCGAAGTCTCTGGACGTCCAAACCGTCAGTCGTTGCCATGTGAAGCCTTCAGACATTGGACGAGTGCCTGGCTGGAGGCGTGTGGGCCGGAGAGACACCGTGCGAGCAGGAGTGTCTCCGAGGGGGTGTCTTGCTCTGGAATCGGACGATGGAGGATATGACGCACCTCGTAGGCAATGTCTTGCACGCGGAGGGTGGTGCCGGGGTTGAGCCTGGTGGGCATGGGAGGAAAACCCCTCACTTCCGGGACTCGGGGATTTCCACCACGCGCTGCGCGGCTCCGTCCTGGCCGCGCCGGTACCAGACGCCTACCTCATAAGGCCCTGCCCGCAGGGCACCGTCCCTTGGCTCGACGGGCCCCACGCACTGCTGCGCCCTGCCGGTCAGGGCCGCCGCGAGAAAGCCATCCGGCCGCAACACGAAGAGCGTCTGGAAGCGCTGGAGGTGTTGGTTGAGGACTTCCCGGCGCACGGGCTTCTGCGTCAGTTCCACCTCGTGCAGCACGGTGTCCGCCACCAGCCGCGGGGCGTAGTGCTCCATGCTCGCGGGGAGGGACAGCATCAGGCGCAGGCGCTTCACCTCATCCAGGGTGAGCGTGTCCCTTGTAGGCAGTGCGGTGGTGGGCACGCCGGCCTCCAGGAGCAGTGCTCCCCAATCATCCAGCTCCGCCACGGCGGTGCGAGTCGGTTGGAGTGCCTCGATTTTCGGGGCATTCGCGCAGGCGGCCGGGACGCTGCCCACCAGGAGCAGCGAGAAGGGGACGGCGCGTGAAGGCTTTCTCCTGGATGAAGTGCTCTGCATGTCATTTCTCCTGGGTTTCCCGGTCGTGCGGGGGGCTCGGAAATGCGAGCGCAACCCTACGTCAGCGGGAGGTCCGGATGGAATGACTCCAGGGGTCAGGAGTGAGGCGGCGTTCGTGTCAAGCGGGCTTACATTCTGGCCCGCGCTCCGCGCAAACCGCGCCACTCCGAGGCGCAAGTCCTACGGGCGCATGCTGTGCTGTTTCAGCTCCCCTTCAGCCCCGGTGCCGCTCGGCCACGCGGTAGAGCCAGGTGAGGGAGCAGTCCAGCAGCGACTGTCGCGACCGCATGTAGTGGCGGGCCCGGACGAAGGGAAGCCAGACGCGGTTGCCTACGAGCACCTGGGCCTCCTCGAGCTTCTGGCGCGGAATCCACTTGCCGCCGAGGTTGCGCACCAGCACCTCCCCCAGGTACGCGCCAATGGCGGGGACCGCGTGCTCGTCAATGGCTTCGCGCAGGCGGCTCGTCGGGAATTCCTCG
>NZ_DASUNC010000005.1:0-146536 GCF_036277355.1 Archangium sp.
ACGCAGGAAGGCCTCATAGGGAGCCTGGGGGAGGGTGGCCGAGAGCACCGGGCCGGTGGACTCCACCTCCTCCTTCCACATGCCCTCGCCCCGCCGCAGTGTCAGCACCACCTCGCCCCGCTGTCCCTTCACGTACCGGTAGAGCGCCCACTCCACCAGTCCGCGGAAGCGCTCGGCGTCCTCGTCCTGTGCCTCGGCACCGCTGCCTTCATGCGTGTGCAGCCCGAGCAGCCGCACCCGCTCGCCTTCCACGTGGAGTCCGAGTGCCAGCCATGCCCCTTTGCGCTCCAGCCCGCGCGCGGCTTCCCAGGCCCGGACACGCACCTCCCGTGTCCCCTCCAGCACCTCGGCGGCGGGGAGTGCCCGGGCCCCCGTTCCCGAGCCTGACTTCCTGAACGCGGGCGCCCGCGGGCCCGGTGACTCCAGGGCGAAGCCCATGCGGGCGCTCGGGTGAGCGCGGCACGCGGCCAGTGTCACCAGCATCACGGCTTGAAGAAGAATCGAGGGCGTCTTCATGGGCGCGGCATGGGGCGGCGCAGTCTACCCGCTGTCCGCATACGGCGTAGGAGGTGCGGCATGCCGCCCCGTCTGATAGGACCCGGTGCCGAGCGAGCACACTCCATGAGCAACCCTTCCCAGCAAATCGTCCAGAGGCTCTGGAACTACTGCAACGTCCTGCGCGACGACGGCCTGTCCTACGGCGACTACGTGGAGCAGCTCACCTACCTGCTCTTCCTGAAGATGGCCCACGAGCAGACGCGGCCTCCGTACAACCGCGAGTCTCCCGTCCCCAAGGGCTATGACTGGCCGAGCCTCATCTCCAAGGACGGGGACGCGCTGGAGACGCACTACCGCCACATCCTCGAGACGCTGGGCAGGAAGAAGGGGATGCTGGGCCTCGTCTTCCGCAAGGCCCAGAACAAGATCCAGGATCCCGCCAAGCTGCGCCGGCTCGTCGTGGATCTGCTCGACCGCGAGGAGTGGATGACGCTCGACGCGGACGTGAAGGGCGACGCCTACGAGGGCCTGCTGGAGAAGAACGCCCAGGACACCAAGAGCGGGGCGGGGCAGTACTTCACGCCGCGTCCCCTCATCCATGCCATCGTCGAGGCGGTGGCGCCCCAGCCGGAGGAGACCGTCTGCGATCCGGCCTGCGGCACCGGCGGCTTCCTCCTCGCCGCGCATGACTTCATCGCCCGGAACAAGCTGGACCGCGACCAGAAGAAGCACTTGAAGAAGGAAGCGCTCCACGGCTGGGAGATCGTCCCCAACACCGCCCGCCTGTGCGCCATGAACCTGCTGTTGCACGGCATCGGTGATGACGAGACCCCTCCCATCCGGGTGGAGGACTCGCTCAAGGGAGATCCGGGCGATCGCTTCGACGTCATCCTCACCAACCCGCCGTTCGGCAAGAAGTCGAGCGTCACGGTGGTGAACGAGGAGGGGGAGCAGGAGCGCGAGGCGCTCACCATCGTCCGGGACGACTTCTGGGCCACCACGAGCAACAAGCAGCTCAACTTCGTTCAGCACGTGAAGACGCTGCTGAAGGAGAACGGCCGGGCGGCGGTGGTGGTGCCCGACAACGTCCTCTTCGAGGGCGGGGCGGGGGAGACGATCCGGCGCCGGCTGCTGCACGACTGCGACGTGCACACCCTGCTGCGGTTGCCCACGGGCATCTTCTACGCGCAGGGCGTCAAGGCCAATGTGCTCTTCTTCGAGCGCAAGCCCGCCAGTGAGAAGCCCTGGACGCGGAAGCTGTGGATCTACGATCTGCGGACGAATCAGCACTTCACGCTGAAGACGAACCCGTTGGATCGCGGGGACCTGAAGGACTTCATCGAGTGCTACAAGCCGGGCAACCGGCAGGCCCGCCGGGCCACGTGGTCCGAGAAGAAGAACCCCACGGGCCGCTGGCGGGAGTACACCTATGAGGAACTGCTCCAGCGCGACAAGGTGAGCCTGGACATCTTCTGGCTCAAGGACGAGAGCCTGGAGGACTCGGCGAACCTGCCGGATCCGGATGTCATCGCCGGGGAGATCGTCGAGGACCTGCGCACGGCCCTGGAGCAGTTCGAGGCCATCCAGACGGACATGGCGCGCCGCTGAGCACGGTGCGAGTCCGGACAAGCCGTCGTTTCCACCTTGTCAGGCCCCGTCGAGTCGCCGCAGTCTGGGGGGCACGGATTCGCGGCCCGGCACAGGGCCCGGCAAGGGAGGGCACATGGCGGAGTTCAAGGTCGACGCACGAGGACCCATCGAGATCTGGACCATCGACGGCGAGGGGCGGCGCAACGCCATCAGCCGGGCGATGCTCCAGGAGTTCGAGGAGATGGTGACGCGCGTGTCCCGCGGGCACGACACCCGGGCGGTGGTCATCACCGGGGCGGGGGACAAGGCGTTCTGCGCGGGCGCGGACCTCAAGGAGCGCGGCACCATGAGCGAGCCCGAGGTGCGCGCCTTCCTCGACGGGCTGCGGCGCACCTTGCGCTCCCTCGAGAAGAGTGACTGCGTGTTCATCGCGGCCATCAACGGGGCGGCGTTCGGCGGGGGCACCGAGCTGGCGCTCTCGTGCGATCTGCGCGTGGCGGCCCCGGCGGCCGAGCTCGGACTCACCGAGGTGAAGCTGGGCATCATCCCCGGCGGTGGCGGAACGCAGCGGCTGGCGCGCCTGGTGGGGCCGGGCCGGGCCAAGGATCTGATCCTCACCGGCCGGCGGCTCAACGCGGCCGAGGCCTTCAGCATCGGCCTGGTGAACCGGCTGGCGCCCGAGGGGCACCTGCTGGACACGGCCTACTCCATGGCCGAGAGCATCGTGGAGAACGCCCCCATCGCCGTGGCCACCGCCAAGCACGCCATCGACGAGGGCCTGTCGCTCGAGCTGGACGAGGCGCTCGCCCTGGAGCTGCGCCACTACGAGAAGGTGCTCGCCACCGAGGACCGGCTCGAGGGCCTCAAGGCCTTCGCCGAGAAGCGCAAGCCCTCCTACAAGGGCCGTTGACGCACTGCCCCGGAAAACAGTCTAGGCATTATATTCTGCTTTCCATCGAAAATCCTTTTCACTCCGGGTAGAACGGAGGGCGCTTTCCGTTCCGGAAGCGGAGTGAAAAGGAGAAGCGCATGTCCGTTCGTTCCCAGTTGTCGAGCGCCGTGGTGGCCGTGGTCACGCTGGCGGGTGGCGCCGCCGCCGCCAGCACCATCAACCAGAACACCGCGTGGACCATCAATCGCCCCAACGCGGCCGCGACCTACCGGGTCGTGGCCTACGGGGACTCGCTCTTCGCGGGCTACAACGGTGCCCCCTACAGCGTGGCCCGGCGTGCCGCTCCCTACGTGGATGGCGAGTACCTGTCCACGAAGTGGAACGCCCACATCGAGGTCATCCGTCGCACCAAGTCCGGCGCCAGGGCCGACGACATCTACAACAACAAGATCGTCGCCGAGCGCTCGTACATGCAGGCGAGCAACACCCGCGCGGTGATGTTCGAGATGTGTGGCAACGACTACCTCCAGGCGCGCTCGGCCTTCATGCAGCAGACGGGCACGTGCAGCTACTTCGAGCTGGACTCGGCCCTCTTCAACTGCACCCTCTACATGGAGCGGGCCATGCAGGCCATCAACACCTACGCCACCTCGGCCAAGGTGAAGATCATCTCCACCATCCACTACCCGGGCTTCGACGCGGACAACGTGCTCACCCCCTGCACGGACTCCACCACGGGCACCCGGGTGAACAAGCGCGCCAGATTCCTGCCCTACCTGGCCAAGAGCAACTGGCGGGCCTGCAACCTGGCGGAGAAGTATGGCTTCAAGTGCGCCGACTCCTTCGCCGAGTACATGGCGGCCGACTACGACTCCAACGGCGACGGGCTGATCGACCGCGACGCCATCCGCTACCGCCCGGGCGAGACCGAGGCGAGCTACGTCCACCGCATCACCACCACCCTGGGCTCCACGCTGCGCGACGCCAACTTCCACCTCGCCAGCCCCGGCGTCAGCTACGACTACATCCAGTCGGACAACACCCACCCCACCTACTACGGCTCCAGCACCATCGGCATCAACACCTCCGGGAATGGCTCGGGCTCGGGCGCGTCTGACTTCAGCGACAGCCAGTTCCTCAACGGGAAGAACCCGGTGTGGAACACGTCCGGCCACGAGCGCATGGGGTGGATCATCTCCACCTTCGATCCCCCCGCGCCCTGACCTTCACGAGCTCCGGAGACATTCCCCATGATTCGCAATTCCATCCATTCTCCTCTGTATGTTCTGGGTTTGATGCTGACGGCTTGCGGGCCCGTGCCCGAGTCCTCGGAGCCGGTGGAGCCGGAGGCGCTCGGCGTGGCCAGGTCCGCCATGTGCTCCAGCTCGGCCGTCACCGGCCTGACGCTGTCGGGAGTGAGCACCTACGCGGGGGAGATGGCGGCGGCGGGAACCTATGCGGTGTCCTACCCGGCCAACGCGGCGTTCGTGGCGTTCTTCATTGACGGGGTCGAGCAGGCGAGCGGGAGGGCGAGCGGCGGCGCCACGGGCACCTGGTCCTTCAGCAAGTCGCCTGTCACCTGCGGCACGCACTCCTTCAAGGTGACGGCCTGGCCCATGGTCGTCTCCAGTGATGGCTCCTGGACCGCGTGCACGGGCAACCCCAGCATGACGATCACCCAGAGCGTCTCCGAGCCCTGCCCGGGCAAGTGCGAGATCAACGGCAGGACCTATTCCAACGGGCAGGTCAACCCCTCGAGCGGGTGCCAGATCTGCGACGTCACCCAGAGCCAGACGTCCTGGTCCTTCTACAGCGCCGGGTATGTCAACAAGAACGGGTACTGCAAGTCGCTCGTCAGTGGCGGGGCGGTGTGCGCGGGCACCTCGTCGAAGGTGGGTGAGCCCTGCACGGTCAACTCCGACTGCTGGTTGAGCTGCTCCGAGCTGCTCTGAGGACCGGGTCCGCGGGCATTCCAGCCGCAAATGAAAGAGGCTCCCGCTCGAGAGCGGGAGCCTCTGGGGTTCCGCCCCCTGGAAGCAGGGGGCGGGAGGGCACAACGGCTCAGTACTGGCCCTTGAGCGTGGTGCTGTAGGCGGTGAAGCCGCGCAGCTGCACGAACCAGTTGACCGTCTGGCTGGAGGCGCCGAGGCTGAAGGTGCAGGTCTCGTTGTTTCCGGCGCGCAGCGGACGGCAGTTGTAGACGTGCGTCTCCGGAAGGTCGCCGGCACGCACGTACATGTCTGCATCACCCGTGCCACCGGAGATGGTGAAGACCAGCGTCCGCGAGGTGGTGCTCGGCGGGACGGCGAGCACGTAGTTCTTGATGCTGTTCGCGGCACCGGAGACGGCCACCGCCACACCATTGGAGAGCGGGGTGGACGGGGGCTTCTTGTAGAGGAGCCGGTTGGGGGAGCCAGTGCCGGGATCGGTGACGAGGTTCTTCAAGCTGTCGTCGATCAGCCGCTGCTTGATGCTCGAGGCCGGCACGCCCTGGGACAGGAGGATCGCCGCCAGGCCCGTCACGTGCGGCGCGGCGAACGAGGTGCCGCTGTTGGCATAGCCAGCCGACCCATCACTGAGCAGCGAGGGGACGTCCACGCCGGGGGCGAAGAGGTCCACGCAGGGGCCGTAGTTGGAATAGAGTGCCCTACCGGCCTCCGTCAGGGCGTTGGGATCGGGGAACATCCGCCGGTCGTTCTTGTCCGTCGCCGCCACCACGATGATCTTCTTGGCGGGGGTGTTGTTGGGCGAGATGTTGCAGGCGTCGGTGCCAACGCTTCCGCTGCCCGGCTGCGGCAGCGTGTTGCCCGCCGCCGACACGAGCACGATTCCCGGCTTGTCCGCGAGGGCGGCGGCGGCCGTGTCGATCGAAATGCTGGGGAACGTGTTGACGCTGAGGTTGACGACGGCCGGCGTCTGGGCATTGGCCACGAGCCAGTTCAGGCCCTCGTTGAGGTGGGCGGTGTCGATGAAGCCCGTGTCGTTGGCCACCTTCACGGAGTGCAGCCGCACCCGCTTGGCAACGCCATACGTGTGGCTCCCGATGATGGCGGCGACGAAGGTGCCGTGGCTCTGCGGCGAGGAGTCCGCGCTGCCCACGCCCATCTCGTCCCAGGCGATGAAGGCCGAGTCGACGCGGGATTCGAAGTTGAACTCGTCGAGGGCGAACTCATCGCTCTGGCCCGAGACGCCCGTATCGACGACGTAGACGTGGGTGCCCTCGGCGGTCTGCTCGTAGGCATACGTGTTGTTGTAGGCCCGCGTCCCCTGGTCGATGCGATCCAGGTTCCACGGCGCGCCCGTCTGCGGGTTCGCCGGGAGGGGCGCGGACAGCATGACGGCGGCGTTCTCCTCCACGGACGCGACGAGCGGATGCTCCGCCAGCGCCAGCGCCTGGGCCTCGGTGGCGCGGATGTGGAAGCCGCGCATGGCGTGCTCGTACGTGTTGAGGATCTCCACGCCATGCAGCCGGGCGAGCTCCGCCCCCTGCCTGGCCACCGGCGGCAGCGCGGCGTTGGGCTTCTCCTTCAGGACGACGATGTACTCCCCCTGTACCGCCCTGCCCGCCTGCGCCCGGAAGAACTTGCCCTGGATCACCGGCGCGGCGGCCTCCTGGGGCTGCGCCGCCATCGCGCTACCCGCGGCCAGTGTCAGGCCGGCCGTCATCAACAATCCCTTCAAGTGTCTCATCTTCTCTCCTGTTGCTCGAAAAAACGGGTTGAACGGGGACTTCTCCTCAAGGCGTGCGGGCCCGCTGCGCCTGAAGGCTCATTTCCTTCTCCTTCGCCACGATTCCCTGCGCGCGCGTGGCGATGTACTCCATGAGCTTCTCGAGCCGCGTTCCCCGGGCGGACTCCGCCAGGGCCAGGGCACGCTCGGGATCCTGCCGGTAGAGGAGCTCGAACAGCTCGAACTTCGTCGCCGCCAGCGAGCGCTTCACGTCCGGCGCCATGTCCGGGCCAAAGGAGTCCTCGAGGATGATGCGCTCCACCTCGGACAGCAGTGGCTTGCGCTCGGGGTTCTCCTTCCACGCGAGCGCCTCGCGCAGATAGTCCACCTGCATCAGGCGCTTGACGTTGGCCGGCATCGAGTCCTTGGCGGACTCGGGGTGGAGCAGGGACTGCCGCGTCTGCTCGTACATGGCCCTGTCCGCCAGCAGCGCCTGGTAGTCCTTGCGGCCGTTGGAGTCGAGCAGGACGTGCTCGCGGAAGTAGTCGAACTGCGCGAGCTTGGGCTCCGTCTTGAAGATCTTCTGCTTCATCAAGTCGGTGTTGGTGGTGAACTCCCCATGCTCTCCCTCCTCACCGGGGATCTCCTCGGGGGCCGCCAGCAGCTCGGGAGGCTGGGGCAGGGCAGCGGGCCGGGCCTGCGCCGCGGGCGGCGCAGCCGAGGCCTGCACCGGGGAAGCGGGCGGCAGCGGAGCGGCCGTCTCGCGCGCGGCGGCTGGCGGCGCGTCTCCCCGGGTGAGCCACATCGCGGTGAGCCCGAGCACCCCGAGTCCCGCGACGACGAGCATGTTCTTGATGGCCTTCATCGGACTTCGGACCTCATGAGAGCGGACGCTGGAGAATCAGGCGGTGGCGCCGGCCCGCCCGGGGGCCGGCGTCTGCGGACGGCTCGTTACGGAATGACCTCGGCCGGCATCCCCCGGTAGAGGATGATCCGGTTGATGTAGGCCACCTCGTCGTTCTGGAAGCGCACGGAGCCCACCAGGTAGTCCTGCGCCACCAGCACGTTGGACACCAGGTCCGTCGTCTCCGGGGCGATGTTGTAGACCTTGCCGTAGTGGAGCGTCTTCTGGACGTCCACGATGGGATCCAGGCTGCCGTCGCTCTTCACCAGCTCGTCGCCCACCTTGAGCGTCTGCGCCTGCACCATCCGGCCCTCACCGTTGATGACCGGGTGCTCGTGCGTGACGCGCAGCTGGCCACCGGACCGGGTGGTGATGACGTAGATGGTGTGCTCCGCGTCGCGGATCTCCTTGGTGTAGCTGTAGGTGCGGTTCTGCTGCAGCTTGAGGTTGTCGAGCGTGGAGTCCGAGGAGAGGGTGATCAGATCCTCGCGCAGCCCGTTGAACGCGTCGAGGATGGACACGTACCCGTCCGAGAAGAGGATCCGCTGCTCGGGGGTGTAGCACGCCGACTCGCAGTAGCCGTTCACGTGCACGGGCGTGGTGGTGGGGATCTGGCCGTTCTTGTCGGTGTAGAGCTGGCAGGTCGCCTGCGCGCGCACCGCCGGATCGGACGACATCACATTCGGGTGGGGGAAGAGCTGGACGTTGTCCTGGGCCTCGATCACCGACGTGGTGCTGAAGGTGGGGTAGAGCGCCCGGCCCTTCTTGCGCCACGAGTCCCGCAGCCAGTAGTAGTACCCGCGGGAGTCCTGGTACTGGTAGGTGGGCCCGGACAGGTACAGCGCGAACATGGTGCTGTAGTTCACCTTGAATTCGTAGAGCGGGCCGGTGAACGCCCCCTCTCCCGTGGGATTGCGGATGGGATCCGACTCCCGGTAGTCCTTCAGCGTCCCGCCGGTCGCGGCGGCCTGCGCCGTATCGAACCAGGCGGCCGGATCTCCCACGTTCTGGATGGTTCCGCACTTGCGGGCCCACTCCACGCGCCACTCCGCCTTCTGGTTCGTATCCACGTTGTCGACGGTGCAGCGCGTCGAGATGATGACCTGCGCCTCCGCCTGCATGGGCAGCAGCACCGCGGCCGCCGAGATGACGATGCCACCCCAGATTGTCTTAGTCATACGCATGTCCTCACTGGGCGCCTTGCCCTCAACCGGGGGCAGGCCCTTGCTTGCCAGTACCGCTTCATGCGGCACGCGAGTCTTCCGAGTGCTCCCTCTGGACTCGACCGCTCGAGTCCCCGGAGTGGCAGCATACCTCAGTAGTCGCTGATATTGGATTATGCACGATTTCCGTGGTGTTGTCTTGCGTCCCCAGAAAAAAAAAACGGCCCCGCGAGAGCGGAGCCGTTTGTCGTTGAGACCGGCCCGGGAAGCGGGCCGGCCCACGGGCTACGGGAATCAGCAGATGCCGAGGTTGAGCGACCCGAAGATGTTGAGCAGGCTGATGTTGCGCGTCCAGCCCGGCCAGGAGGCGATCTTGATGGTCCAGGTCTTCTTGAAGAAGAGGATCTTGACCTTCACGAAGCCCTGGAGGGTACCGGACAGGTAGTTGAGCTGGAGGTCGGACTTCAGCTTCCAATCCAGCGTGCAGAGGGGCCAGAAGAGCTCGCCCACGGCGGGCAGGTTGACGTTGATCAGGCGCAGGTCGGAGGACACGCCGAAGCTGGCGATCACGATGTTGACGCCGGCCGAGGCGGACACGTTGGCGGAGCCACCGGCCGTCGCCGTCAGGCGGGCCACCGTCGGGCCGACCTCACCGGTCAGGGAGAAGCGGGCGGCGCCGGACAGGGAGGCGCGCACCGTCACGGGCACGGGGCCGATCATGAACGTCTTGGAGACGTCGAAGAAGGTGCGGCTCCAGTTGAGCGGCGCGGGCGCGAAGGTGGCGTAGAGGTTGGTGGACCAGATCGTCTGGCCCATGGCGTACAGCGCGGCGGTGCCGCTGTTGCTGCCGCCCTGCTGGCCGTTGATGTAGGCGCGGGCGCGGACGAGCTCCTTCTCGACGTTGAAGGCCTTGCCATACACATAGCCCTCGGCGAGCGCCTCGACCGTCTTGGGCGTGGTGGTGGCCGTGGTGGCCTTGATGAAGGCGTTGATGACGTAGCCGGCACCAAAGATGTTGTTACCGACCTTCTCGTTCTTGTTCCAGCTCTTCTCGAAGACCTGGGCGGTCTGGGTCGTCGGCTGGCCCTCGGTCGGGGGCGGCACGAACTGGGTGGTGGCCTCCGGGATGACCGCCTGGAGGTAGTTCACGTCGCGCAGGCCGTCCGAGAAGTCGAAGTACACCGGCGCGTTCAGGATGCGCGACTCGTCACTGACGACGGTGTCCTGCTCGGGCGTCGAGTAGACCCGGGTCGGGCTGAACGGCATGACGACCGTGTCCCAGGGCACCGTGTTGTTCATCACGTAGCTGGAGGGATACACGGCGGCCGGATACTTCGGCTCCACCACGTACGTGCTCGAGTCGGTGAACTGCGCGGCGGCCAGGGTGGGAGCGGCTACCGCTACCAGCGCGGCAAAGCGAAAGGCAGTCTTCAACATGGATAGTCTCCAATTCCCGTCAGCGGGGAACGAAACTATTACCCGGAGTGCGGGCGAAAAAAAAGCCCTCCCTTTCATTTTCTCTCGGAATACAGGAGTTCCATATCGCCCGGAATGGTCTGGAAATCATCTGGTTGATATGTTTTAAATCATCTGGCTGATATGTTTTACGGTGGTGATGCAGTATTCTACTGCATTTGGAATCCGATGGCAAAAACAAAACCGCCGGCGGGGGGCCGGCGGTTTCGGAGGGGGGAGGCGGAGCGGAGAGGAGGCGGCTACGGCGTGGCGGGGCCCGCCTGCGGGACGGGAGTGGCGGGGGTGTTGACGTACATGAGGGCCATCTGCCGGATATCCGCGTTGGGATCGTTCTGGCTGGACCAGGCAATCAGGGCCATGGCCTCGGGCAGCACGCCGCGCACGGCGCCCAGGAGGCGGATGACGTCGGCGCGCACGCCATCCACGGCGTCCTTGCGCAGGGCCTGTCCCAGGGCGGGGAGCAGGGGCGGTAGGGGCCGGTAGCTGGCGGAGAAGACGGCGGCGCGGCGGACCTCGGAGGCGGGATCCGCGAGGAGGTACTGGGACAGGAGTTGGTCGGCGTCGGTGCCGGGCACGTTGCGCAGCGCCTCGATGGCGGCCGTGCGGATGCGCGGATCCGGCGAGCCGAGCGCCTCCTGGAGGGTGGACATCATGGTGGGCGAGCGGGTGTTGCCCAGGGCCCGGAGGGCCAGCGCCTGCTGCTCCGGGGTGGAAGCCGTGCGGTAGCTGTTGTTCAGCTCGAAGACGAGCGACTCCGCGTCGCGCGCGTTGTCATCCCCCATCTGGTAGGCGGCGTTGCCGAGCCCCAGGACGGCGGTGTCGCGCAGCATCGGATCCGGGTTGCGCGTCATCTCGCGCAGCGCGTCCACACCCTGGCGGTTGGGCTCACCCGCCATGCCCATGGCGGCCACGGAGTCCATGCGGATGTCATGGGGGAGGGAGCCATCGCCCATGACGGTGGACAGGGCCTGGATGGACTCCTTGTTGCTGGCCGCGGACAGCGCGCCGAGCATGGGGCTGGCCGCGTCCGGCTCCATTCCGGAGCGGATGATCTCCGGGACCTTGAGGGCCTCGCCCGGCTGGAGCATGAAGAGCGCGCGCATCTGCTCCAGCGCCCGCGCCCGCGCGTCGTCGCGCTCGAGCGGATCCTTGGGCAGGGTGCGCAGATCCTTGACCAGCGTGTCGAAGTTCTTGCCGCCCAGCACCTGCCGGTACTGGTCCAGCGGATCCTGCTGCACGCCACCGAAGCTGGCCATGGGCGCGGAGCTCAGGGCGCCCTGGCGCGCCTTGAAGGAGTTGAAGAGCGAGGGATCGTACATGCGCTGCTGCAGGCGCAGGCGCAGGGTGTTCTCATAGGTGGCGGCCATCAGCTCATCCGCCGAGTCCACGTCCAGCTGCTCCGTGGCGTCCACGGAGCGGGCCCACAGATCCTTCTCCAGCTCGAAGGTGGCGCCCGCGCGCACCTTGAGGCTGATCTTCCCCGACATGGGCTCGAGGCCCTGGGGGGTGATCAGATGGGTGTAGGACTTCTTGTTCTTCTCGAAGCGCTCGGGCGTCTGGCGCACGTACTCGGCCACGTAGCGGCCGGTGGTGTCGAGCTCCTCGGTCTTCCAGGTGTCCTGGGGGACGCCGGCCACCACGAACTGGGAGCCCGCCACGAGGGCGCGGTGGATGCCGCGCACCAGCGAGTCCGCGTCGTTCTCGAAGTGGGTGAGCACCACCATGCCCGTCTTGTCCATGGAGAAGAAGAAGGGCAGCTCCATGGCCCGGGTCATCGCCTCGCGGGCGTCGGGCGCCACCGGGTTGCCCTCGACGAGGACGGACAAGGTGGACAGCTTGAGCTGCACGCGGGCGTCCACCCGGGTCTCGGTGGCGGAGACGACGCCCACGTTCCACTCGCCCTGGAGGTTGAACTTCATCTCCGGCATGGTCTGCGCGTCCGCCCGCTTCTTGCGGAAGGCGATCTTCTGGTCGGCGCTCAGGGAGTAGCGGTAGAGCGTGCCGGGGACCCAGGCGCGCGTGCCGTCCGCCGTCTTCTGGGCGGGCGGGGCCGGCGTGGCCGCGGGCGTCTGGGCCGCGGGCGCGGGCTGGGAGGGGCGGACCGCTTCCTGGGGAGGCGCGGGCTGCTCCGGCCTGGACAGGCCCCACCAGGCGCCCAGCCCGCCCAGCAGGACGAGCGGTATCAACAGCAGCATGGTACGTGAACGCTTCCCAGACATGATGGCTCCCCTGATTTCTGCGGCCCCGTGCGGCGGGTTTCCCCGTCTACCACGGTTTATTCGCTTATAGGGAGGACGACTGGGAGGGAAATCGATTGCACGCACCGTCAGGGCAGGGGAGCGGCGGCGCGAGGGCCACCGCCCCCCAGGGGGCCGGAGACTACGGCCGGACGTAGGTGATGTTCAGGTTGTAGGTGGAGCTGGTGCTGACGCCCCGCACCATGATGTAGGCCTTGTTGGGGGCCCCCGGGGGGACGAGCACGTTGCACGTCTCGGAGGCGCCGGAGAGGGCCGGGCGGCAGTAGTAGCTGGTGGTGGTGGGGTAGGCCCCGAAGCTCACGTAGAGGTTCGGGTTGCCCGTGCCGGTCATCACCACCTTGAAGTAGGTGCCGGGGGCCACATCGTACGCGCCGTGGTAGGCGTTCTGCCCCTGGGACAGGGTGCCGCTGGCCGTGCCGGACGCCGGCCCGCTGGGCATGGGCTTGGTGTAGGAGATCTCCAGGGAGTACGTGTCGCCGCCCAGGAGGGTGGCGACGGAGGAGGAGCCCTTCACCATGATGTAGGCCTTGGTCTGGCCCGCCGGGACGAGCACGTCACACGTCTCGACGGCGCCGGAGAGGGCCGGGCGGCAGTAGTAGCTGGTGAGCGTGGGGTACGCGCCGAAGCCCACGTAGAGGTCCGGGTTGCCCGAGCCGGTCATCACCACCTTGAAGTAGGTGCCGGCGACCACCTCGTAGGCGCCGTGGTAGTCATACTGGCCCGAGGACAGGCTGCCGCTGGCCGTCTCGGTGATGGTACCGGTGGTGGTGGGCTTGGTGTACATGAGCGCCAGGGTGTAGGAGGCGCTGGTGACCGCCGTCACCATGATGTAGGCCCGGGTCTGGCCCGCGGGGACGAGCACGCTGCACACCTCGGAGGAGCCGGAGAGGGCCGGGCGGCAGGTGTACTGGGTGGCCGTGGGGTACGTGCCGAAGTGTACGTAGAGATCCGCGTTGCCCGTGCCGCTCATCTCCACGTTGAAGTAGGTGCCGGCGACCACCTCATAGGCGCCGTGGTAGGCGCTCTGTCCCGCGGACAGGGTGCCGCTGGTGGCGTCGGTGGGAGGAGGCGGGGGCGGCGGGGGAGGGGGAGGAGGCGGGGTGCCCGGCGTGCCGTAGAGGCTGGCGGCGCCCTGGGCGTCCAGGAGGGACAGGTTCAAGGACAGGCCCGCCGTGCCATTGCACTCCGGGTAGTGCATCACCGAGTCGGAGTCATAGCTGGTGAGCGAGCGGTAGGTGAAGTTCTCGCTGCATCCCTCGGGGGCGTTGGTGCCGAGGAGGATGTGCTCGTGCTCGAAGCCGAGCACGTGCCCCAGCTCGTGGCGGAACAGTCCCACCACGGGGTACGGCGAGCTGGTGAAGGTGACCGGGTTGACGAGGATGTTGCGGGAGTCGCGGGGCGTGGCCGGGCCGAAGGCGCGCAGCCAGTACGAACCGCTCAGCGGCCTCACGTCGAAGAGGACGTTGAGGTTGGTGGCGGTGCAGTTGGCGTCCTGATCGCTCTTGTGGATGAAGTTGACGTTGGCCACGGCCTCCCAGGCGGCGGTCGCGTCCGCCATCGCCTGCACCGTGGCGCTGTATTGGGCGCTGGTGAAGCTGGTGCTGCTCACGCAGTAGGTGAGGTTGAGCTTCTGCGTGTCGTCCCACTTCACGTCCACGCCCCCCGAGGTCCCCACGATCAGCTGCCCGTTCTTCAGGCGCCTGTCGAAGAACTCGCGCAGCGTGTTCTCGTCGTGGATGGCGACGTCCCCGTCGAAGACGAAGACGCCCTCGGGATCCTGGTACACCCGGGCGCGGAACTCCTCCCACGTGAGTCCCTGGCCCACGGGGCCGGGATGTTGGATCTCCTCGGGTCCTCCTCCACAGCCGGTGGCGGCCAGGAGGGAAAGCCCTGCAAGTGAGGCGGCGAGGCGGCGATTGAACATTCGGATTCGTCCTTCTCGGCGTTTGGAGAAAGTCAGACGCACGTGACTCTAGAGGATAGCCCGGAAATACAGGGGAATACAATGAAAGGCAAGCTTTCTATGAATGCTTGATTGTCGGCTTGCTCATTCCTGGAACAAGAAGTGGGATGGCGGCTTGCTTCAACCGAAAGGAGTTGCCGCGTATGTCACGACGCCCCTTGTCCCTGCTGTCCGCGTTCGCCTTGCTTCAGGCCTGTACCCCGGTGACGGAGGAGCCCCCGGCGCCCGGGCCCACCGCCGCCCTCGAGCAGAAGGCGGTGGTGCCGGGTTTCGCCGAGCTGCACCACCACATGTTCGCCGAGCAGGCCTTCAGTGGCGGCTGGTTCCACGGCGGCCACACCGGCACGCTGACCAACTGTGATGGAGGCGAGCCCGAGAGCGATCATGCCCGGGTACGCATGGACCTGAGCAACATGCTCAAGTTGTGCCCCAACTCCGCCAACGTGGACCTCAGCAACGTGCCCCTGCTGAAGGAGCTGTTCAGCATCGGCGGGGCGGTGGCCTCGGAGGCCATCGGCATGGTGGAGGGCACGGATGGCGACACCGGGTTGCACCTGGGCCGCAAGGAGGTGAACACGCAGTGGCCGCGCTGGGACACCATCGCCCACCAGCAGTCGTGGGAGGGCTGGCTGCGCAAGGCCCACCAGGGAGGCATGTCCCTGGTGACGGTGTCGCTGGTGAGCAACGGCTTCCTGTGCAGTGCGTTGCCCTACCAGAACCTCAAGCGGCCCTGCGACGAGATGGCGGACGTCGAGGTGCAGCTGCAGATGGCGCGGGACTTCGACGCGCGCACGGACTGGGCGGAGATCGCCCTGTCGCCCGCGCACGCGCGGCAGATCATCGCGTCCGGCAAGCTGGCCATCGTGCTCTCCATCGAGGTGAGCAAGCTGTTCGGCACCAAGGACTGGCGCTCGGAGCTCAACCGCTTCTATTCACTGGGAGTGCGCTCGCTGCAGCCGGTGCACCAGCTGGACAACCGCTTCGGCGGCGCGGCCATGCACAACGCCGTCTTCCATGTCGCGCAGTTCCTGGAGAACTGCCACATCGACTACGACTGCGGCGTCACGGGCAACGGCTTCACGCTGGGCTTCGACGTGGCCCGGGACGCGGCGGGCAACTGCCGCAACACCAAGGGCCTCACCGCGGAGGGCAAGGCGCTGGTGCAGGAGATGATGGCCAAGGGGATGCTCATCGACATGGCGCACATGTCCGAGCGCTCGGTGCAGGACACCTTCGAGCTGGCGAAGACCAACAGCTACTACCCGCTCTTCATCTCGCACGGCCACTTCCGCGAGGTGGTGGCCCCGAAGGTGGCCGCCGAGGAGAAGACGACGCCGGCGTGGGTGGTGGGCTACCTGCGGCAGACGGGCGGCATCTTCGGCCTGCGCACGGCGCCCGACGAGATGCGGACGTACACGAAGACGGCCGTGGCCAACACCTGCCATGGCTCGTCCCGCTCCTTCGCGCAGATGTACGAGTTCGGCCGCCAGGGGCTGAAGGTGCCCATGGCGTTCGGCGCGGACTTCAACGGCTTCATCCAGCAGACGCGGCCGCGCTTCGGTCCGTACGGGGCGTGCTCGGCGGGCTTCCAGGCCGAGGCGGACGCGCAGGCCAGGCAGCAGCGCACCTCCGGGCCCGCGCGCCTGAACACGGACTTCGACGAGTACGGCCTGGCGCACGTGGGCCTGCTGCCGGATCTGCTGAAGGAGCTCAAGAACCTGGGGGCCAACACCACGGGCCTCGAGGGCTCCTCGGAGTCCTTCCTGCGCACGTGGGAGCGCGGCCTGTCGCCGCGCACGGGCATGGCCAACGCCGCGACGGACATCGACACCAGCGGCGTGGCGGCCTACGTGGAGAAGTCCACCCGCGAGGCGCAGTACCCCATCGCGTGTGGCGAGCGCTATGCCCCCAACGCCCGCGTGGTGGGCCAGACGTGTGAGCTCAACGTGCACTGCGCCAGCGGCAAGTGCTCCGAGAACAGCTGCGACTTCCTGGGCACCTGCCTCTGCAACTCGGACTCGGACTGCCCGTCCACCCAGTACTGCGACTGGGGCTGGACCAACCTGTGTGTGAAGAAGAAGCCGGCGGGCGCCGCGTGCTTCACCGGCACCGAGTGCCTCTCCGGCTGGTGCGGCTGGTACTCCACCTGCACCTGAGCACGGGCTCCACCGTTGCCCGCCCACGCACGCGGGCAACGGCGGGGGGAGGGCAGGAAAAAACGCCGCGAGCACTGGATTGGCGGAAAATTATCATCTAAGCTGAATTTCACCTCTCTCCGAGAAAACACGCCTATGCGCTTCGACCCGACCCGTTCTGTCGTTGGTGCCTTGCTGTCCGGACTGGTGCTGTCTGGCTGTGGGGGTATCCCCGGGGAGACCGGGCTGGAGCCGGCCGGCGCGGAGGCCCTGGGTACCCAGGAGTCCGCCCTGGACTGCGCCGGGGCGGCCGTCACCTCGCTCAACATGGGCGTGGTCAGCTCGTGGGGCGGCACGCTGTCCACCGGCAGCGGGACGTGGTCGGTGGTCTATCCCGCCAACGGCATCATCCTCGAGTACTACGTGGATGGTGTCCTGCGCGGCACCCAGCCCATCCTGGGCGACGCCAACCGCTCGGGCACGTGGACCTTCAATGACAGCCCCGTTGCTTGTGGCAGCCACACCTTCGAGGTGAGGGGCTACCCGGCCGTCTTCGACAGCGCCACGCCCGCGCCCGGCCGGTGCACCACCGGCTCCATGGTGAAGTCCACCACCTTCTCCGAGGCGTGCCCCACCGCCGCCTGGTCCTGCTCGCGCACCTCCACGACGACCATCACCTGCACGGCGAGCGGCAGCGGCGGCACCGGCGGGCCCTTCACGGCGTTCTGGAGCGAGATCGAGGAGAACAACGACACCGGCGCGGTGTACCAGACCGGCTGGTACCAGGGCCCCCTGACGAACTCCTTCTTCTGCCCCCAGAAGACCAACATCCAGTACCCCTACAACGGGGACCTGACGATCAAGCTCAAGATGCGTGACGCCAACGGCCTGGAGTCCGCGGTCCTCTCCCGTTCCTACATCTGCGTGTTCTGAGCGCCCGCATCCCCGCGCTGCTTCCCTCGCTGAAGTCCGTGTGATCCCCCCTGTCTGGAGAACTGCCTCATGTCGTGGAAGACGATTCGCCTGCCCCTGTGCTCCCTGGTGTCCGGATTGATGATGACCGCGTGTGGCGGTGCGACTGACGAGGCCGGTTTGGAGCCGGCCGGCGCGGAGGCCCTGGGCACCCAGGAGTCCGCCCTGGACTGCGCCGGGGCGGCCGTCACCTCGCTCGACACGGGCGTGGTCAGCTCGTGGGGCGGCACGCTGTCCACCGGCAGCGGGACGTGGTCGGTGGTCTATCCCGCCAACGGCATCATCCTCGAGTACTACGTGGATGGTGTCCTGCGCGGCACCCAGCCCATCCTGGGCGACACCAACCGCTCGGGCACGTGGACCTTCAATGACAGCCCCATTGCCTGCGGCACGCACACCTTCGAGGTGAGGGGCTACCCGGCCGTCTTCGACAGCGCCACGCCCGCGCCCGGCCGGTGCACCACCGGCTCCATGATCAAGACCGCCAGCTTCACCCAGGGCTGCCCCACCGCCACCCTGACGTGCTCGCAGTCCGGTACGACGATCAACTGCACCGGAAGCGGCAGCGGGGGCGAGGGCGGCCCCTACGTCTCGTACTGGCGGGAAGGCATCCAGGCCGACTGGGGCTCGAGCTACTCCGACTGGGAGCAGGGCTCCAATTCCTTCGGCGTCTACTGCATGCCGGCCACCACCCGTGACAACTTCTACCGGCAGTACATCTATTACAAGGTGATGGACGCGAGCGGCATGGAGTCGCCCGTTCGCACGTACACCCGGCTCTGCCAGTAAGCAGGCCAGGTACCGCGTGCGGCCGCGCCAGACGCGTGGCCGCACGCAGCGGGCCCGTCAGCGCAACACCTGCACGGGCGCGGGAGCGGTCCGGGTCGTCCCATCACCGAGCTGCCCCTGGGCGTTGTTGCCCCAGGCGAGCGCGTTCCCGTCCTGCGTCTTCACCAGCGAGTGGTTGGCGCCCGCGGAGAGGATGCTGACTCCGGAGAGTCCCGACACCAGCACGGGCGCGGGGCTGGACGTGGTCGTCCCGTTTCCGAGCTGCCCCTGGGAGTTGTTGCCCCAGGCCCAGGCGAAGCCGTCCTGCGTCCGGGCCAGCGTGTGGGTGACGCCACCGGCGACGGAGGTGATGCCGTAGAGGCGCGCCACCGGCCCCGGGCTGGTGCGGTTGGTGAAGCTCTCGTCTCCGAGCTGGCCGTGGGTGTTGCTGCCCCACGTCCAGAGGCCGCCGTCCTGCCTCACGGCCGCGGTGTGCTGGGCGCCCGCGGCGATGGCGACCACGCCACTGAGCCCCGCGACCGGCGTCGGCGCGTAGCGGACCGTCGTCGTCCCATCCCCGAGCTGGCCATAGCCGTTGTAGCCCCAGGCCGAGACGGTGCGATCCTGCAGCAGCGCCACCGTGTGGTTGGCGCCGGCCGCGATGGCCATGGCGTTGCCGGCGCGCGACTGCACCGGCGTGAAGCGGGGCGTGGTCGTTCCATCTCCCGTCTCACCGTAGGCATTGGAGCCCCAGGTCCAGACGGTGCCGTCCGCCTTCAGCGCCACCGAGTGGTAGCCGTTGGCGGCGACGGCCACCACGTCCGTGAGCCCGGCGATCCGCATCGGCCTGGCGAGGCTGGTGGTCGTCCCGTTTCCGAGCTGTCCCTGGACGTTCTGGCCCCAGGCCAGCACGGTGCCCGTCTCCTCCAGGGCCAGCGTGTGGTAGTAGCCCGCGGCGATGGCGACGATGCCGCCGAAGCCCGAGACCTGCGCCGGCGTGGAGCGGCCGGTGGCCGTCCCGTCGCCCAGCTGGCCGAAGGAGTTGCCGCCCCAGGTCCACAGGGTGCCGTCCGCCTTCAGCTCCACCGAGTGCACGCCGCCAGCGGCCACGCTGGGGCAGCCCTGAACGAAGAGCCGGGTCGTCACCCTGGGGTTGAGGAAGCAGGTGGTGCGCACACCCTGGCTGTCCACCACCATCGGGTAGGCCTTCACCTGGAAGAGGCTCGCCCCGCACGTCGCCTTCTGCTCGCTGAAACGCCAGTCGTTGTCGGCGGAGGAGCCAGGGTTGTTGGGGCGCTCCTCGCTGGTGAGCAGCTCTCCATTGACGAGGTACTCCAGGCGCGCCCCCGTGGCGCCCGTGGAGACCTCGAAGGTGCCTCCGCCACCAATCTCGTTCTGGTACGAGCTGACGCCCTGGATGACGAGGTTGGTGATGCTCAGGCCACTGCACAGCTGCGCCGTGCTCGAGCCAATGGGGTCCTCGGAGGAATTGTGCGTGGGTTCCGGGGCGGGTCCACAGTCCACCAACGTCACGCCCAGCAAGGCAAACAAGGTGGGTCGAATCCAATCAGGCCGCATCAAGTATCCTCCAACGAGTCAATGGGGAGAATAATGAATATATAGTAAAACGAGAGAAATGGCTCCTACTTGTTTCACTCCTCGTCCTGGTCTGGCGGGGGCTGGTTCCGGGGGGCTTTTACATTGGAGCCATGATGTTTCTCGGGGATTCGCGAGGAATCCAGGAGGGGGTGAACGGGGCGAATCTCAAAATCTCAAGCGGCGTCAAAGTATGTCGTTGACGGAGCGTGAAAACGTGGTTTACCTTGAAAAATAATCTTCTGGGGAAGAGGCGTCTCCAAAACCGCGAAGCCGAGCAGGAGCTCTGCAATGAGGAAATGCAACAAGCTGGTTGTGGGCCTGGCCGCGACTCTGATGTCTGGTACCAGTGTCGCGGGCACGGTGACCTACGAGGTCAACTTTCCGCCGACACTGACGACCGCGGATATCAATGGCAGCCTGGGCGCCGGCACGGCGAGAAGCTTCATGGGCGCCTCGCGGATGTCCATCCAGGCCTTCCGGAACGTGACTCCGCCGGATGAGAACTCCATCCTCAATTCCTGTCGGGCCAACTCGCCCATGAACTACTGGCCGGAGCAGTGCAATCCGGACGGGATGAAGACCTCGCTCATCCAGGGCGGATGGGGCAACTGGATCAGCTCGCTGTATACGGATACGCAGCAGTCCGCCGCGCTGAGCCAGCAGATCAGCACCCTGCGCAACTACCGCTCGCCCAACATCGTCCCCATCTATGGCCAGGGCGACCACTGGGTGATGGTCCACAAGATGGTGGTGGACGATGTGTCGGGCAACATCCTCGGCGTCATCTTCCGGGATGGCGGGCCCGGGGGTGACTGGGATTCCAGCTTCAACTCCTACGACGATGGCCAGCGGAGCGCGTCCGGCTCGACCTGGAGCGCCACGTACTACCGGGTGCTCACCAGCATCGGCCCCTCGGATACGTACTACAACAAGTACGTGGTCCTCTGGGATCCGCCCCCGGATGCGCCTCCCGCGGCGATGCAGCCCTTCCGCGCCAAGGAGCCCGCGAGCCCGCTGGCGCAGGGCCAGCGCTCGACGGCCCGCCTCGCCCAGCAGAACGCCATCGAGTCGCTGCGCCTCGGCGGCCTGGATGTGACGGATTCCGAGATGTGGAACGTGCTGTCCAAGGCCACCCCCTGGCACCCCTACGAGGTGAAGGGCGTGTACCCGGATGGGCGCGAGTGGAACTACTACCTGGTGCCCTTCCTCGACACCCGGCGGATGCTGGTGGGCATGGCCATGCTGGACATGGAGACCGCCGCGTACCAGCAGGCGTGGGTGCTGCCGCAGGCGCGCCGCTTCACCGGGATTGATCTCGTCCAGGCGCGGGGCCTCGCCCAGGTGCATGCCGGTCTGAAGGCGGAGGAGACCCTGGACGAGGGCATCCTCACGTGGGATCCCACGACGGAGGGCGCCGTCTCCCGCTCGCCCATGCGGCCCTACTACGAGTTCCGCATCAATGGCCCCAATGGCGAGGATCGTGGCTCGATGGCCGTGCGGCTCGACTCGGGCAACGTCCACCGCCTGAGCCCGTGCAAGGTGAGCCGCCGCGCCGCCCGGTCGCTGGCCTGCGCGGAGTAATGCCAGCCATACCGTAGTCCACGAGGACTCCTCGCGTATCCGCCCGGTGGACAGGGTGGGACGCCGAGGGGTCCTTCGTGCTTTGGTGGAAGGGTCAACCGGAAAGAGGAAGCCTCATGGTCTTTCAGGTGAGCGGAAGGAAGCGGACCGCCCGTGCCTCCCGATGGGGCGCGCTCTTCTGTGGCATGACGCTGCTCTTCGCCCTGGGCTGCCGCATCCCTCCACCCAAGCAAGATCCGCCCGATGGCGGCGAGTTGCCCGATGGCGGCGAGTTGCCCGATGGCGGCGAGCTGCCCGACAGTGGCGAGTTGCCCGACGGGGGGGAGCTGCCCGATGGGGGGGAGTTGCCCGACGGGGGCGACGTGGGGCAGACCGCGACGCTGGTGTCCCCGAGGCCGGCGCAGGTGGAGAAGTTCGGGGCCGCCGTGGCGGTCCATGGCGAGCGCGTGCTCATCGGTGCTCCGGGCAGCGCGACGTCCGAGCGCCTGTCCTCGGGTGCGGCCTATGTGTTCGAGCGCGGGCCGGAGGGGGGATGGGGGGCGGGTTGCCCGCTGATTGACAGCCAGGTGAGCGCCAACGCCACCTTCGGTCAAGCGGTGGCCATGGCGGGCGAGGTGATTGTCATTGGCGCGCCTTTCGGCAAATCGGAGGGGAGCACCACCACCGGAGCCGCCTCCATCTTCGAGCGGCGGGGCCCGGGCTGTGACTGGGTGGAGCGCGCCAGGCTCACGCCTGGGGAGGCGGGGGTCGGGCTCTTCGGCACCGCCGTGGCGACGGATGGGATCCGGGTGGCGGTGGGCGCCTTCGAGACGGGCAGCCGCAAGGAGGGGGCCGTGTATGTGTACTCGAAGCAGGAGGGCACCTGGACCCTGGAGGCCACGCTCTTCGCGAGCGATCGCGTGGCCTCTGCGCACTTCGGCATCTCGGTGGCCCTGTCTGGAGACACCCTCCTGATCGGCGCGGATGCGGATGGCACCCAGGGCGACGCCGCGGGTGCCGCCTACGTCTTCGTGTTCAAGGACGGGCGGTGGTCCGAGCAGGCCAAGCTGCTGGCCAGTCAGGGGGACGAGTTCGACTTCTTCGGCTCTTCCGTGGCGCTGCACCAGGAGACGGCGGTGGTGGGCGCCCAGCTGGATGAGGACAAGGCAGGCACCCGGTCCCCGGGAGCCGTGTACGTCTATTCCAGAAGTGGCGAGCGCTGGCTCGAGCAGGCCCGGCTCGTTCCCGGTGGTGAGCCTTCGGCAGGCGCCTTCGGCATATCCGTGGCGCTCGTGGGGGACACCCTCGTGGCGGGGGCGTACCAGGATGCGGACAAGGGCCGGAACGCCGGGGCCCTGTATGTCTTCCAGCGGGCCGGGGGCGCGTGGAACGAGGGGACGAAGCTCTACCGCGAGGGAGCCTCGGCCGAGGAAGAGTTCGGCTATCAGGTCGCGTTGTCCGGGACGGGCCTCCTGGTGGGCGGGGCTCCCGGAGTGGATGCGCCGGCCGCCAACGCGGGGGCGGTCTCCCTCTCCCGGTTCCCCCTGGTGCCGTCCGTTCGCACGCCCACCTGGAGCGGCCCGCCCTGAGGCCGCGGGGAGGGAGCCCCGGAGGATCCGGCGGCTCCCTCGTCCACGAGGGACGTCATGCCACCGGCATGCACTTGAAGACCGGGCTGGAGCTGACGGTCGACGGCATGCCCGTGCTGTCGATCACCCGGAAGTGGTACTGGTTCTGATCGTACCAGGTGGTCGAGGTGGTCTCGACGCATTGGAAGTCCGCGGTCCACGGGCGCTGGTACCAGTCGAAGAGGTACTGCTCCTGGTAGATCTCCGAGTCCCAGGACTCCTGCCAGTAGGGCGTATAGGTGCCGGAGCCGCCGCTGGCCGTCCCCGTGCAGCGGATGGTCGAGCGCGAGATGCGCTGGCAGGACACGGACGTGGTGGGCCGGCAGGCCCCGTCCTGGATGACGGTCCGGGTGAGCGTCTTCGGAGTCGGGCAGATCTCCTCCGCCCCGTTGCTGCTGATGTGCCGGGGGTAGGCATTGATCACCACCGTGTGTCCACCGCAGCTGACGTTGCCGATGCTGTAGGACCAGGTGCCGGAGGTTTTTCCCGTGGATGGATCATACGTGCCGGGAAGCCACTGCCGGGTGGGGGTCGGATTGTTGTCGAGGAAGTACTCCATGTACACGGAGTTGGCGTTGGGAGAGACCGTCCAGGTTCCGGCCCCGGCGATGACGCCATCGTACGAGTCCATGCCACTCACCGTCAGGTCGGTGACGCTCATGAGGGAGCACATGGCGGACTCCCGGGTGCCCACGGGCTCCGCACCGGCGGGCACCGGTCCGTCTTCATCGGGAACACCTCCACAACCGGTGAGCAGCAGGCCGGACAGCAGCGCACGGAGGAGGCAGCGGGTCGGGGGCGACGTCATGGTCTGGGTTCCTCTCAGCAGGTGGGAAATCCAGGGTAACGCCTGATTCCAGAATATTCCACTGTGGCCACTATTCCTCCGTGGGGTGCCTCCTTCGCGCCGGGTATCATGCGGTCCGTGATGCGTGTGCTGGCCTTGCTGCTCCTGCTGTGGGCGGCTCCTTCGGTGGCGGAGGAGCGGGCGAAGACGGTGCTGCTCTTCGTGCCGGAGGACGTGACGGTCCCGGCCACCGCGGACTTCACCCGCAACTTCCGGCAGGTGATGCAGAGCGAGTGGCGGGAGTCCGTCACCGTCAACGTGGAGCACCTGGAGATGGCCTGGTTCGGCAGCGCCGGGTACAAGCGGGCGCTGCGTGACTTCTATGTCGCCAAGTACCGCGACCGCCGGCCCGATGCGCTCGTCGTCTTCGCGGATGCCACCCCCTTCGCGCTCGAGCTCCAGCAGGAGCTGTGGCCCCAGGTGCCGCTGCTCTCCGTCCAAAACGACGACTTCCTGGCGGAGGCCCTGCCCGCGAGCCCCTACGTGCGGGGCAACTGGGCGGACTTCGACGTCCCGGCCACCGTGCGCACGGCGCTGCGGCTCCTGCCGGACACGCGCCATGTCGTCCTCGTGCTCGGCTCCAGCCAGCGGGAGCTGGAGGCCTGGGACTTCGTGGAGCAGGAGATCCGCTCCGCCGCGCCGGACCGCGGGTTCATCGGGCTCCCCGGGCTGACGCTGGAGGAGCTGCGGCGGTGGATGCGCGAGCTGCCCGCGGACAGCGTGGTCTTCCTGATCGGCTTCATGCGGGATGCGCAGGGCCGCAACCTCAGCGCGTACGACGTGCTGCGGATACTGCACGCCGATGGTGGCAGTCCCCCCATCTTCAGCGTCCACAGGACGATGCTGGGCAGTGGCATCGTCGGAGGCATGCTGCTGGATTACCAGGAGCTCGGCCGGCAGGTGGCGCGGCGGACCTTCCGGCTGCTCGAGGGCGAGCGGGCCTCGAGCCTCCCCCCCGGTCCCTTCGAGGTCAACCAGCTGGCCTTCGACGCCCGGGAGCTGCAGCGCTGGAACATCCCCGAGAGCAGGCTTCCCCCCGGCAGTGTGGTGCACTTCCGCCAGCCGGGCCTCTGGGAGCGCTACCGCGGGTTGGTGACGGGCGTGCTGGTGGCCGGTGCGCTGCAGGCGGCGCTCATCGTCGTGCTGTTGGTGGAGCGCCGGCGGCGCATGGGCGCCCAGCGGTTGCAGCTGGCGGTGCTGGACTCGCTGCCGGGTGCGGTGGCCATCCTCGACAATCACGGGGTGGTGCTGCGGGCCAACCCGGTTCCGGCCGGGCTCCAGGTGCTGGAAGGATGGACCGCCGAGGCGCTCTTCGCGCCGGGCATCGCCTACCTGGAGCACTTCCGCGAGGCGGCGCGCACCGGCAACCCGGACATGGCGCCGGTGGCCGCGCTGCTGCTGGACGTGCTCCGCGGCCACGCCCACGAAGGCGTGGTGGAGTTCCGCGGCTTCGCGGAGGACACCTGGTTCGAGCTGCGCGCCCGGCACCTGGAGCTGCCCGAGGGCGGCGCCGTCGTCTCCCTGGTGGACGTCACCCCCCGCCGGCGCGCCGAGCTGGAGGCTCGCCGGGCCCGGGACGAGCGGGCCCACCTGGAGCGCGTGGCCGCCGTGGGCGAGCTGGGCGTCTCCATCGCCCACGAGCTGAACCAGCCCCTGGCCGCCATCCTCACCAACGCGGAGATGGCCCAGCGCCTGTTGACGCGCTCACCCACGGATCTCCCCCTGCTGCGGGAGATGCTCCAGGACATCGTCTCCGACAACAAGCGGGCAGGGGAGGTCATCCGCCACATGCGGGCGCTGCTGAAGAAGGGCGAGGTCTGCTTCGGCGAGTACGATCTCAACGAGCTGATCCAACGGGTGATGCGCCTGGTGAGCAACGACGCGCAGCTGCGTGGGGCCACGCTCACGCTGCACCTGGCCGAGTCGCCCCTGCCCGTCAGGGCGGACGGCGTGCAACTGCAGCAGGTGGTGCTCAACCTCGTCATGAACGCCCTGGACGCGGTGGGCGCCTGCCCTCCCGGCGAGCGGCGGATCTGGGTGCGCACGCGCCCGCTGGAGGATCGGGCGGAGCTCGTCGTGGAGGACACGGGCCCGGGCCTGAGTGACGAGGTGCTCGCGCGTCTCTTCGAGCCCTTCTTCACCACCAAGGCCAAGGGCCTGGGCATGGGGCTGTCCATCAGCCGCTCCCTGCTCGAGGTGCACCAGGGCCGCCTCCAGGCCGAGCGAGGGCCGGGCCGTGGCGCGCTCTTCCGCTGCACGCTTCCGCTCGTCCCCGAGCGCCATGCTACCGTGGAGCCACTGGCTGGATAGGGGGCCACCTTGGACGGCACGTCGATTCCATCGCCTCCCACGGTGTTCGTCGTGGATGATGATCCCTCGGTGCTGCGCAGCCTCACGCGCATGTTCCAGGTGGAGGGGTACGCGGTGGAGGGCTTCGCCCATCCGCGGCAGATGCTGGCGCACGGACCCGGCAGGCGCCCGGGGTGCGTGGTGATGGACCTGCGCATGCCGGAGCTCAACGGGTTGGAGCTGCAGGAGGAGCTGCGGCGCGTGGGGTGGCTGCACCCCATCATCTTCATCAGCGGGCATGGGGACGTGCCGGCGGCGGTGAAGGCGATGAAGGCCGGCGCCGTGGACTTCCTGCCCAAGCCCTTCAGCACCGGGGAGCTGCTGGCCGCGGTGGAGCGGGCGCTGGCGCAGGATCGCGCGGCGGCCGCCGCCGAGCAGGAGCTCGAGGCGCTGCGGGCCCGCTTCGCCTCCCTGTCTCCCCGCGAGTGGCAGGTGTGCCGGATGGTGGCCCGCGGGCTGCTCAACAAGCAGATCGCCGCCGAGCTGGGCACCGCCGAGCAGACGGTGCGCCTGCAGCGCGGCCGCGTCATGGACAAGCTGGCCGTGGACTCGGTGGCGGAGCTGGTGCGGCTGCTGGAGCGCCTGGATCGCTCTCCGGCGGCCAACGCCAAAGATCTTCCAATTTAGTAAAATTCCAGAGTTCCTGTCAATTCAACATAGATCTCATGGGCATCCCGTGAGGCGATGGCCTAACTCTGGGGATCCCCATGTGGACGAAGGATCTCCAGAGCGAGCCCGGACTTGCCCCGACCTTGATGAAGGACGGGAGGGAGCCGTCCATCGAGCGCAGGAGGATCCCTCCGTCCCTGGCGGCGCGGTACCCGGACCTGCGGTTCGCTGGCGAAGGCGCGATGGGGACCGTCTACCGGGCCGTGGATCCCCAGCTCGGCCGGCCCATCGCGCTCAAGCTGCTCAAGAGCGGGGAGCCGTCGCTGTACCGGAGGTTCATCGCGGAGGCCCGGGCCCAGGCACGCATCCAGCACGAGCACGTGTGCTGTGTCTACGAGGCCGGGCTGGCGGATGGCGAGCCGTACATCGTGATGCAGTACATCAACGGTGAGCCGCTGTCGCGCGTGAGCGAGCACCTGACGCTCGAGCAGAAGGTGAAGCTGCTGGAGCAGGTCGCCCTGGCGGTGCACGAGGCGCACCGGGAGGGGATGATCCACAGGGATCTCAAGCCGGGGAACATCCTCGTGGAGCGGTGCGAGAACGGCACGTGGAAGCCGTACGTCGTGGACTTCGGGCTGGCGCGCGAGGTCGCGCAGCGGGGGCAGACCCAGACGGGCGAGGTGCTCGGGACGCCGGCCTACATGTCACCGGAGCAGGCCAATGGGGACGTGCACCAGTTGGATCGCCGCTCGGACGTGTACTCCCTGGGCGCGACGCTGTACGACGTGATCGCCGGGCGGCCGCCCTTCGTCTCGGAGCACCCGTGGAAGTTGCTCCTGATGTCGGCGCTGGAGGATCCGCCGCCCCTGGGGCAGGTGAAGCCGGGCGTCCCGAAGGATCTCGAGCTCATCGTCATGAAGTGCCTCGAGCGGGAGCCGGGGCGCCGCTATGACTCGGCGCGGGCGCTCGCGGAGGAGCTGCGGCGCGTCCTGGACGGAGAGCGGATCCACGCGAAGCGGGCCTCCTGGGGATACCGGCTGTGGAAGAAGGCGCTGCGGCACAAGCTGCTCACGGTGAGCCTGGGAGCGCTCGTGCTGGGCGCGCTCGCGCTGGGCGCCGTCTGGGTGGGGAGCCAGCGGCACGCGGCGGAGCAGGCCCGGCTGGCGCGGGAGCTGGGCGAGAGCGTGAAGGAGATGGAGTGGTTCCTCCGCGCGGCGTACGGGCTGCCCCTGCATGACGTGGAGCGGGAGCGGGACGTGGTGCGCGCCCGGCTCGAGGAGATCTCCCGGCACATGGACGCCCTGGGCGAGGCGGGAAGGGGACCCGGACACTACGCGCTCGGGCAGGGGTACCTCGCGCTCGGCGAGCCCGCGCGGGCCCGGGAGCACCTGGAGCAGGCGCGCGCGGCCGGGTACTCGCCGGCGAGCCTCGGGTACGCACTGGGGCGGGCGCTCGGCGAGCTCTACCGGCGCGCCCTGGAGGACACCCGGCGCATCACCCACCCGGGCGAGCGCCAGAAGAAGGTGGCGCAGCTCGACCAGGAGCTGCGCGAGCCCGCGCTCCAGCACCTGCGGGCGGCGATGGGGGCGAGGCTCGAGGTGCCCGAGTACGTGGAGGGGTTGATCGCCCTGTACGAGGGCCGCCACGAGGAGGCGATCGCGAAGGCGAGGGCGGCCTTCACCCAGGCCCCGTGGATGTACGAGCCGAAGAAGCTCGAGGGGGACGCGCTGTTCGCCGAGGGCAGCAGGTACCGGCATGACGCGGCGTTCGACCACGAGAAGATGAAGGGCTACTTCGAGCGGGCGGCGGAGGCCTACCGGGAAGCGGCGGAGGTGGGCCGCAGCGAGCCGGCCATCCACCTGGCCCAGTGCGAGCTGTGGGAGAAGCGGGGGTGGGCGGATGCCTCGAAGGACCTGCCGCCCGACCCGGCTTTCGATGCCGCCCAGGCGGCGTGCGACCGCGCGGTGAGCGCGAGCTCGAGGAATGGCGAGGCCCTGGTGCGGCGGGCCCTGGTGCTGCTGGCGCGGGTGCATGTGCGGAGTGACGACGCCTCGGAGGAGGGGATCCGCCGGGTGGAGGAGGCACTCGAGGCCGCCGAGGCGGGACGGCGGGTGCTCCCCCAGGAGGTCATGGCCCATTACGCGGTGGCCCAGGCCCACTTCCTTCGAACCTCCCTGCTCTACAAGCTGGGCCGCGAGGCCTCCATGGAGCAGGCCATCGCGGCCTACCAGGCGGTCATCGCCCTGGAGCCGGGTTTCACCTGGGCGCACAACGAGTTGGGGGAGGCGTATCTCGAGGATGCCAGGAGGGTGCTCGCGCGGGGAGGGGAGGCGGCACCGCTGCTGGACACGGCGGTGCGCCAGTACGAACGGGCCCTGGCGATCGATCCGGCATTCGCGCTGCCCGTGGGCGGCCTGCTGGAGGCCGCGAGGGTCCGGCTCGAAGCGGAGATCTCCCGGGAGCGCGAGGCGCCCGAGGCGTTCCAGGCGCTCTCCCATGCGGTGGCCCTGCTCGAGCGGACGGGCTCCAGCGCCTCGGTCGTGGCGCTCTGGAAGGCGCGCGCGCACCGGCTTCGTGCCCACCACGCTCTCGTGCTCGGCCGGGATGCTCATTCCTCATTGGTGGCCGCCGTCGAGGTGATCCATGCCGCCGCCGGAGAATCGCCGGAGGACTCCCGGCTGCTGAGGGAGTTGGTCCTGGATCGCCTCCTCGAAGCCGAGAACGAGCGGCGCCAGGGACGGGAGCCGGAGCTGGCGCTGCGGAAGGCACGGGCCGCGATGCGCAGGGTGAGTGCGGTGAGCACGACGCGCGCCGACCTGACCTGCAAGGCGGCGGGCCAGATGAGTCCGCCCTTGTCCAGGGAGTGCCAGCGCCTCCTGCGCGAGGCCAAGGCCTCCCTCCGTTGAAACAAAGACATACACGTTGTCGAACCCGGAGAACCCCATGCAGATGAAACGCACCCACCTTCTGTCCCTGCTCGTCCTCATGGCCGGCCTCGCTGGCTGTGGCAGCACCGAGGAGGGCCTCGAGCAGGGTCATCCACTCCCGGCCGCCGGCCAGACACTGTTGGGCGACGAGCGCGATCCGCCCAAGGGACTGAATGGCACGACCCCATCCTGCTTCTGGGCTCCGGGCTCCCAACAGGCGCTCAGGACCCTGGGCGCCGCCGCCCTCGATCAGGGCGCGGGGTTGCTGCCAGGCATCCCGCTGAGCCAGGTCTCCGCGTCATGCCGGCACGTGCTCCGCTCGGCCGTCGAGTGTGCCCTCACGCCCGAGCAGTCCGTGAGGGATCCCGTGACGGACGAGCTCTACACCGGGTGGTGGGGGCTGGCCCCCTCGTGGTCCAGCGGGGTCCTGGACACCGCGGGCCGCCGGTATGTGACGGCGTGCATGGTCCAGCGGCTGAACTACTACGGGGCCTCCGTCCCCATCCTCCTCGAGGGCCCTCACTCCGCCATCACGCGCAACACGTCCTATGACGCGCAGTACGCCATCGAGGAGTCCACCGTCTTCGGCGATCTGTTCTCGTCCACCGCGCCCCTGTTGGGACTCCTGCCCGCGTTCAACGTGTACGTGTGCTGGGAGTCCTTGCTGCCCCAATCCTGTGGCCTGCTGGGGCTGCCCCTGCTCGAGAAGCGCATCTGCGACGATGCGCCCCTGTGCGGCCTGGTCACGCTGGGGCCGTGCGACCTGTCCTGCGTGGAGAATGGTCCCTACTGGAAGTGCCGGTCGGGTCTGCTCTCTCCGTGGTGGACGGAGACGGTCCGGGTGAAGCTGGAAACCGCCACCTGCCAGTGAGTCCGGCGTCCGTTCAGAGGATGGCTCGGGATCGTGAAAGTCTGTACGCTTTCACACGCCCGCCCCCCCTCATGACGACCCCGCCGAGCCCTACATGGGGGAGGCTCCTGGCCCCTCCCCATGACCGCTCCGTCTCCGCAGAATCCCCCCCTCCAGGCGCTCGCTGACAGCATCTTCCAGGTGCAGCACCAGCCCCTGCTGCGCGCCTTCCTCGACAACTCCTCCGAGGGGCTGGGCATCGTCGATCCGAAGGGCCACCCGCTCTACATGAACGTGCGGGTCCAGCAGATCCTCGGCATCGGGTTGGCGGACGCCCGCCCGGAGGAATGGAGCGAGCGGTACGGCGTCTTCTACCCGGACTCCGAGACGCTGTTCCCCTCCGAGAAGCTCCCGCTCTACCGCGCCCTCCAGGGGGAACAGGCGGCTGATCAGGAGATCTTCGTCCGCAACGCCATCATTCCGGAGGGCCGGCACTTCCTCGCGCGCGCCTGGCCCGTGCGCGACGGCGAGGGCCAGCTCCTGGGCGCCATCCTCATCCTGCGCGATACCGAGATCGAACGCCGGGCCGAGGCCGAGCGGCGCCGCACCGAGCAGCGCTTCCAGCGCATCGTGGAGGCCGCCCAGGAGGGCCTCTGGACGCTCGACGCGCAGAGCCGCACCACCTACGTCAACCGCCACGCGGCCGGCATGCTCGGCTACTCACCCGAGGAGATGGTGGGAAGGCACGTCCTCGAGTTCGTCGATCCGGCGGACCACGGCCAGGCCCTCCAGGCGATCGAGCGGCAACAGCGCCAGGGCCTGAACTCCCTCCTGGATGACTTCAAGTTCGTGCGCAAGGACGGGACGTTCCTCTGGACCAAGGTCTCGGCATGTCCCGTCCATGACGACAGCAATGGCCAGTACACGGGCTCGCTGGCCATCGTCGTGGACATCACCCGGCGCCGCGAGGCCGAGGAGCAGGTGCGCCGGCTCAACGCGGAGCTGGAGCGCCGCATCGCCGAGCGCACCGCCCAGCTCGAGTTCTCCAACCGCGAGCTGGAGGCCTTCGCCTATTCCGTCGCGCATGATCTGCGCGCGCCCCTGCGCAGCATCTCCAGCTTCAGCCTCGCCCTGACCGAGGACTGTGCCGGGCAGCTCGACGCCACCGGCCAGCAATACCTGCAGCGCATCCGCGCCTCGGCCCATCGCATGGCCGAGCTCATCGACGGCATCCTCGCGCTCTCCCGGGTCAACCGCGCCGAGCTCGTGGTGAAGGACGTCCCCCTGTCCGACATGGCGCGCTCCATCTCCGAGCAGATCCAACGCTGGAAGCCCGGGCGCACCGTGAACTTCCGCATCCAGGAGGGCCTGGTGGCCCGCGGGGACGCGCAGCTGCTGCTCCTGGTGCTGGAGAACCTGATGGGCAACGCCTGGAAGTTCACCCGTGACACGCCGGTGGCGGAGATCGAGTTCGGCACGTTGCCGCGGACGGGGAAGGGACACATCTACTTCGTCCGGGACAACGGCGCGGGGTTCGATATGGAGTACCAGAAGAAGCTCTTCGGCGTCTTCCAGCGGCTGCACACGCAACAGGAGTTCGAAGGCCATGGGGTGGGACTGGCCACCGTGCAACGCATCATCCGCCGCCATGCGGGCCGGGTCTGGGGCGAGGGCCGGGTCGGGGAGGGTGCCACCTTCTACTTCACCCTCCACGAGGAGAGCGTCTCATGACTCATCCGAACCAGCGCGTCATCCTGCTCGTCGAGGACAACGAAGATGACGAGCTGATCACCCTCCGGGCGTTCCGCAAGAGCAACATCCACAACCCCGTGATCGTCGTCCGGGATGGAGCGGAGGCGCTGGACTACCTCTTCATCCAGGGCCGGCACGCGAACAGGGATCCGGAGATCCAGCCCCAGATCGTCCTGCTGGATCTGCACCTGCCGCGCATCGACGGCCTGGAGGTGCTGCGGCGCATCCGCTCCGACGAGCGGACGCGGACCCTGCCCGTGGTCATCCTCACCTCGTCCAAGGAGGAGCGGGATCTGGTGGAGGGCTACCAGCTCGGCGTCAACAGCTTCGTCCACAAGCCCGTGGACGTCACCGACTTCTTCGAGTCCGTGCGGCAGCTGGGCATGTACTGGCTCGTGCTCAACGAGCTTCCCGCCAAGAGAAAGTAGAACCCATGAAGGGACCCGAGCCGGAGCTCCACGCGTTGATGGAGCGCGAGTGGCTCGACGGCTCGCTCCCCCTGGACATCCTCGAGCGGCGGGTGGACGCCTGGGTGGAGCGGAGCCGGGCCGGGACGGCCTGAACCGCCATCCCGGCGGCGCGCTGACGAGACTCAGAGGGACGCGTCGGTGAGGAGGTAGCTCACCGTGCCGTTGCAGCTGTTGCTCGACCAGCAGCCGGCGCGCAGCTGGTGCGTGCCGTTGGTGCCCCACGGGACGACGTACTCGAAGGTGGAGAGGAGCCCACCGCACGCGTCGTCGTTGTAGGTCACCTGCGCGCCCGCCGCGGTGAACAGCCGCAGGTAGGTGTCTCCGGTGCCCGAGGCCCCCGTCACGTCGCAGGTGCCCACCTTGAGGCGCTGGCCCTCCACCAGGGAGAGATCGCGGTTGCTGGTGTTGACGGTGGCGCTGCTGGTGTTGCTCGCGCTGTAGGAGAACGAGCCGCGGATGTTCCACACCGCCGTGCCGCCGCAGCTGGTGCTGGACCAGCAACCGGCGCGCAGCTGGTACGTGCCGCTGGCCCCCGCCGGGACGGTATAGGCGAAGTTGGACAGGGCCCCGCCGCACGCGTCGTCGTTGGCCACCACCTCCGTGCCCCAGGGCGAGAACAGCCGCAGGTAGGTGTCTCCGGTGCCCGAGGCGCCCGCCACGCCGCAGGTGCCCAGCGTGATCGTCTCGCCGGCCATCAGGGGGATGTTCCGGGTGACGAAGTTGGCGGTGCTGCTGCCCGTGGCGCTCGCGTTGTAGGTGAGCTTGTTGCCGCCCACGCCGCACCACGCCTTGAGCTGGTTGAGCCGCAGGGCATCCTCCACCGCGTCGCCCGTGTTGTTGTCGTAGAGGTCACCCGTCTGCTGCATGAAGAAGCGCGTGTACAGCATGCAGTCCTGCGCGATGAACATCTTCTTGGGCACCGCGAACTGGTTGTCCCAGTCCATGGAGCGGATGAAGCCGAGCAGGAACTGGCCGTTGAAGCCGTTGGGCGCGTCATAGCCGTTCATCATCGCGTCCGAGGGGCTCGAGCCCACCGCGCCGAGCACCGACTGCCACTGGGGCCGCGTGTCGAGGAAGGACATCTTGATGGCGGCGTACGTGTTGTAGGCCGGGGCGAACCGGAACATGTCGAAGTGCCCGGCACCGTTGACCCACATCAGCTGATCCAACTGCTGGCTGGAGTAGGGCGTGTTCGCGGGATTGGCGGGTACCTCCTGGTCCACCTGGTAGGGCTCCGGATCCATGAGCGTCTTCCAGTAGTCGAGCTCTTCACCCGTGGCCTTCTTCACCACGTAGTTGAGGATGGCCTCCTTGAGGGCCTTGAACAGATCGATCTTGAAGGTGATGGCGGAGATGATGTTCTCGATGATGGCGGAGAGGGTGCAGATGGCATCCGGCGCACCCATCATCGAGCAGAGGTAGCGCTGCTTGTAGGTGCCCACGACGGCCTTGGCCGTATCGATGTCGGCCTTGTGGTTGGTCTGCATGAACAAGGCGCGCGCCACGTCGGTGCTGGCGGCCGGCCAGGCCTTCAGGCCGCGGTTGATGTCCCGGACCCAGGCCTCCATGTAATAGACGGGCAGACCGGCGATGACGTTGTAGGCGATGAGGAGCGCCTTGTAATAGGCGGCCTTGAGGCAGGCGCCGGGGCGGTACCAGGTGCACCGGTCCGCGTTCTCCTTGTACTTCTGCTTCAGCCAGCGGACGTGCTCGTAGTAGCCGTCGATCTTGTCCTCGAGGCCGGCGCGCAGCTCCGTGAAGAGGCGCGGCAGGCTGGCGGACTGGGTGTTCCGGGTGAGCTTCCAGACGTCGTTGCTCCAGCTGCCATCCCGCGAGCGCCGGGCGTCGATCATGTTGTCGTAGATGAAGGTGTTCACCGCCGAGGTGTCGATGGAGTAGTCGCTCAGGGCGGGGGTGCGGCGGCCCACGTGGCCCTCGGCGACGACGTGCCTCTTGGCGTTGCCGTCCGCGAAGTTGAAGGGCCCGCGCGCGTAGTGGTTGATGAAGGTGTGGCCGAACATGTCGCCGGCCGCGTGCGAGAGGAAGCCCATCACGAAGGCGCGCTGCTGCGGGGTGCTCGCCCGGGTGTAGAGGTGGCGCATCCAGGGATCCGAGTCGCTGCCGCTGTCCTCGCGGGCCGGGTGGATGACGCTCTGGCCGAAGAGCAGGTCCGGGTAGGCATCCGGACCCAGCACGCCCGCGCGGTAGTACGCCGGGTAGTCACGCAGCGCCTGGTAGATGCTGCTGGACACCGCGTAGGTGCCGATGAGGCCCGCCTGCTGGCGGTTGTAGAAGTCCACCTGGTTCAGCGAGATGGAGCCGTTCTGCGCCATGAGCTCCGCGCGGGCCTTCTCCGCGAGGTAGACGTGGGTGATGGGCTTCCACGCCCATGCCGGAAGCGAGACGCAGAGCACGGACAGGATGATGCAGGCCGCGAGCCGCGCCCGGGCAGCGGTAGAGAATGAAGTCTTCATGGAGAGATCTCTGAAGGAAGAAGAGGGAAGGGGAGTGGGGCCTTACGGGAGCGGGCCGCCGCTGCCGTCGCAGTTGGCGCCGGTGAGCGTGATGTTCCCCATGGAGACGGCGACGATGGGGGCGCGCGCGTCGTTGTCCTCGGTGACGTACAGGCGGTACTTGCCGTAGGAGCCCGGCGTGCTCACGGTGTAGTGGCGCTCCTCGTTGCCACCCCAGTTGATCTCGTTGGTGCGGCTGTCCACCGTCACCCAGGTGTCGCCGCCGTTCGAGCCCTGCAGCTGGAAGTCACGCGGGGCGCGCGACGTGAGCGTGCCGTTGATGAAGCGCAGCGAGTACCGGGTGATCTGCCGCGGCCCATCGCTGAACTCGTAGCCGATCCACACGGGGTTGCTCGTCCACGTCTCGGAGATCCACTGCGTGCCGTTGGGGTTGGAGTCGAAGGCCTGCCACGCCTCGTCCGTCGAGGTGTAGATGCCCGAGCGGGTCACGATGCCGCGCGGCGTGTTGGGGCCCGTCATCACCGGCACCTGGCTGGAGGCCGTGCAGCTCCAGGCGGACGTCACCGTGCGCGAGCCGCCGGGCCCGGGGGTGAGCGACAGCTCGGCCCGCGCCGACTGCGAGGCCGCGCCCAGCACCACCGCGGCGCCCTTGCCATCCGAGCGCGACACCACCTGCCAGTTGTCCATCCAGATCAGATCATCGCCGAGCGGGCTCGCCCGGCCCGCCCCGAGCACGGCGTGCGTCTGATCCGCCATGAGGAAGGCGACGCCCGACTTGTCGCTCGCGTCGTCGGCCACCTGCACCACCAGGTCGCGCCGGCCGTCCGCGTCGAAGTCGCCGTACTGGATGCAGGGCCGGGTGAGGCAGCTCACCGTCATGTCCGCGCCGTAGAGCGCCTTGACGCGCGCGGCCGCCCACTCACCGTCCTCGATGAAGGAGTTCCCCATGGGCGCCTCCACGCTGGGATCCACCGCCACCAGCGTGCTGGGCCGCGCGTAGGTGAACGTGCCCAGCTCCGCCTCCACCTCCTGGAGGGCCTGGGTCTCCTCGGGCGTGTCCACCGGATCGCGCAGGCTCGCGCGCAACCGCTCCATGAGCTCGCTCGGAGCCGGGAAGGACTCGAAGGTCGGTTCGGTGTCCATCGCCAGCGCCGCCGCGCTCTTCGCGGGGGCCACGGACGATGCATCCACGGGGGTCCGGCTCTCGGTGCAGGCGGTGATGCCCACGCACAGCGGCATCAGGAGGTACCAGGTGTTGGATCGAATCACGGGCACTCAGGGGGTCAGGGGTGAAATGACGCGGCGTACGAGGCGCCAGCGACGTCCTCCTGTGTGCCAGAAATACAGTCTGGTCTCAAATGTCCATTTTTGTCGAAATGTCCCACCTGGGGTGCTGGAGGTGGCGTAGAAGGCCGCATGCCCACGACGCATGAACGGGTCCTCTCGGTGCAGGCGCTGCGCAAGCAGTACGGCGCCACCGTCGCGGTGGACGGCATCTCGTTCGACGTGGGCCGCAAGGAGATCGTCGGGCTGCTCGGCCCCAATGGCGCCGGGAAGACCACCACCATCAACATGATCCTCGGCGTCCTCGAGCCCACCGCGGGGACCATCCTCATCGAGGGCGTGGACCTGGCGAAGCGCCGCTCCCAGGCGCTCGAGCGCACCAACTTCGCCGCCGTCTACTCGCCCCTGCCCGGCAACCTCACCGTGCAGCAGAACCTGCGCGTCTCCGGCCTCATCTACGGCGTGAAGGGGCTCTCCGCCCGCATCGAGGAGCTGCTCGTCCAGTTCGATCTCGTCCGCTTCCGCCACACCAAATCCGGCGTGCTCTCCTCGGGCGAGCAGACGCGCGTGGCCCTCGCCAAGGCCATGCTCAACCGGCCGCAGCTGCTGCTGCTCGACGAGCCCACCGCCTCGTTGGATCCCGCCACGGCGCAGGACATCCGCGCACGCATCCGCGACTTCACCACCCAGGGGACGGGCGGCGTGCTGTGGACCTCGCACAACATGTACGAGGTGGAGGAGGTGTGCGACCGCGTCCTCTTCGTGTCGCGCGGGAAGGTGTTGCTCGAGGGGGACCCCAAGGCCCTGCCGCGCGAGCACGGCAAGGCGACCCTGGAGGAGCTGTTCATCACCGTGGCGCGGGAACCGCTCGCGCTGGAGCGAGTCTGAGCCCCATGGCCTTCAACCGCGCCGCCGCCATCGTCCTGCGCCAGTTCTATCTCATCCGCGGGAGCCCCTCGCGCATCTTCCCGCTCTTCGTGTGGGTGGCCATCGACATGGTGCTGTGGGGCTTCATGTCCCGCTACCTCAACAGCGTCACCGCGCCCGGGCTCGACTTCGTCCCCGCGCTGCTGGGCGCGGTGCTCCTCTGGGACTTCCTCACCCGCGTCATGCAGGGCGTCACCATGGCGTTCTTCGAGGACGTGTGGTCGCGCAACTTCCTCAACGTCTTCGCCACGCCGCTCTCCATCACCGAGTACGTGGGCGGGCTCGTGCTCTCCAGCATCGCGACGAGCTCCATCGGGCTCATCGTGATGGTCCTGGTCTCGGGCGCGGCGTTCGGCCTGTCCCTGCTCACCTACGGTCTGCTGCTCGTGCCGTTCCTGCTGGTGCTCTTCCTGTTCGGCATCGCGCTGGGCATCTTCGGGGCCGCCGTGGTGCTCCGGCTCGGGCCGTCCGCGGAGTGGTTCGTCTGGCCCATTCCCGCCGTGGTCTCGCCCTTCGCGGGCGTCTTCTATCCGCTCTCCACGCTCCCCGAGTGGATGCGGGCCATCTCGCACCTGCTGCCACCCTCCTACGTCTTCGAGGGCATGCGGACGATCGTCGCGGGCGGCCCCTTCTCGGGCACCTCGCTGCTGTGGGGCGTGGGGCTCGCCGTGCTCTACATCCTGCTGGCGAGCTGGTTCTTCACCCGCGTCTACCGCTACGCCGTGCGCACCGGCCTCATCGCCCGCTACAGCGCCGAGAGTGTGAGCTAGGGACGTCCTCCTCGCGAGGAGCTGTCCGCTAACGGACGGGCCCGCCGGATGCCTCGGAACGAAGCATCCGGGAAATAGTATTTTCCATGTGACGGCTGCGCTGATCCAACAGGAGGACGGCCATGGGTGACGTCACCGAGAATCCGTTCTACGTCCCGCCGCGGTCCTGAGCGAGGAAGGCCTGCCATTGGCCATGGAGCGCATCAACTCCCGCCTGTCGGAGCTCGTCGAACAGGAAGCGCTCGCGCTTCGCAGGCAGCTCAATGACCTGCACGCCCTGTTCGAGCTGCCCTCCGCCTGGCAGGGGCGGGAGCCCGAGGAGCTCGCTCGGAGCACCCTCGAGCTGCTCGTGTCCCGGCTGCGTCTGGATGTCGCGCTCCTGAAGCTCCAGGGGCCGGAGGGGCCCCTCGACTGCTGCTTTCCTCCGGACCTGGACCGCGAGGCGCTCCTGGCCGCGGGCGGTGAGGCGAACCCGGGCCCGCCGCCCACCTTCGAGCTGCCCCGGCCGAACGTCCTCGGCCGCACCACGGTCCGCCTGGCCACGGCCTCGCCCCTGGGAGAGCCCGGGACGATCGTCGCCGGCTCCTGGCGGGAGAACTTTCCCACGCCGCACGAGCAGCATCTGCTGCGGTTGATCGCCAACCAGGCCGCGCTCGCGCTGCAGTCGAGCCGGGAGGCACGGGCGCGGCAGAAGCTCGCCGAGGAGCGGGGCCGCCTCCAGCGCGTGAACTCCGTGCTGTCGATGCTCCACTCCGTCTCGGATGGGCTGTCGCGGACGCACACCTTCGCCCAGGTGGCGGACGTCATCCTCTCCTGGGGATTGGACGCCATGGGCGCCCACGCGGGGGGCATGTTCCTGGCGGACGAGACCGGGAGCGGGCTGCGGATGATCCGCGCCGTGGGCTACCCCGAGTCGATGCTGCGCGACTACGAGTACATTCCGGTGGATGCGGAGCTGCCGCTCGCCGAGGCCTTCCGGCAGAAGCGGGGCCTCTTCAGCAATGACTACCGGGGCAAACCGCGCTGCTACGCCGCCGTGCCCCTGCTGGTGGATGACCGGTGTCTGGGCGCGCTCGGCTTCAACTTCCCCGAGCCCCGGCCCTTCGAGGACGACGAGCGCGCCTTCATCCAGGCCCTGGCCCATCAAGCGGCCCAGGCGTGTGATCGCGCCCGGTTGCTGGAGGCCGAGCGGCGGGCCCGGCTCATGGCGGAGGCCCGGCAGCAGCGCGCGGATCTCCTGTCGGAAGCCAGCGCGATGCTCGGCTCGTCGTTGGATCTGGAGGCGGCCCTCACCTGGGTGGCCAACCTCCTGGTGCCCGGCTTCGCCGACTGGGTCGTCATCCAGATGGTGGAGCGCACCCCCTCGGGGGCCGACGAGACGAAGACGCTGGCCGTCCACCGCGAGCCGGTGAAGGCCGGGCTCGCGCGGGAGCAGGGCCTGTCGCTGCTGTCCACGTGGAGCGAGCCGCGCTCCTGCATCACCAACAACTCGGTGCTGGCTCCGATCGCGGCACGGGGCCGGGTGCTCGGGGCCATCGTCCTGGGCGCCGAGGAGGTGGGCCGCTACGACACCGAGGCCCTGGAGCTCGTCGAGGAGCTGGGGCTGCGCGCGGGCGTGGCGCTCGACAATGCCCGCCTCTACCAGGAGGCGCGCGAGGCGGATCGCCGCAAGGACGAGTTCCTCGCGATGCTCGGCCATGAGCTGCGCAATCCGCTCTCGCCCATGGTCACCGCCCTCCAGTTGATGCGGATGAAGGACGGCTCCACCTCCGAGCGGGAGCGGACCATCATCGAGCGCCAGGTGGAGCACCTCACCCGGCTCGTGGATGATCTGCTCGACGTGTCGCGCATCACCCGGGGAAAGGTGCAGCTCAAGCGGGCGCGCATCGATCTCATGGCCGTGCTGCTCGAGGCCGCCGAGATGGCGAGCCCCCTGTTGGAGCAGCGCGCGCACTTCCTGGAGCTGCCCCCGCCGGCCGGACCGCTCATGGTGGACGGGGATCCCGCCCGGCTCGCGCAGGTGCTGGCGAACCTGCTCAACAACGCGGCGAAATACACGGATCCCGGCGGGCGCATCGTCGTCACCGCGGTGGGGGAGGGCGAGCAGGCCGTGGTGCGGGTCCGGGACAATGGCGCGGGCATCGCGCCTGGCATCCTCCCGCGCGTCTTCGACATGTTCGTCCAGGAGGGCCGGTCCATCGATCGGTCCCAGGGAGGGCTCGGCCTCGGGCTGGCCATCGTCCGCAGTCTGGTCGAGCTGCATGGGGGCACCGTCTCGGTCCACAGCGAGGGCCTGGGCCGTGGGAGTGAGTTCGTGGTGCGCCTGCCGCTCGCCGCACCGCAGCATGCCGGTGCCGGGGGGGAGGATCGGAGCCCGCCGCCCGAGGTCCCCACCATCCAGGGAGACCCCGGCTCCTTGCGGCTGCTCCTGGTGGATGACAACCGCGACGCCGTCGAGCTGCTCACCGAGTTCCTGGGCTCGAAGGGGTACGTGACGCGGATGGCCCTGGATGGCCCCAGCGGGCTCGAGGCGGCCAGCGCGTTCCAGCCCCACATCGCGCTGCTGGACGTGGGCCTCCCGGTGATGGATGGCTACGAGCTCGCGTCGAAGCTGCGCCAGGAGCCTTCCTTGAAGGGCATCAAGCTGGTGGCCATCACGGGGTACGGACAGGACTCCGACCGCCACCGGGCGCATGCGGCGGGGTTCGATCTCCACCTGGTCAAGCCCATCGATCCCGGCCAGCTGCTCCGGATCCTCCGCGAGCTGGCCCAGGCGCCCGTGGAGGCCGAAGTCCGGGATTAAGTTCGGAGCTTCGCTGTTGGGGCGCGGACTTTTTTCCAAGGGCTCGTATGACCTCCCAGAACCGACGTTTCCCGGGTGCCGCGCGACGCGTGGTGCTCACGGCCAGTGCATCCGCTCTGCTCGCCGCGTGTGTCACCTCCGCACCCATGGACAAGAAGGCCGCCGCGCCTCCCGCCCATGGCGGCTTCGGTGTCGACACCGCCGGCATGAACACGGCCGTGGCGCCCGGCGACAACTTCTACCGCTACGTCAACGGCACGTGGCTCGAGCAGACGGAGATCCCCGCGGACCGCTCCAGCTACGGCATGTTCACGAAGGTGGCGGAGGAAGCGAGCCGCCGCACCCGCGCCCTGATCGAGGAGGCCGCGAGCACCAACGCCCCCGCGGGCAGTGAGGTCCGCAAGCTGGGAGATCTCTTCGCCAGCTACATGGACGAGGCGGGCATCGAGGCGAAGGGGCTGGCGCCCATTCAGCCCGAGCTCGGGCGCATCGCCGCCATCACCACCCGGAAGGAGCTGTCCGCGGCGCTCGGGGACACGCTGCGCGCCGACGTGGACGCGCTCAACACGGGCGATGTCACCACGGACCGGCTCTTCGGCCTCTGGGTGACCGAGGACATGAATGATCCCTCGCGCTACGCCGCCTACCTGCTGCAGGGGGGCCTGGGCCTGCCGGATCGCGACTACTACCTCGTGGACAACGCCCGGTTCACCGAGGTGCGCCAGAAGTACCAGCAGCACATCGCCGCCATGTTGAGCCTGGCGGGCATCCCCGACGCGGAGGCCCGGGCGAAGCGCATCTTCGAGCTCGAGCGGGAGATCGCCCGGGTGCACTGGAACCAGGTGGACACGCAGGACGTGGCCAAGGTCAACAACCCCTGGCCCCGGAGCGAGCTCGCGAAGCGCGCCCCGGGTCTCGACTGGGATGCGTACCTGGAGGCCGCGGGGCTCGGGAAGCAGCAGGAGCTCATCATCTGGCAGCCGAGCGCGCTGACGGGCATCTCGAAGCTCGTGGGCAGCGAGCCGGTGGAGACCTGGAAGGACTACCTGGCCTTCCACGCCCTCGAGCGTGGCGCGCCCTTCCTGACCAAGGCCTTCGTGGACGAGAACTTCGCGTTCACCGGCCGTGTCCTCACCGGCACGCAGCAGTTGCGCGAGCGCTGGAAGCGCGGCGTGGACGTCACCGGCGCCGCGATGAGCGAGGCGATCGGCAGGCTGTACGTGGAGAAGTACTTCCCGCCGGAGGCCAAGGCGGAGGCTGACAAGATGGTGCGCAACATCGTCAAGGCGTTCGGCCAGCGCATCGACGCGCTGGCGTGGATGTCCCCGGAGACGAAGGCGCGCGCGAAGGAGAAGCTGGGTACCCTGCAGGTGGGCATCGGCCACCCGGCGAAGTGGCGGGACTACTCGGGGCTGGAGATCGTCCGGGGGGATGCCTACGGCAATGCCGAGCGCGCCTCGCGCTTCGAGTACCAGCGCAACCTGGCCAGGCTGGGCAAGCCGGTGGACCGGTCCGAGTGGTTCATGCCGCCGCAGTTGGTGAACGCGCTGAACTCGCCGCAGCAGAACTCCATCATCTTCCCCGCGGCCATCCTGCAGCCGCCGTTCTTCGATCCGAACGCGGAGCCGGCGGTGAACTACGGCGCCATCGGCACCGTCATCGGGCATGAGATCGTGCACAGCTTCGACGACGTGGGCGCGCAGTTCGACGCCCGGGGCAAGCTGGCCAACTGGTGGACGAAGGAGGACGCGGAGAAGTTCAAGGCCGCCGGTGAGGCGCTCGTCGCGCAGTACAACACGTACCGCCCGTTGCCGGACCTGGCGGTGAATGGCGAGCTGACCCTGGGAGAGAACATCGCGGATATCGCCGGGGTGGCGATCGCCCTGGATGGCTACCGGATGTCGCTGGGCGGCAAGCCGGCGCCGGTGCTCGAGGGCTTCTCCGGTGAGCAGCGCTTCTTCCTCGGCTTCGGGCAGATGTGGCGCAACAAGTACCGCGAGCCCTTCCTGCGCCGCATCCTGATGACGGACGGGCACTCGCCGGGCGAGTACCGCGTCGCGACGGTGCGCAACATCGACGCCTGGTACCAGGCCTTCGGGGCCACGCCCGGACAGACGCTCTACCTCACGCCCGAGCAGCGCGTGCGCATCTGGTAGAGCAGGGCGGGGGGGATGCGGTAGACCGTTCCGGCATCTCCTGCGTTGAAGCGATCCTGGGACTCCCAGAGGAGAAGAATCACCGTGTACGCCCCCCTACGCCTGCTGCTGCTCGCCACCCTCCTGGTGCCTGTTCTCGCCTCGGCCCAGGGCATGCTGCTGCCCACCACACCCAACACCCGGCCGCTGGCCATCAAGAGCCAGCGCGTGAGCGTGGAGCTCCAGGACGGCACCGCCATCACCCGCGTGGAGCAGGTCTTCCAGAACGACGGCCCCTCGCAACTGGAGGCGCACTACATCTTCCCCCTCCCCAAGGGGGCCGCGCTCTCCGGCTTCTACCTCTGGGTCAACGGCAAGAAGACCCGGGGCGAGGTGCTGGAAAAAGAGAAGGCCACCACCATCTACGAGGGCATCGTCCGGAGGCTGGCGGACCCCGGGCTCCTGGAGTACGTGGACTCGGACGTGTTCCGCATGCGCGTGTTCCCCGTGCCCGCACGCGGCGAGCAGCGCGTGGAGCTGACCTTCAGCCAGGTGCTGGACTACTCCGCCGGCCTGTACCACTACCACTACCCGCTGGGTGCCACCGCCAAGGGCCAGCCCGCGGACTGGCGCGTGGTGGAGGCCAAGGCCACCCAGGACTTCACCTTCAGCGCTCGCGTGTCCACGAAGACGCCGCTGCGCAGCATCTACTCGCCCACCCACCGCATGGACGTGTCCCGCCGGGGTGAGTCCAGCGCCGTGGTGGGCCTGGAGCAGGGGGGCGGGGCCGATCTCTCCAAGGACCTGGATCTCTATTTCTCCGTCTCCGACAAGGCGGTGGGGTTCTCGCTGCTCACCTACAAGGAGAAGGACGAGCCCGGCTACTTCCTCGCCCTGCTCGCCCCGAAGGCGGAGGTGAAGCCCGACGAGATCGGCTCCAAGCGCGTCACCTTCGTCATCGACACCTCGGGCTCCATGCAGGGCGAGCGGATGAAGATCGCCCGGGACGCGCTCAAGTACTGCGTCACCCGGCTCAACCCCCAGGACACCTTCAACGTGGTGCGCTTCTCCACGGACGTGGAGCCCCTCTTCCCGGGGCTGAAGCCCGCCAACGAGGAGAACATCCAGAAGGCCGTGTCCTTCGTGGAGCAGCTGGAGGCCATCGGCGGCACGGCCATCGACGACGCGCTGGTGCGCGGCCTCCAGGACAATGACGGGCAGTCTCCCACGCCGCACCTGCTGCTGTTCATCACCGACGGACAGCCCACCATCGGAGAGACGGACGAGGCGGTGATCGCCCAGCACGCCAGGAGCGGCCGGAAGAACAGGACGCGTCTGTTCACCTTCGGCGTGGGCGACGAGCTGAACGCGCGCCTGCTGGACAGGCTCTCCGCGGACGGCAATGGCACCTCGGACTTCGTCCGCGACGGCAAGGAATTCGAGACCAAGGTCTCCAGCTTCTACGACGCGGTCAGCAACCCGGTGCTGGCCGACCTGTCCATCGATCTGTCCTCCATCGACGCGTACGATCTGTACCCGCGCAAGCTGCCGGATCTCTTCAAGGGCTCGCAGGTGGTGGTGATGGGCCGCTACCGCAAGCCCGGGGACGCCAAGGTGGTGCTCACCGGCCATGTGAACGAGTCGAAGCGCACCTTCGAGTACGGCACCACCGCGCCCCGCGAAGCCACGCGCGACGACTTCATCCCCCGGCTGTGGGCCATCCGGAAGGTGGGCTTCCTGCTGGAGGAGATCCGTCTGCGCGGTGAGCGCCCCGAGCTGCGCGACGAGGTCGTCACCCTGGGCAAGAAGTTCGGCATCGTGACGCCCTACACCAGCTACCTCGTGGTGGAGGACGAGCCGATGGTGGCCAACCGGCCGCCGCAGCCCGTCACGCGCCCCTGGCGGGATGACCGGAGCCAGGAGGAGTCCCGGTCCGCTCCGCGCAAGTCCGCGCGGTCCGAGGAGGACGTCGATGGCGTGTTCTCCGGTGGGCCCGCGAGCGGGGCGGGTTCGGGTGGCGCCATGGCTTCCGCGGCGCCCGCGGCGCCCGCCGAGTCCCTGTCCGTGGCCGAGGGCAAGGGCGGCGTGGCCGTCTCCCGCGCGACCCGGAAGATGAAGGAGCAGGAGCGCGGGCCGTCCGCCAGCGATCCCGTGCGCGTGGCCGCCGGCCGCACGTTCCTCTACCGGGATGGCGGCTGGATCGACTCCGAGGCGCTCTCCAACCCGGGCAAGCAGCTCAAGGTGAAGTTCCTCTCCAAGGCCTACTTCGAGCTGCTCAACGCCCGGCCCGAGCTCAAGGCCGCCTTCGCCCTGGGCGATCGGGTGATGGTCCAGGTCGCCCGGGGCAAGAGCATCATCGTCGGCCAGGAAGGTGAGGAGGACGCCGCCAAGGTCCTCGCCTTCCTCAAGTAGCCCTCCGAACGGGTGTGGTGCGGGCCACGCGAGCCTGGATGCGATAGCCTGCGCGGCATGACGCCCCACACCCCCACGCTGTACCTGGATGATGCCGCGGTGCGTCGGCTGCTGCCCCTGGGCAAGCTGCTCGAGGGGATGCGCCGCGCGCTGATCGATCTGTCCGAAGGCCGTGTCGTGCAGCCGCTTCGCAGCGTGATGGAGTTGCCGCAGGTCGAGGGCATGCTCTTCCTCAAGCCGGCGATGACGGGCGAGGCGCTCGCCACCAAGCTGATCACGCTGTATCCGGGCAACCCGGCGCGGGGTCTTCCGACCCTGCTCGCCACCATCGTCCTGATGGATCCACGGACCGGCCGGACCCTGGCCGTCATGGACGGCACGTGGATCACCGAGCTGCGGACCGCCGCCGTCTCCGCGGTGGCCGTCGACGCGCTGACCACGCCAGGCCCCAAGGTGGTGGCGATGCTGGGCAGTGGAGCGCTGGCACGCAGCCACGCGCTCGCGCTGCGCGCGGTGCGGCCGGTCTCGGAGATCCGCGTCTGGAGCCGCGATCCGGCCAACGTCGCGCGCTGCGCCGCCGAGATCGCTGGCCGTGCCTGCGCCACCGCCGAGGAGGCCGTGCGAGGCGCCGACATCGTCTGCACCGTCACCAACGCGACCGAACCCGTGCTGCGCGGCGCCTGGCTCGAGCCGGGTGCCTTCGTGGCGGCGATCGGCGCGCCTCGCCCCAACTGGCGGGAGCTCGATGACGAGGCCATGCGCAACGTGGTGGTCGCGGACAGCCGCCACGCCGCCCAGCACGAGGCGGGCGACGTCATCCACACCGGCGCTCCGATCCACGCCGAGATCGGTGAGATCCTCGGGGGGAGGGCACCGGCCCCGGCCGCGGGCCGCACGGTGATCTTCAAGGCGCTGGGTCAGGCCGTCGAGGATGCGGTCGCGGCGCACCTGGTCTACAGCGCGGCCCTGGCCGAACGGAACGCCGCCCACACGGGGGAGGGTTGACGTGGGAACCGAGGATCTGCGCGCGGACGTCGCCATCGTCGGGGCCGGCATCGCTGGTGCCTCGATCGCCTGGTGGTTGACCCGCCTGGACCCCAAGCTCTCGGTCGTGCTGCTCGAGCGGGATACCGGCTTCGGGTCTTCCTCCTCGCAACTCTCGGCCAGCTCGATCCGCCAGCAGTTCAGCACGCCGGTCAACATCCAGATGTCGCAGTTCGGTCTGGAGTTCCTGCGCGGCGTTCCCTCCCTGCTCGCCGTCGAGGGCGAGGCGGTGGAGATCGGCCTGACCCTGCCCGGTTACCTGTTCCTCGCCTCGCCAACGCAGGCCGAGGTGCTGCGCGCCCAGAACGTGATCCAGCGCGCTCATGGCGCCCGCATCGAGCTGCTCGGGCCGGATGCGCTCGCCGCGCGTTTCCCCTGGCTGAACACCGCCGATCTCGCGCTGGGCTCGCACGGTGTCGATGTCGAGGGATGGTTCGACGGCCCGGCGCTGCACTCGGCGCTGCTGCGCTCGGCGCGCGCCCAGGGCGCCCGGCTGGTGCGGGCCGAGGTGTCGGACTTCGAGTTCGCGCCCAGCGCGCCCGGTGCCTCGCCGGACTCGAGGCGGGTCGCCGCGTTGCGCCTGGCGGACGGCCGCAGGGTCGTCTGCGGTCAGGCCATCAACGCGGCGGGGGCCTGGTCGAGGCGCCTGGCGGCGGCGGCCGGCATCGAGCTGCCGGTGCATGCCCGCCGGCGGACGGTCTTCGTGCTGTCCTGTCCGGCCTCGCTGCCCGGATGCCCGCTGGTCATCGACCCGGAGGGATTCTGGTTCCGGCCCGAGGGCAAGCACTTCATCTTCGGCACCACCCCGGACCCCGATGCCGATGATCTGCCGCTCGAGCCCAACCTGACCGAGTTCGACGAGGAGGCGTGGGCGGCGCTCGCCCACCGTGTCCCGGCCTTCGAGTCGCTGCGCGTCGAGCGCGCCTGGGCCGGCTACTACGAGATGAACCAGTTCGACCACAACGCGCTGCTGGGCCTCCATCCCGGCTTCGCGAACCTGTGGTGCGCCACCGGCTTCTCCGGGCACGGCATGCAGCAGGCCCCGGCCGCCGGCCGCGGGATCGCCGAGCTCCTGCTGTACGGCGCGTTCCGCACGCTCGACCTGTCCCCGCTCTCCGTCGGGCGGATCGCCGAGGGCCGCCGGGTGCTCGAATCCAACGTGATCGGCTGATATCTAGAGACCCCCATGACCCACGCCATCCTCGACGTGCTCGGCCTGTCCGAGCGCAACCCCGGTACCTACCTCGGCAACGGTGAGTGGTCCGGCACCTCCCCGGACGCCGACATCCAGGTCGTCAATCCGAGCAACGGCCAGCCCCTGGCCCGCGTGTCCTCGGCCAGCGCGGAGGATTACGAGACCCTCGTGCGCAGGGCGGCGCAGACCTTCGCCACCTGGCGCTCGATGCCCGCGCCCCGGCGCGGCGAGGCCATCCGCCTGTGCGGCGAGGCGCTGCGCCGGCACAAGGACGCGCTCGGCTCGCTGGTCTCCCTGGAGATGGGGAAGATCAAGGCCGAGGGTGACGGCGAAGTGCAGGAGATGATCGACATCGCCGACTTCGCGGTGGGCCAGTCGCGCATGCTCTACGGCCTGTCCATGCACTCCGAGCGCCCCGGCCACCGCATGTACGAGCAGTGGCATCCGCTGGGCATGGTGGGCATCATCAGCGCCTTCAACTTCCCGGTCGCCGTGTGGGCCTGGAACGCGTTCATCGCCGCCGTCTGCGGCAACATCTCCCTGTGGAAGCCCTCGCCCAAGACGCCGCTGACGGCCATCGCCGCCACGCGCATCTGCAACGAGGCGCTGAAGGCGGGCGGCTTCCCCGAGGTGTTCTTCCTCCTCAACGACGGCGGCAACGCGCTGGCACAGCGGTTGGTGGATGATCCGCGCATCGCGCTGGTGAGCTTCACCGGCTCCACCGCCGTGGGCCGTCAGGTCGGTGCGCGCGTGGCCCAGCGGATGGGCAAGAGCCTGCTGGAGCTCGGTGGCAACAACGCCATCATCGTGGACCGCACCGCCGACCTGAAGCTGGCGATTCCGGCCATCGTGTTCGGCGCGGTGGGCACCGCCGGCCAGCGCTGCACCACCACGCGCCGGCTCATCGTGCACGAGTCCATCGTGGATGACGTCGTGGCCAGGCTGAAGGCCGCCTACGCGCAGGTCGAGGCCCGCATCGGCGATCCGCTCCAGCCCGGCACCCTCATGGGGCCGCTCATCGACGCGGAGGCCGTGCGGCGCTTCGAGGCCGCGGTGGAGAAGGCCCGGGCGTCCGGCGGCACCGTGGTGAGCGGAGGCAAGGCGCGGAGCGGCCCGGGCCACTTCGTGCTGCCCACCCTCATCACCGGCGTCCAGCCCACCGACGAGGTGGTGCGGACCGAGACCTTCGCGCCCATCCTCTACGTCATGCCCTACCGGACGCTGGAGGAGGCCATCGCCATCCAGAACGGTGTGCCGCAGGGGCTCTCCTCGGCCGTGTTCACGCAGGATCTCAAGGTGGCCGAGCAGTTCCTGTCCGCGGCCGGCTCCGACTGCGGCATCGCCAACGTGAACATCGGCACCTCGGGTGCGGAGATTGGCGGCGCCTTCGGTGGCGAGAAGGAGACCGGCGGTGGCCGCGAGTCCGGCTCCGACTCGTGGAAGGCCTACATGCGCCGGCAGACCAACACCATCAACTACTCCGACGCGCTGCCGCTGGCCCAGGGCATCAAGTTCGATCTCTGACACCGCCACCGGCGTAGCCCGGCGCGCTACTTCCCGGTCGACCGGAGGACGCGGGCGAGGGCGGCGAAGTCGAAGTGCTCCATCAACTGCGTCCGGTGGTTGTGGTTGTGTTCCGCCTCGGTGGAGTGACGGCCGTCGAGGACCTCGATCACCAGGTAGCGGAGCGTCCCCTTGTCCGCCCCGGGCTTCGACAGCGCCGGGTTGAGGGCGAACAAGCCCAGGGCAGGAGCCACACACCTTCCGCCCGTCACGTTCTCCTCCAGGCCGCCTTTGAGGAACTCCAGGCAGGCCGGTTGGGCGCGCTGCTCCGGGGACAGCGAGGCCAACCGGCCGCGGAGCTCGTCACGGGGCGCTTTCGCCTTGGCGAGGAGCTCCTGGTTCTGTTTGTCGGCCTGCTGGATGTTGGTTGCGAGCATGGAGCGCATCTTGGCGTCGGCCTTCTCCAGGTTGCGCCCGTACTGCGAGTGCATGTCGTTGACCCATTCCTCGTGCCGTTGCCCGGCCTGCTCCGCTTCCTCCACCTGCTGCTGCGCCTTGCGCTCCGCGGACTTCAGGTAGCGCTCCATCGTGACGGGAACCAGTGCCGGCTCACGGTCGCGCGTGATGACGTAGTAGCGGCGGCTCCTGATCTGGATGAGGAACAGGCCGTCATCCAGCTTCGTATACGTCTGCGGCGCGAGCATCCAGCCCGCGTCGTCCTGGCTGTAGCCGGCGTTCTGGTTGTGGAAGGGGGCGTAGTTCAGGTTCATCTCGACACTGCTGTTGACGATCTTCGCCGCGCGGCAGGTCTGACCGGACATCTGCGCCAGGTAGGAGATGTTCACCTTGCCCTGGGCCTGGTTGGGGGTCAGCGGCACGCGGAAGACCTCGCGTTGGAGCGCGATGCACACGGGCGGAGCCGGCGTGTTGACGGCGGGGATGGAGGCCAGATGATTCGTGATCGCATCCACGCCCGCGTAGAAGGTGGCGATGTCCTTCGCGGACAAGCCCTGGATCTTCACCTTGGCCAGGGGATCGATCCGGAATCGAGCCGAGGACTCGGCCGCCACCGGTTGCGCGGCGAGAAGCAGCAGGACCAGGGGAAACAGGTGGGTTCGGTGCATGAGGGGTGTCTTAGCCCAATCCGGGAGGGCATTGGCGCCGGAGAGCGGGTAGGGTGCCGCGCATGAGTGAAGCACCCCCGGTCCGTCCCGCCCGGACCTTCCCCCCCATCCCCGCCGTGCTCCTCGCCGTCGTGAGCGTGCAGGGCGGCGCCGCCTTCGCCAAGGATCTGTTCCCCGCGCTCGGCTCGGCGGGCACCGCGGGCCTGCGCATCGGGTTGTCCGCGCTCCTGCTGTGCGCCGTGTTCCGTCCGCCGCTCACCCGGCTCACCCGCGCGCAGTGGGCCGCCGTCATCCCGTATGGCGTGGTGCTCGGCTCGATGAACCTGAGCTTCTACAAGGCGCTCGAGCGGATTCCCCTGGGCCTGGCCGTCACGCTCGAATTCGTGGGGCCCCTGGCCGTCGCGGTGCTCGGGTCTCGGCGTGCCTCGGACTTCCTGTGGGCCGTGCTCGCGGCGGCCGGCATCGCCCTCATCGCCCCGTGGCGAGGTGAGGCCAGTGCGCTGGATCCGCTCGGCGTGCTGCTGGCGCTCTTCGCGGGGGCCTGCTGGGGCGTCTACATCGTGCTCGGCGGGCGCCTGTCCCGCGTGTTCCCCGGAGGGCGGAGCGTCGCGACGGGCATGGTGTTCGCCGCCCTGACGGTGCTGCCCTTCTCGCTCGCGGAAGGGCTCGCGGCCCGCGTGACGCCTCCGTTGTTCGCCGCGGGCCTGGCCGTCGCGCTCCTCTCCAGTGCGATTCCGTACACCCTGGAGATGCTGGCGCTGCGGGAGCTCTCGAGCCGCACCTTCGGCATCCTGATGAGCCTGGAGCCCGCGGTCGCCGCCCTCGCGGGCCTGGTGTTCCTGCGTGAGCGGCTCGCCGTGACACAGTGGCTCGCGCTGGTTCTCGTGAGCGCCGCGTCCGCCGGAGCCGCACTCACCGCACGGCGCGTTCCTCCACCCGTGGAGGCCTGAGCGCCACGAAGGGGCGGGGTCCCCGGTGCTGTGCCACAATGGGATCCATGCCCTCCCAGCCCGCCATCCGTGGCTTCGCCTGCAGGGTGCTCCTCGACGGTGCCCGGGCCCTGCCCGCCGACAAACAGCAACGGGTGCTGTCGCGAGTCCCTCCGCAGACGCTCGCGCTCTTCGAGTCCGCTCCCCGGATGGGGTGGGTTCCCATCGAAGAGAGCATGAAGCTCACCGAGCCCCTCCACGCCGTGCTGGGCACCCCCGGCTTCCGTCAGTTCCTCGCCACCCAGGCGGACCGCATCGCGGCCTATCCGCTGCTGCAGACCTTCTTCGACGGCGCCGTGCGGCTGCTGGGCCTCACGCCCCAGGCCCTGCTCAAGTGGTCCACCTATGCGTGGGAGCAGGCATTCCGCGACTGCGGCCGGCTCGTGTTCCAGCCCCTCGGCGAGTCGGATGAGGGCCGCCGGGTGGAGATGCGGCTGGAGGACGTCCCGCCCATCCTGCTGATCGAGGGCACCTTCGCGCAGGCGCTCGCGGGGGCCTTCGAGATGTTCCTGCACCGCTGCAATCGCAAGGGACGGGTGGAGCTGCGGCCCGTCGGCTCGCGCGCCACCCGTTTCGTGTACGACGTCTCCTGGGAGTAGGGATTTCCCACGAGCGCGAGCACTGGTCCAGGGTGCTCGAAGGGCTCGCGCCTACCAGGTGACCGCTCCGGGTGACTCGAGCGGTGCCGTGCCCCCCACCGGACCGGTGGGGTAGGCGCACGCACGTCCCGGCCGGGCTCCGCCGAATTCCTGCATCAATTTCCAACTCACGGGCTCATCTGCATTGAGGCGGGTCGATGAGGACCAGCCCAAGGGGGGAACCCGATGATTCCTGTCGTCATGGCGCTGTCCATGTTGCTGTCGAGCATTCCGAGTGAAGGGCGAGCTCCATCGAGCGCGAGCCTTCCCTCGACACCTGGCGTGTCGCTTCTCGAGCCCCGGGACACGCATCCGGCCTTCAACCACTCACTCCTCGCGCAGGCCGGCGCTTCCCCTCGGAAGACCTACAAGAAGTTCCTCATCATCCGTCAGGGAGGCGAGCGCATCGAGGGCAGCGAGGGGGTGCTGCAGGCGAATCGCCTCACCGGCAAGACGCTCTCCGGTGAGTCCGTCGACATGGCCGTGGGGGACATCAAGACGCTGTACTCCAGCCAGGGCTCGCCGGTCGGATCCGGGGCCTTGTGGGGTGGAGTCACCGGGCTGGTCGTCACCGGAGTGTGCGCGCTGCCCCTGCTCAGCATCCCCCACTTCTTCTCGTATGACGGCGCCATCCTCGGCACCGCGATTGGCCTCGGCGCGGGGACCCTGATCGGCGCCGGGCTCGGCGCATGGATCGGCTCGATGGGGGATGGCTGGCAGGTCGAGCCCATCGTCGCACCCGGCAAGCTCTATGTGCTCCAGCTCACCTTCAAAGTGTAGTCCCCACCCCACGACGACTCCTTGGACAAGACCATGAACTCCCATTCCGCTGGCCGGATCATGATCGCGGCCTTCGCGCTGCTCTTCTTCGGATGCGTCCCCGCGCGCGTCTCCCTCAGGCAGGACTTCTGGAAGGACTCTCGACACACGGTCGGCGTCGCGGTGGGGCAGATGCCACCCCTCCATGTCTACCCCCTCCCCGAGGCCGAAGCGGCCGCCATGGGCCCGCTCCAAGGGGCGGTCTACATGGAGATCCGCCATCAGAAGACCGGAACCCTGGAGTCCCACCTCCAGCTCGTCGACGTGAGCAGGTTCGGAGCGGTTGCCGACCACTACGTGGAGAAGCTGCAGGCGCTCGGCTTCTCGGCCAGGAAGCTCTCCGGGCCGGTGAACATGGAGAGCCTGCCCCCGTTCCAGGCGAAGGAGTCCGGCGAGTTCGCGCGGAAGGACATGCGGTCACTCGCGCAACAGGAGGGCATCGACATGCTCGTCCTGCTCTCGGTGGACCGGTGTGGAACCAAGATGCTCCCGTTCTGGGAGATGGAAGCGATGTGCGTGGCCAGCGGAGAGCTGATCGACTTGAGGACGAACCGGGTCGAGTGGCGGGCACGCATGGAGGAGGAGGAGGGGACGAAGCCCATCAAGGAGTGGAATCAGGCCCCCGACTTCCCCGGTGTCAGCAAGAGCCTCGGCGAGGCGGTCACCCAGGCCCAGCAGTACCTGGTGAGGGACTTCTTCCGGGGCACCCCGGGCGCCCCCCCGCCTGGCTGCTCGGAGACACCGGAGTTCCGGGCGGCCTCGGCCGTGGAGAAGAAGCGGCTGCTCAGTGAGTGCGCCAAGGCGAAGTCCGCTTCAGCCGCCCCCTAGCGCCAGACTCACGTCCGGGCCATCACGGGGAAGCGGTGGGGCTGGCGGGACAGGGGCAGCTTGCGCACGAACAGGTCCGCCTCGAGGTCCTCGCCGGCCTCCTCCGCGCCGGGCCACCAGCGCTCCGGCGTGAAGCCAAACCGGATGCTCCGGATGGGCCGATCAATCAGGCGCGGAACCTGGGCGCGCAGATCGAAGGGCTCGCGGGCGAAGATGTCGTCGAGGTACAGCGTGTCGCCCTCGACGTCCGCGAACACCCACGCGTCGGCACCGAGTCTCCGCAGGGGCCGGGCGAACCCGGCCGCCGCGTACCAGCTCGCGATCGCCGCGTAGTCCCGCGCGCCGAAGCGCTCCGTCACCGGGAGCCCCTCGCGCGAGAGCGTGGCGAGCTCCGCGCGCACCTGTGCGTCCTCCAGGTCGAGCGTCGGCGCTGGCGGGCCTTCGGGGACGGCCTCGTGCCTGGCGGCGAAGAGCGTCTGCGGCCAGGGCTCGAAGCCGAAGCGCGGGTAGAACTGGCGCACCTTCGGGTTGGCGAACAGCAGCACCGGCGCGTCGCCACACGCGTCCAGCGCCGCCGTCATCACCCGGCGCGACAGGCCCCGCCCCCGGTGCGAGGGCACGCAGCCCACCGCACCGAATTGGAAGGCCCGCACCTCGTGGCCCTCCAGCCGCAGCCGCATCCGCGTCACCGAGGCATTGGCCACGACGCGGCCGTCCTCGAGCACCACGAACGCGCGGTAGTCGTCGGTCCACTCGCCCCAGTCACACCAGCGCCGGAAGTCCACGGTGCGGAACACCTGGGGCACGTAGTCGCAGAAGGCGTTGCGCAGCGCGGTGTCGCGAGGACCTATTTCGGTGACTGGCGGGACGGGGCTCATGTGTCTCTACTCCGTGGGCGGCGCGTCCTTCTGCACGTCGAGCAGCTCCACCTCGAACACCAGCGCCGAGCCAGCGGGGATGCCCGGCGTGCCACGGTCGCCGTAGGCCAGGTCGGGCGGGCACACCAGCTTCGCCTTGCCGCCCACCTTCATCCTCTGCACGCCCTCGGTCCAGCACTTGATGACGGCGCTGAGCGGGAACTGCGCCGGCTCGTTGCGCTTGTACGAGCTGTCGAACTCCTTGCCGTCCGGCAGGGTGCCCCGGTAGTGCACCTCCACGGTGTCGTCCGGACCCGGCTGCGCCCCGGTGCCCTCCTTCAGCGACTGGTAGATGAGACCGGACTCGGTGCGCACCGCGCCCGGCGCCTTGGCGGCCTGCTCCAGGAGGTCCTTGGACTTCTCCTTCTCCGCGCGGGCGGTGGAGCGGGTGCGCGCCAGCTCCGACAGCTTGGGCCCATAGACCTCGAGGTCCACCGCGGGCTCCTCGCCCGACACCTGTGCCCGGAGGCCCGCCTGCATGGCCTGCAGCTCCTCGGGCGACATGTCGAAGATCTGGAGCTGCCGGCCCATCGTGAGGCCGAGCGCGTAGAACGTCTTCAGCTCCTCGGACTGGGGCACCCCCTTCACGGCCGCGCCGGAGGACGGCGCTTCCGCCCTGGCGGGCTCCTCCGAGGACGTCTTCTGTGCCCCCTGCTGCGACGCGCAGCCCCCGAGGGTGAACAGCATCACGGCCGCACCTGCCCACGACGACACTCGCGAGTTCATCCGTCTCCTCTTTCCCGGGCTCCACCGCTCCCGACGCGGTCCCCCTCGTAGCGCGCTCCTCCCGTTCACACCAGAACGCAAGTAAACTCCGCCCATACAACCAGGGGTGGACCGGTGGCTTCGGAGCTGTGGCTGGAGATTGACATCAACCGGGTGGGGGAGGAGCTCAGCACCACGGCCCGGGGAGGCCAGAACGTGCAGCTTCCCGCCCACTCCCTGGGGGCACGGTTCTCGTCGGAGCGCGTGCGCCAGTTCGGTGAGTGGGTGAAACGGGCCGCGGCGAAGACCGCCTCCCTGACGCACTCCCCCCCAGAGGACAAGCCAGAGGGCAAGGCACTCCGCGAGGCGCAGGAACTCTACCAGGCGCTCTTCCAGCCGGGGCTGCTGGAGATCCTGCACAAGCTCCAGGGCGCCGCGGGGAGCGAGCCGGTGTTGCTGCGGCTGAACCCCCAGGAGCTCGAGCTGAAGGCCATTCCCTGGGAAGCCCTCTGCCGGCCGGGCTCGACGCTCGACTTCCTGGGCACCTCGCAGGAAGTGCTCCTCGCACGCGGCGTCGAGTCGACGCGCTTCTTGCAGCCACGCGAGGTGAAGGGGGCCGTCCGGCTGCTCGTCGTCTCTCCCGCGGACGAGGACGCACCCGCGCGGCTGCGCGCGAAGCTGCACGAGAGCATCCAGTCCGGAGAGCTCGAGTGGCTGGAGCCGCTCACCGGCCTGCGTGCGAGCAAGTCCTTCCTCCAGGAGCGACTGCGGCTGCAGCCCGTCCCGCACATCCTCCACTTCATCGGGCACGGGGGACTGGATGAGGAGGGGGCTCCCAGCCTGCAGATGGTGAGCAGGGCGGGGGAGTCGCCCGGGTTGAAGGTGGAGCTGCTGGCCCTGGAGCTGATGGCCGCCTTCCGCACGGATCTGCGCCTGGTCGTCCTGGAGTCCTGCGAAGGGGCGCAGCCCGGGGAGCTGGTGAGCGCGGCGGAGCTGCTGGCCCGCTCCGGGGCCGCCGCGGTGGTGGCGCACCTGTGGCCCGTGAAGACAGACGTGGCCCGGCACTGCTCGACGGCCTTCTACCGCTCGATCACCCAGGCCGCGGCGCAACGGGGAGATGTGGCGCGCAGCCTGAACGACGCGCGGCGCAGCATCCTCGGGCATTACGACCAGAGCGCGGAGGCCTTCTCCCCGGTGCTGTACCTGAGGGGGCACGAGTCCACCCTGTTCGACTTCAAGCGCCGCAAGGTCGTCCCCCCGAGCCCGCCCACCCAGGTGAAGCCGGCGGCTTCGACGGATCCCGGAGTGGGGGCGCTGCTGGAGCTGCTCCAGCAACCCTTCTCGCTGCTGCTGGGAGACCACTGGAGCGGCACCTTCGAGACCCTCCACAAGCTGCTGCGCGAGCAGCTCCAGGAGGCCCCCTGGACCGCGCCCGAGCACCTGCCGCTGAGCGCGCTGGCCCAGCGGTATGCGTTGCAGTCCGGGGAGGACGAGCTGCGCCTGCGCTTCCAGGAGGCGGTCAACCGGGACGTGCTTCCGTCGATGCCGCTCGTGGAGGCCCTGGCCCCGTGGCTCGGGCCCGGGTTTCACATCACGCTCTTGCGGCAGCCCGTGCTGGAGCTGGCGCTCGCCGCGCGGCGGCCCGATGTGCCGCTCTATGTCATCCAGCCCTCGAAGCTGAAGGAGCGGCCCCTCATCCGCCAACACGTGGCCGGGAAGGGCTGGGTGCCACTGGCCGAGCCGCCGGCCTCCTTCGATACGAAGCGGGATGTGGTGCTGGTGCGGCTCTACCGCGGCTACATGCCCGACCCGGTGTTCGCCCCTCCGCTGCTCACCGAGGACGACTTCCTGCGCCATGTGCGCGAGCTCGAATCCGTGCTGCCCCAGACCCTGGCCGACAAGATCTTGAGCACCCTGGCCAACCAGCCCACGCTGCTGCTGGGCATGTCCCTGCTGTCGTGGGATCACCGCCACCTGCTCCAGTGCCTCTTCCACCGGGCGCTGCCGGGCAGGAGCACCGTGCTGCTGGAGCCGGAGGACGCCACGGGCAACGCCTGGTACGAGGGTCGCGGCCTGCCCAGGGGCGTGGGCATCCAGACCGTCCAGGCCGCGTCCTCGGGACTGGCCGGGCTGCTCACCGGGCTGAGGCCTGGGGAGTCCTCATGAGCGGCAATCCCTTCCTGGGCCCCCAGCCCTACCGCTCGGGGGACCGGCACCGCTTCTTCGGCCGGAACGAGGTCACCCAGCAACTGGCGAACCGGATCCTCGCCCACCCGTGCGTCACCCTCTTCGGACCTTCCGGAGCGGGCAAGTCCTCGCTGATGCAGGCGGGCGTGCTCCCACTGCTGGAGGCCACGCACGACACCCGGGTCGTCCACATCGAGGGCTGGCTCAAGGACGAGGCACCCCTGGAGCGGCTGGTGCAGGCCATGTTCCGGCAGCTCGACCTGGGGCTGTCTCCGGCGCACCCGAGCCCCTCGCAGGGACTCGAGGCGGCGCTGGAGCTGGCGGAGCAGCAATCGGCTCGCCCCCTCCTCATCTGCCTGGATCAGCTGGAGCAGCTCTTCCAGCAGGGTCGTGACGCGAGGCACCTGGAGGAGTTCCTCGAGAGCCTCCAGGCGCTGGCGCGCAGTCCCCTGCGAGGGCTTCAGCTCGTGCTGTCGCTGCGCGAGGACTACCTGGGACGCTTCCGGGACCAGGCGCGCGGACGGCGGGAGCTGTTGGCGCAGGGATTCCGTCTGGGGCCCCTCACGGTCGGAGAGATGGTGAAGGTGGCGTGCCAGCTCGCGGAGGCGGGCACACCGGCGCAGCAGTGGTCAGGGGAGGAGCTGTCCGAGCTGATGTTCCAGGTGCGGATGGTCGGGCAGGACAGGTCGGAAGAGGCGGAGGTGCAGGCGGCTTTCGCGCAGATTGTCTGCCGGGCGCTCTGGGAGGAGCGGGCGAAGGGGGGAGCCACCGAGGTGGCCCGGGCCGAGCTGATGCTCCACCAGTACCTGGAGACGACGCTGGATGGGATGGGGGAGCTGAAGGGACACGCACAGCGCCTGCTGGAGGATCATCTGGTTGCTGGCGACAAGAGCCGGACCCTGCTGACGGAGAAGCAGGCGCACGCGGTGTTGTCCGAGCTGTCGGAGGCGGAAGCCAGCACGGTGCTGACGCGCCTGGAGGCGGCTGCCGTGCTGCACGCGGAGGAGCACCAGGGCAGCCGGTACTTCGAGCTGGGACATGACTGGCTGGCGCGCAAGGTGTTCGAACGGAGAGAGGAGCGGGTCCGTCAGGAGCAGGAGGCCAGGAGGCTGCAAGAGGAGCGGACCCGGCAGGAGGAGGAGACGCGGAAGCTTCGGGAGGAGCAGGAGCAACAGGCGCGGGAGGCCGCCCGGAAGCTGCGCGAAGAGCTCGCGGCGAGGCGGAGATTGGCACTGCTCGCCGGTGGAGCGGTGATGGTGGCCGTGCTGATGGGCCTGCTGTTGTTCTGGGCGCTGCGGCAGCGGAGTGCGGCTGAAGTAGCGACAGCACGTGCGCGCGATCATGCGTTGATGGCGGGCGCGCGCGAGCAGCTGGGGCGTTCCAGTCCGGCCATTGCCTCCAGGCTGCTCCTGGAGGTGAAGAACCCGGAGCAGGTGCGCGGGTGGATGCAGGTGGCAATCGATCTACTGAAGGTGCCTATTCCTACCTTCACCCTGCACTGCCACGAGGGCGCTCGCGACGCTTTGTTCAGTCCAGATGGGAGTCGCATCGCCGTCATGTGTGGGAATGACAGGACCGTGAGGGTGTGGAAGACCGATGGGAGTGGAGAGCCCGTGGTGCTCAGGGGCCATGAGGCCAGCGTCTGGTCGGCGGCGTTCAGCCCGGACGGCCAGCGCATCGTCACCGCCTCTTTGGACAAAACGGCGAGGGTGTGGAAGGCCGATGGGAGTGGAGAGCCCGTGGTGCTCAGGGGCCATGAGGCCAGCGTCTTGTCGGCGGCGTTCAGCCCGGACGGCCAGCGCATCGTCACCGCCTCGGAGGACAACACGGCGAGGGTGTGGAAGGCCGATGGGAGTGGAGAGCCCGTGGTGCTCAGGGGCCATGAGAACAGCGTCTGGTCGGCGGCGTTCAGCCCGGACGGCCAGCGCATCGTCACCGCCTCTTCGGACAAAACGGCGAGGGTGTGGAAGGCCGATGGGAGTGGAGAGCCCGTGGTGCTCAGGGGCCATGAGGACAGCGTCTTGTCGGCGGCGTTCAGCCCGGACGGCCAGCGCATCGTCACCGCCTCTTGGGACAAAACGGCGAGGGTGTGGAAGGCCGATGGGAGTGGAGAGCCCGTGGTGCTCAGGGGCCATGAGGCCAGCGTCTCGTCGGCGGCGTTCAGCCCGGACGGCCAGCGCATCGTCACCGCCTCGGAGGACAGCACGGCGAGGGTGTGGCCTGGGTCCATTTCAGAGCTTCAGCGCTTGCTGCGTGAAGTCAACACAGACTGTCTTTCTCCCCAAGCGCGCCAGACGTACCTCGATGAAAGCGAGCCGCAGGCGCAGGAGCGCTATGAGCGGTGTGAACGCTCCTACGGGCGTTCCCCCTTCTTCACGGCGGCCCCCCAGACGCAGTCCGCCGCTCCCTGATCCCACGGGCTACGGAACCACGCGCTTCACGGGCAGGCGTGCCGCCTCTCGCGATGCTCGATGAGCGGCGCGATGGCGCGAAGGAGCGAGTCCCCCACGTCTCCCTCGGGAGCGATCACACTCCAGCGCTGCGCCGCCAGGTCGTTCCGGCCCGCGTCGGCGCTCTCCCAGTTCGGCACCTCGGTGCGGCACGGAAGAGCGGGGGGCCTCGGTGCCTCCTGGAGGGACTCCATCGAGAGTCCCTGCTCCAGGACGGGCTGGTGATCTCCCGCCCGGGCGAGGAGGAGCTGAAGCTCCAGGTCTGGAGGTAACGGAGAGGCTCGTGCTGGAGGGCTCATACGCGGAATCATTCAGGGATATCGCGGAAAAAACCATTTCGCGCGGCAACCGTGAGGCCGCCCGGACGACAATGGGACAAAGCGATTTTCCAAGGAGATGAGATGAGCATCAAGCGCATGGACGGTGGGGGCGCCTCCAACGCGGCCGCGCAGGCCCGCGAGGCGGCCCAGAAGGCGGCGGCGGAAGCGGCTCGTCAGGCGGCGCTCGCGGCGGCACGTGAGGCCGCTGCGCGCGAGGCCGCGGCCCAGGCGGCGCGCACGGCGTCTCAGCAGTCGAGCTTCCAGCCCCAGGCGGCCCGCAACACCCTGAAGCTGGATGGCAACGCCGCGCCCCCGGCCTCCTCGCTCCTCACCGAGAACTCCCGCGACAGCAGCGTCAACTGCCTGGACCGCGCCGCGGACTTCATCTCCAAGAGCACGCCCCAGCTCCAGGCCCGCTCGGAGCTGGTCTTCCTGGAGGATCAGCGCGCCGGCCAGGAGGGGCAGACCGGCCACGTGGTGGTGCGCCAGGGCGAGCGCGTGCTCGACCCGAGCAGCGGCAAGAGCTACGACGACATGCAGGCGTACCTGCGCGAGCAGCCCCAGTACCGCGAGGTGGGCACGCTCCCCGGCACCACCGCCGCCAAGATCTTCTCCACCGAGCCCGGCTCGCCCGAGCGCGCCAGGGCCCTGGCCTCGGCCAACGTGTCTCCCGAGCTGCAGCGCATGATGGTGGCCGATCAGCCGCCGAGCGTCCCCAGCAACCTGCCCAACCCGGCCAACCCCCAGGACTACAACGTCTCCACCGGCAGCGCCCAGGTGGGCCCCGTCACGGTGAACTACCCGGATCAGCCCGGCCCCGTGCAGGTGGAGTTCAGCTCCTCGCTCGAGAGCGAGGTGAAGCGCGAGGACGGCTACGTCACCGTCACCATGAACGCGGAGACGTCCGTGTCCGCCTCGGGTGAGCTGGAGCTCAAGGCCGTCACCGTGGGCGGGGGCGTCTCCGCCGGCAATCAGATGACGTACGAAGTGAAGATGAAGGAGGAGGACTTCGAGCGCATGCGGCGCGGCGAGATTCCTCCGCCCCATCCGCTGGATCCGAACACGCTGCCGGATGGCGGCTCGGTGCGCCTCGAGCAGTCGCAGTTCACCGGCACCTCCATGGAGGTGGGCATTGCCTACCACGCGGCCGAGCTGGGCATGTCCAGCGACATCCGCGAAGGGGAGGGGATGATGATCGAGATGAGCCGCACCGGGGACAGCGTGCAGGTGACGGCGGGCCCCAAGGAGTTCATCGAGAACGAGGGGAAGATCAGCGTGGGCGTGGGCCCCGTGTCCGTGTCCGCCGGCCGCACCGATACCCTCACCAACTACCAGCTGCGCACGGCCACGTTCGACCTGTCCAACCCCCAGGGCCAGGAGGCCTACGACGCCTTCCGCGAGACCGGCCGCATGCCGGAGCGGGATGGGGCGGGCGTGAGCAACGCCCTGCACCTGGAGCGCGTGACGTACGAGTCGCAGAGCGAGTTCGGGCTGGAGATCGGCCCCATCGAGCTGAGCGCCGAGGGCGCCGCGAACACCGGCGACATGCTCATCACCCACCACCCGGACGGGACGACGACGCGCTCGCTGGACCTGGTGTACGGGGGCGATCACCCGGACCTCAACATCTCGCAGCGCTTCGACCAGGACGGCAAGCTCATCCCGGGCAGCGAGAGCTACACGTACAAGTTCGACACGGATGATCCGAACATGCGGGAGATCATGGTGTACGCCTTCACCGGGGACGAGGCGAAGGCCCAGGCCGCGCGCGACAGTGATGAGCCCATGACCCTGACGCTCACCCGGGATCAGATGCGGCAGCTGCAGGAGCGGGCCAGCGATCAGCCCATGAGCCACATGGGCCTGGGGGGCCTGCTGTCCGATTACGACGGCAATCCGCTCGATCCCGCCATGGCGGCGAGCATCATGGCCAGCTCGCCCGCCTACAACGAGTTCCGCCTGGTCGAGTCGCTCTTCGGCCTCTCGAACGGTGGGAGCAATCCGCCGCCCGGCACCCTCGATTACTGAGCGCCCCTGACATCCACGGTAGGCTCTCCGCGGCGGATTCCGCCGCCCGGCGTGGAGGTGTTTCCCCATGGTGGTGCCCAGGCTCCTGACGCTCTCGGCCATCGCGCGAGGAGATCGCGCGGCGGCGATCTCCCGCATCGAGGCGGCCATCTCCCGCTGCGGGTGGTTGGTGGAGGCGCGCGCCTTCTCCGGGCTCTACATGAGCTTCCAGCTGGAGCTGGAGCGTCCGCGGCTGGGGGAATTCGCGCAGCGGATGCGGGACGCCGGTGCCCCGCTGGATGCTCCTTCCGAGGCGGCGCTCGCGGATGAAGTCTCCGTCTCATCGGAGCGCGAGGGCGCCGTGCCCGCGGCGCTGGGCGTCACCTTTCCGCACGGCAATCCCGATCAGCGTCAGGTCATTCCCAGTGTGCCGGGGTAGCAATCCCAGGGTCCGCTCCTCCTTCTCATGACTGATTGCAAATTGCAACCAGTTGTAGGGTAGGGGCACTGGTGCGAGAATGCAACCGGTTTTTCCTGGAGCAGAAGGATGAGCACCGCGGCACACCGGTCGGGTTGTCCGATCAATCTCTCGCTCGAGGTCTTCGGAGACCGATGGAGCCTGATCATCCTGCGCGACATGATGTTCGGCGGCCGGAGGCACTTCCGCGAGCTGCTGACCCGGTCGGAGGAGGGCATCTCGTCCAACATCCTGGCCGATCGCCTGAAGATGCTGCTGGACGAGGGGATGATCACGAAGACGGATGATCCCAGCCACAAGCAGAAGGCGGTCTACAGCCTGACGGAGAAGTCCATCGCGCTGGTGCCCATCTTCGCGCACCTGGGGGCCTGGGGACGCAGGTACCTGCCGGTGAGCGAGGAGCTCAGCATCCGCGCGCAGCTGCTGGAGGAGGGCGGCCCGGCCCTGTGGGATCAGTTCATGGCCGAGCTGCGCGAGCTCCACCTCGGCGAGCCGGCGAAGCGCGAGGGCCCCACCGTCGCCGAGCAGCTCCAGGCCGCCTACGAGAAGGTCCTCGCCCGGCAGGCCGCGAAGACCCGGCGCTGAGTGCGCGATCAGGGTGGGGATGCGCGGGGCGCCATGCGCTTCGTTCCCTTGCTCGTCCTCTGTAGAGTCGCCGGCCGAGGGGAAATCCACGAATGGCGAGTGACATCTGGAAGTTCCTGCCGCCGCGCCTGCGCAACCGCCTGCCTCGGATGCTCGGCGTGGCGGTGCTGTCCACGGCCGTGGCGGCGGGGTGCTGGCTCCTGGGCGGGCTGGGGCTGCCGGCCCTGGAGCGTGCCCTCTCCGATCGCGCGCTCACCACCTTCACCCGGAGCCGCGGCCTGTCCCCCGACATCGTCGTGGTGGCCATCGATCAGTCGACCCTCGATGGCGTCCGGAACAACCCCACGTACGCGCGCGACTTCGGCCCCTATCCGTGGAATCACTTCCTGTGGGCCCGGGTGATGGAGGAGCTGGCCCACCAGGGTGCCCGGGCCGTGCTGTTCGACGGGGTGATGGACGAGCCCTCCACCGATGGGAGCGCGGAGCTCGAGCTCGCCCGCGTGCTGCGGGACACCCGGCTGCCCGTGTACCTGGGCGTGGCCACCCATCCCAGGGCCGCGCCGCTCCCCAAGGTGGAGCCCGTTCATCCTCCTGCGGCCCAGGACTTCGGCGAGGGGGCCGATCCCACGGCGGTGGCCCGGGTGCTGGCCTTCCCGGTGCGCACGGATGGACGCGCGCTGCCGCGCCTGGAGTCCGAGTCCGTGCCGGGCGTGCGCCAGTCCCACAACCTCATCCCTCCCGTCACGCCGCTGCTCGCCGAGGCGAACGGGTTCGGCCTGGTGGAGCCGGAAGTGGATTCCGATGGGCTCTCGCGGCGCACCCGCTTCGCGTACACGGATGGCACCAACGCCTACGTCACGCTTCCCGTGGCAGCGGCGGCGGACTTCTTCGGGGCCACGGAGCTCGTGTTCTCCGGCCGGACCTTGCGGCTGGGCCAGCGCGAGCTTCCGGTGAACCCCGATGGCAGCGCGGCGCTCGACTTCGGCGGCCCGCTGCACGAGCGCTTCCGCATCGTCCCCGTCGTGGCGCTGCTGGACGCCTGGGCCCTGCGCCAGGAGGGCCAGCCGACGGGGCTCGACAAGAACCTGTTCCGCGACCGGATCGTGGTCATCGGCCCCACGGCGTTGGGGCTCGGCACACCCGCGTCCACTCCGTTCGCGGCGTTCGTACCCGGGATGAGCTCGCGGCTCGCCGTGCTGGAGAACATCTTCTCCGGCCGCTTCATCACCGAGGCTCCCTTCTGGGTGAGCCTGCTCTTCGCGCTCGGCCTGGCCGTGCTGTCCGCGGTGCTGCTGATGACGGTGCGCTCGCCCACGCTGGAGCTGGCGTGGCTGCTGCTGGCCGTCGTCCCCCTCGTCTTCCTGGCCATGGGGGCCTCGTTGGCGCTGGGGCGGGTGCACCTGCTCGGAGCGATGCCCGTGACGGCGGGCCTGCTGTCCAGCCTGGGCGCCATGGCCTCCAACCACCTCTTCGCCAACCGCGAGGCCGCCTTCATCCGCCAGGCCTTCAGCCGCTACATGGAGCCCCGCCTCATCGAGCAGATGATCGAGGAGAACCAGCTCCCCCGGCTGGACGGCGAGGAGCGCGAGCTCACCGCCTTCTTCAGCGACATCCGCGGCTTCTCCTCCTTCTCCGAGTCCTTCCAGCACAACCCCCGCGAGCTGGTGCGCGTGCTCAACCAGTACCTGACGCGGGTGAGCTCGGCGCTGCTGCGGGAGGGCGGCTGTCTGGACAAGTACATCGGCGACGCGGTGGTGTGTCTCTTCGGCGCGCCCGCCAACCACGAGGACCACGCGGTGCGTGCCTGCCGGGGTGCCCTGGCCGCGCAGGCCGAGGTGACCCGGCTGCGCAAGGAGTTCCGCAAGAAGGGCCTGCCGGACGTGTACACGCGCATCGGCATCAACAGCGCCCGGCTCTTCGTGGGCAACTTCGGCAGCGAGCAGCTCTTCGACTACACCGCCATGGGCGACGGTATGAACCTCGCCTCGCGGCTGGAGGGCGCGAACAAGGCCTATGGCTCGCTGATCATGATCGGCCCGCGCACCTATGAGCTGGCGCGCGAGCACATCGAGGTGCGCGAGCTGGACCGGGTGCGGGTGGCCGGCAAGGCCGAGGCGGTGACGGTGTACGAGCTGCTGGCGCTCAAGGGCGAGCTGCCGGCGGAGAAGCGCTGGACGGTCAAGCGCTACCACGAGGCGCTCGCGCTCTACCGGGAGCAGCACTTCGCGGAGGCGGCCGGCATCCTCGCGGCGCAGCTGTCCGAGGATCCCGAGGACGGCCCCACGGCCGTGTTGCTCGCGCGCTGCCGCGAGTACGAGCAGCACCCGCCCGCGCACTTCGACGGCGTGGCCAACCTGGAGAAGTGACTCCCGGACTGCTCACGGCGCCCGCTTGCGCCGGGCCCGCCAGGTGTCGCGATCCTGTCCCCAGAGCTCCATCGGAATGGTGTCGTGGGGCGGCGGCAGCTTGCCGGGGCCCAGCAGCCTCGAGCCCAGCCGCTGGGCGACCTGTTGGGACGCCGTGTTGTCCGGAGCGATGGAGTGGATGATCTCCGTCCAGCCGAGGTGCTCGAAGGCCCAGTCCATGGCCGCCGCCGAGGCCTCGGTGGCGTAACCGCGCCCCCAGAACTCGCGCAGCAGGCCCCAGCCGATCTCCGGCCCCGGCCAGTCCGCGGGCTGCCAGGGACCCACGCGTCCCACCCAGCGGCCCGTCGCCTTCTCGAGCACGGAGAACATGGCGTAGCCCTGCAGCACCCACGAGCCCGCCATGGTGTGCATGCCCCGCCAGACCATCGAGCGCGGCTGGACGCCGCCGATGAAGCGCGCGGACTCCGGATCGGCCATGAGCGACACGAAGCCTTCCAGGTCCTCCGTCGCCGTGGGGCGCAGGATGAGGCGCGGGGTCTCGAGGGTCGGTCCAGGAGCAATCACGGTGGGTCTCCGAAGCGGGTGGGCAAGGGGTCAGGTTCGCACCCCGTTCCCCCCCGAACAAGGGCCGCCGCGCGCCCGCCCGAGGCCTCGGTTCACCTTGACGGAGATGGGCGCGGGGTCACCAGGGTCCTCATGGGTCTCCCCCCTGGGGAATGAAATCCGTTATCCCTGAATTGGACAAATGCAGGGGAAATGGATCGCTCCCGGTGCGGAAACCTCGAGGGAGGGTCCTGCGTACTCGACAGGAGCGCCCACTCCGGGCGTCTGGAGTCCGAACCATGTCATCCACCCGCCCCGTTGCTCTCCGCCTGTTGCCCATGGCCCTGGCCCTGCTCGTGGTGTCGAGCGCGTTCACCGAGGCCCTCGGTGCTCCGCCGGCCAAGGCGCCCACCCCCGCCACCCCCACCGTCAAGGAAGCCCTGACGGAGACGGCCTATCTGGCCGGAGGGTGTTTCTGGGGAATGGAGGATCTGCTGCGCAAGATTCCGGGCGTCGTGGAGACGGAGGTGGGCTACACGGGCGGAACCTTCTCCCACCCCACCTATGGCGACGTGCACACGGGGAAGACGGGGCACGCGGAGGCCGTGCGTGTCGTCTTCAATCCGAAGGTGCTGACGTACGAGACGCTGCTGGAGAAGTGGTTCTTCCGCATGCACGATCCGACGACGCTCAACCGGCAGGGCAATGACGTGGGCACGCAGTACCGCTCCGCCATCTTCTATGTCTCGGAAGAGCAGCGCCGGGTGGCCGAGGCGGTGAAGGCCCGGGTGGACAAGTCGGGCAAGTGGCCGCGCCCGGTCGTCACCACCATCACCCCCGCGGGCGAGTTCACCCCGGCCGAGGCCTATCACCAGGACTACCTGGTGAGGAACCCCAACGGCTACACCTGCCACTACATGCGGGACTGAAGGGACTCGCCCGTCTCCGGCGGTTCGAGTGGCGGGTGGAGGAGTTCCGTGCGCTCGAGCGGCGCATCATCCGCACGCGGGCCGTCACGATAATCCCGGGGCTCACGCGCGGGCCGATTACTCCGCTCTGGCACGAGGCGCGGAGCTGGCCCACGTCACCGTGCCCACGCTCGTCATCGCCACCCCGGAGGATCCCACCTGTCCCGCGTCCAACTCGCGGCACCTGGCGGAGAATATTCCGGGCTCGACCCTGGTGACGATCGAGGGAATGGGACACGCGATTCCGCGCGCCGTGGTGCCGCGGCTCGGGGCGGCGCTCCTGAGCCACTTCGAAGCCGTGGAGGGAAGAGCGGGCCTGCGTTGAGCTTCATTCCGGGCAGGTGAGGGCGGGGCAAAGGCCCTCGCGGAGGAGGGGAGCGGGCAGTGGGCTCATCCTCGCTACCGGTCACCCTGTTGCTCCCGCAGCAGCGGGCTCACTTTTGGGGTGACCCCTTACAAGGAGTTCCCCCATGAAAAAGCTCCCTGCCTTGGTTGCCACCGGTGTGCTCAGCCTATGGGGTTGCGCCAGCGTCTCAGGCAATCGCACGGGCGATGAGTTGCCCCTGGACGCTCTGCTGAACGAGACGGAAGTCGCCCGGCGGGACCGCGCGGACGCCCCCACCGTCTACAATGGCGAGGCCACGGGAGGCGCGGGCTATACGGTGACGACGGGTGACGGTCAGCTCTGGGCGCCCGAGGTGGCTCCGGGCAACACCGTGACGAGAACCCAGTCGGACATCTGGCGGAGCCTGGAACGGCAGGACGTCCAATCCGACATCATCGACGAAGGCCCGACGCACAAGGCCTCGCGATAGGCGACACGGCCGCTCAGCCCGCCCTGCGCCACGCCGCGGGGCGGGCGTTCAGCTGCTCGCGGACCGCCTGGGTCAACAGGTCCGCGCGCAGGGGACCGGGCAGGAAGCCCTGTGCCCCCAGGGCCCACGCCTGCGCCTCCTCTCGCGCCCGGCCCGCCAGCAGCAGCCGAGCCTGAAGGCCCCGCCGCTTCACGCCCTCCACGGATTGCACCGGCGCCAGGACCACCGTGTGCGGGCTCGCGGCCCGGACGTCCTGCGTGCGCGCCACCCGGGCCCGGAAGCCCGCGTCCTCCAGCAGCTTCAGCAGGCCCTGCGTGGCCTGGACGCCCCAGCCGTACACCCAGACCCGCGGCTCGGGCTCCACCGCCAGCTGCCCCGCCACCTCCACCCGAGGAATCTCCGGCCGGGTGGGGCGCGCGCGGGCCGGAAGCTCATCCGTCAGTGGCACCAGCACTGGCAGGCCGCTCGCGCTCCGCTGGGTGAGGGTCGCCGAGGCACCGCCCTGCACGAGCCCCATCATCAGGCACTCGGCGCGATTGGTCACCAGGGGGAGGTGCTCATCCGCCTCGGGGAGGGGAATGGGCTCCACGGGGCGCCGCGCGTCGAGCAGGTGGGGATGGTAGAGCCGATCGATGGCCCGGGAGATGGCGGCATCGGTGGCCAGCAGGGTCACCACGCGCGCCTTGCCGCTCACGCGCGCCACCTCGTCCAGGGCGGGCGGGTCCGCCGGGGCCGTGGTGGCCACCACCAGCACCGAGTCGCGGTGCCCCTCCAGCCGCAGCGGGACGACGCGGCACTCCTCCGCCACCCGGGCCGGAAGCACGTCGGCGAGCCGGGGATCCAACACCTCCGCGTCCAGGTCCACGGAGGGAAGGAGGAGCTGCCGGGCGAGCGTCTCGAGCACCTGCTGCGCGGAGCAGAAGCCCATGTCCACCACCACCTGCCCGAGCGGCACGCCCCACTTGTTATGGAAGCCCAGCGCCGCGCGCAGCTGCAGCTCGTCCACGAGCCCGTCATCCCGAAGCAGCTCTCCCAGCCTTTTCTTCGCCATGCCGGGGAGCCATTGCGTCCGGCGTGCCAGACCCGGAAGGACCGGGCCGCTGGGGACCATCCAGTTTTCAAGGGATTAGCTCGTGCTGGAGCTGGCTTGGTCTGGTGACTGCAGCCATCACCTGGTGACGGTAGTCACCACCCGAGGCATCGGAGAAGGGAGACGGGTGTAGCGGGCACCAACGTAGGCGGCGCCGGTCAGGCCCCCTGGGATGATGCCGCCGAGAACGGTGAACCCCAGGAGTTGTCAGCCCCATTGGGTACTCCCTTGGATCGGCTACCCATCGGGGTGTGGCCATCACCACGGGGAATTCCCATGAAGCTGGCCGGAGCGGTGGTGCTGTTGGTGTGCCTCGCTGGATGCGCGACGACCTGGGGAGCGGATGGCCCAGGAACGGGGGGCTCTGGCCCTTCGCCCTCACCAGGGGCCAGGCCCGCCGTGAAGAAGGAACTGCCCTGGTTGGAGGTGCCGGGCGGGCGCATGAAGACGACCCTCTTCTACGGCCCCTGGCAGTGCCGCCGGGAGTTCATGAACCAGTGCCAGACGGAGTGCGGCGCGGGCTACAAGCTCAAGGGCTGCATGTGGTTGGCCGATCTCAAGTTCGACTGGGAGGGAAGCCTCGTCGTCTTGCCTGTGCCTGTGAAGGCCGGGAGCCGCTACGGCATCTATCACTGCTGCTGCAACTACAACGAACTGTCGAAGGAGGACACGCGCGCCGCTCGCAAGAAGTGGGAGGGGAAGAGGGAGTCCTTCCGGCGGGGTTGGAGCGAGAAGTTCGGAACGTGGCCGGAGAACGGTGACGTCTCCTGGCCAGGGCACCACATCTGGGATCTCAAGCACGGGGGGAATCCGGTGGACCCCAACAACATCATTCCCGCCGAGCCAGATGTTCATGAGATTTTCAACGAGCAGTACCCCATGTGTTACGAGGGCCAGTCGCCCTGGAATACAGCGGGACCCGACCTGCCCTACACAGACAACTGACGATGGCCACGCCCCTGAACAGATTGCTCGAAGAGGTCTCCCGTTCGCACTTCCCCCATCCCCCCGCCACACCCGAGGAGATCGAAGAGTTCGAGCAGCGGGTGGGCTGGCGGTTGGACCCTGACCTCCGGGCCTTCTACCTGCACTGCAACGGGGCGGAGCTGATCAGACGGTTGCCGGATTCCCCCTATCGCATTCTTCCCCTGTCGAAGATCGTCCGGGCGAGGGTCGCCATCTTCGGGAAGAAGAACGATGACGACGCGCACGGCCCTGCCTCGATGTGGGCCATCTGCGACGTGCAAGATGGCAACTACCTGCTGGTGGATGTTGCCCAGCAGGAGAATGGTCGCTACCCCGTCATCGACGGCTGGCACGAGGCGTGGCCGGACCCGAAGTATTGTGACCAGATCGCCAGCTCCTTCTCGGACTTCTTGGAGCGGGCCCTGCGTGATGGCCAGGCCTACTGGCTGAACGAATGAGACGATGCCCTCGCCCATGAGCCTCCTGCTCGAAGAAGTCTCCCGCGAGCACTTCCCAAATCCTCCCGCCACGCCCGAGGAGATCTGGGGGAATGAGGGCGTGGCCGGCCGGCAGTGGCGGCATCGAGCGCCCCGTGGACTGCAAGCTGTCTACGCCTGCGCGTACGCCTGCTCGAGCCGGGCGATGTCGAACTTCTTCATCTTGAGCATGGCCTGCATCACGCGCTGCGTGCGCTGCGGATCCTTGTCCTGCATCAGCTCCATGAAGCGTTTCGGGACGATCTGCCAGGACAGGCCGTACTTGTCCTTGAGCCAGCCGCACTGGCTCTCCTGTCCGCCGTTCGCGGTCAGCTTGGACCAGAGCGTGTCCACCTCTTCCTGCGAGTCACAGTGCACCATCAGGGAGAGGGCCTCGGTGAACTTGAAGATCGGGCCCCCGTTCAACGCCTGGAACCGCTGACCCGCCAGCTGGAACTCCACCACCATGGCCGACCCCTTGGGGCCCGGCCCCGCGTCGCCATAGCGCGACACGGTCAGGATCTTCGAGTCCTTGAAGAGCGAAACGTAGAGGCTCGCCGCCTCCTCCGCCTCCGTGTTGAACCACAGGAACGGGGTGATCTTCTGCTCGATGGCTGCCATGGTCATGCTCCTTCGCGGCTGGGGGTGAACTGCGTTTCGAGATACCGGCGCAGGTGACGCAGGGACTCGGCCGCCACCTCGGGGCCCTGCTTCGCCTTGGCGAGAATGAACGCGCCCTGGATGACCGTCTGCATGAACAGCCCGAGGCTCTCGGGCGTCCACGGCGCGTCCGGCACGTAGCGCGCCTTCGCCTCGGCGATGTCCCGCGCCAGCATCGAGGCATGCGCGCTGAGGTGCTTGTCACAGGTGGCGCGGATGGCTGGATGCGTGTCGTACGCCTCCTGCACCATTGGGTATGGCGTCAACCCCCCTCTGTAAAGGGCTGTTCCGACAGGGTGATACGTCACGAGAGGACTGTCTCTCACTCCGTCTTGACAGAGATGAGACGAGAGAGATATCTATCTCTCGCACTGACTCAACGAACCCATGTCCCTGCCCGAGAACATCGCCGACGCCGCTGCCCGCCTGGTTGCCCTGCATGGGCCGGACGGGTTCACCATGGATGACCTGGCCCGCGAGTCCGGGCTGTCGCGCGCCACGCTGTACCGGCAGGCGGGGAGCCGGGAGGCGGTGCTCGCCGCGCTCTCGGAGCAGGGGGTGGAGGTGGGGCATCGGGCGGATGTACGCGAGCGGATCCTCGCGGCGTGCCGCGTGGTGTTCTCCCGGGCCGGCTTCGAGGCGGCCACGCTCGAGGACGTCGCCCGCGAGGCTGGCGTGGGCCCCGCGACGGTCTATCGCCAGTTCGGAGACAAGAAGGGCCTCATCAGCTCGTTCGCCGGGCACATCGGCCCGCGCCGCGCGATGCGGGAGGTGGCGCTCCATCCCACGGGAGATCTGCGGGCCGACCTGGAGCGCGTCGCCGCGACCGTCATCCGCTACGCGACGGAGGATCTCGATCTGCTCAAGCTGGCGATGCTGGAGCGGATGCGTGGTGGGCCCTGGGCCGAGTTCCTCAACACGCCCCCGATGCGCGCCCGGACGATCCTCACCGGGTTGCTGGAGTCCTACTCGGCCAGCGGTGCGCTCGAACCGCACGAGCCCCAGCGCATGGCCCAGGCCTTCGCCGGGATGATCTTCGCCTTCGTCATCAGCCCGGTGCTGGAAGGCGGACCCCCGCCGGAGCCGGAAGAGACGGCCCGTTTCATCACCCACGTGTTCCTTGATGGTCTCGCATCCACTGCTCGGAGAACTCCATGAGCGCAGCTGAATCCGTGCCCCTGTCCGCTTCCCAGCCCGTGGGGACGCAACCGCTGATCCTCCCCTTCGAGCACATCTCCGCGGCGGATCTGCCCCGCGTGGGAGGGAAGGGGGCCAACCTGGGCGAGATGGCTCGCGCCGGCTTCCCGGTGCCGCCCGGCTTCTGTGTCACGACGGCCGCCTTCGATGCGTTCCTGGCCGGCTGCGGGGAGCTCCAGGCGCTGTACACGGAGCTGGAGGCACTGGATGGGCAGGACGTGGAGGGGGCCCGCCGCGCCGCCGGAGCCACGCGCGACGCGCTCGGCCGCGCGCCCGTTCCCCCGGCCGTGGCGGACGCCGTGCTCGATGCCTGGCGGGCGCTGGACACCGGGGCCTCGTGGGCGGTGCGCTCCAGCGCCACGGCGGAGGATCTGCCGGACGCCAGCTTCGCGGGCCAGCAGGACACCTATCTCAACATCCGGGGGGCCGAGGCGCTGCTCGACGCGGTCCGGCGGTGCTGGGTGTCGCTGTTCACCGATCGCGCGGTGCTGTACCGGGCCCGGAGCGGCTTTGGCCACCGGGCGGTGAAGCTGAGCGTGGTGGTGCAGCGCATGGTGTTGCCCGAGGTGTCCGGCATCCTGTTCACCGCGGATCCCATCACCGGGCGGCGGCAGACGGTGTCCATCGACGCGGGTTTCGGCCTGGGCGAGGCGCTGGTCAGCGGGCTCATCAACGCCGACCTGTACAAGGTGGACAAGGCCACGGGCGCGCTGCTGGAGGTCCGGGTGGGAGACAAGGCCCTGGCCATCCGCCCCAGGCCCGAGGGCGGCACCTGGGAGGAGCGGCTGCCCGACAACGTCCGTCAGGCCCGGGCGCTCGACGACGCGGCCCTGCGGGAACTGGTCGCGATGGGCGCGCGGATCGAAGCGCACTACGGCAAGCCGCAGGACATCGAGTGGTGCATCGAGGGCGGGCGGCTCTACGTGGTGCAGGCGCGGCCCATCACGAGCCTGTACCCGTTGCCCGATCCCGCGCCCCGCGACGAGGGCCTGCACGCCTACGCCAGCTTCGGCCACGTGCAGATGATGACGGACGCGATGCCGCCGCTCGCCCTGCAGGTGTGGCGGTTGCTGCTTCCGTTCGACAGGGGGGCGCCGGGCCCTGGGGACGCACCCGGCGAGGCACGGATCGCCACCGTCGCGGGCAGCCGGCTCTTCCTGGACATCACGCCCCTGTTGCGCCATCCCATCCTGCGGCGCGTGTTCGTGGGCATTCTCGGTCACGTCTACGAGAACGTGGGCCAGGGCCTGGAGACGTTGGCGGGCCGGCCGGCCTTCCAGCGCGGCGTGAATGGTGACAGGGCCTCGCTGAGGTCCGTGGGACGCTTCGCCGTGCCCATCCTGGCCCGGGTGCTGGCCCGGTTGTTCGCCGTGGATCCCGCCCGGCTCCAGCCCGGGGTGGAGTCCTTCATCGAGTCGCGGGTCGCCGGAGTGCGCACCCGGCTCGCGGCGGCGGCCCCGGGCGCGGCGCGGCTGCGCGAGGCACGGCGTGCACTCTCGGAGCTCTTCTCCGAGGTCATCCTCGTCGTGGCCCCGAACATCGCCGTGGGGATCCTCGGGAACCGGCTCCTCCACCGGCTGAACCAGTGGGGTCTGATCGGCGGCACGGCGGAGGACCTGTCCGCGCTGGAGCGGGGCCTGCCCGGCAACATCACCACCGAGATGGATCTGGCCGTGGGCGATCTGACGGATCGGGTCCGTCCGTATCCGGCCCTGGCCGAGCTGCTGCGAAGCCGTCCCGCCACCGAGGCCCTGGCCGCGGCGCGCGACGTGGAAGGGGGGCCCGCGTTCCTCGATGCGTGGCGGGCCTTCCTCGAGCGCTATGGCATGCGGGGGCCCGGCGAGGTGGATCTGTCCCGGCCCCGCTACAAGGACGCGCCCGCGCCGCTCATCGCGGCCATCGTCGGAGGGCTCGGGCCGGCCTCCGCGAACCGCGCCCCGGGCGAGCACCGGGCCCACCATGCGGCACTGGCCGCCAGGGCGGATGCGGCGGGTGAGCGCGTGATCGCCGCCTCGCGCGGCGGGCTGACCGGATGGCTGCGCTCGAGGCTGGCGCGCCGGTGGGTGAGGGTGACCCGCACGGGCATGGGGCTGCGCGAGCACCCCAAGTACCTGCTCGTCCGCGTGCTGGAGCTCGTGCGCGACACGGTGCGCGAGGCCGGGGCGCTCCTGGTCCAACGCGGGGCGCTCGGCGCGGCGGAGGATGTGTACCTGTTCCGCTTCGAGGAGTTGATCGCGGCGCTCGAGGCTACCCAGACGCCGGATCTGCGCTTGCTGGCTGGAGCGCGGAGGGAGGCCCTGCGGCGCGATGCGAAACGCTCACCGCCCTTCGTGATGGCGAGCGATGGGGAGATTCCCGCGCTGGCGGTCCGCGCGGATCTGCCCCCGGGCGCCTTGTCCGGGACGGCGGCCTCGGCCGGGGTGGTGGAGGGACTGGCGCGGGTGGTGCTCGATCCGGCGCGCGAGGTGCTCCACGCCGGGGAGATCCTCGTGGCCCCGCATACGGATCCGGGCTGGACGCCGCTGTTCGTCCACGCGGCGGGGCTGGTGACGGAAGTGGGAGGGCTCATGACGCACGGCTCGGTCGTGGCCCGCGAGTATGGCATTCCCGCCGTGGTCAGCGTGGCGGGCGCCACACAGCGCATCCGCACCGGCCAGCGCATTCGCGTGGATGGCACGCGGGGCTTCGTAGAGGTGCTGGACGGAGGTGCGGCATGAAGGGCGCGCTGCTGGTCATCGGGATGATGCTGGTGGGGGTGGTGGGGCTGGCGGCCTGGAGAGGAGGCTGGCCGCTGGTGTACGAGGGGCTGAAGCGGGGAGGGCAGGAGAGCGTGACCCTGCTGCCGCTGCTGGTGGTGGTCTTCGTGCTCACCGGCTTCGTGCAGGTGCTGCTGCCCCGCGAGCTGGTGGCGCACTGGCTGTCCGACGAGGCGGGGTGGAGGGGAATCGGGGTGGCGTGGGTAGCGGGCGCGCTCACCCCGGGGGGAGGACCCATCGGCATGCCCCTGGCCGCGACGCTGGTGCGCTCCGGCGCGGGGCTCGGCGTGGTCGTCACCTACCTGACCTCGCTGTCCATGCTGTCCTTCATCCGCCTGCCGATGGAGGTCGCCATGTATGGCGGCAGGTTGACGGGACTGCGGCTGCTGGCGTCACTGGTGCTTCCCCCCGTGGCCGGGCTGCTGGCGCATGCGCTCGGGCCCTTGCTGATGGGACGCACCTGAGGCGAGCAGGAAGCCGCTGATGCGCTCGGACAGCCAGTGCCGGAAGGCATCCGTCGTCGGCGGGCAGTGCCGGCAATCCTTGATGAGTTCCGTGTCGGCGAGCGTCGAGAACAACTCCGGCGCGCGGGCGAGGAGCCGCTGTCCCGGGAAGCTCACGTCCAGGTCCGCGCCGAGCACGAGCGTGGGCGCCTTCAACCGCGCGAGCTCCTCCGGCTTCGCGAGCGCGGGCACCCGCATGTCCATGTTGAACGAGCGGAGGGCATCGCCCAGGTAGGGCACCCAGTCGTCATCCGTGGTCGTGAGCAGGTGCCGGACGAACGCCTCCAGGCGCCGTTTCGACGGGGACATCCGGTACAGCATCATCGGGAGGCCCACCTTGGTGAACCCATCCCAGTGCGAGCCATTCACCACGCCCGCGGGAACGAGCAGGGCCAGCCGCTGGATGCGCTCGGGCGCGTACGCCGCGAGCCGGATGGCCACGAAGCCGCCCCAGCTCACGCCCACCACGTGCGTGCGCTCGAGCGACAACCCATCGAGCACATCCGTCAACCACTCGCCGTACTCGTTGTTGCTCACCGAGGGCCGCGCATCCGCGCTCTTCACCGACTGCCCGACGATGTCCACCGCGTAGACGCGGAAGCGCTCGAGCAGCGGGGCCAGCTCGCTGAGCACGTGCGCCGAGCTCGCGAGCGCCCCGTGGAGCAGCACCAGGCTCGGAGCACCCTCGGGACCGCCGACGAGCACGTGCGTGTCACCGACGCGGGTCTTCACCGTCCGGCTCTCCGTCGGCACCTTCAGCCGGTGACGGAAGCGATCGAACCACTGGGAGAGAACGGCCTTGGCCTGCTCGCCTCTGAACGCGGACTTCATCATCGCTCTTTCCTCCGGGGTGATGGGCGGGTGGGACGAAGGCCCTCGAGGTGCTGGTCGATCAGGCGCTCCACCATGGCGACCGGGGCGGGGTGCGCGCCCTGCACCCACGAGATGAGGGCGAAGTAGAAGAACGAGAAGTACGCCGCGCCGAACAGCGCGCCATCCACGCCGGGCCGGAGCTCGCCCCGCGCGCTCGCCTCCTCGACCAGCCGCGCGATCGCCCCATGCACCCCGCCCACCTGGGCGGTGAACTTCCCGGCCCACGGCTCGTCCGCGAAGAGCGACTCCTTGAGCAGGGTGCGCGAGAGCTTCGGACGCCGCTGGTAGTACCCGAACACGGTGCGCGTCAGCCTGGACAGCTGCGTCTCCAGCGGTCCCGGGCCGAGCCCCTCCAGTGCGTGCCGCAGCGTCTCCTCGAGGTCATCGAAGAGGGCGGCGTGGAGCAGCTCCCGCTTGTCACCGGAGTGGTGGAGCACCGTCCCGGCGGACACCCCGGCCCGCGCCGCGATGGCCCGCAGGTTCGCCGCCTCGAAGCCCACGCGCTCGAACTCCTCGCGCGCCGCCTCCAGCACGGCCTTGCCGGTGGCCTCCTTCTGGGCCGCCCGGACGCCCGGCTGCTTCCTGGATTTCGTTTCGTTGGACACGTTCAATGAACATGTTTAACGAAATTCGGATTCCGGGTCCAGCGAAACGGCGGCCCCCTCTCGAGGCGCACCTTCGAGGCGCACCCGAGAAGGCTCAGGTATCGGTGTCGGGCGGCTCCTCGCCCGTCACCTTGCTGATGATGTCGATGCGCTCGGCCACGCCGGTGCCATCGCGCCGGAGCTCGTAGACGAGGCGGACCTTGCGGCCCGCCTTGACCGCGCTCAGCTCGGTCTGGATGCCGTTCTCCACCACGCTCGTGCCGGGCGTCACCCAGACGCGCACCTTCTTCTCCCAGGGGGCCATCGGGTTGAACACCCAGGCCTTTCCCTCCTTGCCCACGTGGGTGAAGACGCCGAGCTCCACCATCGGCTCGTCCACGTACACGCCCGCCGCCTGCCGCCGGTTCACACAGCCCGTCCCCAGCAGCGTCGCGGCCAGGACCGTGGCGATCAGCACTCGTTTCATGGTTCATCCTCCCGCGGATACACGTGCCCCAATCTGTCTCGCGGGACAAGCTGGCGCGGGGCAGGGGAGTCAGCTACCCCCACCGGTGCCCCGGCCCCCCGAGTGCCTCCTGGCGAACAGGCTTCTGTCGCCCGGTCAGCGGCCCGCCGCGCGCAGGTTTCCGCTCGAGCTCGTCTCCGGAGGCAGCGTCGGCACCTTCGGCAGATCGATGGTGAAGCACGTGCCCTTGCCCAGCTCGCTCTCCACCTCGATGCGGCCGCCGTGGGCCCGGATGATGCCGTACGACACGGACAGCCCCAGCCCCGTGCCCAGCCCCGCGGGCTTGGTGGTGAAGAACGGCTCGAAGAGGTGCCGCTTCGTCTCCTCGGACATGCCCGAGCCGGTGTCACGCACCTCCACGCGCACCTGCGCGCCCTCTCGCCGGGTGACCAGGCGCACCACGCCGCCGGAGGGAGTGGCCTGCCCCGCGTTGACCAGCAGGTTCACCAGCACCTGCACGATCTGCCGCGGACGGCCCACCACCGGCCCCACGTCCTCCAGCACCTCCTCCACCCGCACGTGGCCCAGTTGGATGCGCGCGATGCGCAGCGCCGTCCGCACCTCGGCGGTGAAGTCGTAGGAGACGTAGCCCTCGTAATCCCCGCGCGAGAAGCGGCGCAGATCCGAGACGATGGAGTTCACCCGTTTGATTCCATCCAGCGTCGCCGGCAGCACGTCGTCCACGTACTCCTTGAGCGGCGCGGACAGGTTCGGCTCGTCCTTCAGGTCCTGGAGCAGCGAGTCCACGTTGCTCGTCACGTAGCTCATGGGGTTGTTGATCTCATGCGCCACGCTCGCCGCCATCAACCCCAGGCTGGAGAGCCGCTCCTGCTCGAGCGCTCGCTGGTGCAACTGCTGCAACTCCTGGTGGGCCTGCTCCAACAGCCCGTGCTTCTGCACCAGCAGCTCTCCGCGCTTCTCGGTCCCCAGGTAGCCGAAGATGCCGATCAGGGAGAAGGCCGCGGCCGTGGCGGGCTCGGCGCCGGTGGACAGGGCCACTGCGTTGATCACCACGAGGTAGAGGGCCATCCGGGGACGGACCCACCGGTCGAGCCCGAAGTACCAGAGCATGTTGTAGGGCACGAAGACCCAGACCAGCACGGACCAGCGGGTCTGGATGCCCAAGAGGCAGATGCAGACCATGTTGATCGCCATCCGCATGGCTTCCACCCCGGCGCGGCTGGTCTTCCGGGCGAGCCATTCGAGGAACAGGGTGTTGAGCGGGATGAGCGCCGCGGCCACCCCCACGACGGAGAGGACCGCGTTCCACTGGCCCCAGTGCGCGATGATCAACGAGAGGTTGATGACGGCCGCCCCCATCCCCGCGAGCCCCTGGATGGCACGTTGGGCCCGCTCCGAGTCCGACACGGGGTCTGCAACGCCAGGCTGGCTGTCCATCATGCTCCTCGGTGTCGTGGCGACCGGAGGAGATCATAGGAGCAACAAGGGTCCGCCAGCCAAGGAGGACCCGGCCTGGCAGGTCAGGTGAGCAACCTCACCGGCGCGCCGGCCTTCCAGGCGAGGATGTCCTCCAACGCATCGCGGTAGAAGACGGCGTAATTTTCCCGCGTCACGTAACCCAGGTGCGGCGTCAGCACGACGTTGGGCAGCGTCAGCAGGGGATGGCCGGCTGGCAGGGGCTCGACGGGGAACACGTCCAGCCCGGCCCCGGCGATCCGCTGCTCGCGCAGCACGGCCAGCAGACGGCTCCAATCGGCGAGCCCCCGCGCGACGCGCTGGTAGTCATCGAGAATGGCGATCTTCACGGGCGGCATTCTCCAGATCCCTCCGGGCGATCGCCACCAATCGCCGGACATGCTCGCGGACATCCTCCGGCCAGGGCTGGATGAGCTGCTCGAAGCGCTCGGGGTCGTTCGCGAAGAAGGCCCGCGAGGACTCCTCGAAGCCGGGGAAGTCTCCCGCCATGATGCTCATGAACTTGTAGGCGGCTTCCTGGGAGCGCCGGGCCCGATCCGCGCCCGCGCTGTTGCGCTTCGCCTCCTCGACGAGCTTGCGCAGCGTCACCGAGGCCCCGCCCGGCTGCGAGTTGAGCCACTCCCAGTGGCGGGGCAGGAGCGACACCTCCCGCGAGACGACTCCCAGCTTCGGCCGGCCCGGACCGGATCGCCGGGTCTCCTCCACGGCCGTCTCGGCCTCGGCCCGCCGGGCCCGCTTCTTCTCCAGCTTGTCCAGGAACTCGTACAGCGTCCCCCGGAAGTCCAGGTCCACCGGCGTGCCCGTCTCGTCCTCGAAGATCAGGATCGACGCGCTGTCTCCCCGGTCGAGCCGCTCCTTGGCCTTCAGGGCGACCTCCATCAGCTCTCCCGACGCGATGAGCCGATGTCCCGCGAAGCCCGTGTAATTCCTCTGCTTTTCCTCGCCCATACCCGGCTCCTTTCCGAAGCCCCAATACCACCCGGGTAGAAACCAATCCCACGGGGTGAAATCCATGACGTCGAATATTACCCCGGGTAAATCCGGCATCAATGGATTTTACCCGGGTGATATCCAGCTCATTGGATACTACCCGGGTGGAATGAGGCCCCGCCGGGGCGCGGCCGGGGCAGGGGAGGGGGCCCCGGGCGGGCTCAGTTCCGGTACAGGAGGAACAGGGGCGTATCGATCGAGACGCCCGCGCTGAAGCGCCAGGACGGAGCCGGGGTCACGCCGCCCGCGTCGAGGTCATACGCGGCGCCCAACGAGAGCGAGACCGGCGTCCTGGGAATCATCCCCTTGAGCCACAGGCCGGGGCTGACGGCCTCCATCACACGGGGCGCCTTGCGCTCCTCCACGCCGACGAACTGGGTGTAGCCGGCCAGATCGATCACCTGGAAGAACGCGCTCCAGGTGAGCCCGGCGCCGCCGAGCTGGTAGTCGAGGCCGACGGGCACCAGCAGCCGGGGCGTGACGCGGTTCGCGCGGGGTCCGGAGAGCGAGTAGGAGCCCCCCAGCCCCACCAGGCCGCCCAGCGAGACGAAGCGGTGCACGTCCGGATCGCTCCGCCAGCGCCAGCTGCCCACCGGCGAGGCCGAGGCGAGCACCACGGCCTTCACCTCCTGGGCATCCTTCGCGTCGGCGAGCGACACCAACAGGCCGCCGTACCGGGCGAAGCCCTCCGGCAGGCAGATGCACGGCCGGCGCTCGCAGCGCCACTCGGACGTACGCGCCTCCGGTTCCGCCGCCGAGGGGGCCTTCCACGCCTCCTCCTGCACGCACCGCTTCGCCACGCCGTCGTCGTACCGAGCCGTCCGGCTGGAGATCGCCTGGTGCTCGAGCAGCAGCTGGTACACGGTGGAGAGATCCCTCGCGATCGCCGCCACCACCATGCGCAGCACGTCGCGGGACGAGGACAGGAAGCCCCGGGCCTCGAGCAGGGCCTTCTGGTTCTGAGCCACCTGCTCCGCGGCACCGGCACCGGAGGACTCCAGCCACGCCCCCATCAGCCGGTTGAGGTGCAGCAGCCCGTCCAGCGCCACATGCGCGGCATCGAGCGCCGACACTCCCTGCTGGGCCAGCAACCGGGTGGCCTCGGCGATGCGCTCGGGGCCTCCGTTCTGGGCGCCCGCGGAGAGTTGCCCGGCCTGCTCCACCAGCCGCTGCAGGTCCGCCGCCACGGTGAAGACGCCCTCGGCCGATTCGGAGAGGGGAGGGGCGATCGCGGCCCAGATCTTCAACCGCGACTGCTTCCCGGCCGGCGCGTACACCCAGCCGCAGCTCTCCTTCTGCAGCGAGAGCAGCAACACGGCCAGGCCCCGGGCGTTCGCGTCCATCTGCGGAACGAGGCCCCGGTTGGCGTCATCCACCAGCGCGGTGTAGCGCGTGAAGGAGGCGGGCATGCCACTCACGCACGCCATCTGCGTGTAGAGCCGCGAGACGTCGGGGGGAAGGCCCGGCTCCAGGGGGAGCGTCTCGAGCCGGCGCGACAGCGTGTCCAGCGCGCGCACCGGGTGCACGCCGCTCACCATCGAGTCCACCATCTCCCGTACGGGCAGCGCGGCCCGCTCATAGCGGCGCCCATCCGCCTGGGCCACCACCTCGAAGACCAGGTGCGAGGGGATGGAGCGGAGATCCTGCTCCACCGTCTTGCGCAGCAGTGCGAGCGAGGCCGCCCCGCCAGCCCCGAGCGTGGAGGCGAACGCGTTGTTGTGCGCCGCGGTGCAGGTGGCGGGCAGCCAGTCACGGATGTGCCCCTGCCGCTGGCCCCACTGATCCTTCACCTCCTGCTTGCAGATGCGCTCGTCGAACTCGACGAGCACGTACAACACGGCCTCGGCCTCGGCCCGCTCCTGGAGGGCTCCCGCCAGCCCGGTGAAGACCTGATCCAGGAACGCGTTCAGATCGATCCCCGGCAGCAGGCCCGGCAGGCTGGTGGCGGTCTCCACGCCCGCGTTCAGGGAGGTGTGGCCCCGGGCCGCGTCCAATATCTCCGACGTGGTGAGCGCCGCCTCCTGTTGCTCCCGGGGAGCGGTCTTCGAGCGCCGCACGGCCTCCAGTGCCAGGTCCAGCTCGTCGAGCGCCTGGAAGAGGGGCCTGCGCTCACTGAAGTACGCGGCGAGCACCAGCGCGTCCGAGTCGAGCAGCGCCTCCAGATCGAACTCCGACGCGGAGGGGCCCTGGTAGCGCTGGCACCAGGAGGCGATCTCGGGGACGGACTGGGGGGAGGGGATGCAGGCGGCGCGGATGCGCCCGGGGAGGTTGCCGCGGATCTGCCCCCACCACAGGGCGAAGGCGCTCGTGGTGTCCTGGGTGGGGAGCAGCCCGGCGCCGGGCACGGCGGTGGACAGGGGCACGGGAGCCACGCCCAGCGGGGCTCCGGGAGCGGGGCCCACGGACTGGGGAACGGCTCTGGATTGAGCGAGCGCGGCGGTGGACAGCAGGAGCAGGGCCAGGAGGATGCCTCCCGGTGCGCGCGGATGCCTACGCATACAGTGTCCTTTCTCGGTGTCTAGACGTCGAAACCCAGCGCGTGCATGGCCTCGAGCACGTCATCGCTGGAGAACGGAATGGCCTCACCCTGGTGGGTGTCGGCGTGGAAGGCGCGGTGGAGGCCGATGAGCTCGTCCGGCTGGCCCGGGCCGGTGCTGCGCAACAAGGGGCCTCCACTGAAGGCCGGGAGGTTGGCGGCGGGGTAGTGCAGGTGGCCATCCTCGCCGGTGGTGACGGTGACGGGGATGGACACCTGGGTGCGCGGCCGCACGAGGGTCCAGCCCCACAGCATGGCCTCGCCGTCCCTCGCCGAGTCGGCGAGCAGGGGCGGATCGAGCGGTCCGCTCACCTCCATGGGCATGCGCAGCACCGCCAGATCCAGGGTGCCCAGGAAGCCGGCGCTCTCGAGGAAGCGCGAGGGGATGACCACGGCATCGGCCCAGGCCCGGACGTTGCCCAGGTCGACCTTCACCTGGGCCGCGGCGAAGAGCTGGGCTCCCGCGCGGAACAGCACGGCGTGCGCCACCGTCAGCACCAGCCGCGGGTGCACCAGCAGACCGCTGGCCACCTGCGAGCGGTTCCAGGCGGAGGCCTCGATCGCCGCCACCGGGGTGAAGGCACCCTCGAGCGGCTGGTTCCGGTAGAAGAGGCCGAGGTTGGCCGCCGACCAGCCGCCGATCATCTCGTCACCGGGATGGAGTGCTCGACGCCTCCGACGTGGACCTTGATCTCGGCCGGCGGGGCGGGAGCACCCGGCTCCAGCTCCACGCGGAACTCCAGACAGGGATGGGACGCCCACCTCCGGGGCGCGTCCACCAGGCGGACCTGCTTCACGCCCTGGAGCTGCTGGAGCTCGGGCAGCTTGAGCTGCGCGGCCTGACGCAGTTGCCCGAGCTGCACGGCGGTGCTCGCCGGGGGCGTGGCCGGTGTCAGCGGCGTGCCTGGCTGGGGCGAGGGCGGCGTGTCCGACGACTTCTGTTGCACCTGGGCGGAACGGACGCGCCGGGACTCGGTCAGCATGCCGAGCAGCTCGTCCCAGAAGGACGCGCCGATGGCCGCGGCCGCACCGGTGAGGAGGACCTGCCCCACGAAGGTGAGGGTGGCGCGGATGGGGGAACCGCTCTGGGTGGGATTGGGCCAACCGCACGTGCCCAGGAAGGCGTTCGCCCCCGAGACGAGCGCGATCAGGAGCCCGATGAACAGCGTGTTCTCGGAGTTGGCGGTCCGGGTGAGCCGATCCACCTCGTCGCCGCCGAGCGCGATCGGCACGGGCTGCTTCGCCGAGCCGATATAGGTGTCGCCGGTCCGCAGGTCGACCTGGAGGTTGCCGCCGGCTTCTTTCTTCCCGAAGCGCATCCGGGGCCGGAGGGGTTGCCAGTTGCGGTGCTTGAACACCGACGAGATGCGCTCGACCGCCAGCGAGAGGACGAACAGCACCAGGAGCCCTCGCAGGAAGGCGTCCAGACCCCCACCGTTGCCGCCGAGAGTCTCCAGGGTGCCGCTGGTGCCCATAGTCTCGCCCCGTGTCTGGTCACGGCGACTATAGCGGCCGGTTCGGACAGGGGGCAGGGGAGAGAGTCCTTCCCCCGTTCATCATCCCGGGACGCTCAGGCCAGGGGCCGGCGGCGGACGCGCCACACGGTGAGCATCGCGCCCAGGAGCACCAGGAACGCCGTGCCTTGAGCGCCCCGCGCATCCCGAGCCACCGAGCACCCGAAGGCGAACCCAGGGGGCTCGACTTGCTCCTTCAGGCAGACCGGAGCGCCCTCGGTGGCGTTCCCCGCGGGATCGATCACGCGCCAGGAGAAGCACGGGGTGTACGCGGCATCATGCCGGGGCATCTCGAAGGTGGTGTCGGTGGGCTCGCCCGAGGTATCCACCCCCCAGACGCCCCACAGGACCTTGTGCTCATGCGGGTCCGGCTCACCGAAGCGGTAGGGCGTGTCGTCCGTCACCCAGAGCTCGAATCGATAGGCGCCAATGGCGCGTCCACCCTGGACACCGGGGACCCGGACCCGGGCGAGGGTGCTCACCTCCCGGCCGGTCTTGCGGCAGGGGAGACACACGCCGGGCGTGCATTGGAGCTTGTCCCGCTCGAAGGACTCGAGCGCCACGTCCAGCCCTCCGAGCAGCTCGAGCGGCGGAGCCAGCTGCGCTCCGGTCGTGAACGAGCCGCGCAGCTCCGTGGGTCCCTGCACCCACTCGGGTGGGGGCTCACTCTGGAGCAGGGCCGCGACGAACGTGTAGCGCCGGTCCGGGAGCAGCGGGGAGTCGGGCCGCCACGCCTCACCCGAGGGGCTTCCAGGCCAGGAGTGCAGGCGTCCGGGAACGAGCTCACCGGTGACGGAGTCCGTCACGGTGACGGAGAGGAGGTTGTGGAAGGTGGCCTGGTCGTTCGCGGGGGTGCCCGAGAGCGTCCAGGTTCGTGAGGTGAACAGCACCACGGTGTCGAGCGGGACATTCGAGGCGCCGTCCGCGGGGAAGCTCTCGGTGAGCGTGTAGTAGTCGAGCCATGTCCCGAGCGGCTCGCAGGCCTCGGCGGGTGACGCGCGCAGCGACACCGAGAGGGCCAGGGCCGCTTGAAGGAGACAGACGGCGAACAGGAAGGGTTTGAAGCGCATCGGAGCTCCCGGTGGAAAGGATGGCGCCGGAGCGGCTGTGCAAGGCACGAACCACACACGCGCGGAGGGACGCACCGTGGTGGAGCGTGACGTGGAACCGTGACAAGGGCGTCAGGGCGCCCTCGGATTTGGACGTGGGGCTGCTCGCGGCGCGCTGACCTCAGCCCTTGGAGGGAGGGAGGTACTGCGCGGGCAGCGGCTGCTCCGGCGTCTCGGCCGTCCAGGCCACCGTGAGCAACCACCAGCGCTTGCCATCGTTGAAGAGCTGGATGCTGTTGATGCCGCGCATGAAGGGCTTCGTCTCCTCGCCGCGCAGGGCCTCGTAGGTGCTGAAGACGTGCACGAGGGCGCCGAAGCGCTCCTGGACGCGATGGATCTCCCGCTCGCGGAAGCCCTCCTCGACGAGGAGCTTCCCGGACGAGGTGATGTACTCCTCGGGGGTGATCAACCGGTAGCCGAAGGTGCCGTCCTTGCGCTTGCCGGCGGGGATCATCCGCGCGCCGGGAGCGAAGAGGGAACGGAAGCGCTCCCAGTCGCGGGCCTGGCCCTTGGGTCCGGAGATGACGTCATAGAGCGCGGCCACGACGGACTCGGGGGTGGCCACGTCTTCCGGCTTGGCCTCGGGTGCGGGGACAGCGGGAGCCGTGACCTGCGCGGGGGCCGGAGCAGGGGAGGGCGCGGCGGCGGGAGCCTGCGCGGGAGCCGGAGCCGGGGCGGGCGCGGGAGTGGGCTTCTTCGCATCGGCGGCGAACGCCGGGGTCATCACACCGGTGGAGAGCAGTGCGGCGACGATCGGCCACACGCGGAACTTGGGAGCGGAGTGCATGAGGAGCCTCAGGGACTGCGAGGGGCGCGCATCATGGCCCACGCCCGGTGAAAACTTCCACTTCGCCTCGCCAGCCGGAATGCGTGTCACTACAGTCGTGACGCCTGTGCCTGCTTCCAGGCACCGGGGGGACACAACAATGAAACGCATCGTCGTCAGTCTCGCGCTGCTCGCCGGCTGCACCACCACGACCCGTCAGGCCGAGCCGCCCGCCGCCACCACCCAGGCCAGCGCGCCCGCGTCCATCTACGTGTTCAAGGGCGTGGAGGTCTTCGGCTCGCGCAAGGTGCCCCGGGAGAAGCTGCTCGAGCTCGTCACGATGCCTGCACCGGGCACGCGGATGGACACGAAGAACGAGCAGCAGAACAAGGAGTTCATCGCGAACCTCATGGAGAGCAAGAAGCGGCTCTCCGAGACGTACTCCTTCGCGTTCATCCGGATGTCGGTGGGCCAGGACCAGAAGCACACGATGGGGGTGATGGTGGATCTGGTCGACACGGGGGACGAGTGGCGCATGCCCTTCAACCCCGAGCCGAAGGGAGAGGTCGCCGATCCGGAAGGGTTGCTCGCGGCCTGGTCGAACTATCTGAAGACGTTCTGGAAGCTGCGGAACCAGGGGGCGGTGCCGGAGTGGGGCATGGGCACCTGCCGGGCGCCGCTGGGGTGTTACGGGGGGTTCGATCACCCCGAGCTCGCGCCCATGGAGCAGCGTTTCATCGACGGGGTGCCGCGCAACGCCGATGCGCTCGTGCGCGTGCTGCGCGAGGACAAGGACAGCGGCAAGCGGATGAACGCGCTCATGCTGTTGACCTACCTGTCCTCGCCCGAGCAGCTGGTGAAGGCGATCCTCCCGTCGGTGCGTGATCCGAACGAGGGCGTGCGCAACGAGGCGCTGCGCCGGCTCGGGTCGGCCCAGGAGGTGTCGAAGAAGCCGGGCATCGTGCCGATCGAGCCCGTGCTCGAGGCGCTCTGTTACCCGATGGCGACGGATCGCAACAAGGCGGGCTGGACGCTGGTGCACATCATGGAGGTGGAGGGCACCGTGCACCGGCAGCAGATCCTCGACAAGGCGGGCGAGGTGCTTCTGGAGATGGCGGGCATGCGCTCGGACCTGGACCGCGAGCCCTCGCGCAAGGTGCTCGCGATGCTGGCGGGACAGGACTTCGGCGACGACATGGCGGCGTGGCGCCGCTGGTTCGAGCAGACGCGAGGTCCGAGACCATGAGGACGCGGATGCTGGGCTGACAGGGGAGGGGACGAGCCGACCGGTTCCGTACGGCCGCCTCTCTTCACCCTTTGTGTGGAGGGCGCATCTCTGACAGCGTGGGAGATTCGATGCGGCGCTCCCGCCTGCTCCAGGCCCTGATCCTCTCGCTGGCCCTGCACCTGGGCCTGGGGCTCTTGTTGTACCTGGCGCCGCCGAAGCGCGATCCCTTCCTCCTGAGCGCCCGTCAGGAGCCGGTCCAGTTCGAGGTGGTCGAGCGCACGCCACCCCCACGACAGGAGCCGCCCCCACCCACGCCGCCCCCGGCCGTGGAGCCCCCTCGGCCGCCGCGTCACACGCCGCGGCCCCCACGCGCCGCGCCGCCTCCCGTTCCACCACCTCCGACCGCCACGGCCGAAGCGTCGCCTCCCGCCGCCACGCCACCGGCCGAGCCTCTCGCCGAGACGAAGCCCGAGGCGCCGCCCGAGGTTCCGGATGTCCCGCGCCAGGTGCGCCTGTTCCCAGGCCCCGATGGCCTGGCAGTGGGCCCTGCACCCTCCACGGGCGCCACACCGGGAGCCTCCACCGGACGCACGTGGAGGCCGGGGGATGGACCTTCACCCGAACAGCTCCGCGCGCAGGAGAACGCACGGGTCCAGGGCCGCGTGCAGGGCATGCTCGACGACGGCATGGCGCACCTGCGCGTGCGGAATGGCCTCGTGGACACCTACTTCGGAGAGATGGACAAGGCACTGGAGAAGGGGCTCTCCGGCGCGCCGCTCTTCGCGTACGAGGGCGTGTTCAAGCACTTCTTCAAGGCCACTCCCGAGCGGGGCAAGGGCTTCCATGATCTGATGAAGAGCTTCGGGAACTATGGCGCGACGGGCAGCCCGGACGGAGCGGGCGGGCCCTCGGGCACGGATCGGCTGGAGGACGTGGCGCGCTCGGGAGGAGCGGGGGCGCGGGCCCGGTCGAGGCCCTCGGCCGTGGACATGTTCGAGACGTACAACAAGGCCGCGGGCGCGCTGCACGTGACGCTCGAATTGGAGCAGTCGCGCACGGGCAAGGTGCTGGGGGTGAAGCTGCTCGACAGCTCCGGCAATCCGCTCTTCGACACGTATGTGGTCGAGCGAGTCCCCCCGTCGCTGGAGAAGCTCGGGCCCGCGTCGGAGCACTTCGCGGCGAGATCGACGGGCAACGTGCGCAGCGTCTGGGGAGTCGATGGGCACGTGAGCTTCTCGCGCACCATCCGGTTCTCGAAGCTGGACGAGCTCCGGGCCGACGACGCGGCCTACATCTCGGCGTTGATGCCGCTGGGGCTGTTGTCGGGCAACTTCGAGGAGACGCGGGGCGAGGTGATCATCCCGGACTTCCGCCGGCCGCACTTCGACATCCAGACCCAGTTGCTGCGCGTGTACTGAAAACCCCAAGGACTTCAGGGCCTTGAACGAAGAAAGGCCCCTGGAAGCGCGCGGTGTGCACGCCTCCCCGGGGCCTCGTCTCCCTCTCGATGGCCGGACAGCGGCTAGGCGCTGGCGGTCTTCTCCTGACCCACGTTGATGCCCTGCTTGCCGAGGTAGCCCATGGCCTTGTCCTTCACGTCGGTGCGCAGCTCGGTGCCGGTCTTGGGCGCGAGCATGAGCGCGGCGATGCCACCGACGGCGCAGCCGATGACGAACGCGCCGATGCCGGCGAACGAGCTGCGGGCGGGCTTGTAGGTGGTGAGGCCCACGTAGCGCAGCACGTCATCGGCGTCGAAGTCGTCCCACTGGTTCTTGGCGAACCTGGGCAGGTCCTTCATGATCTTCCGGGCGAGCAGCCGCCGGTAGATGTCGCTCTTCACCGCCCACTTGGCCTTCTTCGCGAACAGCATTCCGTCCTCCTCCTTGGCCACAGCCAATCCGAGGGATGGGTCTCCCCCCACGGCAGCCCACCCCTGCGAGCCGTGAAAGTAGGGAGGGCGGGCGAGGGGGGAACCCCCTGGGCAACGTCCGGGTGACGGGGGAGGGGGGAGGCGTCGGCTGCCGGTCAGAGTGGGGGCATGACGCGGCGTGTCCAAGGTGGGGAGTGAACGGAGACAGCGGCCAGGCGAGCACCTTTCTGGTATGCCCCCGGCGCCATGTCATTCGATCAGAAGCTGCTCGAGAAGATCGCCCAGGTCGAGAAGGGCGGAGCCGAGAAGTACCACGCGAAGAACCGGGAGACGGGGAAGCTGTTCGCCCGTGAGCGCATCCGGCTGCTGGTGGACGAGGGCTCGTTCGTCGAGGACGCAAAGCTCGCCAACAACGTGGACGCGGAGCTGCCGTCGGACGGCGTGATCATCGGAGTGGGGAAGGTGGCGGGGCGTCCGGTGGCGATCATGGCCAACGACTCCACGGTGAAGGCGGGGAGCTGGGGCGCTCGGACGGTGGAGAAGATCCTCCGCATCCAGGAGACGGCCAAGGGGCTGAAGTGCCCGCTGCTGTACCTGGTGGACTCGGCGGGAGCGCGCATCACCGATCAGGTGGAGATGTTCCCGGGCCGGCGGGGCGCGGGCCGCATCTTCTACAACGAGGTGCACATGTCCGGCGAGGTGCCGCAGGTGTGCCTGCTCTTCGGGCCCTCGGCGGCGGGCGGCGCGTACATCCCCGCGTTCTGCGACATCGTCATCATGGTGGACGGCAACGCCTCCATGTACCTGGGCAGCCCGCGCATGGCCGAGATGGTCATCGGCGAGAAGGTGACGCTCGAGGAGATGGGCGGCGCGAAGATGCACTGCTCGGTGTCGGGCGTGGGCGACGTGCTGGTGAAGACGGAGCAGGAGGCGATTGAAGCGGCCAGGAAGTACATCTCCTTCTTCCCGGAGAACTTCACCCAGGCGCCGCCGCGGGCCGAGCCCAAGGCGCCCAAGGCCAGCGGCAAGCGGGTGGACGAGATCATCCCCGCGGACCAGAACAAGCCCTTCGACATGCACGCGCTCATCGCCGAGCTGATCGACGAGGGGAGCTGGTTCGAGGTGAAGAAGCTCTTCGCGCAGGAGCTGATCACCGGCCTGGCGCGCATCGACGGCCGGCCGGTGGGAATCGTGGCCAACCAGCCCAAGTACAAGGGCGGCGTGCTCTTCGTGGACTCGGCGGACAAGGCGGCGCGGTTCATCTGGCTGTGCGACGCCTTCAACATCCCGCTCTTGTACCTGGCGGACGTGCCGGGCTTCATGATCGGCACGAAGGTGGAGCGCGCGGGCATCATCCGGGCGGGCGCGAAGATGATCTCCGCGGTGTCCGAGGCGAGCGTGCCGAGGATCTGCGTGGTGGTGCGCAAGGCGTACGGCGCGGGTCTGTACGCCATGAGCGGGCCGGGCTTCGCGCCGGACGCCACGCTGGCGCTGCCGCAGGCGATGATCGCCGTGATGGGCCCGGAGGCGGCGGTGAACGCCGTCTACTTCAACAAGATCCAGGAGAAGCCCGAGGCCGAGCGGGCCGCCTACGTCCAGCAGCTCCGGGACGAGTACCGTCAGGACGTGGACATCTACAAGCTGGCGAGCGAGCTGGTGGTGGACGAGATCGTCCCGGGCGACCGGCTGCGCACCGAGTTGCTCCAGCGTTATGAGTTGTATTCCCGGCGCTTCCAGCCCCGGGAGTCCAAGAAGCACGGCGTCTACCCGGTTTGACGGTCTCCCCTCCACCCTCTGCTATACATCCCCCCATGGACTTCGAACTTCCCGAAAGCCATCGAGCCCTCCAGTCCTCCCTCCGTGACTTCTGCGAGCGCAGGGTGAAGCCCTACGCCCGCGAGTGGGACAAGGAGGAGAAGTTCCCGATGGAGGTGGTGAAGGAGCTGGGTGAGCTGGGCGTGATGGGCATGCTGGTGTCCGAGGAGTACGGCGGCGCCGCCATGGACTCGCTCGCGGTGGCGGTGGCGGTCGAGGAGATCGCCCGCTACGACGGCTCGCTGGCCCTCACCGTGGCATCCCACAACGGGCTGGGCACCAGCCACCTGCGCGTGTTCGGCAACAAGGAGCAGCTGCGCAAGTACCTGCCGAAGCTGGCCACGGGCGAGCACCTGGGCGCCTGGGGCCTGACGGAGCCGGGCAGCGGCTCGGACGCGGCGGGCATGAAGACCACGGCGGTGCGCAAGGGTGACAAGTGGGTGCTCAACGGCACCAAGATGTTCATCACCCAGGGCACGGTGGGCAGCGTCTTCGTGGTGCTGGCCGTCACGTCGCCGGAGAAGAAGCAGAAGGGCGTCACCGCCTTCATCCTGGAGAAGGGGATGCCGGGCTTCAGCCAGCGGTCCATCCACGGCAAGCTGGGCATGCGCTCCTCGGACACGGCGGAGCTGGTGCTGGAGAACGTGGAGGTTGCGGACTCGCAGCGGCTGGGCGAGGTGGACCACGGCTTCATCGACACGATGAAGATCCTGGACAAGGGCCGCATCACCATCGGCGCGCTGGCGGTGGGCCTGGCCCGGGGCGCGCTGGAGGAGTCGGTGCGGTACGCCCGGGAGCGCACGGCGTTCGGCCAGCCCATCTCCGAGTTCCAGGGGCTGCGCTGGATGTTCGCGGACATGAAGACGGAGACGGACGCGGCGCGGCTGCTGGTGTACCGGGCGGCGCACCTGGCCGACGCGGGCCAGCCGTACAGCCAGGAGGCCTCCATGGCCAAGCTGTTCGCCTCCGAGGTGGCCACGCGGGCCTGCAACAAGGCGGTGCAGATCCACGGCGGCTACGGCTACACCCGGGAGTTCCCCGTCGAGCGCTACCTGCGCGACGCCAAGCTGTGCGAGATCGGCGAGGGGACGAGCGAGATCCAGCGCACCATCATCGCGCGCGAGGTCTTCAAGAAGGCGTAGGACACGGCCGTGCGGCTGGATACCGGGGCGGGGGAGGGCCTGGAGGCTCCCCTGCCGTGGGTGCTGCTCGAAGCGGTGGGGAGACCCTACCGTTTCGCAGCGGAAGGATTCGAACTGGGAAGAGGCCGTGGCGACCCTGCAACCCGCTGAGCGAGTGAAGGCCCTGGAGGCGCGGCTGGGGACGACGTTTCCCCGTCCCGAGCTGGGGCTCACCGCGCTGACGCACAAGAGTTGGATCAACGAGCACCGGGGCGAGGGCCACCAGGACAACGAGCGGCTGGAGTTCCTCGGGGACGCGGTGCTCAACCTGGCGGTGGGCCACCGGCTGATGGAGCGTTTCCCCCAGATGAAGGAGGGGGAGCTCACGCCGTTGCGGGCCCGCATCGTCAACGAGGAGGGCTTGTCGCGCATCGCTCGGCGGCTGGGGCTGGGCGAGCTGCTGCAGCTGGGCCGGGGCGAGGAGCTGAGTGGCGGCCGGGAGAAGAGCTCGCTGCTGGCCAACGCGCTGGAGGCGGTGTTCGCCGCCGTGTACCTGGGCTCGGGGCTGGAGCCGGTGATGGGGCTGGTGGACCGGCACTTCGCCGAGGCGCTGGAGGGTGTGGCGCAGGCGCTCAGCCGGCAGGACTACAAGACGAAGCTGCAGGAGGCGGCGCAGGACAGGCTCAAGCTGACGCCCCGCTATCAGATCGTCTCCGAGGTGGGCCCCGACCACGAGAAGATCTTCGAGGTGGAGGTGATGCTGGGCTCGGACGTGTACGCACGCGCCACGGGCCGCAGCAAGAAGGACGCCGAGCAGACGGCGGCCCACGGGGCCCTGGTGCTGCTGGACCGGGGCGAGAAGCCGGGGCAGGTGGCCGCGGCGCCTCCGGGGACACCGAATCCCGGAGTTCCGGGGGCAGCCGAGCAGGCGCCGGTGGCCGTTCCGGGTCCGAAGGACGACACCCCGGCCTGAAACTGCTTGGCCGCCTGGGGGGTGGAGCATAAGGTCCCGCGCCCATCCGCTAGTGGGATTCAATCTGGGAGGCAGCCATGGGAATGATGGACGAGGCGCGCGCGGGCAATGATCTCTATGCCACCTTCGACACCACCGAGGGTCAGATTGTCGTGAAGCTCTTCGCGAAGGACGCGCCGGAGACGGTGCAGAACTTCGTGGGGCTGGCGACGGGCGAGAAGGAGTGGGTGCACCCGGGGACGCGCGAGCGCATGACGGGCAAGCCGCTCTATGACGGGACGATCTTCCACCGCTGCATCGGCAACTTCATGATCCAGGGCGGGGATCCGCTCGGCCAGGGCATCGGCGGGCCGGGGTACAAGTTCAAGGACGAGTTCCAGAGCGGCCGCCGGTTCGACAAGAAGGGCCTGCTGGCCATGGCCAACGCCGGTCCGAACACGAACGGCAGCCAGTTCTTCATCACCGTGGTACCCACGCCGCACCTCAACAACCGGCACACCATCTTCGGCGAGGTCGTGAAGGGCCAGGACGTGGCCGACCGCATCGCCAACGAGATCCCCAAGGGCGCCGGCGACCGGCCGAGGAAGGACGTGGTCATCAGCAAGCTGACCATCAGCACCTCCGCGCCGGCCTAGGCGTCCCGAGCCGCCCTGGAGGCGGTTGCCCGCCGGGTTGCCGCATTTCACGGCGGGTCCGATGTTCCATGTCGTTCCGAGCAGTTCTTGGGGAACCCCCTCCAGAGGGGGCGCCCTGATCACCTTCGACCTTCGAAGCTTTAGATGGCTCCTCAGCAGACACACCGCAGCGGGTTCGCCGCGCTCATTGGCCGTCCGAACGTGGGCAAGAGCACGCTGCTCAATCAACTGACAGGCGAGAAGCTCGCCATCGTCTCTCCCAAGCCGCAGACCACCCGGAACCGGATTCTGGGCGTGGTGACGCGGCCGGAGGGGCAGGTGGCCTTCCTCGACACGCCCGGCATCCACCAGGCCAAGGGCGAGCTCAACCGCTACATGGTGGACGTGGCGCTGCAGGCGGTGGACGACGTGGACCTGGTCCTCTTCGTCGTCGAGCCCGGCGGCATCGCGGAGAAACCCGAGGTGAGCCCGGGCAACCGGTTCATCCTCGAGCGGCTGCAGAAGGCGGGCAAGCCCACCTTCCTGGTCATCAACAAGATCGACACCGTGCTCAAGCCGGTGCTGCTGCCGCTCATCGATCTGTACCGAAAGGAGTTCCCCTTCGCCGAGGTGGTGCCCATCTCCGCGAAGGATGACGACGGTGTGGAACAGCTCTTCCAGGCGGTGCTCCAGCACATGCCCGAGGGCGATCCACTCTTCCCCGAGGATGTGCTGACGGACCAGGCGGAGAAGACGCTGGTGGCCGAGTACATCCGCGAGCAGGTGCTGCGTCACTGCCGGCAGGAGATTCCGTACTCCACGGCGGTGCTGGTGGACTTCTTCGACGAGTCCGAGCGCGAGCCACCGCCAGGAACGCCCCCGGGCAAGCTCGCGGGCCTCATCCGGATTGCCGCCTCCATCTACGTGGAGCGTGACAGCCAGAAGGCCATCATCATCGGGAAGCAGGGGCAGATGCTGAAGACGATCGGGACGGACGCGCGCAAGGCCATCCAGCGGTTGCTGGGGGCGCACGTGTACCTCTCGCTACGGGTCCGGGTGGAGGCTCGCTGGAGCGAGCGTCCCGAGGGCCTCAAGAAGCTGGGTTACGAGTAGGAAGTACGCGCATGAAGCCTCTGGTCGCCATCGTGGGCCGTCCCAACGTGGGCAAGTCCACGCTCTTCAATCGCCTCGCCAGGCGCCGTATCGCCCTGGTGGAGGACCAACCCGGAGTCACCCGCGACCGGCATTACTGGGACGTGGACTATGACGGCCGGGACATCACCATCATCGACACGGGCGGTTTCGTGCCCGGGGAGAAGGACTCCCTGCTGCAGCAGGTGCGCGAGCAGGCGCAGCTGGCGGTGGAGGAGTGTGATGCCATCATCTTCGTGACGGACGCCCGGGTCGGTCTGACCTCGGCGGACCAGGACGTTGCCCACTACCTGCGCCAGAGTGGCAAGCCGGTGGTGGTGGCCGCCAACAAGCTGGACAGCGAGTCGGGCAGTCTGCAGGCCCTCGCCGGCGAGTTCTTCAGGCTCGGACTGGGCGAGGTGTTCCCCATCTCGGCCGAGCACGGCCTGGGGGTGGGCACGATGATGGAGACGGTGATGGGCAAGCTGCCCCCGCTGTCTCCCGAGGAGCTCGCGGCCCGCGAGCAGGCCGCCAAGGCCGAGGAAGCCGCGGAGGCGGGGGAGGGTGGCGAGGAGGGCGAGGAGACCGCGCCCGCCGAGGAGGAGGACCGTCCCATCCGGGTGGCCATCATCGGCCGGCCGAACGTGGGCAAGAGCACCCTGGTCAACGCGCTGCTGAAGGAGAAGCGGGTGGTGGCCAGCGAGGTGCCGGGCACCACGCGGGATCCGATCGACTCGGAGCTGACGTACAAGGACCGCAAGGTCATCCTCACGGACACGGCGGGCATCCGGCGCAAGAAGACGATCGCCCACCGGGTGGAGAAGTTCTCCGTGGTGGCGGCGCTGAAGTCCATGGAGCGCAGCGACGTGGCGGTGCTGTTGATGGACGCCACGGAGCCGGCGGTGGATCAGGACGCCAAGCTGGCCGGCATCGCCGAGGAGAAGGGCCGCGCGCTGGTCATCGTGGTGAACAAGTGGGATCTGATCAGCACGGACAAGCGCAAGCAGGAGCTGTTCCGCGAGGACCTCAAGCACGCGCTGAAGTTCGTGCACTATGCGCCCATCGTGTTCACCTCGGCGCTGACGGGCTCCAAGGTGGAGAAGGTGCTGGAGCTGGCGGTGGAGCTGGCCGTGCAGTTCCGGTACCGGGCGCCCACGCCGCAGCTCAACCGGCTGCTGGAGCACATGGCGGACAACCACCCGGCGCCCATCGTGGGCCGGGGTCCGCTCCGGTTGTACTACATGGCCCAGGTAGGTACGGCTCCTCCCACTTTCGCCATCACCTGCAACCGGCCGGACGGTGTACCGGACATGTACAAGCGGTACATCACCAACCAGCTGCGCGGGACGTTCGACCTGCGGGTGCCCATCCGGCTGCTGTTCCGGGATCGCCCGGGCCAGGCCAAGCGCGCGGCACGCAAACGGCCCAAGCTGGCCGGGAAGTCCAAGCATTAAAGGGATGTCCGCGTTGACACTGTGGGTGCGCGCTCCGTAGATTGCGCGCCCTTCGACCCTGTACAGAGGTGCGAACCATCGTGGCCGAGAAGTCCGAGAAGATGACGAAGCAGGAGCTGAGTGCTCCCGATGCCTTCCAGCTGTACGGCGCCGAGGCCAGTGACTGGCTGATGAAGCGCAGTCAGATCATCAGCACCATCGCGGTCGTTGTCGTGGTGGGCGGATTGATCGCCGCGCTGGTGCAGTACTTCCACAACCGGAGCGAGGAGGCGGCGGCCAAGCAGCTCGGCCAGACGCTCGAATCGCTGGAGCGTCCGGTGGTGGAGGGCGTGGCCCTTCAGCCGGCGCCGGGCGAGCTGCCCCCCTTCAAGTCCGAGCAGGAGCGGAACGAGACGACCGTGACGGAGCTCACGAAGTTCCGGGCGGATCACAAGGGCACGGAGGCCGCGCTGACGGCGGCGCTGCCGCTGGGCAAGGCCCAGTACAAGCTGGGCAAGTATGACGACGCCGTGGCCACCTTCGGTGAGTTCACGAAGGACGCCCCGAAGAGCTCTCCGCTGCTGACCGCGGCCTACGAGGGCCAGGGCTACGCCTACGAGGCCAAGAGCCAGCTGGACCAGGCGCTCGCGTCGTTCAAGCAGATGTCGACGGCGGAGGCCTCCGGCGAGTTCATGCAGGGCATGGGGCAGTACCACCAGGCCCGCATCCTGGCTGCGCAGGGCAAGAAGGACGAGGCGGCGCAGCTGCTGGCGGACCTGAAGGCCTCGCAGGGCAACGCGGCCGCCGGGCGGCTGGCCACGGAGCGGCTGGCGGTGCTGGCGGCGCAGGGCGTGAAGGTGCCCGAGCCGACGCCCGCGGCCACCCAGAAGCCGGACGCGGGGTGAGCGCCTGACCATGCGCACCGCGAGCGGGTGGAAGCGTTGGGTGGGAGGGCTCGCGGCGGCGGGTCTGCTGGGCGCCTGCACCACGGTCCCGGTGTACGGCAACCCGGTCACCGCCGGGCCGGTGCAGCCTCCCCACCACTTCTTCACGGTGGACTGGTGGAGGCAGCTCGTCAGCCCCATGCTGCTCGAGTACGCCCCTCGCGAGCACGCGCAGCCGGCGTATGACGCGAAGAACGAGCGCGTCCTCACGCTCACCCGGGACGGCCTGGTCCGGAGCTTCGACCCCGAGGGGACGGAGCTGTGGCGGTACACGGTGGGCAACCGCTTCTACGCCGGTGCGACGGTGGACGACGGCATCGCCTACGTGCCGGGCACCGACGGCGTGCTGCACGCGCTGGACGCCAAGACGGGCGCGATCAAGTGGAAGTACACGGCGGGCGAGGCGCTGGCGACGGCGCCGGTGCTCGCGGGCGAGCTGGTGCTGGTGGCCTCGCAGAGCGACACCCTGTTCGCGGTGAAGCGGGCCACGGGCGAGCTGGCGTGGCTGTACCGGAGGGATCCTCCCGCGGGCTTCACCATCCACCGGGCGTCCACGCCGGCGGTGCGCGGACAGGCGGCCTGGGTGGGCTTCTCCGACGGCACGCTGGTGTCGCTGGACCTGGAGGACGGCGGCGTCCGCTGGGAGAAGACGCTGGCGCCGGCCGGGGTCACGCAGTTCGTGGACGTGGACACCTCGCCGGTGCTGGACGAGTCGGGCCATGTCTACGCGGCCTCGTACGCCGGTGGCCTCTACGCGCTCGACGCCGAGACGGGCGACGTGGTGTGGAACTCGGTGGCCCAGGGCCTCACCTCGCTGCTGCTGCACGGCAACGTGCTGGTGGCCACTGGGGATGACCGCCTGGATGCCTACCTGGCCGACAGCGGAAAGCTCCTCTGGTCGCAAACCCTGGAGGAAAGGGCCGGGCTGGAGCCGGTGTTGGTCAAGGGGATGCTCCTGGTGCCAGCACAGCGCTCGTTGCTCTTCGTGGACCCGCGCACGGGCCAGTCGCGCCTGGCGTGGAACCCGGGAGAGGGAATCTCGGCTCCGCCCCGGGTGGTGGGTGGCAAGGTGTACGTGCTGTCCAACAACGGCTACCTGTACTCCCTCCGGTTGGATGGGAGGAGCGGTTGACGCAGGCGGCCGTGAAGCGGACGGTCCGGGTGGTGGCCGCCCTGATTCACCGGCCCGGGGATGGGTCGCGGTTCCTGGTGCAGCAGCGGCTGCCGGGTGGGAGCCGGGGGCTCCTCTGGGAGTTTCCGGGCGGCAAGGTGGAGCCCGGGGAGTCCGAGCCGGAGGCGCTGGCTCGGGAGTGCCGGGAGGAGCTGGATGTGCGGCTCCACGTGGGGAGGCGGCTATGGGCGGGGAGACACGAGTATTCGGACCTGACGGTGGAGCTGGCGCTGTACGTGGCCCGGCTGGAGTCGGGGGAGCCGAAGACGCTGGGAGCCCACGCGCTGGCCTGGTTGACGCCGGCGGAGATGCTGGCGCTGCCGTTCTGCGAGGCGGACATTCCGCCCCTGGAGGACCTGGTGGCGGGCAGATGGGGTCCGCTGGGCTGATGCTGCGGCGCACGTTCCAGCTCATTCCGGGGGTGGGTCCCTGGAAGGAGAAGGACCTGTGGGCCCGGGGCATCCAGACCTGGGACGACTTTCCGGAGAACGGCTCGGTGCTCGGCCAGAAGCTGGACGAGGGTGCCCGCCGGCGGCTGGCGCTGGCACGCGAGGCCCTGGAGCGGCGGGATCTGAAGGCCCTGGCCGCCATGGTGCCACCGCGGGAGCACTGGCGGCTGTACCCCGAGTTCGCGCGCGACGCGGTCTACTTCGACATCGAGACGGACGGAAAGCAGGAGCAGGAGCCCACGGTGGTGGCCCTGTTCGATGACGGGGGCCTGCGCGTCTTCATCCAGGGCCGCAACATGGATGAGCTCCCGGAGGCCATGGCGGAGCGGCGGCTGTGGGTGACGTTCAACGGCTCGTGCTTCGACGTGCCGGTGCTGCGCGAGTACTTCGGCAAGCGCTTCCCGACGCCGGATGCGCACATTGATTTGCGCTTCGTGTGCCGGCGGCTGGGGATGAGCGGCGGGCTGAAGGAGCTCGAGGACAAGCTGGGGCTGGGGCGGCCACCGCACATGAAGGGCGTGAACGGGTGGGACGCGGTGCTGCTGTGGCGCGCGTACCTGGCGCGCGGGGACGTGGAGGCCCTGCGCTTCCTGGTGGAGTACAACCTCTACGACTCGTTCCAGCTCCGGTCCCTGATGGACAAGGCGTACAACCGGGCCCTGGACGACCTGAACCTGGACGCCGAGCCGCGGGTGCCGGTGTTCGAGCGGGGCGAGGTCCTTTACGACGTGAGCCGGCTCATCATGGAGCTGGGGCCCACGGAGCGGGACTTGAGGGTGCTCGAGCGGGTGCGTGCCCAGGATCGGGATCTGCACCAGGATTGACGTTCCTTCGGACCCGAGGGCAGAAGTCGGGCGGCCGTGTCAGTCGGGTCTGGTAGGGTGGCTGACGCTGGAGGTTCGGCGTCTGGGCCCTACCTCCGGCATTTCACTGGCGCGGCGTTGGCGTCGCGAAGGAGAGCCCGAGTGTCCATCGATAGGCCCGAGTCCTCGAACCACCCCCGGCTGCTTTTCTCCGTGGATGGGACCCGTTACGAGCTCGTCCGCAGGCTGGGACGGCGCAGCAATGGTGAGCTGCTGCTCGCCCGGCGCCGCTACGCGAAGGGGCCCGCCGGCTCCGTGATCATCAAGCGGTTGTCGCGCCCGGTCAGTGAGACGCAGAAGCATCGGTTGAAGGAAGAGGTGCAGCTGGCGTACCGGCTGGACCATCCGGGCATCGCCAAGGTGTACCAGCTGGTGCTGCATGGGGGCCTGCCGTACGTGGTGATGGAGTACGTGGAGGGCCGCTCGCTGGAGACGGTGTTGAGCGTCACGGCCATGCGGCAGCGGCCCATGTCCGAGGCCTTCGTGTGCCACGTGATCTCCGAGGTCGCGGACGCGCTCCACCATGCCCATACGCGGACGGACGAGCACGGACGGCCCCTGGGAATCGTCCACCGGGACGTCAACCCGGAGAACATCCGGGTGGGCAGCAGCGGCGAGGTGAAGCTGGTGGACTTCGGCGTGGCGTACTCGTTGCTGCCCGGGCGTGAGGCCACCACGGCCAACGTGCTGCGCGGGGACATCGCCTATGCGTCCCCCGAGCGCATGCGGCTGGAGAAGGTGGATCACCGCGCGGATCTGTTCTCGCTGGGGCTGGTGATGCTGGAGCTGCTCACGGGCAAGCACCTGTTCGATCTGGAAGACGTGGAACAGGCGGCCCAGGCGTCCGGGCCGGAGTCCGCCACGCTGACCGAGGCGCATTGCGAGGAGCCCAGCTGGGTGCCCATCGCGCAGATGGCTGCACGCATCCAGCGGTTCGGCCCGGAGGACGTGGAGCGGGCCGCCCAGCGGGTTTCAGAGCCCCTGCGGGCCGTGGTGCACCGGGCGTTGCGGCGCGAGCCGGCCGAGCGCTACCAGTCCGGCCTGGAGCTGCGGGATGCGCTCCGGGAGTTCCTCGTGGTCCACGGGCGCTCGTACGGACGGCCCGAGGCGGCCCGGGAGGTGCTCGTGGCCGTGAAGGAGGCGGAGCTGCTGCGCGAGTCCGCGGACGTCCTGGAGCCGGAGGTGTTCCCGGGCAACGAGCACTGAATCAACGCCGGCGTTGTTTCTTGGAGGGCGGCGGCTGCGGCTTTTCCTTTTCGCCGGAGACCTGGAAGGGAATCCGCATGTCGGGGACCTCGCGGCCCTGGGAGTCCGTCATCGACGTGCCGGTCTGCGCGTCGATGACCAGGGTGTACTTGTGGCCGCTCTTGAGGGGCGTGGGCAGGGAGATCCGGTACAGCAGTCCGCTGGGGGATTCCTCGGCGGAGTCGTCCGAGACCATGGCACGCTCGGCCTCGTCGAACAGGCGGACGCGGTAGTTGCGGAGCACCAGGGTGCTGCGCAGCTCGAGCGCCGACGTGGGATCGATGAGCGGACGGCCTTCTTCTTCGCCCACGAGGGGAATGGCCTCCAGGCCGGCATCCGGGTGCGTGTACTGGAGCGAGAACGACGCGAGGCCCGGGCCCGCGTCGACGGCCGTTTCGGCTCCAGCGGCGGGAACACCCGCGTCACCGGCAGGGGCGGAGGGCTTGGGGCATCCGGCCACGGCGAGCGCGGCCGCGCAGACAGCGAAGCTCAAACGGAGGAGTCGCATAGGGCGCGCAGACCCTATGTCCCAACGGCCCGGACCGAGAAGCGCGAAAGCCAGGCTCCAGGGGGCTGGAGAGCAGGCCCGTGGACGGCCGGCTCCACCCCGTTTCCCTCTGACATTGGGTCTGATAATCTCGAATTAGGTTGACTACTGATAGATCGCTTGTCAGATGAGGCGTATTCAAGCCGCCATCATGAGCGTCCGTGTTACCACCATGGACAACCAGTCGCATTGAGCGACACCGCGCGCTGAGGCCATTTCCTCAGCTCGCACAACGCGCCCTAGAAGGGGCGGCGTGCACACTTTCCGGGTTCCAGGTGCCGACCAAGTACGTCCCTGCGTCGCCAAATGCACGAACCCACCAGGATGCTCACGTCGCCAACGTGAGACAGGGCACCGGGTCGAGTGCTTCTACACTCCCCGGTGCCCGCCGCAGTTCTCTGCGGCGGACGGGGAAAGCCTGCTTCCAGTCGCGGCGAAATTCAAGCGCGAAACGTGACGTTGTGTCGGTCCGGTGTACTTCGTAGGTCATGGTCTTTCGCTACAACGCGCCTGGCCGCTGCTGGGACTGCCACTGGTACGCGTGGCGGAAGTGCCGCGTGTGCGAGCGCTGGGTGTGCCGGAAGCACCGTCACGGCGCAGGGAACTGGTTTCGCTGCGAGCGCTGCCCCTACAGCGAAATGGCGGCCATCCTGCGGGCCCACCACCAGCAGCTTCGCGCGGAGTACCAGGCGGAGCTGTCTCGCCGGGCCCGGCGCGCACGTCTTCGACGGGGAGGCGTGGAACTCCCCCTGGTCATTGGGGCTGCACACGTCGTCTGAGTGACAGTCCGCGCGGTAGACTGTCGACATGCCCTGCGACAAGGCCCCGCCCAGACACCTGAAGTTTCGGCCTGCGGTCCACCCAGCCCACAAGGCGGAGCCGTTCAAGGTGGCCCCGCCTCGAGCGCCGCGGCGAGCTCGCCGATCTCCAGGCCTTGGATGGGCGACGACGCTGGGAATGGTGCTCCTGGTGCTGGCACCGGCGGCATTGTCCCCTGTGGTTCAAGCGGCCCACGAGGGGCAGGTGAGCGCGGCCCAGGAAGCATGGCCCACGGACGTTCACTCGGAGCCAACGCCGGCGCGACCTGGTGCCGGGGGACCGAAGCCGGTCGCGAACCAGAAGCGGGCGCCGTGCACCGCCGGCCTCGAGCTGGAGTACTCCGGGGCCTGCTGGCTGTCGCTCGAGCAGAAGCCACCCAACTGCCCACCCCAGACGGCGGCCCACGACGGGAAGTGCTTGCTCCCAGTGGCGACCCCGCGCCCGGTTCCGAGCTCGGTTGAGGGTGAGAGCACGAGTTCGCCGTAGGCGACTCAGTCAGGTCCTGGAGCTCCGGCCCGGGCGAGGTCCTCCTCGAACTGCAATTCGACTCCGGGAGTACGGCCCCCCGTGTCGGCTTGCAGGCCCGCGCTGCTACGCTGCGCGCCGCATCCCAGCCCAGGAGTCCCCCATGTTGAAGCACATTGCTCTTGCTGCTCTGCTGTCTCTCGCGACCGCCTGCACCGCCGACCCGGAGGCGGGCGACAAGTGCACGCCCGAGGGCGGCATCACCTGCGACACCACAACCTCGGCGCTATTCTGCGAGGGAGGTGTGTTCCGCGCCGTGCCCTGCCGAGGTGGAGCCGGATGTGTCGCGGGACAGGATCGCGGCGTCTGCGACCTCACCAAGGCACAGGCCGGCGACGCCTGCCCGGCCTCTGCAGCGAATTCGGGTCAGTGCGACGCTGCGAACCCGAACCAGCTGCTGAAGTGCACCGGCGGGACGTGGACGGCACAGGCCTGCAAGAGCTGCTCGACGCAGGCCGGCGGGATCTACTGCGTTCCGTAGCCCGCAACGCGACGGGGCGGGGGAGTTGCAGCACCAGGCCGCCGCTCACCACCCGCCCCGTCGTTTCCGCTTCACCACTCGCCGCGCAGCGCAATCCTCAGGCCCCAACCGAAGATGGCCAGGAGGAGCGCTCCGGCGAGCACGTCATCCAGCGTCACGCAGTCGCCCCACCGTGCCACCCGCGAGACTCGCCCGGCCACCGCTCGCTCGCCGGCAGCCACGTCCACGAGCGCTCCACGCCGCGCCAGGTGCTCGGGGAAGGGGCCACCTGGGCCCGCTGCTGGCCCGGGGGCGGGGGCAGCTCGAGCACCGGAGGCAGGGTGGGGGAGGGGGCCGTGCCGCCGTCGTCACCGGGGGGCGGCACCTCCGTCTCCGGGTACGCGCGGAAGCCGCCGGCCTCGCAGACGTTCGCCACCTTCTCGGCCCCCTTCTGCAGCTGCCCGTCCGGCAGGACGTTGGCGAGCGTGCCGGCGAGGCCGCAGAGGCCGGCGATGATGGCGATGATGATGCTCTTCTGGCTCTTCATGGTGCACCTCCTGGACTTCGGTGAGAGCTACGTGAACAGGCAGAGGGCGACGTGGGCGGCGAGCTGCGCGTCGTAGACGGCGTCCCGCACGGTGTCCGTCTGCTCGCGCCACTGCGGGATGGGGAAGCCAGTCGACGCGGTCCAACCGAGGCTCTCGGCGACCGTGGTGTACCCCTGCTCGGCCAGCATCCACAGTCCCGCGTCCGCGCGAAGGCCGGGATTGCGAGGGGTGCTCACTGGCCCGCCTCGGCCTGGTGGGCGCGCCAGGCGCACCCGGCGATGAAGAGAAAGGCCACGCTGAAGCCCGCGCCGAAGGCAACGCCACGGATGGCGTCCTGGATGGGGTTCAGCTCGGCGCCGCGCTCGATGATGACGACGGGCGCGCGCCGCTTCGTCTTGCTCACGGCATCGTTGGTGGGGACAGGGGTGTTGCTCGTCTGCGTGTCGCTGGACATGGTTCGGGTCCCTCGGCTTTCTGGGGTTGCTTCCGCGCTCACAGGAGCCTGCGCGCGGCGATATCGTTGGTGAAGGCATCGAGCGCCCACTGGGCGGACGCGCGCGCCGTCTCCAACGCGCTGACGTCCATCCCCGCGGAAGCGCCTTGCCGCACGATGCTCGCGCCCTCCGCGTAAGCAAGCCACGCGCGCACCAACTCCTTCGTGGGGTTGCTTCCGGCGGCGGCCTCGGACCGGGCGGAAGTCAGGTAGGCCGTTGCGCGCTCCAACCGAGACTCGGCGGTCATGAGCGAAATGTTGCCCTTCGTTGTCCCGTGGCCGACGACAGCGGCCGCGCGAGCCGCAATCTGGCTGCGGTGCTTCCACGCCGCATAGCCCATGGCCGTCGCGGTGGCGCCGCCGAGGGCGCCCGCGAACAGCAGGAGGAGAATATCGCCAGTGTTGTCAACGTGGTTGCTCATCGGAACGTTCCTAGGACTGCCGCGTGTCGGACGGGAGGGCGGCGGCGGGCGCGTCGAGGCAGTCCAGCAACTCGCCGACGAGGTTGATGGCGGACGTGCGGGTCATGGCAATCCCGCGCAGCTGGTCGAGCATGACGACGATGGGGGCCGGGCCGTCGATGATGCCGGCGCTGCCGCGGGCGAACTCCACGTGCTCGAAGCAGTAGGCCTCGCCGCGGTGGTACGCCGCCTCATCCGCTTCCTCACCAACGTCGGACGGGTCGAAAGCGGGGGGGCGGGGCATGAGGAGCTGGGCGAGGGCAGCACGGATGCGGTTCAGCATGGTGTCTCCTGTTTCGGCGTAAGGGATGCTCGAGCCACCGCCAGCGGTGGCCCTGGTTTCGTCGAGCTACGGCTGCCCGTCTCGCGGATCCGTGTGCTGTGCCGCGGGACTCGGCGGCGGCGACGCGTCCGCGAGCGGGGGGCGCTGTCCATGGCGCTCGTAGAAAGCGCCCTCGAGGTTGGCCAGGCGCCGGGAGAAGTGCTCCACCTCCTCACGCACCACGGCGCGGACAACGGGGCGCAGCTCCTTGCGCAGGGACTTGAGCAGCGCCGGCCACTCGGCCTTCATCACCTCGGCAACCAGGCTGCCCAGCTTGCCGCGGACGGCCCGGGAGGCGCCCAGCGCGGCAACCACTCCCGTCGTGATGATGGTGACGAGCGCCTCAGCCACCTGCACGGGGTCCACATTCACGACGCCACCCCCAGCGCGGACTTGGCGCGAAGCCAGTAGGGGGTGCGCTGCGGCACCGTCTTGTCGGAGCCGTTCACCTTGACGGTGATGAGGCGGAAGGACTCGGCCGTGCCCTGACTGCCCAGGGCCGACAGTCCGCGGCTCCACCAGTACCAGGCCGCCACGAGAAACCCCACCGCGGGGGTGGCCACCTGCGCGGGGTTGCCCTCGAGGTCCAGCTTGAGCTTGGTGCCGGCAGCGCGGTAGTTGGCCCGGCCCGTCAGCTGGATGGGGCCACGGCCCTTGTAGCGCATGCCGTCCCCGGGCTGCGTGTTGCCCAGGTCCTGCCGGCCCTCATATGCCTTGCCGCTGGCGTACTCCTCGAAGGCGTTGAAGCCGTCCGACTCGAAGGCCGTCTGTGCCAGGAAGGCAGCGAGGTCCTTCGGGTCCGTAATGCCGAACCTGCGCACGGCACGGACGAGCAGCGGCTGCAGCTCCGCGGCACGTTCGGCCGAGAGGCCAGGGGCGATGTAGCGGAGGGCTCTGACGGAAATCACGGCGTCTCTCTCTTTCTGTCGCGCGTCGAGCGCGGCGAGGACGGCGGCGGCAGCTGTTGCCGCCGCGCCAATGGGAACGAGAAGCAGCAGAATCACTTGAAGCTCCTCACGACGTACGCGGTGCCGAGGAGCACCGCCGTCACTCCCACCACCCCGGCCGTCACCTTCGCGTAGAAGAGGAACTTGCCGGGTGTCTCGGGGTCCGGCAGGTACGGTGCAACGGCGTCGGCGATGTCCGACGCCGCCTGTTTCACCGTCACCGCCGTGTCGTGTGGAATGTTGGCGATGGCGGTGAAGATGGACTCATTCCAGGCAGCCTTGGAGGCCTGCTCGATGCGCAACGCGGCGTCGCGCAGCGCGAGCGTGTAGAGGGCCCGGTCGTAGAACGAGCCGTCCGGACGCTTGTTGGCAATGGCCCACGGGAGGTACTTCGCCTCGATGACCTTGAGGTCCTCCCATGCGAGCTTCATCTGCTTTTGCTCGTAGGTGAGGGTGGCCATGCCCAGAAACGCGTTGGTGGAGAAGGCGCCCGCGAGGCCCACCTTCCACAGGCCCGTTTCGTACTGCTTCTTCACCTCCTGCAGCTGGGCAACCAGCTTCTTCCTGTCCTCCTCGCTGGGCGTGCTCATTCCTAGAAGCCCACCGCGTAGATGCGCAGCCAGTAGTTGTACGAGTCGCCCTGGAACGCATCGAGGTTGAGACCTCCAGCGCCCACGGCCACCTGGAACCACGCCGCCGGGAACCTCCGCGGGTTCTCCTCGGTGTAGTCGTCCTTCAGCGCCGCCGGCCCTCCGAGGGCGGCGTAGCCACAGAGGCCGTTCCAGCCGAACCCGAAGTTATTCACCGTGCCACACGTGGCGAAGGCGATGCCGTCCCAGGCGTTCGTGGATCCCAACCCAAACAGCGTGGCGCCCAGGGACACGAGATGAGGGGAGGGGCCGGACTGGGAGAACTGCTCCACAACCAGCATGACGCGCGTGTACTCGCTGATGTCCCAGCCCGCGCCGCGGGCGGTCGAGAACTGCGACGGGGCGTCGGGCCGGACGTAGTAATTTCCCCCGTCCCCGTTGCACAGTGGCCAGAATCCATCCGGGTACTCCCGGCTGTCGATGTCGAAGAGGATGCGGGCGGCATCGGCCGCCACCAACGTCGCCCCACGCCGGTTGCGGCGCAGCCGCGTGCGAGGAATCTCTTCGATCGACGGCGCGATCACAACGCGCCAGAGGTCCCCCGGCACACCTCCGCCCGGCGTCGTGTCCACCACGAGCTTCTGGAAGGTGGTCGCGTGCGTGTACGAATCCGTGCTGCGAACCACGAGGGGCACGGTGCTGTCATCCACCGTCACGCGCACGGGGAAGTCCCCGCGCCCCCGCACCTTCTCCAGGGAGAAGCCACGGCCGTTCGCGTTCGCCACCTCGAACGTCCCGTCCGCTCTCACCTTGCTCGGCTCCAACGAGTAGTCACGCTCCATTGCGTTTCTCCTGACGTCGTGTGGCCGGCGGCTACAGCCCGCCGAGGAAGTTGCCGAGGGCCTTGCCAAGGCCGCCGATGATGGCGCCGAGGGGATCCGCCGGCTGCTGCTGGGCCTGCTGCTGCTGGGCCTGCTGCTGCTGGTACATCTGCTGCTGGTACATCTGCTGCTGAAGCTGGAGCTGCTGCTGCTCGCGCTGGGCGGCAGCCTGGCGCTCCGCCGCGGCGTTGTTCATGTAGAGCACCGCTCCGCCCCCTCCGAGCACGACGACGGCGGCCAGGGCTACGTAGAGCGCGGTGTTGTCACTGCTGTCCTTCGGGGCACTCATGGTTTTCCTCTCCGGAGTCACGCCTACATGGCGAACTCCTCCAACTGCACCTGCTTGCGCTTGGGCAGCTTCGTCACCTTCGTCTTCAAGCGCTCTTCCTCGGCCTTGCGCGCGGCCTCCTCCGCCAGCCGGCGTGCCTCGAGCTCTGCCGCACTCAAGGGAGGCGGCCCCTTCACTTCCTCCTTCGTCTCCGGGCCACCGAAGAGCGACTCGATGCCGTCACCAATCGCCTTCACCACCTGGCCGGGCACCGTCGTCTGTACGGTGGGGTCGAAGTTGGAGACGAAGTCGCGCGCGGCCTGGTTCGCCTCGGGTGAGATGGCCTCCAGCCCCGCGGAGAGCAGCTGGACGACTGCAACCGGCACCGCGAGGGGCGGGAAGATGGCCGCGGCCGCCGCAACCTGCTCCACCGCCTGGACGGTGTTGTCGTCGGTGATGCCGATGGCCTCAGCGAGCTCGCGGGCACCCTTGGCCGCGGCGAAGGCGGGCAGACTCGTGACGCCCAGGAAGCGCGCCAGGTCCCCCTTCCCCTCGCCACCGTCGAGAAGTTCCTCGACGACGCGTCCGCTGAGCTCGGACGCGGCCGCGCCAGCGCCAACAACGTTCCCCGTCAGGAGGTCCTTGGCCCCGCCGAGAAGCACCTCGAGCCCCGTGTCTCGCTCGGGCGGCGGTTCCCCCGCGGCGAATCCCGGTGGGGGAGGGGGCGGGAAGCGGACAACCTCGGCAGGCATCACCTTCGGCTGGTCCGCTTGAATGGCGGGTGCACTTGCTCTGTGCCGCTTTGCGAGGAAGGGGAGGGCAGCACCCACCAGGGTGGCACCCGTCAGCAGGAAGGTCAGCATTCGGCACCGTCACGAAGGGGTTGCGGACGACGGCCGGGGGCTCAGGAGCCCCCGGCACCCACTACTGCGCCGGTGGCTCAGTCCGCCTTGCCACCGCGGGAGAGCAGCTCGGAGAGCTTCTCGAGCTTCTCCGTCACGTCACGCACCGGGTCGGAGATACCGCCGAGGAAGCCCTTGGTGCTGATGACGGCGCCGGGGAGCGCCTCGGACAGCTGCCAGGCGATCTTCTGCATCTGCCCCGTGTCAGCCAGGCGCTTCGCCACGAGGTACTCCTGCGCGGCCTTGTAGGCCATCGTCTTGGGCAGGAAGGTGGTGACGTTGCCGTCGTACTTGCACCGGCGACCCGGCGTCGTCTGCGCCACGGGGTGGTTGACGTCGTAGACGTAGAAGCCCATGAACGGGGCCAGCGAGTCCTTCACCTTGATGCCGTGGACGTAGGCACGCGACACGGCGTGGACCTCGCGCCCCGGCGACAGCCGCTGGACGAAGGCCTTGATGGCCTCGTTGACCTGGCTCGTCTTGGGCACCCCCATGTAGAGGTAGCCGAGCTTGAAGGGGTTCGTCCCCCCGATGCGCTTGATCTTCACCACGCCCGGCTCGATGTCGTTGATGTCCATGTCCTGGACGCGCCAGAACGGCGTCACCGTGTCGGTGATGGAGGACTCCACCTCGCCGGTGTCCGGCTGCTTGGTGAACCACGCGTCGAAGCTCGCGGGCGTGGCCGGGTCATCCACACGCACCCGGTCACCCACCGTCACCCGGTACTTCTCGAACGCCGTGTCTGCCAGCGCCGCATCCTCGGCGTACACGGCGAAGATGAGGCCGTCCTTGGTGGCCACCTCCTCGTCATCCGAGTTGACGATGGTGCTGTAGTGGATGGGCGGCGCCCAGCTCTGCGCCCCATCCGGCGTCGCCTGGGTGTCCGGGTAGAGCTCGAGCGTGATTTCCTCCAGCGTCACGGTGGCATCGCCCCCGTGCAGCGGCTCGGCCCCCGTCTTGAAGGTGATCGTGACGGTGCGCAGCTGCTCGTCCCCCATGCCGCCGAGCTTGTTCCACGCGTTGAGGAACTCCACCCAGCTGAGCGGCAGGTAGCTGTCCCAGGTGAGGAAGTTCGTACCCACCACGAGCGGGGCCTGCAGGCCGGTGGCCGCGCCCAGCCCGGTGATGGCCTTCTCCAGCATCACCTTGCCGGCGATGTTCAGCTTCGAGAACTTCACGTCCTGCCAGGGCGTGAGCGGCTCGGTTCCGTCCTTGAGCAGGGTGAGGTCGACGCTCAGGCAGTCGAGGATGAGCTTCTGCTGCGCCGTGCTCAGGCCGCCCGGCTTCGCCGTCGTCTCGCACTTCACCCTGGCCCTGCCGCGAATACGAAGGGACCCGGCCGCCGTCCCCTTCACGCTCTCGAACTTGCCGGCCTCGATGCCCTTGGAATCACTCATCGCAAGGGTGATGACGCTGCCACTGCGGACCTGGTCCATTCCGTATCTCCTGGTGTGGCCGCCCGGACACGGGCGGCGCGTAGTGTCTTTCGCCTCGGTGGGCCTCGGCCTACTTGCCCGCGGTGAGCTTGGACTTGTCGCTCTCGGGCTCGTCGCTCGTCATGATGAAGTACGCCGCGGTGCCGCCCACCCCGAGGGCCAGGCCGGTGATGACGGCCGCAATGATGTGGCCGGTGCTGAAGCTGCCCTTGTCCATGTCACTTCTCCTTCGTCTGCGCGGGCTGCATGCCCGCGAGCTCTGCCAGCAGCGCCGGGTCCGGCTCACGCCGGTTGCGCGCGCGAAAGTTGTGCGGCTCCAGTTTCGCCACCTCGAGCGCGAAGCCGCGTCCGCAGAGGTCCGTGAGGAACCTCAGGTCAGCCCGGTCCACCTGCTGGAAGCTGTAGATTTCGGAGACCTGGGAGCGCGTCTGGATGTCGATGGAGCGGAAGTTCTGCGCGATGAACCACGGGCGCACACCTTCCTTGAGCCAGCCCATGGCCATGGCCTTGGTGAGCTCCGTTGCGTGCTCCGACCAGCGCCCCATCTCCTCGAGCACCACGTCCACGTCACCCCGGTCCGCGAGCCAGGGCAGGACGGCCTTCACCTGCTCGGCCACCTCGGCGCCGTCCTTCATGCGCGACACGGGGACGATGGCCAGCTCCAGGCCCTGGCGCAGGAACACCTCGTCCTTGTTCTCGACGAGCCAGTCCTCAAAGTCCGGCGCTTCCACCCGGTGCGTGATGTCTCCCAGCGGCGTTCCGTCGCGCTCGCGTCCCTCCTGCGTGTACTCGTCATCGATGTCGATGACGACGATGGACCGCCCGGCTTTCCGCAGCCGCGGAATGACGACGTTCTTGAGCCACGTGCCCTTTCCGAGGCGGCTCAGTCCCACGACGGCGCGGCCGATGTCCTTGGTCAGCACCGCGTCGGTGCGAAACTCGTCCCCCGATGGCCACCACGCCCCAACGCTCTTGGGAGCGCGCCCCTTCACAATCCACCCGCCCGTTTCGCCTTGAGGCGAGCGCGCAGCTTCGCGCCGGCGCCGGCCGCAGCCTCAAGGGCGTCCACGGCCTTCGCCTTGAGCGTCGGTCCCAGGAGGATGGCTCCGAGGGCCGCGAGCTCGAGGCGCCGCGCCATGGGGCTGCCCGCCTCGGATTTCGGCGCAAGGGACATGGCCATCTCGGCCATGAGGAGCTCGCCCAGCCGTTCCGCCGGGAGGCCCTTCACCTCGAATTGGAACGGCGTGTTGCGCAGGTAGACCAGGTCAAGCTTCTCGGTAGGGTCAAAACCGGGCCGCTTCGCCATGCCGCACACCACCTGCGCGAGAATGGCCGCGGGGACGGCGTACTGCTTCAACCGCTCGACGGGGACCCCCATCGCCATGGGCGGCGGGGGTGTGGGCGCGGGTTGCGGTACGGCGGCGCTCTGTGGTGCCGAAGGCACCGCTGGGGTGGCCGGGGACGCCGGCTGGGCGCCATGCGCGGCAACCGCTGGCTCGTGGGGAGCTCCGCGCTCCGGTGGCTGCCGCGGGGCCGGTTCCGCACGCACCTTCGTTCCCACTTCCGTCAGCAGCCGGAGCCGACGTGCGTGTGCCAGAAGCTCGCCCGGAAGCCTCGCTGTTTGGTCGGCCGCCTCTGCGAAAAGGACTGCCTCGAGGAATGCCGCGTCGGCGTCCTCGCGGTACTCATCGCTCCGGTAGTACTCGTAACGCTGAATGGCGGATTCCAGAGACTTGAGCTTCGTCGCCAGGGTGCGCCGGCTCCGCTCCGTCCCACGCGCGGGCGGACGGCCCTTCCGCATGCGCGCACGGGCCTCGCGCACCGCAGCTGCGGACGGGGAGGGGACCCACGACCCCTCCTCCATCCGCGCCGCAGGAGGTGCGTTGGGCACCTGCTTGTCCTCGAGCGCTGGCCCCTCAACCTGCCCAAGGGCCTCGAACGCGGCCGGGTTTCGCGGGGTGACGGTTCCGGCGTCGGCGACGTCCCGCTTCAACGCCTCGAAGGCCTCGGGGTTGCGGGGCGCTACGGCATTCGCCTGCGCCGGCTCAACCGGAGCGCGGTCGGCCGGGGACACGGCCGCCACCGCTACCGTTGCCGTTGTGCCGTTCTCCGCAACGTCCATGGTCCTTGTGCCTCCGCGAAAAGGGGCGTCGACGGGCGAGAGCACCGGGCGCGCTGGGCGCTGTGGCCATCCGCGTCACTCGGGAGGCGCGGCTGTAGCGACTCGCCGCGGGTCTCGCCGTCGACGTCAAGACGTGTCTCAGATTTCGCGGCGAAATGGACCTGGGCGCCTTCGGCTACTTTCGTCGTCGTACGCGCAGCTTCTGCGTCGCGCGGTCACTTTCTCCCCGGGCTCCACGACGGATCGCGTCGCTGGCACAATGCCTCTCATGTCTTGTCCCGCCCCTCGGTATGTCACCATCAAGGAGGCCGCCTCCCTCGCCGGCGTTGCTGAATCCACCCTCCTGCGCATGTGCCAGCAGCGACGTCTCGACGCACACCAGGTCGGCGGGACCGTGTGGCGTGTGCGCATCAACGCCGTCACCGGACTTCCGGCGTGTGCGCCCACGTGCCACTGCTACAGCTGCCGTCCGAGAGGCTGCCGATGTGCGGAGTGTTCTGCCGAGGCGTCTCCATGAGGGCTTTGCCTTCGACGCTCTGGGCCGAGATTCGTACCGGTGCCCCGGTCACTGTCGAGGTGCGTGGCGCGTCAATCGAGGCGCTGTACGTCGTTTGCTGCACCTGTGGCGCTCAGTGCCACCTCGAGCAGCTCACCTCGAGCCTGTTCCCCCTCTGCGCCCATGTGGCAGTGTGGGTCCAATGACCGCAACGTGCATCTGCCACAACTGCAGCAGCGAAATGGAGATGTCGGGCTCAACCGTCGCCTGTCCCGGGTGCGAGTTCATCTCGGACGGCGAGGGCGTCCAGCGCAACTACAACACGGGACGGCCCTGCGACTGCACGGAATGCGTGGCGCGGACTCAGGCGCTCCAGCGAGTTTCTGAGTACCCGCCGTTGTTTCGTCTATTGGGGCATGTCTTCGTCGAGCTCGTGCGCTCGTCGGTTTCACGGCGACACTGAGCGCACGAGCCCCGCCTTCACGTCCCCCAGAGGGGGAAAGAGGCCGCGGCCGCAGCAAGGGCCGCCGCTACTTCTCCGACAACAAGGAGCGCTGCCACGGCCTTGCCTACCTCCACCTGGTTGGGGCGCGCCGCCTGTGCATCAACACCCAGCTCGCTGCGTTGCCACCCGTCTCCCAGGGTGGCGCTCATGAACGTCTTGTAGCCGCGCCCCGTTGGGCCATTCGGGTCGGAGTCGTCCGGTGCACACGCCTTCTCCGACGTCTCCCAGAGCCAGTCCACGACTTCGTCCGGGCAGAGCTTCGGCTGCGTCCGCTTCATCTTCACGAGGACGCTGAACGCGTTTTTCCACCACATGCACTTGAAGTCCCCCTTGGTGTAGTCCTTGCGCCGGTACCCCAGGGCCTTGGCCCTGTCGCGAATGTTCTGCTCCGTCCACGTCTTGGAGGTGTCGTGGATGAGCTCCCAGAGTTGCTGTCCCTCTGGGGGGAACATGGGGGGACGCGTCCTGACGAACTCCGGGCCCGCGGCATAGGCCCCTGTTGCGAAACACAATGCGAGAACGAGAACCACCTTCAACAGCTTCACGTGTACCTCCTGGGTTTCGGGCATGGCTGCCCTGGCGGGCCGACGAAACGCGTCGGCCACGGTGTGCAGCAGCGCCCTTCGGGCCTGCTGGTGACTTCACTGCAGCTGGAGCTGGGCGCCCTCGTCCGGGGCCACCACACGCACGCCCTCGAAGCACGCCTCTTCGGCGTAGCGGGTGAGCAGGGGCGAGAAGTTCTCCTTCACCCAGTCGCGGAAGTAGATGTCAGGCGCGCCGAGCACCAACTGGCGTCCCTCGAGCCCAACGGGGACCAAGTCGCGCAGCCACTCGAGGGCGTACGACTTGCCGTCCTCTCGGAGGCCCGCCAGGACTGCGCCCCAGCCACTTTCGGCAGCCGAGCCGGAGGGTAGGGCGGGGAAGTGCGCTCGAGCGCTGGGCGGCTTCTGGGCCGCGGGCTCCGCCTCGGGCTCCGGGTCGACCGTCCACGCGCCGGTGAGGAGCTTTTCGGCGGGCTCATAGCCGTCGTGGCACCGTCCCACGAGCATCCACACGAGTCCTACGCGCTGGCGGGAGCGGAGCTCCCCGCGGCACAGGGGGGAGCGGGGCATCAGGGCGAAAACCCGCCGCCACTCCTCCAGCGGGCGCCGCTCGAGGGCCGCCAGGCCGTCCGCCACGAGCTCCGGCGAGGAGCGCTCTGGCCATGGGGCGAAGCCGTGAGGGGCTGCCAGCGCGTTGTAGGCCTCGCGGAGCTCCGCCACGGGCCCGGGCAGGGTGCTGGGGGTGAAATACCTCCTGGGGGCTGCCTGGCGCGCTTCCCGGGCCGCCTTGGACACCACCCGGAGGGTGCCCTGCGTCACGGGCCGGAGAGAGGAGGAGGAGAAGGGGAGTGACTCTTGAGGTGCGTCACGCTGGGCCGTCACGCTCGGTGACGCTCCGTCACGCTCCGTCACGCTGGCTTTTCGAATTCGGTAAACCTTTGATCTTACTTTAGATTGTTCCTTCTTCTTCTCCTGCGTCACGCTCGGTGACGCTGCCGCGTCACGCTCCGTCACGCTGGCCGTCACGCTCCCGGGAGCGCGGCTGGCCGCCGACTGCTGGGGTGCGCCCGCCACAACCCCGGCCAGGTGGGCGTGAGCGGCGGAGACTTCCGGCACCTGCTTTCCGGCCAGGAGCTGGAGCGCCCGGCAGAAGCCCTCGAGGCGCGCCTCGGCAAGCTGCCGGGCCAGTCGCTCTTCGGCAAGGGCGGCCCGCAACTGCTGGAGCTCAGGCGACATGTTGTGGGCGCAGGCCGTCACAAACACCTCTCCAGGGTGTCGAAAAGGGTGGGCTGGCGCGGAGCCAGGCAGTAGGGCGAAAACCAGAGCCGCTCACGGAGGGCGTTGGTCCGGTTGCCCCGCGCGGCGGCGTAGCCGCCAGGCGCAGTCCAGGCTTCACAGCGCCAGGTGGCCGGCATGTCGTGCTCGCCCTCCAGGCCACAGAGGACGATGCGCAGGGCCGGGTTGTCGCCGTTGGACAGGGCCCACGCGCGGACTTCGTGAGCAACGGTCAGGGACTCCTCGGCGTAAATGGATGGGTCCCGCCCGGCCTCGGCGGAGTAGGGCGGGTCCAGCAGAACGCCCGTCACGCCCACCTTCGTCGTCGCACACGGGGTGAGAACCCGCGTCCAGTCCCCGCAGCACACCGTGGCGCGGCGGAGCCGCTGGGCCAGCTCGTTCATCCAGTCGACCAGGCCGTCGCCGGCGACATCGTCCCGGTGCACCCCCGTATGCCCGCTGAGGCGAGGTGACTGGTGGGGAAGCGCGGACGCCCGGCGGTGCACGCCCTTGTGCCCGCGGCCGACGTTCGGGCGGCGGCGGTGGGTGGCAGTCGTCGCGAGGTCACGGGCCCGGGCCTCCCCACCACCAGCCGGCACCGACTGCGCCCATGCTGGCGCCGAGCACCAGCCGGAGCCAATCCACAGGCCCACGCCCCACACCCACCAGCCGGCTACTTTCGCGTCGAAGTGCTCGGGGTCGCTGTGCATCCGCTCCCGGAAGTCGGCGCGTGCCACCAGCCACGCGTGACGGGCGTGCAGGTCCGCCTCATTGGCGGGCCAGTCGGCGTAGTGCGCAACGGCCTCCGGGTCGTGCTTCACGGCGCGCCAGAAGTTGGCGATGAAGCAGTCCTTGTCGTTGACGAGCTCCGAGCGGGCCGCTGTCGGCCGCGCAAGGAGGACGGCCAGGCTGCCGGCGAAGGGCTCCACGTAGTGGGGCACGTCACCGAGGCCGTCCCACACCTGCTGGGCCGCGCGGCTCTTGCCCCCCATCCACGGGAAGGGCGCTTGAAGACGTTCGCTCATACCGAGGCCTCAACCTCCACGAGTGCTCGCCGCCCCCGGGCCTTGCGCGCGGCCGCCCTCGGCTTCGCGCTGCGGGAGGCCTCGGTGAGCAGGACGTTCAGTAGCTGGCGCACGTGGGTGCGCTGATCGGCAGGCTCAAGGTGTTCCTCAGTCACGTCGGCTGGGTCCGCGTGGGGGAGTTCATCGCCCACGGGGCCTGTTGCCACGTGAGGCGCCGCGGAGGCGTTGGCCGCCTCGCGCATGAGGCGGCGGAGCTCCGCGGGCGTGTCGGCATGCAGAGGGACGGCACCCTCGACGCTGCACGCCGTCCAACTGCCCCTCAGTCCGCGCCGGGCCTTCGTCTCTGTGATGACGAAGCCGAACTCCCGCGCGGCCTCGTCGAGGCACCGCCGCTCAACCTGGAGCGCCCGGTAAATGGCTGCCTCGAGGAGCTCCCGCATGTCCCCCAAGCTGGTGGTGGTGAAGACGGTGTCGCCGAGGAGCGACAGCACCTCGGGACAGGCCACCACCGCCTTCAGCTGCCGCACCGCCGTCCGGCGCACCAGGCGCACGCTCAGCGCAAACCCGCACCGTCGCGCCAGCGTACGCAGGGAAGCAATGTCCCGCTTCTCCTGGTGCTGCCGCTGCTCGAGCTCCCGCCAGAAGTCGACCAGCGTTTTCTCCCCCTCCGCCCGCTGGAGGGACACGGTCGCATCGGCGGGTGGGAGGAAGCGGTGAGGTGGCTCCTGGCGCAGCAGCCCCTGCAGTTGGTCGAAGAGAAGCCCGTCCCGGTAGCGCTGCTCCACCATCGCCGCGACCTGGAGCCGCTTCCTCCGGCTCTCGACGCACATGTTGCAGTCACAGGAGGGGGACATGCCCAGGCACGGCTTGGCGCGGGCCAGCGCGGTCGCACGTTTAGGCATGTCCACCCTCCGGTGAGGAAGGCGACGGCAGGGTAGCCCGCGGAGCGCTGAAGTGCTCGCACTTGCACTCCTGGCGAGCACACGGCCGGTAGCCGAAGTTCCCGTGCTGCTTCTCGGTGTGTCCGCACGTGAGACACCTCGGCGAGGTCCGAGACGCGCGCGACGCAGGACGCGCTGCGGGCTCAGTCGTGAGGGGAGAGGGTCCGCTTTGCACTTCCGCGGCACCCTCCGGCTCCAGTCGGCGCGCGCGAATCGCCTCCACCAGCTCGCCGCGGGTGCTGCCGAACACCTCCCACGTCGTTGCCGGGTCCGTCACGTGCTGCAGGTACGCGCGCCAGCCCTTGCCCCTCACCCATCCGCCGAAACTCCAGTCCTCGGCGATGACGGCCGCGCGGGTCTCGGCGGTGCCTGCGGGGTTCGGTCCGTACGGATGGCAGAGGGAGCAGAACTCATTCGTTCGGCCGTCGAGTGGCTTCTTGCACCCATCACACAGCGCGCCGCGAGGTGCAGAGGTGTCAGACTCGGACCCCCCCTCAACAAAGCCCTTGCAGCGGCAGAAACAGCGGCCGAGGCCCTTGGCTCCGTGCTGCATCCGCATGTGATTGCACGCGCCGCAGAGGTCTCGCGAGTCCCGAGTCACGGGGGGCGCCGGTGGGTGGAGGTCTACCAGCTCGAGCTGGGGCGCGGGCGGTGGCGAGCGCTGACTGACGCTCGCCACCGCCCGGGCGTTGAGGCGGATGGCACGCGCGAGGAAGGTGAGGTCCTCGACGAGCTCCGGCGCGGACTTGGGCAGGGCGTCGAAGTCGAGCAGAGCTCCGCGCACCTGCTCCCTCCACAACCACGCCGCGTCCCCCACCATGACGACGCCCATGTGAGCGTCGTTGGCCGAGGTGCGCAGAATGGTGTCGTAGATGCCGAGCAGGGCCGTGTGGACGTCCGAGAGTGCGGCGTCCACCTGCGTCAGGGCCCGGCCCGCAGAGGGGCTCTCGCCGCCGGGGCGGAGTTCGTGGATGGCGAGCGCGAGGGAGGTTGCGGCCGTCCACATCCGCGCGGCCACCAGCTGCAGCACCTGGTGGACAGCCAGCTTGCGCGCGGCGGCGGTAGTGAGGGTGCCGAGGGCGAGGGAGTCAGGCATCACCTGCCCCCTTGTCTGCGGGCGGGAGCAGGGGTGACAGTGCGCCGCAGATGCGCTCGAGCCGCTCCCGGAGTTTCTGTAGTTCGGACGCATCGCGCAGCAGGCTGGAAATGAGGTCTCGGGCGTCGGCTGAGCGCAGTTGCCGCTTCTTTACAGCCTCCGTCACGAGGGCCTTGGCGAACGGGAGGTACTGAGAGGCATGCGTCAGGTCCTCCACGACGTACCCGAGGTTCGTTGCAGCACTGCTGAGGTAGTCCAGGGCAATTCGGGAACGCATCGAACCGCCATCATCCAACATGGAGCACCTCCCGCACCCGCTTGAGGCAGCCCGAGGCGGACTGGAGGGACTCGCGCACCGAGGCGAGAACACGCTCGAACTCCGCCGGGTCCTCGTCGACGAAGCCGATACCCAGCGGCGTGCTGGGCAGCGAGGTGACGGCAGCCGTCAGCTCCTGCTCGAGATCGTCGAGGTACTGACGGACGTGGTCCTCAGCGAATTCGAAGGAAGGCAACGCGGCGGCCGGAACCATCATGGGCGTGGGCGGGGACTCGCCGCGCTCGAGGTCGTGCACCAGTCCCCGGGCAGCCAGCAGTGCCCGCCGAAAGTCCTCGGCGAGGTGTTGGATGTCCATCGAGAACAGCCCCCACGCAGGAGGCCAGTTCTGTGGGGACACGTCGTTGGCCACAGCCAGAAGGCGGTGAGAAAGGCCAGCAACCTCCGCTCGGATCCGCCACAGCGACAGGGCCACAACTACGTGAGCGCTCGACGGCTGGGGGTCTTCAGCGGCCGCTTTGAGGTCATCCAAAGCCCAAAACACGTCCACGGCGACATGCTCGAGTCGCCGCCTCAGTACGTCGTCATCGGGCATGCGCTCAGGTTTGAAGAGCTTCCGGACAGCGTCCATTGCCGAAGCGCAGCTGGCGAGTCGGACTGCGCACTTGCGGAGATTGAAGAGGGCGGACGTCTCGAGGGGGGACGTTTGCTCACCCATGGCGCACCTCGGCCAGGCGCTCGGCGAGGTACTCGGCCTCCGAGGAGTAGGCATGGGCGGTGCGCAGGTGGCCCAGGGCCCGCGCCTGCTCGGCGCGGGCCTGGAAGCGCGCACAGCGCTGCTCTACGTTGTGGCGCTCGAGCGCGGCGTCCACCGCAAGCGCCTCCTCGACGAGCTGGGCCCACTCGGCATGCTCCGCCGCGGTGAAGGGGGCACGCCCCGCCAGGCTCTCGAGGAAGGCAGCGCGGCGCTCCGCGAGGGAGCGGGCGCGCGCCACCAGCACGGTGCGCTTGTCCAGCGCGACGGATGCCAGCGTCCGGCTGCAGCTGCGGGGCTCACCCACGGGACACCTCCGCGGTGGCCTTCGCCAGGAGCTCCGGCGCGGGGCGGCCGACGTCAAGACCCACGGACGCGTAGGACAGGGCCCGCAGGTTGTCCTCGAGCACCTCGGAGATGGACTGGAGCTGGTGGAGGACTTCGGCGTCCACCGCCAGGCCAAGCCTCGAGGCCTCGCGCATCAGCAGGGGCAGCCCGTTGCTCAGGTCCACCGCCGCACGCGTCAGCCGAGAGAGTTCCTTCTTGTAGGCGTCAGGGGCAGCGGTCGACGACAGCACCTTGGAGGTCTCAGCCATGGGCCACCTCGTCGAGGAGACCGCGGGTGGTGAGGACGGCGCGGCGGACGTCGCGTGCGAGCACACGCGCACGGCGCTCCATGCACGCCAGGGAGGCTCGCAGATGCATGGTGACCTCAAAGTGCTGCGACAGCTCGGTCGGTGTGCGGTCCCGCGCGGAGCTGGCATTGAGGATGTCCTCCATGGCGCTGTCCATGGTGGTGAACGCTCCGCAGAGTTCCTGCACAACCAGGTCGCCGGTCGAAGGGAGCTGCTCAGGGGACCCGATCGACCAGGCGAGTTCCTGGAGAGAGCTGTGCGCCACGTTCAGAGACCGGAGCGCCGTGCGGAGCGCGGTCTCGGCGGCGGAAGCAAGAGCCAGCGTCGAGGTCTCAGCCATGGGTCACCTCATAGGACGCGGACTCCTGGCCGAGCTGCATGAGCTCGCGCGCGGCGGCCGTCAGCCCCCAGCCATCCGCGTAGAGGTAGAGGATGCCGTTGCGGGCCAGAGCGTCGAGCTCGCCCATGAGTCCGGCGACGTGGAGGAGCTCCGGACGCGCGAGGAGGGAGTCGCTCGACAACTGCACCTCGCGGAACAGCAGAGAGATGATCAGCCGGTGCGTGGGGGTGAGGACGGACGACGCCACCGGGCGGGAGCCCGGGGAGGACGGGGTGTGGGACATGGGCAGGTCCAAGGCCGAAGGAGAAGCCGAGGACAGGCGCCGGCAACCGCACACCGGCGCCCGTCCTCGTCGACCTGCCCAGGTCGGCCGTGCCCGGGCAGGAGTCTCAGTCCCTGGACGGCGAGCTAGCGAGCTCGAGCAGCATCCAGGCAGACGGGCATAAGTATGGCTGCGCGTCTGATAATGTGCGTTATGTCAACTCAGCCCACGGGCATCCCAGAGGCCTCCAAGCCAAGGTCCGGCGGCTGTGCTCGCATGTATCTCCCCCCGTCCCCCGTCCGATCGCGACGAGCCGCGTCAATCGCCACGCTCGCCTGCTCATCGGAAATCAAAGTCCCGTTCAGGAGTTCAGGGGCCGGGAATTTTCTCCCCGCTTGACCGGGACCGGCTGTTCCCACGACAACCCCGCCGCATCTCTTCCGGTTCCCGGAAAGGAACTTCAACTCCATGAAGCGTCTTCTCATCGTGGCCTCCCTGCTCGGCGCCGCCCCCGCGCTCGCCGATGAGGGCATGTGGACCTACAACAACTTCCCCGCCGCCAAGGTCAAGGAGAAGTACGGATTCGAGCCCTCCCAGGACTGGCTCGACAAGGTTCGTCTGGCCTCGGCCAAGTTCGGCGGCGGCTGCTCGTCCAGCTTCGTCTCCCAGGACGGCCTGGTGATGACCAACCACCACTGCGCCCGTGGCTGCATCCAGCAGCTGTCCACCGCCAAGAAGGACTTCATCGCCAACGGCTTCTACGCCAAGACCCAGGCCGAGGAGCTCCAGTGCCCGGCCCTCGAGCTCAGCCAGCTCGTCGAGATCACCGACGTCACCGACCAGCTCAACACCGCCACCAAGGGCCTCACCGGCAAGTCGTACGCCGACACCCTCAAGGCCGAGATGGCCAGGCTCGAGCAGGCCTGCACCAATGGCGCCCCGGACGTGCGCTGTGACGTGGTGACGCTCTACCAGGGCGGCAAGTACAACCTCTACCGCTACCAGCGTTACCAGGACGTGCGGCTCGTGTTCGCCCCCGAGCACGCCATCGCCTTCTTCGGCGGCGATCCGGACAACTTCGAGTTCCCCCGGTACGACCTGGACGTCACCTTCGTGCGCGCCTACGGCAAGGACGGCAAGCCCGCGAAGACCCCCAACTACTTCAAGTGGTCCGACAAGGGCGTCAAGGAAGGCGATCTCACCTTCGTCTCCGGCAACCCCGGAAGGACCTCGCGCGGCCTGACGGTGGCCCAGCTCGAGTACCTGCGCGACACCGGCCTGCCCAAGCAGCTCTTCAGGCTCTCGGAGATCCGCGGCATGGTCTCCGAGTTCCAGAACCGCGGCCCCGAGCAGAAGCGCATCTCCAGCAACCTGCTCTTCGGCGTGGAGAACGGCCTCAAGTCCACCAAGGGCAAGCACGAGCAGCTGGTGGACAAGGCCTTCTTCGCCCAGAAGGTCGCCGCCGAGCAGGAGCTGCGCGCCAAGGTCAACGCGGACCCGAAGATGAAGGCGAAGTACGGCAACGCCTGGGATGAGATCGCCCGCGCCCAGGACGCCTTCCGCAACATGCGCAAGGAGTACGAGAACGTCGAGAACGGCTTCAACTCGCAGCTCTTCTACGTGGCCCGCACCCTGGTGCGCGCCGCCGACGAGCGCGCCAAGCCGGACACCGAGCGCCTGCGCGGCTACAACGAGGCCAACCTGCGTTCGCTCGAGAACCAGCTGATGAGCAAGGCGCCCGTCTACCCCGAGCTGGAGATCGCCCAGCTGACGTTCGCCCTCACGAAGATCCGTGAGGAGCTGGGCCCGGATCACCCGTTCGTCAAGAAGGTGCTCGGCAAGGAGTCCCCCGCGTCGCTGGCCGCCCGCGTCATCAAGGGCTCGAAGCTGGCCGACATCAAGCTGCGCGATCAGCTCTACAAGGGCGGCAAGAAGGCCATCGAGTCCTCCAAGGATCCGATGATCCAGCTGGCGGCCCTGGTGGACCCGGACGGCCGCGCCATCCGCAAGACGTACGAGGAGCAGGTCGAGGCCGTCATCCGCAAGAACAGCGAGCTGGTGGCCCAGGCGAAGTTCGAGGTCTACGGCACCGGCATCTACCCGGACGCCACGGGCACGCTGCGCCTGTCCTTCGGCTCCGTGAAGGGCTACACCGAGGACGGCAAGCAGGTGGATCCCATCACCGTCATGGGCAACACCTTCGACCGCCACACCGGTGAGGAGCCGTTCGCCCTGCCCAAGAGCTGGCTCGCCTCGCAGAAGGATCTGACGGCCTCCACTCCGATGAACTTCGTCACCACCAACGACATCATCGGCGGCAACTCGGGCTCGCCCGTCATCAACAAGGACGCGGAGATCGTCGGCCTGGTGTTCGACGGCAACATCCAGTCGCTCGGCGGTGACTACGGCTTCGACGAGAGCGTCAACCGCACCGTCGCCGTCCACAGCGAGGCCCTCATCGAGGCGCTCAAGAAGGTCTACAAGGCCGACCGCGTCCTCGAGGAGCTGCGCCCGGGCTCCACGCCCACCGTGAAGGCCAGCCCCGGTCTGTAGTCCGGCCCGCAGTCCGCTGAAGTCCCACTGAAAAGACGAAGGGGCTGCCCGAATCCACCCGGGCAGCCCCTTTGTTCTTCCTCACCCTGCCCCCGCGGCTACTCCCACTCGATGGTGGCGGGCGGCTTGGAGGAGACGTCGTAGACGACGCGGTTGATGCCACGCACCTCGTTGGTGATGCGCGTGGAGATGCGCTCGAGCACGTCGTACGGCAGCCGCGCCCAGTCCGCCGTCATGCCGTCCACGCTCGTCACCGCGCGCAGCACGCAGGTGGACTCGTAGGTGCGCTCATCCCCCATCACGCCCACGCTCTGCACCGGCAACAGCACCGCGAACGCCTGCCACAGCTCCTTGTACAGGCCCGCGTCCCGGATCTCCTGCTGGACGATCGCGTCCGCGCGGCGCACCAGCTCCAGCCGCGCCTCGGTGATCTCCCCCAGCACCCGGATGGCCAGGCCCGGTCCCGGGAACGGCTGCCGCGATACCATCTCGTCCGGCAACCCCAGCTCGCGGCCCAGCGCGCGGACCTCGTCCTTGAAGAGCTCGCGCAGCGGCTCCACCAGCTTGAGGTTCATCTTCTCCGGCAGCCCGCCCACGTTGTGGTGGCTCTTGATGGTGACGGACGGGCCCTTGTACGACACCGACTCGATCACGTCCGGGTACAGCGTGCCCTGCGCCAGGAACTCGGCGCCCTGCACGTCCCGCGCGGCCGCCTCGAACACGGTGATGAACTCGCGGCCGATGATCTTCCGCTTCTTCTCTGGATCCGTCACCCCGGCCAGCTCCGACAGGAAGCGCGCCCGCGCATCCACCGTCTTCAGCGGCACGTGGAAGCGATCCACGAAGAGCGCCTCCACCTGCTCGCGCTCACCCTGCCGCAACAGGCCGTTGTCCACGAAGATGCACTGCAGCCGTGCCCCCAGCGCCCGGTGCAGCAGCAGCGCCGCCACCGAGCTGTCCACGCCTCCCGACAACCCGCAGATGACCCGGCCGTGCTCGCCCACCTGGCGGCGGATGGCGTCCTCCGCCTCCTGGATGAAGCCCTTCATCGTCCAGCTCCCGCTCACCTTGCAGTCGGTGAACAGGAAGGCGCGCAGCATCTCCTTGCCCATCGGTGTGTGCACCACCTCGGGGTGGAACTGCAGGCCGTAGATGGGCTTGCTCTTGTGCGCCGCCGCCGCGTAGGGCGAGTTGCCACTGCGGCCGATGGCCTCGAAGTCCGGCGGCAGCATGTCCACCCGGTCTCCGTGGCTCATCAACACCTTCACCCGCTCGCCCAGCTTGAAGCCCGCCAGCGGCCCGCGCGCCGCCAGCACCTCCACCTCGGCCGAGCCGTACTCCCGGTGCGCGGAGCGATCCACCCGGCCTCCCAGCAGCTTGGAGATCAGCTGCAGGCCGTAGCAGATGCCCAGCACCGGCAGCCCCGAGCTGAACACGAAGGGATCGCACCGCGGCGAGCCCTCCGTCTCCACCGAGGCCGGCCCTCCGGAGAGGATGATGCCGCGCGGGGCGAACCGGCGGATGTCCTCCGCGGGGAGATCCGGACGGTGGATCTCACAGTACACGCCGAGCTCTCGCACCCGGCGGGCGATGAGCTGCGTGTACTGGCTCCCGAAATCGAGGATCAGGATCTTCTCAGCGTGAATATCCACACACTCTCCAGGGGGGGCGCGCGTTGACGGATGCGGGCCTTATCGCTACAAACTTTCGGAAATCAACCATTAAGTCCCGCTCGAACTCGAAGAGGTCCTGGATGCGCCTGCCCGCCGTTGCAACCGTCCTGCTGCTGTCCGCCACCGGTTGCGTGAAGGAGATCTCCTCGGAAGAGCGTCTGGAGCGCGAGTCGCCGAGCCGTTCCTCGGCCGGCGACACCCCGGACGCCGCCGCGCTGAGCAAGGTGAACTGCGACGACACGGGCGATGCGCTCAACCAGGCCCGCAACGTCAACCGGCCGGAGAGCGACCGGGTGATGAGCTACATCGACCTCTACACCTCGTTGCAGAAGCGCAACGCGACGTTCGAGGAGGCGATGAACCGCAACCCGGACCTCCACTACACCGAGGGCAGCCAGAAGCTGGTGGCCGCCCGCGAGAACTGCATCCAGCAGACCGCGGACGTGAAGGTGGAGTTCGAGACCTACGTGCGCGAGCTGGTGGACGTGCCCACCGTGCAGGAGGTCAAGGGCGGCAACACCGTCACCGTGGCCCGGCTGGACTTCAACACCCTGCGCCAAGCCATCGAGACCCTCAACCCGGACGACAAGGAGCAGCTCATGGGCCGGGTGCTCAACGCGGAGAAGAAGGTGGCCCCGGCGGCGGCCCCGGCGGAAGAGCCCGCCAGCAGCGGCTCCTCCGGCAGCGGCCGCAAGCGCGGCAAGTAGCCGGCTCGCGGCCCTCCGGCCGGCCCGGGCGCCCTACTCCACCCGGTAGTTGGGCGCCTCCTCGGTGATGATCACGTCGTGCACGTGGCTCTCCTTGAGCCCGGCCGAGGTGATGCGCACGAACTCCGCCTTGGTGCGCAGATCCTCGATGGTGCCGCAGCCCACGTAGCCCATGCCGCTGCGCAGCCCACCCAGCATCTGGTGGATGTTCATGCCCAGGCTGCCCTTGTACGGCACGCGGCCCTCGATGCCCTCGGGCACCAGCTTCACCGCCTCCACGTCCGCCTGGAAGTAACGGTCCTTGGCGCCCTGCTTCATGGCCCCCATCGAGCCCATGCCGCGGTAGCTCTTGTAGCTGCGGCCCTGGTACAGGATGACCTCGCCCGGAGCCTCCTCGGTGCCGGCGAAGAGCGAGCCGATCATCACCGTGCTCGCCCCGGCGGCCAGCGCCTTGACGATGTCGCCGGAGTACTTGATGCCACCATCGGCGATGACGGGCACGCCGTGCTTGTCCGCCTCGCGCGCGCAGTCGTCGATCGCCGTGAGCTGGGGCACGCCCACGCCGGCCACCACGCGCGTGGTGCAGATGGAGCCGGGGCCGATGCCCACCTTCACCGCGTCCACCCCCGCCTCGATGAGCGCCCGGGTCGCCGCCGCCGTGGCCACGTTGCCGGCGATCAGCTCGAAGCCGCGGAAGTTCTTCCGCGTGTCGCGCACGGCGTCGATGACGCCCTTGGAGTGGCCGTGGGCCGTGTCGATGACGATGACGTCCACGCCCGCCTTCACCAGCGCGTCGATGCGGGCCTCACGGTCCGCCGAGGCACCGATCGCGGCGGCGCACAGCAGCCGGCCCTTGGCGTCCTTGGCCGCGTTGGGCCGGGTCCGACGCTTCTCCATGTCCTTGATGGTGATGAGGCCCCGGAGCTCGAACTGCTCGTCGACGATCAGCAGCTTCTCGATGCGGTGCTCGTGCAGCAGCTGCTGCGCGTCCGTCTGGCTGATGCCCTCGCGGCCTGTGACGAGCTTGCGCGTCATCACCGCCTCCACCTTCTGGTTCAGGTCCGTGACGAAGCGCACGTCACGGCTGGTGACGATGCCCACCAGCTTGCGGCCCTGCACCACCGGGATGCCCGAGATGTTGTACTGGCGCATCAGCTCGATGGCCCGGGCCAGCGGCACCTGCGGCTCGACGGTGATGGGGTCCACCACCATCCCGCTCTCGAACTTCTTCACCTTCATCACCTCGAGCGCCTGCTGCTCGGGGGTCATGTTCTTGTGGATGACGCCGATGCCGCCCTCCTGCGCCATGGCGATGGCGGTCCGGGCCTCGGTCACGGTGTCCATCGCCGCGGAGAGCAGCGGGATGTTGAGCCGCAGGTTGCGGGTCAACCGGGTGGTGAGATCGGCGTCCTTGGGCAGGATCGCGCTCTCCGCCGGCTGGAGAAGCACGTCATCGAAGGTCAGCGCGAGCCGGACTTCAGAAGGCAGCATGGGGGCTCCCGGGAGCAGCGGGTCATGCCCGCGGTGAAGCCGCTTCCATAAGGGGTGAAGGCCAGGGGTGCAACGATCAAAACCGCCTTTTCACGGCCCGTCTCCCTGGCATGCAGGCAATTGATGTTAGGATTCCCTCTCGTGACGCAGCCACAGAGTCCATCCAAGGGAGAAGCCATCGGGTTGGTCGTCAAGTTGCCCTTCGCGACCCCCGACGAGTTCGTGGCGAAGTACGGAGCCAATGTCACGCGCGGCGGCATCTACCTGCGCGCCAAGACGGTGAAGCCTCCCGGTTCCATCGTCACCCTGGATCTCAAGCTGGCCGATGGCTCCCGCATCATCCACGGCACGGCCGTCATCCACTTCGTCACCGGGCAGGGCGGGCAGGGAGCCTCCGGCATGGGGTTCCGCTTCCTCTCCGTGGACCCCGCCACCCGGCAGTTCCTCGACTCGGCGATCGCCCCCCTGCCGCACGCCCAGTCTTCCCTTCCTCCACTCCCAGCAGGGGTGGGGCCGGCGGATTACACGGTCCCCGCGGGAACACCGCCGCCTCCCCCGCTGACGGACGCGCCAACGGTCGCCCCCGCGCCCGCTCCCCACCCCGGCCAGGAGATGCTGATCCCCGCCCACACCCCGTGGCCCGGGACCATCGCCGCGTTCACCCCGCCGCCCCCGCCCCAGCCCGAGGCCGCGCCTGTCGCCGAGCAGCCCGCCCCTGCACCCCCGCTCGAGGCCGCGCCCACGTCACAGGCCGCGCCCGCCGCCGAGCAGCCCGCCCCCGCGCTCCAGTCCGATGCCGAGCCCATCGATGTCGAGCCCATGGATGACGCCGAGCCTATCGATGCCGAACCCATCGATGAGGCCGAGCCCATCGAGACAGCGCCCGCCGCTGCGCAGCCCGCGCCTCGGCCCGCGGCCGTGGCCTCTCCGCCACCTCCCCCGCGCCCCTCCGAGGAGACTCCTGCCGCTCCGGTGCCGCCCCGGCCTCCCGCGCCCGCGGTGGCCTCGAGCCGTCCCGCGCCTCCTCGCGAGCCCACCCAGACGCTCTCCTCGTCCGCCACGCCCGTGGTCCCGAGCGCCCCCGCCTTCGAGGCCCCCACCGAGGAGCCCAAGCGCACCGGGCCCATCATCGGCATCGACCTGGGCACCACCAACTCCTGCGCCGCCTTCGTGCGCCAGAGCAAGCCGGCCGTCCTCCACAGCCGCGAGGGGCACAACACCGTCCCCTCCATCCTCGCCCTCAACGCCCGCGGCAAGCTCGTGGTCGGCCACCCCGCCAAGGGGCAGATGCTCACCAACCCCCGGCAGACCGTCTACGGCGCCAAGCGGCTCGTCGGCCGTCCCTACGAGTCCCCCATCGTCCAGCAGATCAAGGATCGCTTCGCCTATGAGATCGCCCCCGGCGGCAACGGCGAGGCGGCGGTGCGGCTCGGGGATCGCATCTACAGCCTCCAGCAGATCTCCGCCCTCATCCTCCGCGAGGTGAAGGAGGTCGCCCAGAACCAGCTCGGCCAGCCCGTCTCGCGCGCCGTCGTCACCGTCCCCGCCTACTACAACGACAACCAGCGCCAGGCCGTGCGCGAGGCCGGCCGGCTCGCCGGGCTCCACGTGGAGCGCATCCTCAACGAGCCCACCGCCGCCGCGCTCGCCTACGGCTTCGGCCGCAAGCTCACCCAGCGCGTGCTCGTCTACGATCTCGGCGGCGGCACCTTCGACGCCTCCGTCCTCGAGCTCAAGGACACCCTCTACGAGGTCGTCTCCACCGGCGGCGATACCTTCCTCGGCGGCATCGACTTCGACACCGCCATCGTCGAGTACCTGCTCGAGCAGTTCCGCCAGCAGACCGGTCTCTCCATCCAGCTGGATCGGGTGGCCATGCAGCGCATCCAGGACGCCGCCGAGCGCGCCAAGTGCTCCCTCTCCGAGCGCTCGCAGGTCCGCGTCCACGTGGCCTTCCTCACCATGGTCGACGGCAAGCCCGTGGACCTCGACGTCCCGCTCACCCGCGAGAAGCTCGTCGAGCTCACCGAGGAGCTCGTCAACCGCACCCTCCAGGTCTGCGCCGACGTGCTCGACGTCAAGGGGCTCACCCCCAAGGACATCGACGAGGTCATCCTCGTGGGCGGGCAGAGCCGCTCGCCCCTCGTCCACGAGAAGATCCAGTGGTTCTTCGGCAAGGCGCCCACCAAGAACGTGCACCCGGACGAGGCCGTGGCGCTCGGCGCCGCCCTGCTCGCCCACAGCCTGGCCCAGAACGAGGGCGTGCAGCTCATCGACGTGCTGCCCATGGCCATCGGCGTGGGGCTGCCCGGCGGCCGCTTCAAGCCCGTGCTCGAGCGCAACGCTCCCCTGCCCGCCAACAAGGGCTACCAGATCTCCACCAGCCGCGAGGATCAGGAGGAGATCGATCTCATCATCCTGCAGGGCGACTCCGAGCGCGCCGTGGAGAACGAGTACCTGGGCACGCTGAAGGTCTCCGGGCTGCCCGGCGGGCCTCGCGGCTCGGTGAAGGTCTCCGTCACCTTCGCCGTGGACAACGAGTGCATCCTCACCGTCACCGCCCGCGAGCAGACCAGCGGCATCGAGGTGATGAACGTCTTCTCCACCCGCGACAACCCCGAGCAGGTGAAGGCGAAGCTCGGACCCCATCACCCGAGTCAGCCCGAGCCGCCTCCCATGCCTCGCAGGCAGTCGTTGTCCGGCATGCCCGCCGCGCAGAAGCCCACCGCGGCCCAGCCCGTGGTCCTGCCCATCGCCATCGCCGCGACCGCTCGGGACGTGGCTCCGGGCGGACTGGTCGGGTGGTTGAAGCGGATCCTCGGACGCGCGTGAGCCGGACAGGAGGGCTCAGTCGCGGATCGGCAGACGCTCCGTACCGGAGGGCTTCTCCGCCATCTCGAACACGGGCGCCGGGGCCGCCGGGTGGACATCCGAGGCCGCCGCTCCCGTCAGCAGGTGCGCGGGCACCGGCGAGGCCTTCACCGCCGCATCCAGCGCCGCCCCACGCACGGCCGCGATCCGCTTCCGCCACACGAACACCGCGAGCCCCACCACCGCCAGGGTGCCGAACACCACCAGCTGCCCCTCCTTCATCCGGTCGATGGCGTAGTCCAGCTTGTCCCCGAAGTGGAACCCGAGCCACACGAAGAACGGCGCGGACAGCAGCGCCGCCAGCCCGTCCCAGAAGAGGAAGCGCCAGTACGACATGCCCGCCGAGCCGGCGCTGAAGTACGTCACCGCACGCACCCCGGGCATGAAGCGCGCAATCATCACGATCTTCTGCCCGTGCAGCGCGAACAGCCCCTCCACCCGGACCCGCTTCTCCGGGGTGATGAACCTGCCCAGGAATCCGGAGGGGGTGGTAGAGCGTCCCACCTTCGAGCCAAACCGGCGACCGGCGGCGAAGATGAGGCTGTCACCCACGAGGATGCCCAGGAAGCCGACCAGCATCATCACCGACAGGCTGGCCGCGCCCTTGTGGGCCAGGAAGCCCCCGAGGATGAGCGAGATGTCCTCGGGCAGAGGCACGCCCAGCCCACACGCCACCAGCACGCCGAAAACGGTGGCATAGGCGAGGAAGCCGTGGGTACTGCCCAGCAGGTTGGTGAGGAATTCTTGCACGCTCGTCTCTCAGTCACGTCCGGGAGACCCGACAGGCCTCGTCATCCGAGCCCAGGCCTCCAGCGCCCCCGCATCAACCGGGTACGCGTCGTCAAAACTCCGAGCCCCCATGCGCCGACTCATAATCCCTTCGTGCGTCCGCTGCTCGAACTGCGAACGTCCGGGCCTCCGTCCGAGTGCCCGGTTGCTCCAGGTGGGGTCGTGTGGGTGTCTCGAAAGTCCCTCGCATCGTCCGCGAGGAAGGTAGCACGGCGCGCAAGGGGGGGTGCTTCAAGTCTTTCCCACGAGCGACTTCATGGCTTCCCGGTTGTCTCGGACCTTCTGGCCAAAGTGGCTCACGATCCCCATCAGCAGCTTCATGCACGCCTGGGGCTTCTGGATGGTGAGCTTCTGGAAGTCCGCGTGGCGGATCTCCACCGCCGTCACGTCCGTCATGGCCACGGCGGTGCACAGCCGCTCGCCCTTCTGGATGAGGGTCAGTTCGCCCAAGGGCTCTCCGGCCACCACATCCCCGAGCGTCACCTCCTCGCCCGCGGTGTTCTTCGCACTCAGCCGGACCGTGCCGTCCCCGACGATGAAGAGGGACTCGCCCGGCCGGTTCTCCAGGAACAGGGCAGAACCCTTGGGAAACGCCCGTGCGACCCCGATGGCGGCGAAGATCTGGATGCCGACATCGGTGAAATCCTTGAAGAGCGGGGATGCTTTGAGTGCGGCTGCAACCTCCATGCGAGGTGCTCCTAACACGCACGCTGGCGGGCGTCACGTTAACGGCTGGCCCGGTGCTCGGCGGCCGTCTGGACGTAGTGCTTCGCGGACTCGAGCAGGAAGCTCCGCTCCTCCTCGGTGATGGCCCGCTTCACCTTCCCCGGCGAGCCCACCACCAGCGATCCCGGCGGAATCTTCGTCCCCGGTGTGAGCAGCGTCCCGGCGCCGATGATGCACTCGTCGCCGATCTCCACCCCGTCCATCACGATGGCACCCATCCCCACCAGCACCCGGTTGCCCACCGTGCACCCATGCAGCACCACGTGGTGCCCCACCGTCACGTCGTCCCCGATCGTCGTCGAGTACCGGTGGCTCGTGACGTGGATCATCGTGAGATCCTGGATGTTGGTCCTCCGGCCGATGCGGATGGGGTTCACGTCCCCCCGCAGCACCGAGTTGAACCACACCGAGGAGTCCTCCCCCAGCTCCACGTCCCCGATCACCTGCGCCGAGTCCTCGACGAAGCAGCTCGGGTGGACGCGCGGGGTTTGATCTCGGAAACGGCGCAGGGCCATGGGTTCTCCAGTAGGGGGATTGAGGCTCAGGCCACGACGCAGGTTTCGGGGCTCGGGAGATCGGCGGGCGGCACCACCACCGGCTGGCTCAGCACCACCGTCTGCTTGCCGGACAGTTGGTTCGGCGTCGCGCTCTCCACCAGCACCTTCACGAACGCCCCCGCCGGCGCGTCGCCGTCGAAGTTCACCGTGCGGTTCTCCGGCGTCCGCCCGAAGCGCTTCGCCGGGTTGTAGCGCGAGTGGCCCTCCACCATCACCTCCACCTCCTGCCCCACCTGCGACGCCGTGTGCTCCCCGCTGATGCGCCGCTGGATCTTCTGCAGCCGCTCCAGCCGCTCGATCTTCACCTCGTGCGGCACCGGACCCCACTCGTCCTCCTTCAGCGCCGCGCCCGTCTTCGGCCGCGGGCTGTAGATGAACGAGAACTGGTTCTCGTAGCGCACCTTCTCCGTCAGCTCGAGCGTGAGCGCGAAGTCCTCCTCCGTCTCACCCGGGAAGCCCACGATGATGTCCGTCGTCACCGCGATGCCCGGACGCGCCGCGCGCAGCTTCTCCAGCCGCTCCAGGTACTGCGCCACCGTGTAGTCGCGCCGCATCCGCTTCAGCACCGGATTCGAGCCGCTCTGCACCGGCAGGTGGAAGTGCGGCATGATCTTCGGCTGCGTCCGGAACGCCTCGATCAGCTCGTCCGACAGATCGTGCGGGTGGCTCGTGGTGAAGCGCACGCGCTCGATGCCCGGCACCTCCGCCGTGCGCAGCAGCAGCTGCGCGAAGCTGATGCCGCCCCGGTACGAGTTCACGTTCTGACCGATCAGCGTCACCTCGCGTACGCCCACCTTCGCCAGGTCCGCCACCTCGGCGAGCACCTCCGGGAAGGCCCGGCTCACCTCACGGCCTCGGGTGTGCGGCACCACGCAGAAGGAGCACACGTTGTCGCAGCCCTTCATCACCGTGACGAACTCGGTCACCTTGCCGCGGCTCGTCTCGGGGTCGGCGCGCGGGAAGACGTACTCCTCCGAGTCCACCCAGGCCGTCTCCACCACGCGCTCGCGCTCGCCCTGCACCCGGCCGATGATGTCCGGCAGCTTGGCGATGGAGTCCGGGCCGAACACGAAGTCCAGGTAGGGCACCTTCTTGAGGAGCTTGTCCTTCTCCTGCTGCGCCACGCACCCGCCCACGCCCAACAGCGTGCCGCGGGCCAGCTTCACCGTGCGGTAGCGGCCCAGGGCGGACAGCATCTTGTCCTCGGCCTTCTCGCGGATGGAGCAGGTGTTGAGGATGATGAGGTCCGCCTCCTCCGGAACCGGCGTGGGCCGGTATTCCAGCTTGCCGAGTACCTCGCTCATGCGGAGCGAGTCGTTGACGTTCATCTGGCAGCCGAAGGTGTGGATGAAGTAGCGCTTCATGGGTCTTTCCGTACGGAGAACGGGCTCTTATCCGACGAGCCCCGGCGGATTGCAACGGTTCCAGTGCCCTGGCGGGCAGGAGGGCGAGCCCCCCTAGGCCCGGGTGAGGGCCTTCTGCATCCGGGTGTGGAGGGCCACCAGCTGGTCCTCGTGCTGGTTGAGCAGGTCGATCGCCTCCTGCCCGTAGCGCCGGGCCAGGGGCTCCAGGCTCTCGACGCGGTGCAGCTCGTCGCGAGCCCTGGCGGCCTTCTCGGCCGCGGTGGCATCCGCCTGCTGCTCCAGCTCCGCCAGCCGGGTGCGCAGCCGGCGCGCCGTCCAGCGCTGGCCGGCGTAGGCGCGCAGCATGGAGTTGCCCAGCTCCACCACCTTCACCGCCAGCCCGGAAGCCTTCAGGCCGAGCTCATGCGCCGTGGTGAGCGCGGCCGTCTCCCCCGGCTTCGCCTGCTCCACATGGGCCAGGAAGGCCTCCTGGTAGCGGATGAGGCCCTGAAGATCGGCCTCGGTGAGGGCGTGGGCGGCGAACCGCAGCGTGCGGGAGTCAGCGGCCCCCATGGCGCTGGCCTGCGACACTTCGAGATCATCGAACATGGAACGGGACATGGGTGTCTCTCTCAGGCGGGGACGAGCTGCTCCGCGATGCGGGACAGATCGGCCACGGAGTTCACCACCACCGTCTGGTGGCACTCCTTCGAATAGGTGAGCATCTCACTGTCCCCGAAGCCCCAGTTGGGACGGTCCTCGGGGCAGATCCACAGGAGCCGTTTGCACTTCTGCTTCAGGTCCTTGAGGGCCCAGGCGTTGTTCGCGTTGTAGTTGTTGCGGCCGTCCCCGATGATCATCACCGTGGTGCGCCGCGTGATGCTGCCGAGCTGATCCCTCGTGAACATGGCGAGCGCCCGGCCGTAGTTGGAGTTGGCGGTGAGCGACACGGCCTGCCCCATGGTGGCCAGGTCGATCGCCTTGTCCACCTCCTGCTCCTTGAAGTACTGCGTCACGTCGCCCACGTCCGACACGAAGACGAACGAGCGCACGCGCACGAAGAGCGACTGCAGCGTGTACGTGAAGAGCAGCATCATCCGCGACGCGTTGCGCACCGAGTCCGAGACGTCACAGAGGACGACGACCTCGGGGCGCTCGGGGCGGCGGGCACGGAACCGGGGCACCATGGGAATACCACCCCACGGCAGGTTGCGGCGCAGCGTGCGGCGCACGTTCAGCGTCCCCTTCCGCTTCGAGCGCGCCTTGCGGATCAGCCGGGCCTTGAGCTTCTCGGCCAGCGTCTTCACCGCGGACTCCATCTGGTTCACCTCGGCCTGGCTGAGCTGGTGCAGCGGCTTGTCCACCACCCCGCCCGTGGGCTTGCGGATGCGCGCCTCGGCCTGACGCTTCACCTCGCGCCGCGCCGCGTCCTCCACCTTGCGCATGGCCTCGGCCACGTGCCGCGAGACGATCTCCACCCCCTCCACCGGCAGGCCCCGCTTGCGCAGCTCCTCCTCCAGCGCCTTCAGCTCCGAGCGCGCCCGATCCATCCCCGCCGCCACCATCAGCCGCCGCGAGAAGAAGCCCGTCTGCATCGAGCTCTGCATCTGCGACAAGTCGAGCTGCAGCGTGGCCGAACGGAAGATCTGCGCCAGCCTCGCCCGATCCCCCATGAGGGCCGCCTGGGCCAGTGGGGACAGCTCGGGGAAGAGCTGGTTCATCTGGAACAGGAGCATCGTGAGGTTGTCGCCCTCGATGAGCCCCTGCTCCTGGATCTGCTGGGCCAGGGACTTGTCGAGCGCCTCGAACGTCTTGGCCGCCCCCGAGAAGAAGAAGTCGAAGGCCCGGTTGAAGACGTCCACGTCCTGGTGGCGCTTCACCATCGTGGTCCGCAGCACCGAGCGGAAGATGGCCTTGTCCTCGAGGCCCACCTCGGCGGTGGCCCGTGCGGCATCCACCACCTCGGACGTGCTGACACGCACCCCGTTCTGGCGGAGGACCTCGGCGAACTCGACGATGCGTGCGTCCATGTGGTTGGCAACCTCTCCACCCAGCGTTCTACCAGCCTCTACCCTGCCCCGATTCTCCTGTATATCCGCCCCGCACGCGGAACACCCGAGGGAGACATTCATGCCAACAGCCGTCGTCACCGGAGCGGGCATCCGGCTCGGCAAGGCCATCGCCCTGGCGCTGGCCGAGGTGGGGTACGACCTGGCCCTGCACGTCCACCGCTCGACCGAGGGAGCGGAGGAAGTCGCCACCCGGGCCCGCGCCCTGGGCCGCACCACCACCGTGCACCGCGCCAACCTGGGGGACCCGAAGGAACTGGAGTCCCTGGCGGCGACCCTGCGCCAGGCCCACCCGGCCATCGACGTCCTCGTGAACAACGCGGGCATCTACGAGCGGGTGGCCTTCGAGGACATCACCCGGGAGCAATACCACCGGATGATGGGAATCAACCTGGAGGCGCCCTTCTTCCTCACCCAGGCGCTGCTCCCGGCGCTGCGCGCCGCTCCCCAGCCGCTGGTCGTGAACCTCACCGACATCGCCGCGGAGCGGGTGGTGAGCCACTACGCCCACTACACCGCCAGCAAGGCCGGGCTGCTCGCGCTCACCCGGGCACTGGCGGTGGAGCTCGCGCCCCGGGTGCGGGTGAACGCCATCTCCCCGGGGACGGTCATCTTCCCGGAGGACTTCGACGAGGCCGCCCGGCAGGCCATGCTCGCCCGCATTCCCTTCGGGCGGGAGGGCTCGGCCGAGGACGTGGCCCGGGCCGTGGTCTTCCTGGCGCGCGAGGCCCCTTATATCTCCGGACAGGTGATCGCCGTGGATGGAGCCCGGAGCGCCCAGCTATGAACCGCCTTTCCTCCGATGCCTTCGCGAGCGCCCCCCGCGACGCGCAGGGCCGCCCGCTGGATGTCATCGAGCTGCGCCAGCTCCCGGTGAATTGCATCGTCGGGGTGTACCCGGCCGAGCGCGGCACGCCGCAGCCGCTGGAGCTCGACGTGGCCCTCTATCTGGACACCCGGAAGGCCGCCGCCGAGGGGAGCCTCCGTGACACGGTGGACTACGCGCGCCTGTCCGGCGAGCTGCGCTTCCTGCTGGAGTCGGCCGACTTCCGCATGCTGGAGACGGCCGCCGAGGCCCTCTGCCGCTACATCCTCGCCCCGCCGACGGAGGACTCGGCGCGCGCCCCGGTGCGGGCCGTCACCCTGCGGCTGTCCAAACCGGAGGCCCTGGGCCGGGCGGGCCTCGCCTCGCTGCAGGTGCACCGCACCGCGGACGAGTACCAGTACGAGAGGGAGGACAAGCCCTTCGGGCGGGTGGACATCCTCTTCCAGGACGAGCACGTGGGCATCTACCGGCTGCGCATCGCTCCGGGCCGCACCATCCCCACCCACGAGCACCGGGTGATGAGCGAGTCCGAGCTGGTGCTGGGCCACGGGTTGCTGCTCCAGGGCCGGCCGGTGCTGGCGGGCACGGGCTTCCGGTGGCCGAAGCACCTTCCGCACCGTTACGACAATCCGCGGGCGATCGAGCAGACGGTGCTGTGCGTGGATCGTCCGGCCTTCATCCCCCATGACGAAGTGGAGGTGCCCGAGCCCCCCGGTGGGTTGGTGCCAGTGGAAGGCCGGGCGTACTACCCGGCGGCGGCGAGCACGCCGGAAGCGGAGGGCGAGCGGTGGTGAGCACCCGGCCGGTGGGGACGCGGAAGGTGCTGGTGACGGGCGGTGGCAGCGGCATGGGCCTCGCGGTGGCCGAGGCGCTGCTGCGGGCCGGAGGCCGGGTGGCGGTGACGGGGCGCCGGGCGGAGCGGTTGGAGGCAGTGGTCCGCGCCTGGCCCGGTCGGGCGGTGGCCCTGCCCTGCGATCTCGCCTCCCCCGCCGAACGCGCGGGCCTGCTGGGGCGGGCCCGTGACGCACTGGGCGGGCTGGATGGACTGGTGCACTCGGCGGGAGTCGTGGAGCACCAGATCCCCGGTCACATCTCCGAGGACGCCCTGCGGGCCCAACTGGAGATCAACCTGGTGGCCCCGCTGCGCCTGGGCGAGGAGGCGCTGTCGATCCTGGAGGACGGAGGCGGCATGGTGTTCATCGCCTCGACGCTGGCATTGAGGCCGCTGCCCACCAGCGCCGTCTACAGCGCGGCCAAGGCCGGGTTGCTGGCGGCGATGCGCTCACTGGCTCTCGCGGGCGCCGCGCGGCGCATCCGGGCCAACGCCGTCTGTCCGGGAGTGGTGGACACGGAGATGGTCAGGGCCCCGCGCCTGGCTCCTGGCGAGGCGCCTCCCGAGGGCGTGGAACTCGAGCGGAGGATCTCCGCCCAGTTGTCCACGTTGGGGGCGCTGCATCCGCTGGGGCGGCTCGGGAAACCCGAGGAGGTGGCCGAGGCGGTGGTGCACCTGCTGGCCGCACCATGGACCACCGGCAGCGAGCTGGTGATCGACGGAGGGATACTGCTGCGAGAGTGAGCTCAGTCGTTCTCGCCGCGGTAGATACAGCCCGAGGTGCAGGTCTCCCGCACCATCACCTGGGAGAGCTGCGGGAGCCGGGGCCTCACCCGCTGCCAGATCCACCGCGCCAGATTCTCGCTGGTGGGGTTGGAGAGCCCCTCGATCTCATTGAGGTAGTAGTGATCGAGCTGGGCGTGGATCGGCTTGAAGGCCTCGGTGAGGTCGGCGAAGTCCATCACCCAACCCGAGTCCGCGCCCACGGGTCCCTGAACATGCAGGGTCACGCGGTAGGAGTGGCCATGCAGCCGGGCGCACTTGTGCCCCGGGGGCACATTGGGGAGGCGATGGGCCGCCTCGAAGGTGAACTCCTTGAAGATCTCCACAACAGACTCCTGAGAGCCGCCGGGTGTCTACGCGGGCAGCTCGAAAGACATCACCGACTCCACGTGGTGCGTCTGGGGGAACATGTCCACCACCTGGAGCGCCAGCGGCTTGTAACCGGCCTCCACCAACCCCGCCGCGTCCCGGGCCAGGGAGCCCGGATCGCACGCCACGTACACCACCCGCCTCACCCCCAGGGCCTTGAGCCACCGGGCGAGCCCTGGCGCCCCCGTCCGGGGAGGATCCGCCAGCGCCAGGTCGAACCGCTTCCCCTCGCGGATGAGGCCCTCGCACACCTTCCGGGCATCCCCCTGGTGGAACCGCACATTGGCCACCCCACCCTCCCGCGCACTCCGCTGGGCCAACTCCACCGAGGCCGGAGAGGACTCCACCCCCAAGACCGATGCCGCGCTCGCCGCCAACGGGAACGTGAAGTTGCCGTTGCCCGAGTACAACTCCAATACCGCATCCGACTCGCGCGGGGCCAGCTCGTACACCGCCGAGGTCACCAGCCCCACGTTGGCTTCCGCGTGCGCCTGGGAGAAGGCGTCCGGGCGCAGGTACAGCGGCACCTCGGGCCGCAGCGGCGACACCGAGCGCAGCACCGGCTTGCCAACAATGCGCGGCGAGCCCTCCTTCGGCACCAGCACCGCCCCCTCCAGCCGCAGCGAGCGTACCGCCTTGTCGCATGCCTCCACGTGCCGGGGCGTCGCCTGCCCCTTCAGCAGCACCGCGAAGGCCGCCTTGCCGCCCTCGGCCAGCAGGTGCACCTCCTCCGCGTCCCGCGCCACCGGCTTGAGCAACGGCCCCAGCTTCCCGGGCAATGTGGCGAGCGCCGGCACCAACGCGCCGCACTCGTCCACCGGCACCCGGTCATGGCTCCGCCGCCCGAAGTAGGAAAGATCGTCCTTGAGGAAGTGCAGCACCGCGCGCCGCCGGTAGCCGAACTCCGTGGGCGCGATCAGCAGGGGCCGCACCGCGAAGCTGTCCCGCTTCAGCCGGCCCAGGTGCTCCAGGGCGGAGAGGACGATCTCCTGCTTCGCGGCACGCTGGGCGGCCTCGGACAACTCCAGCCAGTCGCACCCGCCACACCGCGCGCTCAGACCACACGGCGAGCGCCTCCGGTCCGGGCTGGGGGCCAGCACGTCGCCGATCAGGTGCCCGCGCACCACCTTGCCCTCGTGCTCCAGGCGGACGCGCACGCGCTCGCCGGGGAAGGTGCCGGGCACGAAGACGGTGCGGCCCTCGTACGAGCCCACGCCCTCTCCGAGCTGACCGAGCCGCTCGATCGTCAATTCAATGGGGATATCCGGCAGCAGCATGGACCTTATTCGACCTCCATACCGGCCGGGGTATTCCGCCGCGGCCCCGGGGGGAGGGACCGCGGCGGGAACGACACGAGACCCAAGGGCCTCAGATCTTCATCTCACGCACGTCCGGGGCGATCTTGAGCTTGGGCTCGGTAATCGCCTGGACCTGCTCCACCGTCACGCCGGGGGCCAACTCGCGCAGCACGAGACCCTGGGGGGTCACGTCGATGAGGGCGTACTCGGTGACGATGTGGTTGATGCACTTGAGGCCGGTGATGGGGAGGGAGCACTTCTTGAGGATCTTCGGCTTCCCCTCCTTGTTGACGTGCTCCATGGTCACGAAGACGCGCTTGGCGCCCACCGCGAGATCCATGGCGCCGCCCGGGCCCTTCACCATCTTGCCGGGGATCATCCAGTTGGCGAGGTCTCCCTCCTCGCTCACCTCCATGGCGCCGAGCACGGCCAGGTCCACATGGCCGCCGCGGATCATCCCGAAGGACAGCGCCGAGTCGAAGAAGGCGGCGCCCTTCACCACCGTCACCGTCTCCTTGCCGGCGTTGATGAGATCCGGATCCTCCTCGCCCTCCATGGGCCACGGTCCCATGCCGAGAATGCCGTTCTCGGACTGGAACATGATGTCGATGCCCTTCGGAATGTAGTTGGCAACCAGCGTGGGGATGCCGATTCCGAGGTTCACGTAATAGCCGTCGCGCAGCTCCTGGGCGATGCGCTGGGCAATCTGCTCACGGGTCAGGGGCATGGCGTCCTCTCAGGCCTTCTTCTGAACGGTGCGGCGCTCGATCCACTTCTCGAGATTCTTCGACTGGATGATCCGGTGCACGAAGATGCCGGGCAGGTGCACCTGATCCGGATCGATCTCACCGGCGGGCACGATGTGCTCGGCCTCGACGATGGTGACCCTTCCCGCCATGCACATCATCGGCGAGAAGTTGCGGGCCGTCTTGCGGAACACCAGGTTGCCCCAGGTGTCCGCCTTCCAGGCGCGCACGATGGTGAAGTCCGCCTTGAGCGGCGTCTCCAGCACGTGCAGCCGCCCGTCGATCATCCGCGTCTCCTTGCCCTTGGCGAGCTCGGTACCCGCGCCCGAAGGGGTGAAGAAGCCGCCGATGCCACAGCCACCGGCGCGGATGCGCTCGGCCAGCGTGCCCTGCGGGTTGAGCTCCACCTCGAGCTTCCCGGAGAGCATCTGCTGCTCGAAGACCTTGTTCTCGCCCACGTAGCTGGCGACGATCTTCTTCACCTGGTTGGCCTTGAGGAGAATTCCCAGACCCAGCTCGGTGGTGCCGCAGTTGTTGGAGATGATGGTGAGTCCCTGAGTCCCCTTGCGGTGCAGCGCCGCGATCAGGTTCTCGGGATTGCCGCACAGCCCGAAGCCGCCGCTCATCAGCGTGGCGCCATCCGGGATGTCGCGGACGGCCTCGTCCGCGCTCGCGATGATCTTGTTCATGAACCCCTCCTACGAGAACGGGGCGAGGGCCGATAGACCCTCACCCCGCCCCTCTCCCAGGGGGAGAGGGAGTGTTCGTCCCGTGTTGGACTAGCGCTCCACCATGAGCGCGATGCCCTCGCCGCCGCCGATGCACAGCGACGCCACGCCACGCTTCTTGTTCGTGTCCTGCAGCGTGTGCACCAGCGTCACCAACAGGCGCGCGCCCGAGGCGCCGATCGGGTGACCGAGCACCACCGCGCCACCGCGCACGTTCACCTTCGAGGCCTCCAGGCCGAGCAGCTTGTTGTTGGCCAGGGCCACCACGGCGAAGGCCTCGTTGATCTCCCAGAGGTCCACGTCGGTGGTCTTGTGACCGGTCTTCTTCAGCAGGTTGTTGATGGAGTCCGCCGGAGCGATGGTGAACTCCACCGGCTTGCGGGCGGCCCCGGCGTAGCCGGCGATCCGGCCCAGCACGGTACGGCCCTCGGCCTTGGCGCGCTCGGCGCTCATCAGCACCAGCGCCGCGGCGCCGTCGTTGATGGAGGAGGCGTTGGCCGCCGTCACCGTGCCGTCCTTCTTGAAGACGGGCTTGAGCGTGGGGATCTTGTCCGGCTTGGCGTTCTTGGGGCCCTCGTCCTCGCTCACCACCACGTCACCGCCCTTGCCGCCGGGCACGGTGACCGGGACGATCTCCCGGGTGAACAGGCCGGCCTTCTGGGCCTCGATGGCGCGCCTGGTGGACTCGAGCGCGTACTCGTCCTGGTTGGCGCGGCTGATGCCCTGGGTGACGGCGCACTCCTCGGCGCAGCTGCCCATGTGGACGTTGCCGTAGGGATCCCACAGGCCGTCGAGGATCATCGCGTCCTTGAACTCCACGTTGCCCATGCGGGCGCCGCCACGCATGGTGTGGCTCACGTAGGGCGCGTTGCTCATGGACTCCATGCCGCCGACCACCACCACCTCGGCGTCACCCAGTGCAATGGCCTGGGCGCCGGCGATGACCGCCTTCAGGCCCGAGCCGCACACCTTGTTGAGGGTGACGGCGGGAACGGTGTCGGGGATGCCGGCGTAGATGGCAGCCTGACGCGCCGGGGCCTGGCCCACGCCCGCCTGCAGCACGCAGCCCATGATCGTCTCGTTGACCTGGGCCGGGGAAACGCCCGAGCGCTCCAGCGCCGCCTGGATGGCGATGGCGCCGAGCTGCGGGGCCGTCAGCTTGGACAGGGCTCCCTGGAAGGCCCCGATGGGGGTACGCGCCGCGCCGACGATCACCACTTCACGAGCCATGAACTGCCTCCTTGGGATGCGGGAGATGACTTCAAATAACGCTCGGGAGGGCCCTTATCACTGCCGCTTGTAGGAGGGTCAAGCCTCCTTGCCCGCCCGGAGTCCGGAGCGTCCACTGTCCCGAGAGATGGGCTTCTGGCTCCGAGGAATACTCGGAATCTACGCTTGATGCAGCACGTCATGCAAAGCAGCAGCCAGATTGGCTCGACCGGCGGGCGTGTCCTGCCAGGCCAACAGGGTGTCCACGGCCATCCCCATGGCTTCGAGGCCCTATTCCGTGGCTTCGCCCCAGCGCTGGCGGGCCAGTTCCAGCGTCCGGGCGTTCTCGGACACCTGGCGCAGGAAGCGCTCTCGGGCCTTGGGCTCGGGGAAGTCACCGGCGCGGGCCCTCACGCACTTCACGGCCTTGCTCAGGGCCGTGTCTCCCGCACTCGCATCCCCCTGCGCGAAGCAGGCTTCCGCCAACGCCAGGTACATGCCCACCGCGTAGACGCCCTCGCTGCACATCCGCTCCAACGCCCCCACGCCCAGTTCCGCCTCCTGCCGGGCTTCCTCCATGCGCTCCTGGACGAGCAGGATGGAACTGAGGACGGTGCGCGCGAACACCAGGTAGGCCGGGAACGGCCTCAGCAGCTCACACGCCTTGAGCGCATGAGACTCGGCTTCGCTCAGCGCGCCACCCGCCGCGGTCATCCGCGCCAGCAGGGCATGGGTCATTCCCGCGAGGAAGGGAAGGACGAGCTCCCGCCCCAACAACTCGAGCGCCCAGGCGTGCGCCTCCCGCCGCTCCTCCAACTCGGGGCTTTCGGACAGCACCAAGCCCAGGATGAACAAGGAACCCTCCAGCAGGAAATGGTGTTCCGTCAGTCTGGCGAAGGCCAGCGTCTCTCGAAGCAGCTCCACGGCCCCCTGCGGATTTCCCGCTGCTATCAGGCTCAACCCCAAGGGGAACCGGATGAAATTCGTGTTCCGCTCCGAGCCCACCGAGTCAAAATCCCGCCGACCCTGCTCGAGCACCGTGAAGCTCCGCCATGGGCTGGCGTCGAAGGAGTGGAGGAAGTAGCCCTGCGACATGCGCGCAAATCCCCGGGCCATGGGGGAGTGGGTCATCGCGTCGGCGCCCACCTCCATGAGCCGCCCGAGCAGGGCTTGCGCCTGCTGCCGCTCGCCGGACCAGATGTGCGTGGCCCCGATGAAGGAGACGGCCTCCAAATAAGCCTCGACCGCCTCGGGCTCCGGCGTGGTGCGCACCAGCAACCCGCACAGTTCCGCCATCTGCTCCGGATGGGCAGCACTGGCGCCGCCAATGAGCAGGTTGCCAATCAACCGGCACCACAACGGACTGCCGGCCTTCAGTCCGGCCAACGCTGGGATGCTCAGTTCCACGGCCCTGGACATCTGCGCCATCCAGAAGAGCACCATGGCCTGGAGCGCCCGCAGATGGGTGAGGTCCTCGCTGCCCACATCACAGGCCAGGGCCGTCTCCACGCACCGCAGCGTCCCATGCAAGTCATTGCGCTCGAAGAGCCGCTCGGCGGCCCGGGTGTAGAAGTGAACGGCACGCTCGGGCTGCTGCCCCCGCTGAGCATGCGTGGCGAGCACCAGTGAATCGGGCTCGCCCATCCGCTCCAACCACACCCCTGCGAGCTGGTGGCCCAGGGGCTTCTGGCTGTCGGGCACCAGGCCATAGGCCGCATCCCCCACCAGCGCGTGGCGGAACCGGTACTCGGCCGCATTGGGAAGGCGGCTGTCGGGCCATGGCTCGATGACCTCCTGCTCCACCAGCAGCCGCAGATGCTGCTCCAACTGCGTCCGCTCGCCGTGGCGGCCCAACAGCTCCCCCACGCCCTCCAGCCAGAAGGAGCGGCCGAAGATGCTCGCGGCCAGCAGGACCTGACGTAACCCCGGCTCCATCCGCAGCAGGCGCGCCTGCAGCACCGCCAGCACCGTCTCCGGTGCCTCCTTCCCGCGCCCTTCCGCCGCCATGCGGATGAGTTCCTCCAGGAAGAGGGCATTGCCATCGGATTGCTCCACCACCTGCTGCACCACGGACTCCGGCACCTGCGGCCCCAACACCTCGCGCACCAGCCGGACACTGGCCTTGCGGCTCAAGCCCTGGAGCGGCAGTTCCTGCAGGCGCCTGGCCCACATTCCCGGGAAGAGTTCCTTCACCTCGGGCCGTGCCAGCGCCAGAACCAGCAAGGGCTGCCCGGCCAGTTCCCGCAGCAGCCCATCCACCAGCGTCACCGTCAGCGCATCGCTCCAGTGCAGGTCCTCCAGCACCAGCAGCACCGGTTGCCGCTCACACTCCGCCTTCAAGAAGACCACCAGGGCCCGGCCCACCTGCGCACTCATCAACCACGGGTCGCTCCGCGCCGCACGCAGGCGGGGACTGTCTTCCTCGGGAAAGGGAATGGCACACAGCTCGCCCAGGAACTCCACCGCCTCCTGGACCCTGGCCTCCGACAGGTGTAAGGCCACCCGCTGGTACAACCGCGTCCGCCGCGCCTCCAGGCTCTCGCCCTCTCCTACTGCGCACAGCCTCCGCAGCGCCTGACCCAGCAGGCCGTACGCGGCGCCCGTGCTCATCGGGTCTCCGCGCCCCAGCAACACCAGAGGCGGCTGCTCCCGGCCCTCCAGGCGGCGCACGAATTCGTGGCGCAGCCGGGACTTGCCCGTGCCGGGAGAGGCCGTCACCAGCAGGGCCCGCGCGGCGGACTCCTCCACACACGCGGTGAAGGTGAAGTCGAGCAGCGCCAGTTCCTGCTCCCGGCCCACACACTGAGTGGGCTTGCCCAGCAACGGACGGGAGGCGTCGGCGTCGAGCCGCTCGCCCTGCAGGACGAAGGCGCCTGAATCGGCTCGGGAGAGTTGGAAGCCCGACCCGAGCAACCCGGCCGTGACATCGTCCATCACCACGCTGGCCGAGGGTGTGCTCCCCATCAGGTGCAGCAGCCGCCCCGCTCGGTCCATGGCCTCGCCCACTGGCAGCCGCTCGTTGAGGACGCCCAGGCCCGTGGCCAGCACCACCGCGGCCTCCGGCCAGCGCTCCTTGAACGTGAGGGCGCAGCGCGCCGCCAGCACCGCCTGGTCCGTGGCTGTGCCACGCTCGGGCACCAACGTGGCCACCAGCGAGCCGTCCGCCAGTAGCTCCACCCGGGCACCCAGTAGCGGCGCCAGGTACGTGCGCAACGAGTCACGCAGCACCACGCCCTGGTTCCAATCCGCCGTCTCCTCCTGGGACCCGGCCGCGAGAGACACCAGCAGGACGCTGACGAGCGTCTGCTCGGCCTCCGTCCCGCTGTCGAGACGCAGCTCCGGCCCGGCCTGCGACAGCAGCAGTTCGGGGACGGACTCCATTGCCACGAGTGCCTCCACCAGTCTGGCTGCGTCCGGCAGCCTGCGCCGCGCGTCCTTGGCCAGCATCCGGTCCACCAGCACCTGCAGGCCAGCCGGCAGCCCCGGGCGCAGCACCTCCAGGCGCGTGGGCTCGGCGTGCAGAATCTTCGCCAGCGTGGCCGCGAAGTGGGGCGCCGCGAAGGGCGGCTTGCCCGTGAGGCACTCGTACAGCACGCACCCCAGCGAGAAGATGTCGGCGGCGGGAGGAATCTCTGGCGCACTGGAGGCCTGCTCCGGCGCCATGTACCCCGGCGTGCCCACCACCATGCCCGTCCCCGTCACCGCAACCAGCGTGGGATGCGCATGGCGTGCCAGACCGAAGTCCAGCAGCACCACCTCCTCCGGCCGACCCCCTCTCAGCAAGAGGTTGGAGGGTTTGAGGTCCCGGTGGATGATGTCCTGTTGGTGGGCTACCGCGAGCGCCTCGGCTGCCCGGTGCAGCAGTGTCAGCGTCTCTGGCAGCGACAGCGGTTGGCGGGCCAGTCGCCGTGACAGGTTCTCTCCCTCCAGCCACTCCATGGCCAGGTAGGGCTGGTGCGCCTCGGTGGAGCCATGCGCCACGTAGGCAACGATGCCGGGGTGGCGCAACTCGGCCAGCAGCACGGCCTCGCGTTTGAAGCGGTAGGCCACCTCTGGAGAGGTGACGCCATGCAGCAGTTTGAGGGCCACGGTGCCACCCGTGGTGGCGTCCGTGGCGCGATAGACGCTGCCCATCCCTCCGCGGCCCGCCAGTGCCTCAAGGATGAAGCGGCTGGCGATGACCGTCCCCTTGGGCAGGATTCCAGGGGGTTGGGCGGGTACGGGGGGGGGTCTTGTCGTGGTCCATGGATGTCCGGCTGTACTCCTCTGGCCACCATAGCCGAGCCTCTTCCCTGTGCCCAAATCACCCCCAGGTCATCTTCGGGGGCAGCAGTCTCTCTGCCCATGCCGGGCGCAATCGGCATAGGGGGGTAGAGAGGGTAACTCCCTACTCCCCCTGCCACACCACCGGACAGGCGGATCCGCATCCGGCGGTTCGGTTGGTTGAGGTTATCTCTCCCGACGTCCGTTTTCGTTCGCCGCCCTCGGTGCTTCG
>NZ_DASUNC010000006.1:0-4014 GCF_036277355.1 Archangium sp.
ACGCAGGAAGGCCTCATAGGGAGCCTGGGGGAGGGTGGCCGAGAGCACCGGGCCGGTGGACTCCACCTCCTCCTTCCACATGCCCTCGCCCCGCCGCAGTGTCAGCACCACCTCGCCCCGCTGTCCCTTCACGTACCGGTACAGCGCCCACTCCACCAGGCCGCGGAAGCGCTCGGCGTCCTCGTCCTGTGCCTCGGCACCGCTGCCTTCGTGCGCGTGCAGCCCGAGCAGCCGCACCCGCTCGCCTTCCACGTGGAGCCCGAGTGCCAGCCATGCCCCCTTGCGCTTCAGCCCGCGCGCGGCTTCCCAGGCCCGGACACGCACCTCCCGTGTCCCCTCCAGCACCTCGGCGGCGGGGAGTGCCCGGGCCTCCATGCCCGAGCCCATTTCGCTGAACGCGGGCGCCCGCGGGCCCGGTGACTCCAGGGCGAAGCCCATACGGGCGCTCGGGTGACCGCGGCACGCGGCCAGTGTCACCAGCATCACGGCTTGAAGAAGAATCGAGGGCGTCTTCATGGGCGCGGCATGGGGCGGCTTTCTCTCCAAGTCCGTCGCTGAATACTTCAAGCGCGAGGAGGCGAAGTCCCCATGAACCGAGATGGGGCTGGCAGGGGCCGGTTCAGTGGAGAGGCCGGCCGAGGGAGTCGAGGACGGGGCGGCGGGTGGGCAGGGTGTGGTGCTCGTGGTCGTAGAAGCACTCGGGGCCGAGCAGGGAGATGAACTCGCGCTCGCGCGTGATGCCGGACTCGGTGCCCGCCTCCGTGGGCAGCTCGTAGGGCTGGACGAGCACGAGGTCCTCACCGAGCGGCTGGCGGCATTCGGCGGGCAGTGAGTCGAGGCGCTCGCCGAACATGCGGACGAAGGGGGGGCCATAGAAATTGCGCCAGACGAGACCAGGAAGTCCCTCACTGTAGTCACGCACGGTGTGCTCCTCTTCCGAGTAGGTGAAGTCCTTTCCTCCTTCCATGGGGATACTCTTGTGGACGAGCCGCCACCGCTTGCCATGGATATCTGTTTCCAGTCCTGCCAGGGCCAGAGGTGACTGAAGGAGGCGCATCAACTCCGCTACCTGTTGTGCATGCGCTGCACGCCATGAGTCCTTCGATGCCGACCTGGCGGACGTCATCCAGGAAATGGAGCCCGTGTAGGGTGGAGCGCCGGTCGAGGAGGGATGAATCGCGATGAAATCCCGATCCGTTCTGGCGGCAACCATCAGATTGTTGTGCTCCTCGTAATAGGCGACGAGTGGCGCGAGCTCACTGGAGGCCGGGTCCATCTCACGCTTCAATGAGGCGGAACTGTAGCGCTTGGGCTCGAACCATCGGTATCTGCGAAGGACGAGGTCGAGGAGCTCTCGTACGACATCAATCGAGGGACGGCCAGGAGGAAGCCTTATTTGGAGAGCCAGGTATTTGACGGGCATGATTAGCGAGAAGACTTCATGGGTAATAGTTCAGGCTTGCCTTGCCATGTTCTGGGACTGCTCGCGCAGGGGTGACTCGTTCAGCAGGTAGCCAGGTGGCGGGGCGGCGACACGTAGGAGGTCAGCAGCTTGCAGGAGGTTCTGCCGACGCAGGAGTGGTTGTGAAAGCGGTGCCGAAGCCGCTCAGTGGAGAGGTCGGCCGAGAGAATCGAGGACAGGGCGGCGGGAGGGGAGGGTGTGGTGCTCGTGGTCGTAGAAGCACTCGGGGCCGAGCAGGGAGATGAGCTCGCGCTCGCGCGCGATGCCAGACGCGGTGCCCGCCTCCGTGGGGAGCTCGTAGGGCTGGACGAGGACGAGGTCCTCACCGAGCGGCTGGCGGCATTCGGCGGGCAGTGAGTCGAGGCGCTCGCCGAACATGCGCACGAAGGGTGGGCCATAGAAATTGCGCCAGAAGAGTCCCGCGAGTCCTTCGCTGTAGTCGCGCACGGTGATGACGCGCAGCTCTCCCACCTCTTGTGGAATCCATCGCCGCGTCTTGCGATCGAAGTCCTGACCCATTCCGACTTGAGCGAGAGGGGATTGGACGAGGCGCATGAGTTCGGCGACCTGCTGGACGAGGGCGGTGCTCCAGGCCGCTTTGGACGCCGAGCGGACAGAGGTCGTCCAGGAGATTTCGCCTATGTAGGGAAACTCGGCGCCGCGGGCGGGCGAGAACCAGATGAAGTCCCGATCCGTTTTGGCTCCGACACACAGCCAGCCGTGCTCCTCGTAATAGGCGATCAGGGGGGCGAGATCCAAGTGTGCCGGGTCGATCGCTTCCTTCATGGATGCATAACCGTAGCGCCTGGCCTCGAACCATCGGAACCGACGAAGGGCGAGTTCAAGGACTTCCCTTACGAGGCCACCCGAGAGACGGCCCGGTGGAAGTCGTATTTCGATATCAAGCGATGTGGGCGAACGCATCATGGGTGTCTTCTCACAATCGCCTTTCTGTCTGTTTCCAGGAGGTCCAAACGAAGCTGGAGTGGTTCTGAAAGGTGCGTTGCTCCGTCGGGATGTCTGGCAGAGCGGACCCATAGCTCGAGGTGACCGCCGTATTCCTCCACATACTCAATCATGGCCTCGAGATTGCCGGAGAGGGACAGCTCTTTACGAGCCTTGGCCTCGACAAAGGGATAGGGCTGGCCCCATATGAGCTCCGCCGGGTTGCCCTTCACCGAGTCGGGGATGAAGCCCTGGGCGCGGCTGCCCGGCGGCGGCATCATCATCGCCCCGTTACGCTCGTATCTCGCCAGTTGGAGGATGGCGTCCTCGAAGACGTTGCCCGCCTGCCGGTTCTTGAGGATGGACTCATACAGGCGCTCCCAGTTGGCGTCGGGCTGGAAGGAGAAGCGGGGGTACTTCTCGGGGTGGCGGAATTGGTAGTCCACCCAGCGCTGGGCCTTGTGCATGGGCGTGCCGGGCAGCAGCGGGCTACCGTCCGCCAGCGTGCGCGCGCCCAGCAGCGGCACCTTCTGGCCCGCCTTCAGCGCCCCGGCCGCCTCGCGCAGCGGCGCCTCCAACCCGCGCGCCACGCGCTGGAGGAATCGCAGCTCCTCCTCGCTGAAGGAGTGGCCCCGGGCCGCCGCCGCCATCAAGCGCTCTATCTCCTTGGAGTCTCCAGGAGACAGGTGCGAGGCCACGCGCGAGAGCACCCGCACCTCGTCCAGGCTGCGGCCGGTGAGCAGCGCCAGTTGCTCGGCGCCCTCGCTGCCGCCGCGCATCAGCACGGCGCCGGCCACGAAGGGCACCAGCACGCCCAGCGCGCACACCAGACGCTCGGGGTGGGTGAGGAGGTGGCCGGTGAGGCTCCTGCCCGTGACGGCCGCCTTCGCGTCCGCCACCTCTCCAACCCCCGGAGTCAGGCCCACCAGCAGCTCCAGCACCAGCTCTTCGGGCTTGTACACCTCCGGGTCGAAGGCCGCGTTGTAGTCCAGGTGCACGGGCGCCAGCCGGCCCACCTGCACCGCGCTGGCCAGGGCCGAGCGGTGGGCCAACAGGTAGAGGGCCACCTCGTCGGGCGTGCGCTTGAGGAAGTCCGGGTCCTCGGTGTGCGCGTAGGCCCAGGCCAGCGTGGCGCTACCCAGCGCCCGGAGGGACTGCTCTCTCAGGGGTGACTCGCTCAGCAGGTAACCCGGAGCCAGGCGGCGCGGGGGCGGCACATGGGTGGCCAGCAGCTCGCGCCCCCACTCCTCGTACTCGGCCAGCTTGCGCTGCACGGCCCGCCAGCGCACCTCCCGCTGCCGCTCCTGCTCCAGCAGCGTCACGTACTTCTCCAGGGGAGAGGGGGCCTTCTTCAGCGCCTCGTCCGGCTGCCGCAGCAGCCACTGCTCCAGTCCCTGGAGGGCCGTCAGGCGCTCGTCGTGAGACTCTCCCCAGGGGCCCGGGGCCCGCGGCGCCTGGCGCTGCAGACGCAGGAAGGCCTCATAGGGAGCCTGGGGGAGGGTGGCCGAGAGCACCGGGCCGGTGGACTCCACCTCCTCCTTCCACATGCCCTCGCCCCGCCGCAGTGTCAGCACCACCTCGCCCCGCTGTCCCTTCACGTACCGGTA
>NZ_DASUNC010000007.1:0-3350 GCF_036277355.1 Archangium sp.
TGTCTCATTCATGCCTCGAGCTCTCGCGGGGACTCGCGTCCCATGGCCATCGCTCGGCTCCACACGCCCTTGAACCCCAAGTCCTCCCCATGCGCACGGCTTCGGGTCCGCGCTCCTGCCCACTCGACGTACCGAAGACCCGAAAATCAGCTTCGTGCATGTCTCCCAGGGCCTCGGACTGAACTCAACCCGTGATACGCCGCGTGGGCAGGAGGGCGCGCACGGCCCCACCAGCGTCCAACGGATCGCCTCCCCCAACCCGAGGGCCAGCAGGATGACGGCGAAGATGAGGGGGCCCTGCACCGGCCGCCGATAGGCCGGTACCAGCAGGCGCACGATGGCCTCCCCGAGGAAGAGCAGCCCGGCCCCGACGAAGATCAGCGTCCAGGCATCCCATCGTTCGGATCGCCCCAGGTAGGCCAGGTTCTGGACCAGCAGCACGCCCCCGGCCCAGAGCAGGACGAGCGCCCAGGCCAGGCTCCCGGGCGGATCATGGTGTGACCCGTGACCCCGGGGCCTTTCGTCTCCGGTCTCGTTCGTCTCGCTGGGGAATGGGTCGGACATGGTGGCTTCCCTGTGCTTGGGAGAAGCATGTGCATCGCTCGCCCGGACATCCTCTCCGCGGGTGCCAGGGTTACCTCTCCAGAAGAGTCCGCCGTGCCCGAGTCCCCAGGCTCCGGCGGGACGAGGGGAGGTGAGGCGGGTGGAAGCACGGATTCTCGCGAAGCCACGGACGGGCTGGCGGGTGCCCCCCACATGCCTGACTACGAGGCCGCATGTGCCTCCTTCTCGTGCGAGGCGGCCAGGCACGGACTGGCCGGCCTGCCCGGAGGGCGGGGGCTCAACATGGCCCACGCGGCGGTGGATCGGCACCGCCAGGAGGGGCGGGGAGGGCACCTGGCGCTTCGCCGGCTGGGCCGCCACGGTGAGCGCGAGGTCTTCACCTACGCGGAGCTGCGCGCCTGGACGAACCGCTTCGCCCAGGTGCTCGCCGGACTGGGAATCGCACCGGGCGAGCATGTCTTCTCCCTGCTGGGGCGCGTTCCGGAGCTGTACTTCACCGCGCTCGGCACCCTGAAGCACCGCGCCGTCTTCTGCCCGCTCTTCTCCGCCTTCGGTCCCGAGCCCATCCGCGCCCGCCTGCGGCGGGCCTCCGACACCTATGAGATCGGCCCGCCCAAGGGCGCCCTCCACGTCCACGGCGCCGTGCTCGCCCACCACGTCACCGGCTCGCTCGCGTTGGAGCTGCACCCGGACGGACTTCGACGCCGTGCGCGGGTGTTACCGCGCATCCTCGTTGATGCCCATCAACCAGCCGGTCCAAATCTCCATCCACACGCATGCGCGGTAACAGCCCGGGGGAAAGCGGGCCCACATTCCGCATCGCTGAAATCCAGGAATTCAAGAAGACCTGATTGCCCGGACTTGCGGTTTTCACGTACAGTCCAGCCCGAGCGTTATTTTCTAGATGGAGAAACCTCGATGGCGCGTGACATGGGTCGTTTCCTTCGCGGGGGGGCTTTGTTGTGCGGGTGGCTGATGGGGGTGGGCTGTGGGGGCCAGGACACGGGAGGGGTGCCGGCCGTGGAGCCCCTGGGGACGCAGGAGGCCGCGATGTGTGCGGGCACGAGCGTCTCCAGCCTGAGCCTCGCGGGCATCAGCACCTACGAGGGGGAGATGGCTGGCAATGGGCAATGGGCGGTCGCCAGCCCGGCCAACGCCGTGCGGCTGGAGTACTACCTGGACAACGTCTTGCAATCCAGCGAGGAGCGCCCCTATGCCTCCGGCACCTGGTACTTCAGCACCGCGGGGGTGGCCTGCGGTTCACACGGCTTCCTGGTGAAGGCCATCCCCATGGTCATCGACAGCGCGGGCAACCGCACCGTTTGCTGGAGCAGCCCGGGCAGGACGTTGACGCAGACCGTCGCGGATGGCTGCCCCAGCGCCACGGTGGGCAACAGCTACAACTGGAACTGGGGCAACGTCAGCAACGTGAGGTTCGGCGGAGGTGACAACGTCGCCGTCGTCACCGCTGGCGCCACCGTCTCGGTGAGCACCAACTACTTCATCGACGCCGGGTCCGTCGGGTGCCCTGGCTGTATCTCCCAGGTCATCCTGGGGGTGAGCGGCTCCAAGAAGTGCCTCTACAGCGGCGTGGGCGTGGTCTCCAGCAGCGCCACCACCACGCTCACCGCGCCCACGGCGCCGGGAAGCTATCTGGTCTGGGCGAGGGGCCAGTGGGAGTACAACTGCACCGATGCGCTCAACAAGACGTCGAGCGGCGGCCCGGTGGGGCTGATCGAGGTCTATGCCAACCCCTACACCTGGAATTGGGGGAGCATCTCCAACCTCACCGTCAACGGAAAGACGAACAAGCGGGTGCGCGCCGCGCCCGGTGCGAGCCTGGCGCTCACCGAGAACTTCTCGCTCAACACCGGCAGCTTCGGGTGCCCCACCTGTATCGCGCAGATCGTCATGGGCCTCGAGGGGGGCTCCAAGCAGTGCATCTACAGCGGCTCCGGCGTCACGTCGGGGAGCGCGGCGTACTCGCTCACCGCCCCCACCATCAAGGGAGTCTACAAGCTCTGGGCGAACCGCGAGTTGCAGTTCTCCTGCGCGAATGCCTTGAACCTCTTGAATGACGGGGCCGCGGTGTCCTTCGTCGAGGTGGATACCTGCGCGCACGACAAGTGCAGCACGGGCGGGCCGCTCACCTCCGGTTGCGACCAGATGTGCGTGAAGGACATCTGCGGCGTGGACCCCTATTGCTGTCAGACGAGCTGGGACAGTGTCTGCGTGGGGAGGGTCGCCAGCATCTGCAAGCAGCAATGCTGAGCGTGCGGAGCTGGGGGCTCACCCCGTAGCGCCCAGCTCCAGCATCAGCATCAGCAGATGCTTCTGGTGGTTGGTCGTAGCGGTGGCACGGGAAGGCCGGCGCCGTGCACGCGCCGTCGGCATCCGCGAGCCGCGTATCCACGTTGGAGGTATTCGTGCGCATTCTCTTCTGGGACGCCAACGGGTCCTGCACCGTGAGCAAGAGAGAGGAACGTCCTAGAATTGCGCAAATAAATACCCCTGGGGTTTTCCAGAGGTGGGAATCCGAGCAGCAGTCCCCATCGACCCCCCAGGGAGACACCAGATGACGAGAGCGTGCGAGCAGAAGCAGACGAGGACACGAGCGTGGGTGGCGGCCACGGCCCTGTTGATGACGGGGCTGACGGGCTGCGGCGTGGACGAGACACCGGCCGGGGAGCGCCTGACGAGCACGGAGGCACAGGCCCTCACGAACTACGCCAGCTACTTCATACAGGCCCAATCCTCCCAGAAGTGCATTTCGGTGTACGGGCCCT
>NZ_DASUNC010000008.1:0-53156 GCF_036277355.1 Archangium sp.
GGAGGGCGCCTTCATCCAGGGCGTGGGCTGGCTCACGTGCGAGGAGGTGCTCTTCGACGCGAAGGGACGGCTCGTCACGCACTCGCCGGACACGTACAAGATTCCGGCGGTGGGCGACGCGCCCGAGGACTTCCGCGTGGCCCTGCTGGAGCGGGCGCCCCAGGACAACACCCTCCACGGCAGCAAGGCGGTGGGCGAGCCCCCGTTCATGCTGGCCATCGGGGCGGTGACGGCGCTGCGGCACGCGGTGTCTGCCTTCGGCCCCGCGCGCACCCCGGTGGACCTGGCCTCGCCCGCGACGCCGGAGGCCATCCTCCGCGCGGTGGAGGTGGCGCGGGCCGCGGGAGCGCTTCCGGACGGGAAGGCCTGAAGCCCCCCCCGCTTCCGGGCTTGGGAGGTGCCGCGTGTCCAATCGTCGTGAACCTCCACGTCCGGCGGCGGGTGCGCCCCGGTGGGCGGTGCTGCTGCTGGGGGTCCTCCTGCTCACTTCCGGCTGCGGCACGCCGGGCCCGCGCGCCCTGTCTCAACGTCGAGAACCGGGGGTCGAACCGTCCCCCTTCCAGGCGTCCGGCTCCGCCACCTCCCCGGAGGAAGGCGCACCGCGGCGCTTGCGCCGTCGGCGGAGTGCTCGTGGCCTGGGTTCGGACACCCGCGAGGCGGCCGTACATGGGGTGGCCAGCGGGGGAACCGTCCCCCTCGGTCCCGCCACCTGCGGCGGCCAGGCTGTGCCCCCGGGTTGGCCGGACTTCTCTTCCGGCGGCGAAGCGCTGCTGGCGCCCTTCCTCACCTGCACCTCGCCCGCCGAGTACGTCGCCCTGCAGCAGCGTGTGGACATGCCCCGGCTGGTGGAGGCTCTGGACGAGTGGAGCGCGGTGCGGCTGGGCGCCCTGGGGCCGGTGCGCGAGGACGCCGCCGCCCTGCTGCAGCGCAAGCGCGCCGCCTTCCTGGTGAGCGCCACCGAGCGCTACGGCCTCTTCCATGCCGAGGTGTTCGCCCTCTTCGTGCTGCACTCGGCCCACGACGACGAAGTGGACGCGGTGCTGCGGCTGCTGGCCGGGGACAAGCTGCTGGGACAGACGCTGGCCCTCATGCCCGCGGTGCGCGAGGAGTTGCGGGCGCGTGGCCTGTCCCTCTCGCGCTACCCGGAGCGGGCCGAGCGGGGCGGGGACGTGCTGCGGGGCCTGGGCCGTGCCGCCCGCGACGCGCTCGCCACCAGCCCCCTGGTGGACGGCGGGCGCTACCTGGAGATGACGGGACGGTGGGCGCAATTGCCCCCGCCCTACCAGCACGCCGCTCGCGAGGTGGAGCGGGCCCTGGCGCTGCGGCACTTCTCGGCGGGCAGTGTGGCACTGGGCACCTTCGACTCCCTGACGTTCGGGGTGCCGCTGGGCTTCTACTACCTGGTGATCGGCACGGGCCAAGGGGCGTACTCCTTCGGCCAGGGCCACTACGAGCAGGCCGCGCGCGAGCTCGCACCCGCCCTGCTGCTGGGGACGCTGTATGCCGGAGGCAAAGGCGTGCGCGCCCTGTCCCAGGCCCGGGGGGCCGGGCTGCCCGCGCGCGGCGGGCTCCCAACCGTGGAGCAGCGCCTGCGGAGCCTCCAGGCGGTGGCGCAAGAGCTGGAGGCGAAGCTGCCCGGGGAGGGCCTGCGGGAGTTGGCCCGGTGGATACGTGAGCGCCGGGAGGTGGGCCACTTCGTGGCCGTGGGAGGAGTGGACGCGGCGCTGGCGCTGCACCAGGCGCGGGGCAACGTGGCCCGGGCCCAGGCGATGATGTCCAGGGCCCGTCCCGGGGCCACCGGCGCCCCGGCGGAAAGCGGGGCGCACCAGGGGGCCGGGAAGGTGGCCTCCGTGGTGGACGACGGCGCTCGTGCCCGCCTCGAGGCCGGAGCGGCCGAGCGCGCCGGGGGAATGGCCTCACTGGTGGACGAGGGGGCGGGGCTCACCCGGGAGGTGGTGGAAGCGCGGCTGGCGCTGATGGAGTGGGAGGCTCCGGGCCCGCGTCTGCCCCGGGACGTGGCGGTGCTGGAGAAGCAACGGCCCTCCCTGGACGCTCCACCGCCCGGCGCCGAGGGCAACCCGCGCTGGGGAGAGTACGTGGCCTACTACGAGGAGCGCCTGCGAGAGCTCGAACAGGGCAAGGCGACCAAGGCCCCCATGCGCTGGGATGCCTATGAGCAGATGAGGGGGTGGTTCGCCCGGGGACTGACCTTCGAGCGCCTCATGGTGGAGTTGCTGGAGGCTGACGCGCTGCTGCCCCGGGCCCAGCGTCACTTCCTCGGAGCCTTCGTCAAACCTCGCATCTCGAGGTCCGTGGGAGTCTGGAAGCCGGAGAGCGGCTTGCGCTATGCGGATGTGCTCGTCATCGAGGAGGGCGGGCCTGCCGGAGTGCCTCCTCGCGTCGAGACCTTCAGCTTCAAGAGCCGCGATCTCTCGGGGCTCAAGTACGAGGCATTGAAGGCGCAGATGATTGAGGACGCGGGGGAAGCACTCCAGAAGTACGGGGGGACGCTGGACATCCGCCGGGATTCGGTCCACTCCATGCTCTCCGGGAGCCGCGAGGTACCCATTCAGCGGGTCCGCCTCGTTTACGAGGGTGGCAAGCTCAAGCCCTCGATGGCAGACGACTTGCGGAAGGCCATGGACGAAACCAAGAGGAAGGTGCCGGCAGTGGAGGTTCTGTTCCAATGAAGGTGCTGGAATTTCACGGCGTGAAGGATGAGGATTTCCTCCGGCTTTCCTTCGAAGGCACCTTCGACCCACGGGCGGCACTGGAGCGCGAGCTGGAGCCCTTCTTCCAAGCGCTCGAGGAATACGCCAGCGGGTGGATGCCGGATGTCGTTGAAGGCAAGCGGCAACGCAACTACGCCCGCGCCTCCCTCTGGAAGGCATTGCAGGAGAAGCACGACGGAGACAGCACGAGCTTCGGGCTCTACCGTACGAAGTGGCCAGCGTTGGATATGTCAATCGGGCTATGGCTGCCTCCCCGGCCTCCCACTCTGGATGTCTGGCTCAAGGTGAAACCGCTCTCCTTCTTCGGGGAGGCGGAGCGTTGCCGTCAACTCGTGGAGATGGTGCGTGCCTGGGCTTCCCGCTATCCCGTGACGTATGCCAGGGCCCACAGCGGTGATGACGCGCAGTTGGCGGGCTCCCCCAATTTCGGTCGCGATGACGAGACCGTGTTCAGGGACGGCTTCGACAAAATCTACGGCGTCTTCTGGCTCAACGTCTTCGGGCCGAAGCTGGTGGAGAGCGTCGGGCGCGAGCGGATGCTGTCCACGCCGGCTTGGCGGGTGGAGGAGTTGCCCAACGGCTGCGTCCTGCTGGTGACGAGGCCCACCGCCGCGGACTTCGCGAGCGACGAGGCGCGCCTGGCCCAGGCCCGCGCCCATGCCCACCTGCGGCCGGACCTGGACTTCGACACCCTCCTGCACGCCCTGCGCGAGCGCAGCGCCATGCTCGCCCCCGTGGAGCCTCGCTTCCACCCGGACGTGGCCCCGCTCCTCTCGCGCGTGGTGGACCGCACCGCCAGCCACGAGCGCCAGCGCAGGATCGCCGAGCTCAACGCCTGGCAACCCCCCGAGCCCGAGGAGTGGCGCCCCGCCGATTCCGCCCTGCCCCCGGACGTGGACGACCCGGCGCGCGCCCTGGAGCACTACAGCGACCTCGCCGAGCACCTGGTGGCCCTGCTGCACACGCCGGTGCCCTCCGTCTTCCAGGAGACGCCCGAGTCCCTCACGGACGTGGACTTCTATTTCTGGCGCGAGTCCTTCCCGAAGAGCCGCCTGCGGGAAAACATCGAGGCGTATGCGGTGCCCGCGATTGGCGCGTACCTGGGTGAGGTGCTGGTGCGCAATCTCGGCGGCCGGTGGATACCGCGCCAGAAGCTCGAGGAAGCCCAGGTGCTCGTGGGCCACCGTGTCTGGTTTCCCTTCGTCCGCGCCCGCCACTACATGGCCTCGTGCCAGGCGTTGCTGGACTTCTCGCTGACGAGGCTCTACCGCGTCGCCGAGCGGCACCGGGGCTGAGTCAGAGCACCTTGCGCGGCTGGACGAGGGCGTTGGCGAAGAGGAGTCCGGCGACGAGGGCCACGGCCACCATGAGCATGGAGAAGGCGGTGTCCACGCCGGCGAGCACGTCGCGGGCGAGCAGGGACTCCATGCTGCGGAAGCCGATGCTGCCGGGCACCAGCACCATGATGGCGGGCACCAGGGTGATGACGGCGGGGCGGTTGCGCACGCGGGCGAGCAGGTTGGTGACGAGCCCCACGATGAGCGCTCCGACGAAGGCGCCCAGCTGCGTGCCGAGCACCTCGGAGCCCAGGCGCGAGCCCACGTAGGCGAGCGTGCCGGCCACGCCGATCCATCCCCAGTCCTGGGGCCGGGCGCGGAAGAGGACGCTCACACCGAACAGCATGGACACGAGGGCGAGCGGCTCCGTCCAGCCGGGGAGGTCGGACACGGGGCCGAGCTTCGTGGGCAGGGGGAACCACTCCGCGAGCCGGGAGCCCAGCGCCACACCGAAGCCGAGCTCGAGGAACACGATCGCCGCGCCGGTGAGCCGTGAGGTGCCGGAGATGAGGTTGCGCGTGGCGAGCTCGTTGAGGGCCACCGTCAGGCTGAGGCCGGGCAGCAGCACGATGAGGCCCGCCAGGGTGACGATCTGCACGGAGAGGGGCCCCACGAGGCTCGCGGCGATGACGGCGAGGGCCGAGGAGAGGATGGCGGCCACCGGCTCCAGCACCCACATGGTCGAGGACTGGCGGCGCGTCCACAGATCCAACCCGCCGATGAGGAGGCTGATCAGCGCGGCGACGCCCATCTCGCGCGGGCCACCGCCGAAGAGCCGGGCACCACCGACAGCGGCCAGCGCCCAGCACAGCAGGAGCAAGGGACTGCCGTGGCGAGGGGGCTCGGCGAGGATGGACTCGACGCGCTCGGCGCCGTCCTCGGGAGAGAGCTCGCCGCGGATGACGGAGTCGGCGAGCGCATCGAGCCGGGCCAGCCGGCCGAGGTCCATCTCCCCGGGCTCCACGCGGATGAGGGAGGTCTTCAGGTCCTCGGGGGGTCCGAAGGACGCGAAGATGGAGGTAGGGGTGGAGAAGAAGCGGGCCTCCAGGCCCAGCCGTTGAGCCACCAGGCGCATCTGCTCCTCCAGCTGATGAGCGGGAGTGCCATAGCGGTGCAGCGCCTGCCCGAGCCGCAGCGTGAACGACACCGCTGGGACGGGAGGAGGCGCCTGGAGCGCGACGAGCTGTTCTGCCGGGAGCACAGGCCGCACATGTCAGAGGGCCTTCGGGGAGTCAAACGAAGCCTTTGTCACTCCCGGCGTCAACCCGCCTGCCTCCTCCGTCCGCGCGGGAGACCCGCCGTCTCCATCGCGAGCCGCACTTCCATGCCACAGCGGCACTGATTCCCTCGGGAACCGGACTGGCGAGCAGCTTGCAGAACGCCTGGAGAGCAGACGAGCGGAGTTGAAGTTTCTCCAAGAGTTGGTATTTCTCCAATGAGTGATGTTCCAGGTCACCTGCGGGCGAGTGACGCGAAGAGGCGGATCAGGGCCATCCAGGGCAGCGGATGGGTCGTCTTCAGCAGACATGCCAAGGACGAGATGCGGAAGGACGAGCTATCGCTAAGAGACGTGGAGAACGTGCTTCGCGGAGGCGTAGTGCGTGAACCCGAGTGGGAGAACGGGAGCTGGCGGTACCACGTCGAGACCGCGAAGATTCGCGTGGTCATCGCCTTTCATGACGAGAGCACGCTCATTGTGGTGACCGCTATGCGGAGGAACCGGTGAACAGCAAGTGTCTCACATGCGGCACGCCCATGAAGGGAACCCGGGAGAACATCAAGGATGACCTCATCGGTCTGGATGGCGTCACCTTGAAGGGGGTCATGGTCTACCGGTGTCCCAAATGCGGCGAGCATCAGTTGGGCATCTATAAGATTGCGGAGATGCACCGCCAGCTGGCCATGGTGGTTGCCCGGCGCCGGGAGAAGCTGGGTCCGAAGGAGATCCGCTTCCTGCGGAAGTACCTCGGGCTCTCCAGCAAGGACTTCGCGGACAAGATGGGCGTGGACAAGACGACCGTCTCCAAGTGGGAGCGCGTTGATGCTCCGGCCCCCATGGGCCAGCCCGCGGAGAGGCTCCTCCGCCTCATGGTGATGGTGGACAGGCCTGTCGAGGAATATCCGCTCGAGGAGACGGGGCTCGTCGAGGCCAAGCCGATCCGGATGGTTCTCGAAGAAGGCAAGGGCTCCCAGGGGTGGCGGGTCGTTCCTTCTTCTTGACGAACGGGCCACTTCGCCGTGCTCATACGGCCCATGAGTGACTTCGCGCAGGGTTTCATCTTGTTGGGAGCGGCCCGGACCAAGGTGCAGCGCTGGTTGGGCTCCCGCCCGTTGCCGGCCTTCCTCGCCGCCGGTCCGGGCAAGGCGCTGCGGCTGTGGCCCCGTGCCGAGGGCGAGGCCGCCGAAGCCGCCGCCACCGCCCTCTCCGGCGAGCTCCCCAAGAGCCGCGTCGTCGCCTTCTCCATCGGTCAGGACTCCCTGAGCCTCAGCGTCCACGTGGACGGCACCTGCCAGACCCGCGAGGAGGTCGCCCTGCGCATGCGCACCGCGAAGCAACTCTCCCAGGCCCACGCCGCCCTCCAGCGCGTCTCCACCGCCCTCGACTTCAAGGGACACCGGCCCACGCTCCTGCGTGACGGCGACAGCGTCCCCGGTTTCCTCGCCCTCGCCGGGGTGAAGGAGGCCGACCTGTCCTCCCTGTCGCACGCGCGGCTCGTGGAGGCCCGCCAGCACCAGGAGGCTCCGGATGCCGCGCGCTTCCAGGACTTCACCTACGTGGACGAGCAGGGAAAGGCCCATCCCTTCTTCGCCAGCACTCCGGGCCCGGAGACCTGAAGGCCATGCTGCTCACCACGCCCCTGACCACGTCCCGCCTGCTGCTGCGCGAATTCGTGGAGGACGACTGGCGCGCCACCCACCCCTACGAGTCCGACCCCGAGGTGGTGCGCTACCAGTCCCATGGCGTCCGCACCCCCGAGGAGAGCCGGGACTACATCCTCCGGGTGATGGCCCTCGCGCGCGAGACGCCCCGGCACGTCTACGACTTCGCCGTGGTGCTGCGCGACAGCCACCGGCTCATCGGGCGCTGCGGCATGCGCATCACCGACCCCGAGCTGCGCGAGGCCTCCCTCTGGTACATCCTCGACCGCTCGCAGTGGGGCCGGGGCTACATCACCGAGGCGGCGCGGGGCCTCATGGACTTCGGCTTCGGGACGCTCGGCCTGCACCGCATGTGGGCCGACTGCGACCCGCGCAACCCCGGCTCCTTCCGCGTCATGGAGAAGCTCGGCATGCGCCAGGAAGCCCACTTCCGCGAGAACGGCTTCTACAAGGGCGAGTGGTGTGACTCCCTCATCTACGCCCTGCTCGACCGCGAGTGGCGGGCCCTTCCTCCGGCCCGGTAGTTCCCACACTCGAGAGCCCCCGCACAAAGCAAGGCCGGGCGAGGCGATGACGCCCCGTCCGGCCTCGTGCGCTTCGTGGCTCCAAGCCCGGCCCCGCGTCAGGGGGCGCCCGGCTCAGTGCACGGAGGTGTAATCATCGAGCGGCGGCAGCGGAGGAATGGAGCCACGCTCGCGCTCGCTCTCCGAGGACGCCGAGGCCTGGAACTCCTCGTCCTGGGTGCCCTCTTCCCCGGTCTGCCCGGAGAGCTTGCTCTCGAGCTGGTCGCCGAGGGTGGAGATGCGCTCCTTGACCTTGGCCTTGGCGGGCTCGATGAGCTGGCGCTCGCGGTTGGTCACCGGGATGAAGCTGGCGAACAGCGCGCCGATGGCGAGGCCGCCGATGGCCAGCAGCACCGGATTCTCGGACACGGTGCCGTACCAGTCCGAGGCCTGGTGGCGGATCTGCCCGCGGTCCGGGATGCGCTCACGCAGCCCGTGGGTCTTGTCCATGGCCCGGTCCACCAGGCCGCTGGCGCGCTCCTTGATGTCAGAGGCCTTGTCCTTGGCCATGTCCATGACGTCCGAGGCGCGCTCCTTCAGGCCGCCGCCGCTGTCCACGCCGCCCAGGTTCATGGACGAGGAGGTGCCCACGTCCGTGCTGGTGCGCACGTCGAGGCCGGCGGTGCCCAGCGAGCCCAGCTTGTCGCCGGTGGGCCGCATCAGGCCCCCATCCGGTGCGGGCACCAGGGACGGGGTGCTCCGGTCATGGTCGCCGTACATCCGGCTGTTCCAGTGCGACTGCTGGCGCACGTCGAAGGCCTTCTTCATCAGCGCCGAGCCCACTCCGGCACCGAGAATCGCTCCCAACATGCTCCAGCCCCTGGGCGTGTCCGCCCGTTCCTTCACCTCGTGGCTCTTGCGCATCACGGTCTCCCTGGCTTGCGTCTTGATTTCGTCGACCTTCTCCACCGCCTTCTCCCGGGCCTGCTCCTTGAGGTCCGAGACCTTCTCCGCGGCGATCGCCTTGAGGTGCTCCGGCTCCATGCGCCGGGCCAGCTCATCGGCGAGCTCGCTCATGCGTGCCCGTGCATCTGAGATTTCACGGATTGGAACGTCCTGCTCGCCCATTGACTGTCCTCCTTCAGGGTTTGAATGGTCTGGTTCGGTGCGTGGACCTGCTCGAGGCTCTTGATGCCCGCCATGGCGACCCCCGCGCCGATGGCGAGGAAGAGCACCGTGACGATGAGCGCGGCGGCCCACAGCGGCAGCACGAGGTCCAGCAGGACGATGGCGAAGGCCGCGAAGGCGAGGGCGCCGATGAGCAGCAGCACGCCTCCCACGCCCACCATCACACTGCCCGCCTTGACCTTCGTCACCTCCTGGCGCAGCTCGGTCTTGGCCAGGGCGATCTCCGCGCGGATGAGGCGCTTGCCCTGATCGAAGAACTCGCCCACCAGCGAGCCGAACGCGCGTCCCGACATCCCATCACCTGGGACGGTGCGGTCTTCGTAGTCGAAGCCACTTCGAGTGTTGGGGTTGCCCGGTTGCATCGTGTCCCCTCCTAATCCTTGAGGATGCGGGCGGCGAGGAAGCCGAGGGCGACGCAGCCGGCGAAGAAGGGCGCGGGCTTCTCGCGGATGAACTGCTTCGCGTCACGCACCAGCTCCTCGGTGGAGCCGTTCTCGATGCGGTCCGAGAACTGGCGCACGTAGCCCACGGCGCCGTTGAGCAGCTGCTGAGAGAAGCCGTCCGCGTTCTGCGAGGCGTTCTCCAGCGTGGAGACGAAGCCGTGGAGGCTCTTGATGAGATCGCCCTTGCGATCGTCGATCTGGTGGTAGACGCGGTCCCGCGTCACACCGGTGAAGCGCTTCACCTGCTCCTTGCCCTGAGCCGTGAAACCGGTGTCCTGCTCCGTCCCGATGGACTGGCTGGTGCCGGTAAAACTGGAACCCTGCATTCCCCCTTCAGTCACGGTTGCCATGCGTTTTCCTCCGAGTAGGTTGACTGTGGTGGTGCTCATCCGGGAATGGCCCACACATGCTTCAAGCTAGGCATGCTCAGGCAGGCGCCAGGACGGGAGCGGGGAACGCTCGCGAAGCAGGCGGCGGAGGGGGTGGGGCCCGGAGGGTGGGAATAGGAATGGGAAATCAACGCAGCAGGAGGGGATTCGCGGATGGCGAGGAAGCCGAAGACACCCCGGTGGTTGGAGGCCGCGCGCCGGCGCCAGGAGCCGGTGCCGGAGGGACACCGCGCGGACTGGCTGGCGCGAGCGCTGGGGCGTGCCGGGGTGATGCCCCGGGCCGAGGCGGAGCAGGCCATCCGGGAGGGACGGGTGGAGGTGGACGGGCGTGTGGAGCGCGAGCCCTTCGCGCCGGTGCACGCGGGCAGCGGGGTGCGGGTGGATGGGACGCTCCGCTCGCTGGAGGCGCGGACGCTGGCGCTGATGTTCCACAAGCCCGCGGGCGTGGTGGTGCACGGGAGCGATCCCGAGGGCATCGGCACCGTCTTCGAGCGGCTGCGCGCGGTGCTGCCGCCAGAACTGTGCGGCCATGAGTGGTACGCGGTGGGGCGGTTGGACCGGGACACCACGGGCCTGCTGCTCTTCACCAACGAGGAGCGGCTGGTGGCGCACGCGACCTCGCCGGAGACGCACGTGCCCAAGCGCTACGTGGCGGACGTCGAGGGCACTCCTTCCGAGGCGGCCCTCCAGCGGCTGCGCGAGGGCGTGGTGCTCGACGACGGACCGACCAGGCCGGCGGGCGCCCGGTTGCTGGCCGCGGACCGGGTCGAGCTGGTGCTCACCGAGGGGCGGCACCACCAGGTGAAGCGGATGCTGGCGGCGGTGGGGCACCCGGTGCGGACGCTGCACCGCGAGGCCGTGGGCTCGCTGGTGCTGGACGTGCCGGAGGGCGCCTGCCGCCTGCTCACGGACGCCGAAGTCGCACAGGGCCTCGGCTTTCGAGACCTCCCCTCTCCCTCTGGGAGAGGGCCAGGGTGAGGGTCGTCACGCTTCCCGTCGCGCGTACTCCCGCACGACAGCGCGGGCCTGTTCTGCCAGCGCGAGGCTTTCGGGCAGCTCCCTCCCGAGCAGCCGCGGGACGGCCAGGGCGAGGCTCACGGAGTTGGTGAGGACGCAGCCGCGTACGTCCTCTACCTGCCCCCGAAGCAAGGTGCGCTCCACGATGGGCATTTCCCCGAGCCGCCCTTCCCGCAGCAGCACGGAGCGGATGATGCCGGGGAGGCACGGGGTCTCCAGCGGCGGCGTCACCACGGCATCGCCCACGAGGAAGAACAGGTTCCCATTCGGAACCTCGCAGAGCTCCCCGGCCTCGTTGACGAAGACGGTGCCGCGCCCGAGGTGCGCGTACTGCCGCAGGTACGAGACGCTCTTGTGATTCAGGGTGGGATCGCCCCGGCGGTAGCAGCGGTCCTCCACCGAGTCGAGGACCACCCCTTCGCCCGGGGCTCGCGGGGGCAGGGGCCGGAAGGACAGCAGCAGCTTCCCATCTCCCGCCACCAGCTTGGCCACGCCGGTGAAGCGAGGCCTCAGCGTGGCCTCCGCCTCCAGGCACCGGCGCAGCGCCTCGCGGACGGCCTCGGGGGTGAGCACCTCGGGCGGAGGCGCGTGCACGCAGCCCGCATGCGCCCCGAGGCTCTCGCGCAGCCGCGTCAGGTGCCGAGCGAGGAACATCGGAGCGCCCTCCTCGACGAGGAGCGTCTCGAAGAAACCCGCGCCGAAGAAGAAGGACTGGAGGAAGTCCTGGAGCCGCAGGTCCTCCAGCCGGCACACCTCGCCGTTCACCGCCACCGTCCCCGTCATCCGATGCGCGCCTCCAGGAAGTTGGCGAGCAGCTGGTTGCCGTGCGGCGTGAGGAAGGACTCGGGATGGAACTGGATGCCCTCCAGCCACGGGTACTCGCGGTGGCGCAGGCCCATCACCAGCTCGCCGCACCAGGCGGAGACCTCCAGGCATGCCGGGAGGCTCGCCCGGTCCACCACCAGCGAGTGGTAGCGCGCGGCGACGAAGGGCCTCGGCAGGCCGCGGAAGACGCCCCGGTCATCGTGGTGGATGTCCGCCGTCTTCCCGTGCACGGGCACCGGCGCCCGCACGACGCGCCCGCCGAACACCTGCCCCAGCGACTGGTGGCCCAGGCACACCCCGAGGATGGGTACCCGGCCCGCGAAGGCCCGGATGACCTCCATCGAGATGCCGGCCTCGTCCGGCGTGCACGGGCCCGGGGAGATGACGATGTGGTCCGGCTTCAGCGCCTCCACCCCGGCGAGCGTGAGGGCGTTGTTGCGCACCACCTTCAGCTCCGCCCCGAGCCCTCCCAGTGCCTGCACGAGGTTGAAGGTGAAGGAGTCGAAGTTGTCGATGAGCAGCATCATGCCGCGTCTCCCTCCGGGCGCGCGGACAGGGCGAGCAGCAGCGAGCGCGCCTTGTGCAGCGTCTCCTGGTACTCGCGCCTTGGCTCCGAGTCGTGGACGATGCCCGCGCCCACCTGCACGTGGGCCCTGCCGCCCTTCAGCACCACGGTGCGGATGACGATGTTCAGGTCCAGCTCGCCCGTGAAGCTCACGTACCCGAGCGAGCCCGTGTAGAGCCCCCGGGCGTGGGGCTCCAGCTCGGTGATGATCTGCATGGTGCGGATCTTCGGTACGCCGGTGATGGTGCCGCCCGGGAACACCGCCGCCACCACGTCGAGCGGCTCCACGCCCGGGGCGAGCCGGCCCACCACCTCGGACTCGATGTGGAGGACGTGGGCGTACTCGGTGATCTCCATCAGCTTCGTCACCTGGACGCTGCCATAGGCGCAGACGCGCCCCAGGTCGTTGCGCTCCAGGTCCACCAGCATCGCGTGCTCGGCGCGCTCCTTCTCGTTGGTGCGCAGCTCGTGGACGAAGCGGGCGTCCTCCTCCGGCGTCCCCCTGCGGCGCGTGCCCGCGATGGGCCGCGTGAGGGCCCTTCCGTCCTCCACCCGCACCAGCCGCTCGGGCGAGGCGCTCACCACCTCGAGGCCGTCCAGCTCCAGGTAGCTGGCGAAGTGCACCGGGCTGACCGTGGACAGCACCTCGTACAGCTCCAGCGCGGACAGCCGCGGCTCCACCTCCAGCCGCTGCGAGAGGTTCACCTGGTACGTGTCCCCCGCGCGGATGTACTCGCGCACGCGCTCCACCGCGTGCAGGTAGTCCTCCTGCGTGAAGTTGGAGCGCCACGCCACGTCCGGCGTCTGTCCGTCCGCGAGGCGCCAGGCGGGCCGGGTGGGCCCTCGGGCCACGGACTCGTGGATCTGGCGCTCCAGGGCTTCCACCCGTCGCGTGCAGTCGCCGTAGTCACCGCCCGTGGCCACCACGAGCGCGCGGTTCTCCTGTGCGTCCACCGCCACGAAGGTGTCCACGAAGCCCAGCGCGATGTCCGGCATCTGGAGATCGTCGTTCGGGTGGCGCGGCAGGGACTCGAAGTAGTGGGCCGCTTCGTAGGCGAAGAATCCCACCGCGCCGCCGCAGAAGAGCGGCATCCCCGGCAGCCGGACGCCCCGCCAGCGCTTCAGCAGCTCGCGCAGCACGGCCAGCGGCTCGCCCGGGTGGGGCTCTCCGTTCACCTCGCAGCGGGGGCCCTTGGCCCGGAAGGTGAGGAAGGGTTTCGTGCCCACGAAGGAGTAGCGGCCCTCGCTGGAGGTCCGCGTGCTCTCCAGCAGGAAGCGCTGGCCCGCGGGCAGGGCGCGCAGCAGGTCCACCGGCTTCAGACCGTGGAGCTCCACCGTGCGCACGAGGGGAATCTGGTTGTAGCCCTCCGCGACGAGCGCCTCGAAGCGCTCGCGGCTCAGCGGGGACGGAGTGGGGGAGACCGGCATGGGCGCAGGGCTTGTAACAGAGGTCCCCGGGCTCGTGCTCGGGGCTGCTCCGTACTCCCGCGTCGCCCGCTTTTCCGGGGCTCAGTGGTGGTGGCCCGCGGCCTGCGGCTGGTAGGTCACCGAGAGGATGCTCAGGCGCTTGTGCTTCCCGCCCGGCAGCTGCCACTCGATCTCCTGCCCCACCGACAGCCCGAGCAGCGCCGCTCCCACGGGCGCCAGCACGGACACCCGCCCCTGCTCCATCGAGGCGTCCTTCGGATAGGAGAGCGTCACCTCCCGCGTCTCCCCCGTGTCCTCGTCCCGGTACACCACCCGGCTGTTCATGGTGACGACGTCCGGCGGCACCTGCGTCGGCTCGACGACCTCCGCGCGCAGCAACTCCGCATCGAGCGCGTCCGCCTTGTCGCCCGCGGTCGTGTCGATGAGGGTCCGCAGCCGCTCCATGTCGGTCGACGTGACCACGATCCTCGGCTCTTGCGTACTCATCACGGTTCAATCCTTTGACCCTGCGTGTGGCCGGTCAACCAAGCGGGATCCGAACCATGCCTGCATGGCGGCAGGGCGTCTGGCTCCTGACGTCCCACCGGGCGCAACCCTGACGGCTTGTCAGGGAGTGAGCGTCTCCCCGAAATGCAGACGCAGTGCGTCGAGCACCGCCGGCTCCCGCTCGCCGTTGAAGTGGCGCGCGCCCGGGGCGAGCACCACCTCCGCGCCGAGCCGCTCCTTCCACAGCCGCCCGTTCTCACGGAAGTCCGAGGTGAAGGGATCGTTGTCGGACAGCAGCACCACGAAGCGGCGCGAGGCCGCGCGCACCCGCGAGAGATCCACCGGTGTCTCCATCCACGGAACGAGGCTGTCCCACGGCTTGTCCACGCCCCACCAGGCCGCCACGAGCAGCACGCCGTCCACCGTGCTCCCCGGAGGCAGCTCCGCCAGGTAGCGCACCACCGCCTGGCATCCGACGCTGTGCCCCATCAACACCGTTCCGGGCGCGGGCGCCGTTCCCAGCGTGGCGGTGAGCGCGGGCACCCACGTGCCAATCGTGGGCTGTTTCGGCTCCGGCATGTCCAGCGCGCGCACGGCGTCGAAGCCCGGGGGCCGCTCGCGGAGGAGCCAGGGATAGAAGTCCGAGCCGGAGTGGCCGGCCCAACGGGGGACGATGGTGAGTGTGCGCGTCATGGTGGCTCCCGGGCATAACACCGGCGCGTCCCGCCTTCCCGTGGATACGTGCGGCGGGGAAGGGTGGACAGGGCCGTCCACGCGCCCTCAAGCTGCTCCCCATGGAATTGACCCTCCAGTCCACCGTGAAGCTGAACAATGGCGTGGAGCTGCCCCGGCTGGGCCTTGGCGTCTTCCGCGCGCCCCGGGGCGAGGTGACCCGCCAGGCCGTGCTGGCGGCGCTCGCGGCCGGCTACCGGCACATCGACACCGCCCGCATCTACGGCAACGAGCGCGACGTCGGCGCCGCCGTGCGCGAGAGCGGCCTGCCCCGACAGGACATCTTCGTCACCACCAAGCTGTGGAACGAGGACCAGGGCTATGACTCCGCGCTGCGCGCCTGTGAGCGGAGCCTGAAGGACCTCGGGCTGGAGTACGTGGACCTGTACCTGGTGCACTGGCCCGTGCCGGGCCGGCGGCTCGACTCGTGGCGCGCCCTGGAGAAGCTGCTCGCCGACGGGAAGTGCCGCGCCATCGGCGTGAGCAACTTCCTGGAGCACCACCTCGAGGAACTGCTGGGCAAGGCCCGGGTCGTCCCCGCCGTCAACCAGGTGGAGCAGCACCCCTTCCTCCACCAGCCTTCACTGCTGCGCTACTGCGCGGACAAGGGCATCGCCGTGGAGGCCTACAGCCCGCTCACCAAGGGCATGCGGCTCGGAGATCCTCGCGTCGTGGAGCTCGCCCGGAAGTACGGCAAGTCCCCCGCGCAGGTGCTCATCCGCTGGTGCCTCGAGCATGGGCTCGTGGTCATCCCCAAGTCGGTTCACGCCGAGCGCATCCGCGAGAACGCCAGCGTCTTCGACTTCTCCTTCTCCCCCGAGGACCTGCGGCGGCTCGACGGGATGAACGAGGACCTGTACACCGGGTGGGACCCCACCGACGTGCCCTGAGCCCCGGCGTCTCGCGTGTCCCACCCCGGCCCTTGACTTACCGGTTACACGGGTGTTTCTTATTATCGGGTAGAAATCATCTCGTCTTCTTGAAAGCCGGAGACGGCCAGGTGCGTGGGCGGGGAGGGAGCCTGACGGATGATCCCCCTTTCTGCCCGTGAGGAGCGCCAGCCGGTCATGAGCTCGTCGGACGAGGTGATCATCGTCGGTGGAGGTCCGGTCGGCTCGGTGCTCGCGTTGTTCCTGGCGAGGCGCGGCCTGAAGGTGGACGTCTTCGATCGGGACAGCGGGCTGCGCACGGACCTGTCCATCCGCCCCACCGTCAACCTGACGCTGTGCGAGCGGGGCCTGCGGGTGCTGCGGACGCTCGGGGTCGAGGAGCAGGTGCGCGAGGCCACCGTGCCGCTCTACGGCCGCGCGGTGCATGGGCGGGACGGCTCCACCACCTTCCAGCCCTATGGCAACTCGCGCGAGGCGCTCCAGTGCATCTCGCGCAACAAGCTCTACGAGATGTTGCTGCGGTGCGCGCAGCAGCAGCCCGGCGTCACCTACCACTTCGGCCAGCGCTGCCTGGACGTGGACCTGGAGAGCAACACGCTCACCTTCCAGGACATCCAGACGGGCACCACCTTCCAGCGGCGGGCGCAGCGCATCGTCGGGGCGGATGGGGCCTTCTCCATCGTGCGCCAGCGGCTGCAGCGCTCCAGCCGGTTCGACTACTCGCAGCAGTTCTTCCCGCACAGCTACGTGGAGCTGACCGTGCCGCTCCAGCCGGGCGGCCGGCCTCCCTTCGAGCGCAACGCCATCCACTTCTGGCCGGACGGCGAGGTGGGCCTGCTGGGCATGCCCAACTTCGACGGCAGCCTGATGCTCATGCTGCAGCTGCCCGCCGAGGGCGATGACTGCTCCTTCGAGTCCCTGCGTACGCCCGAGGACGTGCGGCGGCTCTTCGAGGAGCGCTTCCCCCAGCTCGTGCCGCTGATGCCGGACCTGGCCACGGAGTTCTTCTCCCGCCGGCCCAACCCGCTCGTCACCATCCGCTGCTCGCCCTGGTACCACCAGGACAAGGTGGTGCTGGTGGGGGATGCCGCCCACGCCCTGGTGCCCTTCTACGGCCAGGGCATCAACGCCGGCTTCGAGGACTGCGCCACGCTCGATCAGTGCCTCACCACCCACGAGGGCGCCTGGGGCCCCGCGTTCCGCGACTACTCGCGGCTGCGCAAGCCGAACCTGGACCTCATCTCCGACCTGGCCCTCCAGCACTTCTGGGAGCTGCGCGAGCGCGTGGGAGACCCCTCCTTCCACCTGCGCAGGAAGCTCGAGCGCAAGGTCAACAGCCTCTACCCGGACAAGTACCAGTCGCTCTACTCGATGATCTCCTTCACCCCCATGAGCTACGTGGAGGCCTGGAAGAGGGAGCAGGAGCACCAGGCCCTCATCGAGCAGCTGATGCGCCTGGAGGACATCGAGCAGCGCTGGGACGGCCCCGAGGTGGAGGCCGCCATCCATCAGATGATGGGCTCCCGGAGCCGGTGAGCCCGCCCGCTGGGGGGCCCGGCTGGCCTTCCGCGCCGCTCTGCTAGCATGCCCCCCATGAATCTCCCCCCCTTGCCCTTCACCCCCAGGCCCGTGCGCCGGATCTCCCGCATCTCCCGCGAGGAGTTCGTCACCGCCCAGCTCCAGGAGCCCTTCGTGGTGACGGGGAGCCTCGAGTCCTGGCCGCTCTTCCAGCGGATGCGCGAGCGCGAGGGCGACGAGCGGAAGCTGGCCCTGTTGGGCTCGCTCGTGGGCGAGACGCCGGTGTCCTACCACCGCCTGCCCCAGCAGCTGCGGGGCCACTTTCACTTCCAGGAGGGCAACCCCGAGCAGGTGACGTTCGGCAAGGCCACGCGGCGGGAGAACGTGCCCTTCGACGTGCTCGCGCGCGAGCTGCTGGAGTGCCAGCGGGGCGAGTCGGCCGACTCCGTCTACATGCAGGCGCACTTCATCGAGAAGGGCACGCCGCTCTCCGGCGCGCTGGCACCCGGCGTGCTGCCCTTCCTCCCGGAGGACAACGACATCGCGATGATGTGGGTGGGCTCCAACGGGCAAGTGGTCAACCTGCACTACGACGACTTCACCACCGTCATCTGCATGGTCAACGGGGTGAAGCGGGTGACGCTCTTCCCGCCCGAGTCGCTGCCCCACCTGTACCAGGCGCCCTTCGATCGCATGCTCGAGTACTGCCAGACGAGCCTCGTGCGGGTGCTGGAGCCGGACCTGCGGCGCTATCCGCTCTTCGAGCGGGCGCAGCGCGAGGCCTGGGTGGCGGTGCTGGAGCCCGGGGACGTGCTCGTCATGCCGCCCCTGTGGTGGCACCACGTCGAGTCCTTCGGGCTCAACGTGATGGTGAACACCCGGCTGTTCCCCGCGAGCTTCCCGCAGCTCGAGTCGGCGTACTCGAACCTGTCGCAGGCCGTGAAGCTGTTCTTCCCGCGCTCGCAGGAGCAGCGCAACCGGGCCCTGGCGCTCTACCGCGAGGCCGTCTTCGCTCCCGGTGCCGCCGAGCCCGGGCCAGCGCACGCCGAGGCGGTGGCGGAGGAGACGCCCGAGCTGGCGAAGCACCGCGCCGAGACGCGGCGGGTGGCCGAGAGCATCCCGGCCTTCCTGCGCGAGCACCTCGCCCGCTACTACGAGCACTTCGTCTTCCAGGCCTCGGGGGATCCGCACCCCACGCTGCCCGGTGCCTTCGCCGCCATGGTGGAGCGCAACCGCCACTCCCCGACCCTCTTCCCGCGCGATTGAGATGAAATTCGTCTTCCTGCCGTTCTCGGCGCAGGGCCATGTTGGCCCGACCTTGCCCGTTGCCCGCGAGCTGGTCTCCCGGGGCCATGAGGTCGTCTATTACGTGACGGGGGCGTACGAGCAGGCCGTGCGCGGCACCGGCGCGGCCTTCCGGAAGATCGACGACGCGCTCGGCCTGCACCACGTCACGAAGGACGTCACCGGGAAGACGGGCCTCCAGATGTTGGAGGAGGCGATGCCGCACCTGTTCGCCACCTTCCGCCGGGGCCTGGAGCGCGCTCCCGAGATGGCCGCGCGCGTGCGCACCGAGGCCGCCGACTGCGTCGTCTACGACGTGATGTCCACCTGGGGCCGCGCCACCGCGGACCTGCTGCGCCTGCCCACGTCCTCCTTCTACACGACGTACGTGCTGCCCGAGTCCACGCAGAGCGGCAACGAGGTGGGCTCCGGCGGCGAGCAGCCTTCGCGTCCTCCCCTGAAGGAGATCATCGCGATGCTCCGGCTGCGGTGGGCCTCGGAGATGCTCCACTGGCGCCATGGGGTGCCGCGCCGGCGCATGCCCGAGCTGTTCGTGGCCTACGAGGACCTGAACATCGTCTGCGTGCCCCGGAGCTTCCACCCGGACATCGAGCACTTCGACGAGCGCTTCCTGTTCGTGGGGCCCACCACCGTGGCTCCCCGCGAGACACCCACGGACTTCCCCTTCGAGCAGCTCGAGGGCAAGCCCGTCCTGCTCGTGTCCATGGGCACCACCCCGCTGAACCAGCGCCCCGAGTTCTACCGCCCCTGCCTCGAGGCCTTCGGTGGCACACGCTGGCAGGTGGTGATGGTGGTGGGGCAGGGCATCGATCTGGGCTCGCTCGGGCCGATTCCCTCCAACTTCATCCTGCGCCCCTACGTGCCGCAGCCGGAGATCCTCCAGAAGCTGGCCCGGGTCTTCATCACCCACGGCGGGATGAACTCCGTCATGGAGGGCCTGTGGTTCGGCGTCCCCATGCTCGTCTTCCCTCAAATCTCCGAGCATGCGCTGTCGGCGAAGCGGGTGGAGGCGTTCGGGCTCGGCCGCGCGCTGAAGGAAGACGTTGCCCTGAATCCCCAGGCGCTGCTCCAGGCCGTGGAGGCCGTGGATGCGGATCCCAGCCACCGCACGAAGCTGGCGGAGTTCCAGCCCACGCTTCGTGAGGGGGGCGGCCACCGCCGGGCGGCGGAGGCCCTCGAACAGTACGTCCTGCGCAAGCGCGAGCCGGTGGGCCAGCGCGCCGCCTCGTGAGCAAGGTGAAGTCCCGTGTCATTGATTGAAGCCCAGCAACTCACCCGAAGCTTCCGCATCCCCGACAAGGGACCGGGATTCGCCGCCGCGGTCCGGCACCTCGTGCGCCCCCGCTTCATGGAGCGCACCGCGGTGGACCGCATCGACCTGCGTGTCGAGGCCGGCGAGAGCGTGGCGTACGTCGGCCCCAACGGAGCGGGCAAGTCCACCACGCTCAAGATGCTGACGGGCATCCTCGCTCCCACGAGCGGACAGGTCCGCGTGCGCGGGTTGGACCCGCACCGCGACCGCATCGCCAACGCGCGGCACATCGGCGTGGTGTTCGGCCAGCGCTCGCAGCTCTGGTGGGACCTGCCCGTCTTCGAGTCCCTGCGGCTGCTCGGCGACATCTACGACGTGCCCCAGGCGGACTTCACCCGGAACCTGGGCGAGCTGTCCGAGCTGCTCGAGCTGGGCGAGCTGCTCCGGGTGCCCGCGCGGCAGCTCTCCCTGGGCCAGCGGATGCGCTGCGAGGTCGCCGCCGCGCTGCTCCACGGTCCGGACCTCGTCTACCTGGACGAGCCCACGCTCGGGCTGGACGTGGCCGTGAAGGACAACGTCCGGCGCTTCATCCGCCACATCAACCGCGAGCGCGGCGTGACGGTGATGCTCACGTCGCACGACCTGGGCGACATCGAGGACCTGTGCGAGCGCATGGTGATGATCGACGAGGGCCGCATCATCTTCGACGGGCCGCTGCGCACCATGCGCGAGCGCTTCGGCCGGGACTGCGCCATCCACCTGTCGCTGCGCGGGCAGTTGCCGGATGCGCTCGAGGTGGCGCGCAAGACGCTGCCGGAGCTGCCCGCCGCCTGCAGCACCCAGCCCGAGCCGCATGAGCTGGTGGTCCAGTTCGACATGACGCAGGTGCCGGTGGGTCCGGTGGTGGGCCGCCTGCTGGCCGCGCTGCCCGTGCAGGACCTGCGCATCCAGGAGCCCAGCATCGAGTCCATCCTGCGCGAGCTCTACAAGAGCCGGCCCAAGCCCCAGGACGCGCGGCCATGAGCGGCGCCGCCTCGCTCGAGGGACTGCGCATGGCGCCGCGTTCCCGCTACCTCGCGCTGGCCCTCACCGGGGCGCAGCGGATGATCGCCTACCCGCGCACCGTGCTGCTCAACCTGCTGGCCAACCTGGTGTGGCTGGCCGTGTCGTATCAGCTCTGGGGTGCGGTGTTCTCGTCCACCGCCCAGGTGGGCAGCTTCGACTGGGCGCGCATGCGGACGTATGTGCTGCTCGCCCAGTCGCTCGCCCTGTTCCTCAACGCCACGGACTCCGTCTACCGCATGGTGATCCTGGTCCGCATGGGCGACATCGCCACCGAGCTGCTGCGCCCCTATGACATCCTCCGGGGACAGCTCGCCCTCAGCACCGGCTCGGCCCTGGTGAGTGGAGGCCTGGGGGCGGTGGTCATCGCCGCCGTGGGCTTCGTGTGGCTGGACGCGCTCCCGCCCGTCTCGATGGGCGCGGCCGTGCTGTTCGGGGTGAGCGTGCTGTTGGGCTTCCTCATCCGCTTCCTCGTGGGCTTCATCTCGGCGTTGATCACCTTCTGGACGATGAACTGGCTGGGGGTGAGCTGGTTGCAGATGGCCCTGGTGAGCATCCTCTCGGGGGCGCTGATTCCCCTGGAGCTGTACCCGGAGTGGCTGCGCTCGCTCGCGCTCGTGTTTCCCTTTCACGGCATCCTCCACACGCCCCTGGCCATCTACCTGGGAGACCTCCAGGGAGACGCGCTCTCGCGAGCGCTGGCGGTCCAGGCGTTCTGGGTGGTGGCGCTCTGGGGGCTCGCCCGGCTGATGTGGCGTCCCGGGGTGCGTGCCCTGGAAATCCAGGGAGGCTGAGCATGTTCGCGCGACCCTCCCGTCTGGTGTGGATCTACTTCCGGCTCCAACTGCTGCACCTGCGCTCGCAGCTCGAGTACGAGGCCGACTTCTGGGTGGGCATCGTCGGAGCGGCGATGCGCCATGTGGCCGGCTTCCTGTTCATCTGGGCGGTGTTCCGCCAGGTGCCCCAGGTGCACGGCTGGACGATGTGGGAGCTGCTGTTCCTCTACGGGCTGGCCATCGTCCCCATGGGGCTGGTGGAGCTGTTCTACGACGGTCCCTGGCGGCTCTCGGAGCTCATCAACGAGGGGCGTCTGGACCGGGTGCTGCTGCGCCCGCTGCCCGCGGGGTTGCAGGTGGTCACCGAGGCCTCCAGCCTCCACGGGGTGGGCAGCGTGCTCTTAGGGCTCGTGCTGCTGGTGCGTGCGGGGTCGGAGCTGCACCTCAGCCTGGCGCCCTGGCAGTACGCCTTCGCGGCGGTGTGCATGGTGGGCTCGGTGCTGCTCGTCGGCTCGCTCTTCTTCATCACCCAGTGCCTGGCGTTCTGGGAGCCCTCCACCACCATGTCGCTGTGCACGCTGGTGCAGGAGATGACGGCGCTGGCCCGCTTCCCCGTCACCCTCTACGAGCAGCTCTTCCGCGTGCTCCTCACCTGGGTGATTCCGTTCGCCTTCATCAGCTATTTCCCGGGGCTCGTGTTGCTGGGCCGGCCGGAGGCCAATGCCTGGCTGGGGTACGGCTCGCCACTCGTCGGGGTGGTGGTGACCTTCGTGGCCGCCCGTGTCTGGGGATTCAGCTTGAAGCACTATGAGGGGGCGGGGAGCTGACCATGCACGAACACCCTATCTACCTGGACCACAACGCCACCGCGCCGTTGCTGCCCGAGGTGGTGGACGCGATGGTGCCGTACCTGCGCGAGCACTTCGGCAACCCGTCGAGTGCCCACGTCTACGGGCGCCGGGCCAAGGCGGCCGTCGACCAGGCGAGGGCCCAGGTGGCGGCGCTGCTCGGCGCGGCGGCGGAGGAGATCTTCTTCGTCGCGCATGGCACCGAGGCCAACAACCTCGCCATCCGCGGCGTGCTGGCGGCGCTGCCGGAGAAGCGGCACGTGGTGACGTGCGTGACCGAGCATCCGGCCACCGTCGAGCCGTGCCGCCAATGGGAGAAACAGGGCGGGCAGGTGACGTGGCTTCCGGTGGACGGAGAGGGCCGCATCCATGTCTCGGAGGCGGTGGCCGCGCTGCGGAGCGACACGGCGCTCGTCACGCTCATGCACGCCAACAACGAGACGGGCGTGCTGCAGCCCATCGCCGAGGTGGCGCGCGAGGCCCGGGCGCGGGGTGTATTGATGCACACCGACGCGGCCCAGTCGGTGGGCAAGCTGCCGGTGTCCGTCGAGGGGCTCGGCGTGGACCTGCTCACGGTGGTGGGCCACAAGTTCGGCGCGCCCAAGGGCGTGGGGGCACTGTACGTGCGCAAGGGCACGCCGGTGCGTCCGGTGCTGCTCGGCGCGGGGCACGAGCGCGGCCTGCGTCCGGGCACGGAGAACGTCGCTTCCATCGTGGGGCTCGGGGTGGCCTGCGAGGTGGCGCTCCGCACCGTGGAGACGGAGTCGGCGCGGGTGAGGGGACTGCGCGATGAGCTGTGGGAGCGGCTGCGGGCGCGCGTCCCGGGACTGGCGCTCAACGGCCATCCGGTGGAGCGGCTGCCCAACACGCTGAACGTCCGCTTCCCCGGAGTGAGTGGCACCGCCCTGCTGGCGGCGGCTCCCGAGGTGGCCGCGTCCACGGGCTCGGCGTGCCACGCGGGCGAGGAGTCCGCCTCCTCCATCATCACCGCCATGGGCGTGGAGCCCTCGGCGGCGCTGGGTTCGGTGCGCCTGACGCTCGGGCGGACGACGACGCGGGAGGACGTGGTGGCCGCCGCCGAGGCGCTCGCCACCGCGTGGAAGCGGTGGGTGGAGAGAGCCCGGGCCGGCGGCCCGTGAGCGGCCCGAACACTTCAAGGTGGGATTCCGTCACGGTTTGGAAGTCCGCCATGTGTCCAACGCGGTCTCGGCGGACAGGCAGAAATGCATGGGTTCTACATAGGGGCCGCACCTGCGTGCTGGTAGTGAATCATTGTTCATCGGGCTGCCTGGATCGATAGTTCCACCCAGTTCAACAATCTCTATGGTCGTTTACAATTTGCGACTCGTACAGGCGAGGAGGTGCAGCATGCCCACTCGTCTTGGTGATGCGGCCACCGCGTGCGCACGGCCGCACCCAGCACGGGTGGCTTTCTACTGACAAGTTGACTGGGCCGACCCGGGAGAAGCTGACAGACTTCCTGCAAAGAAACGCGCGGAGAACACGGGTCATTGAGGTGGAGGAAGCCCAGATACTCGAGACGACGAAACAATTACGCGTGGCACTCGAGCTGCCAGAAGATTTGACGGGTGGTGCGCCATGACCCGGTGGCCCCTCTGGGCGGTTCTGTCCCCAGGTGAGCCCGCACGGCTGGAGAGCCTTGCCCGCTCCATCGTGATGTCGGATTTGGATCAAGAACTCGGGAATGAGCAGCCCTTCGAGGTCATCCCGGGCAGTGGCCATTACCATGCCATCGTGGGAACGGACCCCAGCGACGTGGGCGCGGAGATGCAACTCGCCGAGGAACTATCGCTCGAAGGTGATGAGCCGGTGTACTCGATTGAACGCGCCAACGACCCCTGGACCGTCATGTCATGGCGAAACGGTGCTCTACAGGTCGAGGAGGTAGACCCAGAAGAGCTGGCGAAGTCTCTCGGCTGCCCGCTGCCAGGTACCGAGGACTCTTCGGACTCGCCCGCGAGGAAATCTCTGCAAAAGGTCGCTCTGGCGGAAGGCGTCTGTGCGCAAGAGGCCATTCGGGTGCTGGAGGAGGAAGCGGGCGAACCGCTCGTCCCGGGGCTCTATCGTCTTGAGGACACGTCGCGAGGACTGCTTATCGCCAGCGGGACGGGCGACATCGGGTACGCCGACATCACTGTGTCGGAGCGGTTTCCCCATGCGACCGTGTATACGGTCATTGCCACGCCGGGCCTGGACGATTTTTTTGTCACCATCAGGCGAGGGGGTGAGGGAGTCGAAGAGTTCGCCCAGCCACCTGAAGCGTTTCCGCGGCTTCGGGTTGCTAGCGAAATCAAGGGGCAGCGCGCACCCGAGCGGATTCTCGCGGAGTTGGGCATCCCGGCGGAGTGGTTCCGGAATGACTGACGAACGACGGGGCGGCTTCTCCCTGTCACGTCGTGCCGAACCCTCCCGGGCCTGAGCCGCTCAGGCCGGCTCGGTTGAGCGGGAGCCCAGGTGCAAAGGGGCAACCGGTTGGGCCATACTTCGGCTCCCCCCAGGCGATCCCGAGGCACGCACCTTGGCCGAGTCCACCCCCGCGCTCTCCCAGACGGCGTTCGTCCAACAACTCAACTTCTGGGCTCGTGACGCGAGCAACGAGTCCGCGGCGCTCCTGGGCACCTTCGCGCTCGGGATGTTCGCGCACCTCCCGGACGAGGCGGCCTCCGCGCCCATCTCCCTGGAGTCGCTCGCCCAGCGCATCGGCGGCACCGTGCGGGGCACGCGCTCCGTCATCGAGCCGCTCGTCGGGCTCGGCTTCGTCCGGCTGGAGGAGGGGAGGGGGTACTCGCTCCCGGCGTCCAGTGCCTTCCTGCGTCAGGAGGGTTTCGCCGCCCGGATGCGCGAGGCGCTGGACGGTTGGCTCGTGTCCGCGAAGCTGCCCGAGGCCCTGCGCACGGGCGCTCCGGTGGAGGGGCGGGGTGGCTCCATTGATCTGCTCGGGTGGTATCGCCAGGAGTTCCTCTCGCCCCGTGCTCCCGCGCCGAGCCCCATCGCCGCGGACTACGAGGACCGGGCCGTCCGCAACTTCCTGCGCACCCAGGCGCTCGTGACGAGCGGCACGGTGGGCCTGCTCGAGGCCATGGTGTCCGGCCCCCGGCCGTTCGAGGAGCTGGCGAAGGCCACCGCCTCCCAGCCCGAGGCCCTGCGGGTGCTGCTCGGAGTGCTCGTGTCCATGGGGCTCGTCCGTCAGGAGGGCGATGCCTTCGGCTTCTCCGAGCTGGCCGGACGCTCCCTGGATGCCACCAGCTTGCCGTACTTCCAGCGCGCGCTGCCGGCCACCATGGACTACTGGGAGGCTTTCGCGCACCTGGACGAGGCCGTCACCCAGCGCAAATTCCGTCTGGATCTGCGTGACCCGGAGACGGCGAAGCGCATCTACCAGCAGAACGCCTCGCGCATCACCGGCATCTTCGTCTCCCACCTCAAGCTGGGCCGCAAGGCGGCGGAGCTCGTTGCGAGCATGCGCCCGCTGAAGGACGCACGGGTGCTCGACGTGGGCACCGGCTCGGGTGTCTGGGGCGCCGCCTTCGGACTGGCGGACCCCTCCGTGCACGTCACCTACCTGGACTCCGAGCACGTCCTGGAGCAGGTGAAGCCCAACATCGCGAAGCTCAAGCTGGAGGGGCGCGCGCGCTATTGGGCCGGGGACTGCCTCTCCGTGGACTATGGCGAGTCCCAGTACGACATCATCCTCCTGCCCCAGGTCATTCCCGCGCTGCCTCCCGAGGAGCTGCCGCGCCTCTTCGGGCAGCTCGCCCGCGCGCTGCGTCCCCGGGGCCTGCTCCTCATCTCCGGCTACCTGCTGACGGACCGGCGCGATGGGCCCCTGGACGCGCTCTACTTCGCGCTGCGCCGCTACGTGTCCAACGAGGGCGACGTGCTGTCCATGCCCGACTTCCGCCGGCTGCTCGAGCCCGTGGGCCTCACGTCCTCCCGTGGTTTCGAGATGCCCATCCAGCAGGTCGTCGTCGCCTCGCGCGGGGACGTCCCCTGGCCCGAGGCCGCCCCGGCCCGTTGACGTCTTTCTCTTCCTTCCCGCCTGGACCGACATGGACCTTCTTCGCTCGTTCTTCATGGAGGACTACCTCGAGGGCTCGCGCTTCACCGCGCGCTACAACCTCGGCGAGTCCGGTGCTCGGCCCCGCACCGTGGGCGAGCTGCTCACCGGCTCCGGCGTCAGCCCCCAGCAGGCCATGGACACGTTCCTGTCCACCCTGCTGCGCGACAGCCCCAACTGGGGCCGTGCCGATCTGCGCGACCTCGTGGCCGCCATGCACCCCGGCACCACGCGCGACAACGTCCTCATCACCACCGGCACCAGCGAGGCCCTGCTGCTCCTCTTCCGGCAGCTCCAGCCTCGCAAGGTGGCCCTCGCCTGGCCCGCCTTCCAGCTCCTCTACGAGCTGCCCATGCAGCAGGGCGCGGAGATCGTCCGCCTGCCCGTGCGCTGGGACGCGCGCGGCGTGCCCTCCGTCGATGCCGATGAGTGGCTCGCCCTGCTCGAGCGCGAGTCCCCGGACGTCGTCATCATCAACAACCCCCACAACCCGAGCGGCCTGGTGCTCGAGCCGGCGTTGCTGGACCGTGTCTCGCGTTGGGTGGATACGTCCGGCGCCACGCTCGTGGGGGACGAGCACTACCGCTTCCTCTCCTCGGAGACCGAGGTGCTGGGCGCCACCGTGTACCGCCCGGGCACGCGCTCCTTCGTCACCGGCTCGTTCATCAAGTGCCTCGGCTGTCCGGGGCTGCGCATCGGCTGGTGCGTCGGCGATACCGCCATGCTGGCGCGCATGCAGAACGAGAAGAACTACACCACGCACACCGTGAATCCCGTCACCGAGTGGATCTCCCACGAGGTGCTCAAGGACCTCGGCAGCCCCGTGCTCACCGAGGCACGCGAGGACTGGCGGCGCAACCGGCGCGCCCTGGCCTCCTTCCTGGAGCGCTCCCAGGGCGTGTACGGCGTGGCTCCGGCCGGAGGCCTCGTCACCTGCATCGGCGTGCGCGGCGTGGCCGGCCCGAAGGAGTTCGAGGCGAAGCTCCAGGCGCTCGGCGAGGCCGGGGTGTTCGTGCTGCCGCTCAGTGCCATGGAGCACGGCGAGCCCTCGGGCACCCATCCGCTGGAGCGCGGCCACGGCTTCCGCCTGGGCCTGGGCATGTCTCCCGAGCGCTTCCCCGAGGCCCTGGATGCCATCGAGCGCGTCACCCGCGGCTGAGCGGTCCGCGCTCCCCTACAGCAGCGAGGAGAAGGCGTGCGGGCGGTCCGCGTACTCCGGATCCGACAGGAGGAGCGCGTGGACGCGGCCCTGCGCGGTGGTGGGCACGGCCGGGAAGAGGTGGTGCGTGAGGTGGTACTGGTCGTTGCGCGGGAAGAGCACGCGGTTGAGCAGGCCCCACCGGAAGATGTGGTTGCGCGAGCGGTGGAACTCGTCCGCCTCGCCGATGATGCCCGCGTGGTCCACCGCGTCCGACCAGTAGCGGATGACCTGGTAGGCCACGAAGTAGGGCAGCCCGTAGAAGAGCAGGAAGTTCTTCCAGCCGATGCCCCACTGGGCCAGCGCGAGCAGCCCGGCCAGGAAGGCCCACCGGCCCAGTGTCACCGGCCATGGATCCGTGCGGCTCCACAGCACCGGGCGCACGAAGGACGGCAGGTGGCCGAGCAGCAGCGGCTTGAGCAGGTGGCGCCGCGCGAAGTGCTCCGTGGGCTCGGCGAACCCGAACTTGCGCCGGGGCACGAAGTCCAGGTCCTTCACCGGGTCCCCGAGGTGCTGGTGGTGCGTGAAGTGCTCGCGCGTGTAGGGCTCCAGCGCCGTCAGGTCGATGATGGCCAGCACGTGCCCGAAGACGCGGTTGGCGCGCTTGCCGCGCACGAACATGCCGTGACACGCCTCGTGCAGCATGTTGCCGAGCGCGCGGAACCGCGTGGCGATGAAGAAGGCCACCAGAGGGTAGAGGCACCCGCCCACCACGGGATTCGCGTTCAGCAGCGCGTGCGCCGCCACCGCCGCGCCCACGCCCAGCCCGATGTGGAACGCCAGGTGCCCGAGCCCCGCGGCCTTCGAGTGCGCGTGGTTGCCCAGCCGGGCCACCTCGCGCGCGTACTTCGCCCTCAGCCGCGCCGCCTCCGAGCTGGATCGCTCCCGCACGGCGGACGCCGGGCCATCGCTCGTGTCGCGGGGGCTGTCCAACGGCGCCAGGGCCATGCCGCCTTCCAAGGAAATGGAAAAAGTGTAATCCGAGCCTAAGCCGAGACTGCTGGTGTGGGCAAGCCAGCGGGGTCCAGAAGGGCATGGCGCGGTGTGTCAGGAGCCCCGGCGTCGCCCCGCCACGCGCGACTGATCAGGGGTGCAACCGTACCTTCAGACGTTCCACATCGGCATTGGGCCGCCCCAGGAGAGCATCGAGCAGTCGTTCCTCGATGGCCTCCTGTTCCCAGACCGCTGCCCGCTCGAGACCCACACACTCCTGGGGTTCAGCGGCTCGCTCATTGCCAGCGGTGTCGAAGATCGTGCAGCGGCGGAAGTCTCCCAGATCCTGCATGAATCGAACGAGAGGCTGGCACAGGTGCTCCTCGAGCGCTCTCCACCCCATCATCTCCCATGAGTCCAGAGCCAGATGGCGCACAGCTGTCTTGAAGAGTACGGGTCTTGACGCGATCCCATCCAGATCCGAATCCGGGCTCATGGTTCTGTGTTGATAGAAGGCCGCATACGGTGATTCGAGCAACCTTCCGTAGCCGTAGGAACCATCCGCGAGAGCAATCCTGACAAATGAGCCTGGTTTGTATTTCTGCTTTCGCATTCCTCAATCTCCGGTGTACGGGTACAGCTGGCCCCATTTCTTCGTGGCGGCATCGTGAAACAGCCTGCCCAGCGGATTGTCTTTCGCCACGCCGCGATTGAGGTTCTCGGTTCGATGCAGTCCTCGGGTTTCGGACTGGGCTCCTCCAAATGAGTCAATCAACTGTTGCTCTCTTCCACGAGTTCGCCAATAAGCGATATCGCTATATCTGTTGACGTAGTCAACTGCGGTTCCGGTATCGAACTGATCAAGCACGGCCTGCCGGAATCCGGGGGTTTTCGGTTCATCATTTTCATCAACATGATGGTTCGAATCACGTGCATCAACAGCTTTTTCAGCCTGCGGCCGGAGCGGTCTATTCAGGTCGACAACCATGCTTGTTCGCCCAGAATAATGGCGGTTGGTCCTCAAGTTGAACTTCGTATAGGTTGCATAGATGCGGCCCAAACGTTTCTTGTCTCCATCACCATCTGGAGTTGGCAATGGCGCGGGGGACGAATGGGGCCCGAACACCGGCTTCATCTCAGACGTGTGCGCAGGTGTTGTATTGGTGGCACCGGTCTTCGGCGCGTAACAACCCTGCACCCAACCCTGGATGTCACCGAAGTGCGTTCCGTAGAATGAGTCCGCAATGTCAATCGGGGTGGCCACTCCGTCCATGGCCGCCTTGACGGTCAGGCAGACCAGTACAATGCTTCCTCCTGCCGCAACAACCGCGCCGCCAGCCACGAGGGGTTTTCCCGTCGCAGCGGGAGCCCCTGCTTCTGCCACGGTCGTGGCTCCTCGTGGTACGAGCTGGAGCACGGCGCGAGGAATGCCATTCCCCAATCCTTCGCCGGAAATACCCTGGAGCGGCGTCGGCGGGGAGGGTGCAGCGGTTGACGCTGGCAGAGCCGCCTGCTGCGCTAGCCGCACCGGCGTGGAGTGGATGCCATTGGAGCCGTGGCTGATGCCGGGACGAACGCTTCTTGCCACGCCGCTGCATCCTGCGACGAGCATGGATAGCAGCAGCGCCACCGTGCGCAAAGGCGCCACTGCCATGTCAGGCGGCGGCGCGCGGAGGCGGTGCGAGCTGCGTGGGCAGCGTCACCCCGGGCCGTGCCGCGAGGAGGAGTTCCTGCGTCGGCAGCGGCAGGCACACCGTCGCGGTGAGTCCCACGTCCGCCAGCAGCGCAGCGTACTCCGAGTGGGACAGCAGGTCCCCCTCGTTGGTGAGGAAGCGCCTCAGCCCGAAGTAGAGGTGGTCCAGCGGGCCGTCCCGCCGCTCGTGGAGCACGTACTCGGCGATGACCAGGATGCCCTCCGGCTTCAGCGCGCGCGCCACCCGGCGGAACATGTCCGGCAGGGACTCGGGCCGCAGCACGTTGAGCACCTGCGGCAGGATGATGAAGTCGTACGCGGCCTCGCCGAAGTCCTGCGTGAAGAGGTTGCCCGGCCAGAAGCGCGCCTGCCCCAGCGCCTTGAGCTGCTCCACGTTGCGCCGCGCCTGCTGCAGCACCACCTCCTGATCGAAGTAGGTGACGTGCGCCGTGGGCTCCGTCCGCGCGAACGCCACGCCCCACACCCCCGAGCCCGTTCCAATATCCAGCACCGACGCGCCCGCCAGCGGACGCACCTGCGCCAGCGTCGCCGCCGCTCGCCGGCTGAGCTGGAAGTGCGAGGCGAACACCGCCGTGATCTGATTCGAGTTGTCCGCGTAGAAGCGCCGGCTCACCTCGGCGTCCTTCAAGTCCAGGATGAAGCGCTCGTGCCGCACCGTCTCCTCGAGCCGCTCCAGCGCCTCCCAGTACTGCGCGGACACGGAGAAGGAGCGCAGCAGGTACGGCAGTGCCTTGCCGTCGAGCACCTGCCGGGCCTCCTCCGTGAGGCCGCTCGTGGTGCCCTCGGTCCGCGTGAGGCCCAGGTGCTCCAATACCTCCAGCACCCGCCGCAGGCCCCGCTCGCTGGCCCCCGTGGCCGCCCGCAGCGCCGCCTCGTCCTTCGCGCCCGTGGCGAGCTGCTCGAGCAGCCCCAGCCGGCCCGCCGTCACCAGCAGCCACGTGCGCGCCGCACTGCGCGCGAACCGGTCGAAGAAGTCCTCCGCCTCGGGCGGGGGCGCGGGCACCGCCTCCAGGAAGAGCCGCCGGTAGTGCTCCAGCACGTCCCAACGCTGGCCCCCGGCGGTGACGGGCTCTCCCGTCTTCACCGCCTCCTCCAGGTGGCCGATGGGGCCCCACCAGCGCGCCGCCTCCCTCAGCCGCTCCCGGAACGCCGCATCCTTCAGGAAGGTGGCCACCGGCTTCGTCACCGAGAGGCCTCGCGCCTCGTCCATGTGCACCAGCCCCAGGCACACCAGCAGCTCCACCAGCGACCGCACGCCCCGCACCGGGGCCCCCACCTTCCCGGCCAGTGCGTCCACCTTCACTGGCGTGCCTTCTCCCTGCACGGGCAGTGCGTCGAAGAGGCCCAGGCTCAGCGACGTCCGCAGCAGCGCGGACTCGTTGGAGGCGTTGCGCGCCCAGAAATGCAGAGACTGCGCCAGGGAGGGGGGCGTGGCGCTCGGGGGTGCCGACATCGATTCCTCGTGGGGGAGGGGGGACTCCAGCTTCGCGCCTTTGCCCCATCTGGAGCAACCTCCCCGGTTTCCCGGGGATAACAGGCTCGCGGGATTCTGCGTTACCATGGGCCCATGACTCCACGAGTGATGACGGCAGGTGAGGTCGAGCAGCTTCTTCTCGGCGACTCCCGGGTCCAGGACGTCTGCGTGGCGGGCGAGGGGCGTGACGCGGTGGCCTGGGTGGTTCCCCAGCGCGGAGCGAAGGCGGACGCGTTGTCCGCGCTCCTGAGGGAGCAGCTGGGCGAGGAGGCTCCTCCCGTCACGTTCCTCGATGCCATTCCCCTGCGGGCGTCGGGCGAGCCCGATCTCGAGGCCCTCTCGCGCCTGAAGCCCGTCACGCCGGCCGTGCTGCGTCAGGTGGAGTCCCGCTTCCGTCAGGCCGGTCTCGAGGCCGTGGCCCTGGCCGGCCCCCGTCAGGCTCCGGAAGTCTTCGAGCCCATCGACGAGCTGCTCCCCGAGTCCCTGCGTCCCCGCACCGGCGCGGCCGCCGAGCCCCAGGCCAGCGATGCCTCGGCGGCGGCGGACAAGGGCTCGGGGCGGCCGTCCCTCGTCGACGGCGGCCCGCGGCGCCATGCTCCCGGCAACCCGGCGGTGCTCACCGACGTGCTGCGCCGCGCCGCCGAGCAGTACGCCGATCGCCCCATCACCTTCATCGACCTGGAGGGCCAGCGCGAGACGCTGCGCTACGCCGATCTCTGGGACGAGGCCCTGCGCATGCTGGGCGGGCTCACCGCGCTCGGGGTGAAGCGCGGGGACCGCGTCATGCTCCTGCTGGAGCGGCCCGGCGACTACATCCGGGCCTTCTGGGCCTGCACCCTCGGTGGCGTGCTGCCCGCGCCCATGGCCGTGCCACCCTCGTTCGACCGTTCCCACGCGGGTGTGGCCCGGGTCCTCTCCGTGGTGGAGCGGCTGGGCGGGCCCCTCGTGCTCGCCGGGGCCGAGGGCGCCGCCGCGCTGCGGGCCATGGGCGTGCGCGCCGTCTCGGTGTCGGACGTGGACCGCTCCACGCCGGGGCAGGTGGTTCAGCTCTCGCCCTCGGATCCCGCCATCCTGTCCTTCACGTCCGGCAGCACCGGCAAGCCCAAGGGCATCGTCCTCTCGCAGGACAACATGGTGGCCATGTACGGGTCCATGTGCTCCGGCGGCTGGTACGAGGAGGGCGACATCGGCCTGGGCTGGATGCCGCTCGACCACGTGGCCGGGCTCAACTACCTGCACATGACGGCCCTGTGCACGGGCACCCCGCAGATCCTCGTCGCGCGCGACTACATCCTCGCCGACATCCTGCGCTGGATGGACCTGCACTCCGAGTTCCGCGCCACCGTGAGCTGGGCGCCCAACTTCGCCTTCGGCCTCGTGGCGGACCGGCTCTCCAAGGGCGAGCGCCGCGCGTGGGACCTGAAGTGCGTGCGCGTGCTGGGCAGCGCCGGTGAGCCGCTCGTCGCCGAGACCATGCAGCGCTTCGTCTCCCAGCTCGTCCAGGACGGGCTGCGCGAGGACGCCGTCTGCCCCATGTGGGGCATGGCGGAGACGGCCTCGCTCTTCACCTCCGTGCGCGGCGTCCACACCCACGCGGGCGAGCCCCATGTGGACCTCGGCCCGGCGCTCTCGGGCGGCGCGCTGCGCATCGTGGATGAGCAGGACGCGGTGGTGCCCGAGGGCACGGTGGGCCACCTCCAGGTGCGCGGCGCCGCCGTGCTGGCCGGCTACCTCGCCGACCCCGAGCTCAACGCGAAGTCCTTCACCCAGGACGGGTGGTTCCGCACCGGCGACCTGGCGGTCGTCCACGACGGCCACATGGCCATCGCCGGGCGGCAGAAGGAGCTGCTCATCGTCAACGGCAACAACGTCTACCCGCATGAAATCGAGGCGGTGGTGGAGCTGGTGCCGGGAGTGCTGCCGTCGTACGCCGCCGCGTGCCCCACGCGCGTGGGCGGGCTGCAGACGGACGAGGTCATCGTCTTCTTCGTGCCCGCGCCGGATGCGCCCCCCCTCGGCGAGCTGCTGCGCTCCATCCGCGAGGCCGTGGCGCGGGCGCTCGGCATCCAGGTGAGCTACCTGGTCCCGGTGAAGACGCACCAGGTGCCCAAGACGGAGCTGGGCAAGCGCGGGCGCACCGAGCTGCGCCGCCGCTTCGAGTCCGGTGAGCTCGCCGCCGAGCGCCGGGAGGCCGAGCGCGTCCTCGGTGGGCCCGCGACGCTGCCCCGGTGTCTGGCCGTGCCGAGCCTCACGCCGCGTCCCCAGGTGCCGGCCGGCGTCTCCGTGCTCTCCGGCACCGTGCTGCTGTTCTCGCCCTCCGGTTTCGCCACCGCGCTGAGGGAGACGATCTCCCGCCCGGTGGAGTGGGTGGCGCTGGCGCCGGACGCGAACCCGGTCCACGCGCTCGAGAGGCTCGACGCGCAGAGCCTGCGCTTCGAGGATGTCGTCTACGTCATGGGCCGCGAGGAGGCGTCCCGCGCGGGAAGCGCGGAGCTGGCGCGCTCCCTGTCGCCCCTGCTGCGGCTGGTGCAGGGGCTCACCGCGAGGGCCGCGTCCACGCCGGTACGGCTGTGGGTGGTGGCGCCTCGGGCCGAGGGCACCTCCTTCGACGCGGCGCCGCTCCTGGTGCCGGGCCTGCTCTGGTCCGCGAAGGCGGATGCGCCCAACCTCTCCGTGCGCCTGCTCTGGGTGCCCTCCGAGACGCAGGACGCCGCCGCGTTCGTGGCCGGAGAGCTCCAGGGCCTGCGCTCCGCGCGCGAGGTGTCCTTCCATGACGGACAGCGCTGGGAGCGCGGCTTCTCGCCCTGGGTGCCCTCGCGGCTCGACGGGGCGCGGCGGCTGCGGCGCGAGGGGCTGTACCTGGTGACGGGCGCGCTCGGTGGCATCGGCCAGGCGTGGGCGCGCCACCTGAAGCACTCGCTCGGCGCGAAGCTGGTGCTGGTGGGCCGCCGGGCCCGGGACGCCGCCGCCGAGGCCCTGGAGCGGGAGCTCGGGGCCACGTACGCGCAGGCGGACGTCACCGACGCCGCCCGGCTGCGCGCGGTGCTGGACGAGGCCGAGTCCCGTCATGGCCGGCCCTTCGACGGTGTCTTCCACTTCGCCGGCAACTTCGAGCCCGTGCCCTTGGAGGCGGAGACGCCGGAGACGTTCATCCAGCACGCGGCGGCCCACGTGCTGGGGGCCCTGGCGCTCGCCGAGGCCTTCCAGCCGCGGCCCGAGGCCCTCCTCTTCTTCGCCTCCTCGGTGATGGGGACGGTGGGCTGGTACGCCACCAGCTACTGCGCGGCCACCGGCTTCATCGACCGCTTCGTGGAGCAGCTGGCGGCCCGGGGACGGCACGCGGTGGCGGTGTCGCTCGGCCCCGTGAAGGCCACGGGCATGGCGCGCACCCTGCGGGCCTCTCCCGTGGGCTCGCGCACGCTGGAGCCCCAGCAGGTGCTGGCCGCGCTCGTGCTCGCCCTGGAGTCCGGCCGGACGCACGTGCTGGTGGGCGTGGAGGGCTCGGCTCCGGCGTGGCGTGCCGCCGGCCTGGGCGCGGGCGAGCCCCTGGAGCAGGCCCACGTCTTCTTCACCCAGGCCTCCAGCCCGGGCCCACTCCCGGTGAAGGGCGAGCCGGGCGTTACCGCGCTGCACCCGATGACGGCCCTCCCCCGGCGTGCCGACGGGAAGGTGGACGTCGAGGCGCTCGCCGCGGAGACGTTTGGCGAGGGCGTTCCCACCGGGCCCCTGGAGGAGATGCTCGTGGAGGCCTTCCGCGAGGTGCTGGGCGTGGACGCGGTGGGCGTGCACTCCCACTTCTTCTCGCTGGGCGGCAGCTCGCTCCAGGCCACGCGCGTCATGGCGCGCATCCAGGAGCGCCTGGGGCTGCGGCTGCGCGAGAGCGTGCTCTTCGACCAGCCGAGCGTCTCGCGGCTGGCGGCCCATCTCCAGGAGCTGGTGCGCAAGAACCCGGCGGACGTGTCGCAGCTCTCGGATGAGCAGGTGGAGCTGATGCTGCGCGTGCTCGGGACGGGTTGACCGGGGTAGGTTCACGTCCCGTCGGACATCGGGAATCAATCGAGAATCAGGAGTTGGCTTTGACGTTGGTTCGGCTCACGTTGCAGAGCGTCCTGGCACGTCCTCGGAGCTGGGTGGTCGGGTTGCTGGCGGCGGGAGCGGCGGTGCTGCTCACGCCGGGGCTCGCGCTCGTGGAGAGCATCGCCGAGGGCACGCGCCGCAGCCTCGTCGAGAGCGGCACGGGGGACCTGCAGGTGTACCACTCGGGCTCGACGGGGGTGCCGCTGATGCTGGTGGGCCCCAGCGGCGAGGCGGAGCTCACCCCGCTCGAGGACTACCCGGTCGCGGAGGCCGCCCTGCGCTCGGTGGAGGGCATCCAGGAGGTGGTTCCCCTGGAGGTGGGCATGGGCGCGGTGTTCCGGGGCAACTACCTGGACGAGAAGCTGGCCGCGGTCCGGGCCGTGCTCCGCGAGCCCTCCTCCGAGGCGCGTGACGCGCGGCTGGCGCTCCTGGTGGCGGATCTGCGGCGGACGCTGGAGCGCGTGGCCCGGGACGAGCGCAACCGGGAGCAGGCCTTCGCCGCCGAGGCCGCGTTCCAGGAGGACCGGGAGGCGTTGGAGAAGATCGTCTCCGCGGACTTCTGGGCGCGCTTCGCCACCGAGCCCCTGCCGGCCCTGGAGCTCATCGAGAACCGCGTGGCCCGGCTGGCCGGGGAGGGCGAGTCGGTGTCCCTGGACTACCTGGGCACGGACCTGACGCGCTTCGCCGGGGCCTTCCCGCGCTTCGAGCTGCTCTCGGGGCAGATGCCGCCGCCGGGCAGCCGGGGCCTGGTGCTGGGGCACGCGGCCTACGAGCAGTTCTTCAAGCTGCCCATCGCCTTCCGGCTCGACGAGCTGCGTCGCGCGCTCGAGAAGGGCGCGAGGCTCGCGGACGACGAGGGCCTGCGCACCCAGGTGGAGCGCAACCTCGCGGAGCTGCCGGACCTGCTGTCGCGGCTCGACGTGGAGCGGAGCGGGGCGCTCCAGGTGGCGCTGGCCCGTGCGCTGGGACACCCGGGCGAGCTGGAGGCACTGCTGAAGGAGTTCCTCTCCCTGGACGACGGCAACTTCGACGCGCGCTACAAGCTCTTCTACGCCGAGCTGGCGCCCCACCTGCCGCTGTACCGCATCAAGCCCGGGGAGACGCTCTCCCTGCGCAACCCGATGAAGCTCGGCTCCAACGTGCCGGTGAAGGTGTGGGGCACGTTCCGCTTCCGCGGGCTGGGCGGCGACAGCAGCCGCGTCAACACCACCTCGCTCGTGGACCTCGTCACCGCGCGCCAGCTGGCCAACCGGCCGACGCGGGCCGAGCTGGCGGAGGCCCGGAAGCTCATCGACGAGCTCGGCATGTCGGACGCCGCGGCACCGGCCGGGGACGAGCCGTTGGGCACGTTGACGATCGTCGACGCGGAGCCGGTGAAGGCCTCGGGCGGGGAGCTCGTGGTGGACAGGGACGTGCTGGCGGACACCTTCACCGAGGAGGAGATGAAGGACGGGAGCGTGCTGCAGGCGGCCCTCGTGCTGCGGCCCGGCGCGGTGCCCGAGGAGGTGACGGCGCGCATCCAACGGCTCGCGGGCGAGAAGAAGCTGCCGCTGGCCACGGTGAGCTGGCAGGAGGCGGGCGGCTTCGTCAGCGGCGTGGTGGGGATGGGGCAGGTGCTGCTGTTGCTGCTCGCGTTGATGCTGGGAGGTTTCGTGCTGCTGCTGTCCACGGGCACGCTGCTGCTGCTGGCCAAGGAGCGGGTGGGGGAGGTGGGGACGCTGAGGGCCATCGGCATGCAGCGCCGGGACGTGTTCTTCTCGCTGCTGCTGGAGGGGCTGCTGCTCGGCGGCGTGGGCAGCCTGTTGGGCGCGGTGGCGGGCGCGGCCCTGCTGTCGGCGGCGGTGGGCCAGGGAATCTCCGTGAGTGACGAGTCCTTGCAGTTCTTCCTCGGAGGGCCGGTGCTGTATCCGCAGTTGAAGGCGTGGCACGGAGGCCTGGTGGTGGTGGGGATGACGTGGGTGGTGGCCTGGGCGTCGCTGGTGCCCGCGTGGCGGGGCAGCGCGGTGGCGCCGGTGGTGGCGATGAGCCGGAGGGGGGACTAGCCATGCTCTCACTGCTGCGCATTGCGTTGCGCAACCTCTTCGTGGACCGCGAGCGGGCGCTGCTGCTCTTCCTCGTCATCGCCAGCGGCAGCGCGGTGCTGGTGGGGGTGATGTCGCTGAAGACAGGCGTGGCCGCGGCCCAGCGCGAGGCGGCGAGGACGCTGCTGAGCGGGGACGTCAACGTGGGGGGCTACTTCAAGGTGCACCCTGACACGCTCGCACCGGTGCTGGGAGACACGCCCCGGGTGCGGAGCGTGGTGGAGCCGCTCGTCCCGGCCGGCTGCGGCCTGCGCGAGCGCGGGCGCGGCTATGCCACCGTGGCGGCGGGCCGGCACCGGGTGCGCTCCTTCCTGGTGGGCCTGGACGCGGGACATGAGCGCGAGCTCGTCCAGGCCATGGCCACGCGGGAAGGCTCCGTGGCGGCACTGGAGCGCACGCACACGGTGGCGCTCTCCGCGCCCCTGGCCCGGCAGCTCCAGGTGAAGGTGGGTGACGTCACCACGCTCTACACGCAGCTGGTGGGAGGGAAGAACAACGCGCTCGACGTGGAGGTGGCCGCCATCACCGAGCCCATCGGCCTGCTGGGCGAGTCCTCGGGCATCCTCGTGTCCAACGCCACCCTTCGCGAGCTGCACGGCTACAGGCCGGAGTCCGCCAGCGTGCTGCAGCTCACCTGTGGCGGGGAGACGGACGTGGACGCCCTGGCGGGCACCGTGCGCGAGGCACTGCGCACCTCGGGCTTCACGGTGCTGCCAGCCTCGCACGAGGCGTATGGCGACAAGCTGGCGCCGCTGCTGCGCGAGGGCTGGGCGGGCCAGCGGGTGGACGTCACCACGTGGCGGGACGAGTCCTCCTTCCTGTCCTTCGTGACGGACGGACTGGGGGCGCTCGCGGTGCTGGTGGGAGTCATCGTCTTCGCCGTGGTGGTGCTGGGCCTGTTCGTGTCGCTGAACGTGTCGGTGCGCGAGCGCACGCGGGAGATCGGCACCCTGCGCGCCATGGGCATGCACCGCCGCTCGGTGGTGGGCATGTTCGTGCTCGAGGGCATGCTGTTGGGCGTGCTGGCCTCCGCGAGCGGGGCCGCCATGTCCGCGCTGCTGTGCGTGGGGCTGCGCGGCTCGGTGCCGCTGCCCGAGGCGATCTCCAACTTCTTCTTCAGCGGGACGCTCCCGCTCCAGCCCGAGCTGCCGCACGCCGTGGTGGCGGTGGTGCTCGTCACCGTGGGCGCGGTCCTGGCTTCCATCATCCCGGCGGCCCGAGCCGCCTCGCTGTCTCCCCGCTCCGCCATGGAGTTCCTGTGATGACCTCTCGCGCCTTCCTGTCGTCGTGTCTGCTGGCCCTGCTCACCCTGCTGCCCGCGGCGGCCCTCGCGGACACGCAGCCGTCCGCGGATGACCTCCTGCGCCTCATCGACAAGCGTCTGTCCTTCACGAGCGACTACAAGGGCGTGGTCCGCATCCGGGAGATTCGCAAGGACGGGCAGGACCGGCTCGTCGAAATCAACGTCTACCGGCGGGACAAGACGAGGGACCTGGTGTTCCTCACGACGAAGCCCAAGCACATGGCGGGCAGCGGGTACCTCCGCATCAGCAACAACCTGTGGGAGTACAACCCGACAGTGGGGCAGTGGGAGCGGACCACGGTGCGCGCGAACATCGCGGGTACCTTCACGTGCGAGTCGGACTTCGATCGCTCGCGGCTGGCGGAGGACTACACGGCGAAGGACGAGGGCGTGGAGAAGCTCAACGGCACGTCCTACCGCAAGCTGTACCTGACGGCGAAGTCGGGCGCGGAGGTGCCGTTCCCGCTGCTGCGCATCTGGGTGGACCCGGACAACAATCTGGTGAAGCGCATCGGTTACGCGCCGTCGGGGAAGACGCTGCGCACGGACACCATCCGGGCCTACCAGCGCATCAAGGATCCGGAGAGCGGCCAGCAGGTCTACCACTACAAGGAAGTCATCGAGGAGGAGGCCGAGTCGGGGATGAAGATGGTGGTGCGCTACGAGGACGTGCAACTCGCCCCGCTGGACGCCAACATCTTCACCAAGTCCTGGCTCGAGGCCCGCGCGAGGTAGAAGAACCCGGGTTGCGCATGCCCCCTCTCCCTCTGGGAGAGGGCGGGGGGGAGGGTCGTCCCGGTGACTCGACTGGAGAGGTGCGGCAATGCCTGGCTGTTTCGCCACTTCGTGCCTGGTGGGTGAGCGGGGCCCTTTGCGCATGGGCTCGCTCGCGCTGACTGCGCTGGTGTTGCTTTCCGCGTGCGCAACAGGGGGACCCATCAGGGCGGGCATGGCGTACCGCGACCGTTCGTCCGTAGCGGAAGCCGATGACCCGGGCGCGGACGAAGCCGTCTTGTTCAACCTGCCCACGGACTTTCAGCCGGTGCAGGTCAGTGACTCCGAGCTTACGGCCGCCCTGACGACGTTGTGGCTCCACCTCCCGCTGCGGGTCTCCACTCCATGTCCCCCGCTGTACGTTGGCCGGAAGCTGGCGCTGGTGTCCGCGCCTGTTGTGACTGGCGACGCGTGGCAATCCGAGCTGGCGCGGTCCTATGGGCGTTTTTGCGAGCGGCGCGGCACCCCAGGCGACTGTCTGACGCTTTTTGACGACGGGCCTCACCTGGATGCCAGGGATAAGCGCAGCATTGCCCTGGCCCTTGCGGTAGGGCCAGCTCTGGAAGGGCTGGATGCGGAACTACGGGCCATGCTCGACCCCGCGCGGGTGCTGGCTACCCTCAGCTTCACCATGACGGCCTATCTGGCACTCTTGATTGCGCCCGAGCCAGTGACAAAGGGAGTCGCTCTCGCGTTTTCCGCGCTGCTGTGGGGCTACCTGGGGTGGGAGTTCTTCGAGCTGCTGCGCGCCTATGTGCAGCTTCATGAGGACGCACCGCGAGCCACGAGCTTCGCGGAACTGCGAGAGGTGGGCGGCAGGTTCGGAAGAGTCATCGGCCCCAACAGTGTGCGCATCCTCGTCATGGTGGCGACGGCGGCGATCGGTGAAACGGCCACGCTCGTATCGAAAGGGCCGAATCTACCGGGCTTCGGGCAGGCCTCTCGCACGGTGGAATCAGATGTCGGGCTCCGGTTGATGGACGCGGCAACGAACGCCGAGCGCGTCATTGTTTCCGTGAATGAGGGGACGATTCGTATCGTGCTGCCGACCACTGCGGTGGCAATGAGTGCCCGGAACGGTGGGGGCAATCGCCCATCGAACGGAGGGGACGTAACGCCCAAAGGGGAAGCGCCCTCCGCGAGCAGGTATCGCGCATTCAAGTCTTTTGACGCTTTCAAAAATGCCATGGGTTCCGCGGGAGAGGGCAAGGCATGGCACCACATCGTCGAGCAGCGGAAGGTCAATGTTGAGCGCTTCGGCTCAGAAGTTATTCACAATACGGAAAATGTAATCGCGGTAGACAAGGCCAAACATGATGCAATCAGCGCGTACTACTCGACCCGGTCCGACGATACGGGCGGCATGGTGGTGCGCGAGTGGCTCCGCACGAAATCCTACGAAGAGCAGCGTGCTTTCGGATTGATGATCCTGAGGTTGTTTCGAGTCATCCCATGAAAAAAGCACAGATCAAGAAGCTTCCAACGGACGATTTGATCGAACAAGCCAGGACCCTGTCCGCCGAGCGATGGCCTGCGATTCATGCGGGAAAGCCGAAGGAGGCAAACCGCATGTATGACCTTCTCGTTGCGATTCGCCAGGAGCTGCGGGCAAGAGGTAGCGATGCGCAGCGCCACTTATTGAAGTTGCTCGATGATCCAGATCCAGGGACCCGTTGCTGGGCCGCTGGCTCGATATTGGAGTTCGCACCAGCCGAGGGGGAGCGGGTGCTTACGGAGATCATCAAGCATGTAGACGGTCTCGTAGGCTTCTCCGCGACGAGAACGTTGGAGCAGTGGAAGGCAGGCACCTTCAACCCGCCTTGATGTCTTCATTGGGGTGGGTGGTGGCCCTCGCCCGTGAGCAGGTGCTCACGGGGCGAGGGGTGTTGGACTCACCGGCGGAACGGGGGCGCGTCCTTGCGGCGGTCGGCTTTTCTGGCGGGGGGCGTCATCTTGGAGAGATCGACATTGCTGGGGAGGGTGCCGCCGAGCACGTTGATGGCGTAAAGGTAGGCGTAATAGCCATCGCCCCCGGCGCTGATGGAACTCTCGGCGGTGGTCTGCAACGCGCTCTGATCCGTGCCGGCCATCTGGGTCTCCGAGAAGCTGATGGGTGGGTCGATGCGCCAGTAGTTGCCCCAGGGCATCAGGCTCATGAGCTGCGCGTCAGGGGCGAGGATGTTGCCGGCTCCCATGACCTGGATGAGCGGGCTGATCTCATCCCCTTGGGTATCCTTTTCATCCAGGAGCCAGCTCATCGTGCCCCAGTTGTAGTCATCGGAGTTGGCGATTCCCGGATTGAAGAGGCCCGTTCCCAGCGAGAGGAGGAAGACCTCGTCGAGGCTCTCGTAGAGCCCGAGCCGCGAGGCCTCGGCCAGCGCGTACAGGGCGGGGTTGTTGGCCACCATGCCGCCGTCGACGACCCAGCGGCCCGTGGCGCCCGAGCCGCCCGGTGCACCCGTGCCGATCTGCGCCGCGGGGAAGTAGGTCGGCGCCGCGCTCGTCGCCCGTGCCGCCTCCCAGACGTAGTAGTCATCGGCGGCGGAGTTCGCGGCATCCTGCCAGTTGAAGAGATAGGGGCCCACGTTCCCAGGGTTGTTGGTGTTGATCGTGAACCCGGTGGTGAGCACCTGCTTCGGCATCGACAGGCCGGACTGGGCGAGGCTCGCTCGCGCCTGCGAGAGCGTCAGGGTCGCCCCGAACGCATTCTGCAGCCACGGCTGGATGCCGCTCTTCGGATCGTCCGGGTTGGTTCCGTAGTACTTGGCGCCTGCATTCGAGGGGACGAACAGCTCGGACTCGTCATTCAGGTAGAAGTCGAGGATGTCCTGCGCCGTGTACGGGAGCAGGGTGCTTCCGGCGCTCTTGCTGCTGCCGCTGGAGGGCGTCGTGAGCCCGAGCGAGATGATTCCTCCGGTGGACGTCCCCGCGATGACGTCGAAGACCTCGAAGAGCTGCTTCCCACCGAGTGTCGCCTCGAGCTGCTGGAGGATGTAGGCGGGGATGACGCCGCGGATTCCTCCGCCGTCGATCGCGAGAATCCTGCACTTGATGTCTGCCATGTCCGTGTCTCCGGTTTCCTCGCCTCGTGGCAAGGGACGCGCAGCTGCGTTGACAGCCTCACGAACGTGGCACGCGACTCCTCCCCTCGCGAGAGAATTCAACGTTTCAGCTGACCCGGAGTCCGCTCCGTGCGAATCATTTCAGGGCCGGACCGCTTGCGGCACCGTCTCCTCGTGAGGGGCTCGCCCCCGGCTCAGCCACAGCGCCGCGGCGCTCAGCGCGACCAGCCCCTCGCCGAGCCGCACGCCGTAGTTGCCCGGCCATACGCTGCCCAGTCCCACCAACGCCGCCATCGCGCCGAAGCCCACCAGCGCGCCGCTGTTGCCCAGATTGTTGAAGGCCACGAGCCACTCGGGCTCTCCTGCGGCCGCGCGCCGGGTGGCGTGCTCGCGGAAGGCCAGCATGAACAGCGCGAACGCAACGCCCAGCACCACTCCCGAGCCGAACAGCACGGGCGTGGCCCCGGCGGCCTCCGTCCCCAAGAGCGCGCCCGCGAGTGCCATCACCACAGGCGCCACCCGCATCCAGCTAGGTGCCAGCCCCTCACGGGTGCACAGGCCGATGACCACCGTGCTCACGATGGCGCTCGCGTACACCGTCGCGATCAACGCGCTGCCCATCACCGTGGCATCCGCACGGCCGTGAAGGTCCCGGAGCACGTACACCGCGCTGCTCGCCAGCAGGGCGTACGCACCATAGATGGCGAGTGCGCCACTCCACACCGCGCGGCCGCTTCGCGAGAGCGGCCGAGGCGCCTCGGCGGGCTGCCACGTCTCGTCTCCGCTCCCCACCGCCCGGCATGCGGCGAGTGCGAGCGCTCCGAGCACCGCCAGCGCGCAGCCGTTCCACAGGGCCACCCGCGCCTGCGCCGCGCCCGCGCTGACGGCGCCCAGCCACAGCGGTCCGAGCAACATCCCCACGAAGCGCAGGGCACTGCCGAGTTGATCGTTCCTCGCCCGCGCGGCCCCAGCGAGCGCCGTGGCGCGGCGGTCCATCTCCTGGGTCACGTAGTTCGCCACGGCGCGCACGCCCACGTGCGCCGCCGCGTACAGCCACGGGCCCCGCGCGCCGAGCACCACGACGCTCAGCGCCAGCATCGAGAGCACCAGCAGGGTCCCGGCGCGCACGCCGCCCCCGAGGAAGCCGAAGCGCCTGGACAGCCGTACCGCCGCGATGGACGCGACAGTTCCCACCAGGAGGCAGCCCGCGAGCCAACGCTCCTTCGCCGCGGGGACGTTCGCCGCGAAGAAGGCCTGTGCGTGCACGTTCACCAGGCCCGAGAGGAGGAACGAGGTGAGCAGGAGCGCCCCGTTGCGGCGCAGCAGCGTCACCACCACCGCACCAGGGAGGCCACGGTCGCGACGGGCACCAACACCCAGAGCAGCCGGGTGTGCCAGCCCTGCTTCGGAATCGTGAAACCGTGGATCATCGCGAGCGCCGCCGCCGCGAGGTAGCCCCCCACCAGCACGTTGCGCGCCCCGGCCGGCAGCCCCGCCGCGCCCGCCGCCACCAGGTAGAAGAGCGCCGCTCCGTGGGCGGTGGGCAAGCCCTGGAAGCACTCGCGGCCGTCCACCACCACCGTCCCCGTTTCCATGAAACGCGCCAGCCGCCACACCCCCGTGAGCGAGTACGCCACGAGTGCCGCCGTCCACGCACCGCCCACCCCCATCGCGTGGGCGAGCATCGGCGGAACCAGGCAGAACGAGACGGCATCGGCGAGCGAGTCGAGGAAGCCGCCGAAGGCGCTGACCTGCTTCAGCCTCCGCGCGAGCTGGCCGTCGAACACGTCGCAAGGAAGCGCCAGCGCGCCACAGAGCACCGCGGCTCCGAGCTGGCCCGTCAGCGCGAGGTGACACGCCAGCGTGCCGAGCACCACCGACAGGCTGGTGACCAGGCTGGCCGCGTTGAGCTGCTCGAGCACCGGGAAGTTCTTCATTCGGGGGCAACCTCCGGAGCGGGTGCGTCCACGTGGAAGCGGATGAACTTCGCGAGTGCCGTGGAGAACGGCTCCTGGACATAGGGGAGCCCGCGCCGCTCACAGAAGGCGCGGACGAGGGGCGCGGCCCGCCGCAATTGGTGGCGCGGCAGGTCGGGGAACAGGTGGTGCTCGAGCTGATTCTCCAGCCCGCCGAAGACGAAGCGCGCCCAGAGGCCACCCGTGTAGTTGCGGCAGGTGCGGATTTGAAGCTCCGCGAAGGTGAGCGTGCTCGCCTCGGCCTCGGTGAAGGACGGGAGATCGTAGTGGTTCCCGGCGAAGACCGTGTTCAGGTACAACATCCCGATGCAGGTGTGGGCCAGGAAGAGAGGGATCGCCCACGGGCCGAAGAGCAGCGCGAGGCCCGCGCCCTGCAACGAGAAGCCGCAAACCACCAGGCACAGCTCCCGGACGAAGCGCTCACGGTGGAAGCGGTGGCAGTAGAAGCCGTCGCGCAGGCCGAGCAGCAGCAACGACTTGGGCAGGTACTTCCCGCGGAAGCGCGAGAGCAGCAGCAGGTTGGGCGCGGCGATCCACGCATGGGAGAAGCGGCGCTCCCCATCCCACCGCTCCGACTGGTCCCCGTCCACGCCGCGCACGTTGGGCGCCGCGTGGTGCCGGTCGTGCCCATGGCGCCAGCCCGAGACGAACTCGCCCAGGAGCCCCGCCGTCAGGGCCGCGAAGAAGCGGTTCGCCCGGCGGGAGCGGAACGTGCCTCCGTGCGCCGCGTCGTGCATCAGCCAGCCCAGCCGGTAGAACACCAGGCTCGCGAGCACGAACAGCGGGACCGCACCCCACGTGTCCGTTCGCGCGCTGGCCCAGAACAGGGCCGCCGAGCAGGCCAGGTGCAGGGGAAGGCTCACCACCGAGCGCCACGGGGCGTAGGCGTAGCAGCCCGCGGCGCGGACCTCGCGCTTGAGCTCGGCGTAATCCGTGGAGGCCCTCAGCCGAACCATGCCTGCACCGCCGTGAAGAAGAGGGGAGCCGTGAGGATGAGGCTGTCGCAGCGGTCCAGCAGTCCGCCCTGCCCCGGCAGCGCCGTGCCCAGGTCCTTGAGCCCGACCTCGCGCTTGAGCCCGGACACCGTCAGATCGCCCAGCAACCCGAGCCCCGAGAGCGCCGCGCCCAGCAGCGCGCCCTGCGCATGCGTGAAGGGCGTGATGGAGGGGGCCGCCAGCCCCGCCACCAGCGCGGAGATCGCCATCCCGCCGAGCAGGCCCTCCCACGTCTTCCGGGGTGACAGTGTGGGCGCGAGCCTGTGGCGCCCGAGCGCCTTGCCGGTCACGTACTGCCCCGCGTCGCTCGTCATCACCGAGAGGAGGAGCAGCAGCACGAAGCCCGCGGCCCCCGAGGGGCCGGGCAGCGGCCCGTGGAAGAAGAACCAGGGCACGTGGCCGAGCGAGAACACCGTCCACACCACCCCGAGCTGCAGCCGGGCCGCGCGGGCGATGGGCCTGTCGCCGCCGAGGCGCAGCGACGCGAGCGTCAGGATGCCGAAAGTCCAGAACAGCCACAGCCCCGAGACGAGGCGGGCGTTGCCCGTGGCGATGGCCCCGAAATGCAGCGGCACCACCAGGTACGCGAGGGCGTCGAGGCGCGGGTCTCGCTCCGCTCCCTGGGTGCGCAGGTACTCGCGCAGCGTCCACCCGCTGGTCAGCGCGAAGACGCCCAGCGCCGCCCACGCGCCCAGCGCCACGCACAGCCCACCCGCGAGCGCCGGAGGCCACCAGGAGTTGATGGCCTGCCGGATGGGCCTGGCCTCCGCACGCCGCAGCCGGGGATGCGCGAAGGAGATGACACTGCAGGCGAAGATGAAGCCGTAGATGCGGGCGAGCAGCTCGAAGAGTGCTGTCGGCGCAAGGGAGAAGGGCATCATGGCGGGCGGGTGTCGAGAAGACGACGCTCGACCATCGCACCGGGGTCGCTGTTTTACAACGCCACCATCCTGTACGTGCCCTGACGCCGCCAGGAGGAGGGGGGGCGGAACGCAAGGGGCGGGCGCGGGACGGGCCGTCATGGAGCGCTCCTTCGCAAGGAAGGAGCCGACCTGAGCGTCTCGAGGCCTGGCGGTACAGGCCCGCTCTCCAATGCCCGCGCACCAGGACGGCTGCGCGGTGCGCCGTGTTTCTCGGCCCCGTCCACCTGGAAGAAGCGCACCAGTTGCAGCAGGCCCTCCGCTTGCGCCGCCATCTCCTCCGCGGTGCTCGACAACTCCTCGGCGGCCGCCGCGTTCTGCTGCGTCACATCGTTCAGGCCGAGCATCGCCTTGTTGAGCTGTCGGACGCTCGTCGACTGCTCGCCCGACGTTGCGGCGACGCCCTTGACCAGGTGCGACGTCGTGTCGATCGACGGGACGAGCGCCTGGAGCAGGTGGCCGGACTGCTCGGCGATCTTCACGCTGTCCGACGCGACCGTGCTGATCTTCCGGGCGGCGCTCTGGCTGCCCTCCGCCAGCTTGCGGACCTGGGACGCGACGACGGCGAAGCTCTTGCCGTGCTCGCCCGCGCGCGCCGCCTCGATGGAGGCGTTCAGCGCGAGCAGGTTCGTCTGATAGGCGATCTCCTCGATGATGGAGATGTGCGAGGCGATCTGCTTCATGGCCTCCACCGAGGCGGAGACCGCCCGGCTGCTCTTCTCGGCGTCGGCAGCTCCCTTGGCCGCGATCGTCTCCACCTGACGGCTGCTGTCGGCGTTCTTGACGATGGACTCGCTCATGGTCTCCAGGTTGCTGGTCATCTCCTCGAAGGTGGCGGCTTGCTCGGTCGCGCGGCTCGAGAGCGACTGGGACGTCTGCGAGAGCTGTGACGCGGCCGACGAGAGCGCCGCGGCCCCATCGCGGACGTCGGCAATCACCTGCGCCAGCCGATCGGTGCCCTCCTGCTCAATCGAGGTTGGGCTCCAGCGCGATCTGTCCGGAGCCGCGGGACCAGTTGGAGATGTAGCGTCCGGTGGCGTCGGAGCCGGGCGTGTTCACGTACTTCGCATCGAGCCCATCGAACGCATTGGGCTCCCACGTCGTCCAGATGCCGAGCACCTTGGGGTTGGCCTCTGCGACCTTCCGGAGCGCCGCATCCGCCATCCGGCGATCCGTCAGACCGGCGACCTTCTGGGCCACCAACGTCTGAGCGAGCGTCCGGACGGGCATGAACGCGGCGTCGAGCTCCGAGTTGACGATGCGCGCATAGCGCTCGGCCATCTGCGTGACCAGCTGGTTCGCTTGCTCCTCGGCCACCCGCGAGGACTGCCGGCTGACGACGAGAACGAGGATGCCGAGTGAGATGCTGATGACGCTGCAAAGAGCGACGAGGAGCTTCGTCGCGAGGCTCTTGCTGAATTCCATGCGCTCGCGAGTAGCACGGGGGGAATCGCATGAGAGCGAAGGGCCCCTGAGCCGGCGCTCGGATGCCCGCTCGCTTCGGGTGCTGTCCTACCTGGAGCAAGCAACCGCGGGACAAAGGCTCTACACCCGGGCAGCCTCACCATCCGGACTGGCGAGAACGACGACATAGCCGTCCAGGTCCTCGAGCCAGATCTCCCGGTGTTGCGCAGCGGGGTTGACGTGCGGCTCTTCCAGCACCCGCGCGCCCAGACGTCTCACGCGTTCGACGGCGGCATCGAAGTCGTCGATCTCGAACCAGAGGAGGACGCCATGGCCGTGCGGTGCCCGATCGGCGCCTACGAGATTGGGATGCTCCTCGGCATCCCACCGATGCAGTTGGAGCACGAGGGTCTCTCCACTCCACAGGCGGTCATAGAGGAGCCGGTGGGGGTGGTCCGGATCGCCCCCGCGCAGCTGCAGCAGCGTCTGGTACCACGCGCTGCTGGCCTTCACGTCCTTCACCGCGATCAGCGTCTGAGGCCTGACCGTGAGTCGACTGGGTGGATGCATCGAGACCTCGGAGGAGAGAAACGCGCGACGTGGCGTTCTCCGCCGACCCTAACCTGCTTCAGGGAAGTCCGGTAAGGCTCAGGCCGGCGTGATGGAAGAAGGCAGCGAGGACATCGTGTCGGTGGCCCAGGCGCATGAATGAAGCGAGTGCCTGGGCACGCAGCTCGGCGACGGAGTCGGGCGTGGCGTTGCGCAATTCGGCCTTCACCACCCCATTGCAGCCCTCCTCGGGGTTGAGGTCCGGTGCATAGCCTGGCAGCCGCTCGAGGCGGAAGTCCTTGGGGTGGCGGGCGACGAAGTCGAGCGTCTCGGCGCTGTGGGGCTGGTTGAGGCCGTCCCACACGATGGTGAGAGGACGGCCCACCTTCCTGCGGAAGTAGCGCAGGGCCGCGATGATATCCTCGCTGGTGAAGCCTCCCTCCTGGTGGCGCGAATACAGGCGCGCCGGCCTGGGGCTGTAGGGGGCAACGAGGGCGACGATGCTGGAGACTTCGCGCCGCTTGTCACGGCGGCGCAAGATGGGCGGATGCCCGACGGGTGCCCAGGTGGATGCAACGCGGGCCCGAAACGAACTACCCGTCTCGTCCACGAAGGCAATGGCCCGCCCGCTTCTACGAGCCCCCTTCTGATGCGTGGCCAATCGCGCTTGAGCCACGCCTCCACCAACGCGTCGTTACGCTCCTTGGCTCGCGTGCGGGGCTGCTGCGGACTCAGACCCAGCCGGTGAAGGCGCTCGGCCAGGTAGTTGGGGTGGTAGCTCACGCCGAACGTGTGCTGGATGAGATGAGCCACACGCGTGAGCGTCCAGCGCTCGGTAGGAAACCCGCTGGTGCGCGCCCCTGCCCGCACCAACTCCGCCACCTGCTGCCATTCCTCAGCGCTCAACTTCGACGGCCGGCCCGTTGTTACCGCGCAGCTTAGATGAGGGAGAGCGGCCCGGGCGGCCAGGGCCCTGGGCGTGGCCAAGGGGACCTTCTACAGCAAGAGCCGGCGCTACGGGCTCGCCCTCCCGGAGGGCTCGTCTCTGGCCGGGGCGCTCGGCCGTTGGTGAGCTGCCGCGACGGGCTCAGGGGGCCAGCATGATGTTTGGATCCACAGCGGCGGGCCTGGCTTCGGGCGGCCTGGCTTCGGTCCCTCTGAGATAGGCCAATACCGCATCGCGGGTCCCCCATTGGTTGTACACGATGTCGTACACGTAGCCACTCACATCGATGATCTTCGTCGTTCGATGATCGAAGTAGTATTCGGCTTCTCCAGTGAAGATGGTGGCGGCTCCGCCACTTGACTTCACGACATCCTTCTGGCCTTTCGCCACCGAGAACACGGCCTTTTCCAGCACCTGCATCTTGGAGATGTAGAACACCCTGGTATCGGTAGGCTGCATCTCCAGCAGAGCCGCGAACGCGCTCTTCTGTCTCTGATTCAGCGTCGCCACCGCATTGATGAAGCTCTCCCTGGTGTCCCAAGGATACTGGCGGAGCGACCACTTCATGCTGTAGGTACCTTCGACCGACATACTGCTCTGGATGTCGGCATAGAGCGGCACGTTCACGGCCAGCTGGGAAAAAATCTCCCGGGTCGTGATGGCCGTATCCTCGTAGACTGCGGCGCCCCCCACGGACAGGGTCGGCTGTGTGACAGGTATTCGATCCACGATGTTGGTGACGTTTCCGGCCCCATCGACACGGGCGATGATGAGCGCCCCGAGGTTCGGAACGACGTCGACGAGCCTGCTGACCTCCTTGCCGTGGATCTCGAGTCTGCTTGCGAGTTGCTCGAGCGCCGTCTTGGATTCCTCTGGCGACGTCAATGTGACATTCGCGATCTGGACATGCTTGCTCAGATCCAGCTTACCCCCATCGTTGATCAACAGCGGTTGCTCGCTATGAACGGCCGAAGAGCCTACTGCCGACCACGTGACGTTGACCTGATGGCCGATCGGCACTGCGATGGGCCCCCATCTCTGGGTTGAGGCATTCCCCCCCTTCAAGGCCTGTACATACATCTCCTGGTGCTCCGTCTCTCGATCCTGCTGATCCTTGACGACGATTATCACCCTCGCCTGAACGGGAATTGTATTGGATATATCGACCCTGACGTTGCGCTTCACGCAGGCCGTGATGTGGAGCAGGATGAGTATCGGTACGACCAGACGCATGATTGGACTCCTTGTGTGCGTGAGTGAACACACGGACGAGCCCCTTGCGAACAGCGTGCCCACGGTGATGGACGGACACATGACGCCGTTTCCGGCAATCCTTTGCGGCCGCACGCGTCCGGACCAGCGCAAGGTTTTCGCCTTCGAACAAATCGAGCGCAATGGGTGCGGTGAGAGCTCCAGGTCCGCACCTCGGTGCCTCCTGTCACGGTCTCCGCGGGTACCAGAAATTCCGGAGCTTTGACTTCGCTCTGAAAAAAACCGTTTACAATCAAATTTTATACTCCAAGTGGAAAATGTCCCCCCTCCTCTGTGAGGAGTCCCGCCCCATGACACGCCCCTTCATCACCGCCCCCCCTCTGTGCCCTGCTCTCCACACTGCTGATGACAGCCTGTGGGGGCGCGTCCGAGACCGAGCAGGAGGTGCCGGTGGACGCCCTGGGCACCCAGGAGGCGGCCGTGTGCTCCGGTCTGAGCGTCACCACCCTCGCCTTCACGGGCGCCAGCACCGTAAGCCTCCGATCCGGCCCAGGTAGAGCTGGAGCTCGAGGAGCCGCAGAGTGAGCGGCGCGATGACGACGAACACAGCGATGACGAAGGGGGAGCCGGCGTGGTTGGAGGCAGCGCGGCGACCGAGGTGGACACCCGAGGTAGCAGCGCAGGTGGTGCGAGCCTGGCAGGAGGAAGGAGGCACGCAGTCGGCCTTCATGCGCAAGTACGGTTTGCCGCGTGAGAGGCTGCGCTTCTGGACGCGCGGGCATGAAGGGAAGAAGGGGGCGCGCGCGGCCATGGCCTTCGTGCCGGTGGAGGTGGCGCCCGCCGAGAGGAGCGAGGCGGTGAGGGAGAAGGGGGAGCAGGTGCAGGTGGAGGTGGGCGGGGTGAGAGTGAGAGTGGAGGCGGGGGCCAGCCAGGAGTTGGTGGCGAGGGTGCTGCGAGCGGTGAAGGAGGTGCAGAGGTGCTGAAGCTACCGGAGGGGGTGAGAAACTGGGTGGCGACACAGCCGAGCGACATGCGCAAGCAGGCCGACGGGCTGAGCGCGCTGGTGGAGGGAAGCCTGGGCAAGCAGCCGAAGTCGGGCCACCTCTTCGTCTTCTTCTCCAGGAGAAAGGACTTCGTGCGCATTCTCTTCTGGGACGCCAACGGGTACTGCACCGTGAGCAAGAGACTGGAAGCGGGACGCTTCCGGGTGCCAGCGCCCGAGGAGGGCCAGGCCACGGTGCACCTGGACGTACGGCAGCTCTCGGAGTTGCTGTCGCTGGTGGAGACAGGCCGCGCGGTGCGCAGCGGCGAGGTGCACTGAGTCCGCGCTTGCGTGCCCGGCATGACTTCGTGCATAGGCAAGGCGCGCATGACTTTTCCCGTCACCGTCGAAGAAGAGAGGGGCCAGCAGGAAGAAGTCCAGCCGTCCGCCTTCGAGGGGGACGACATGGAGGCGGTGCGCGCCTACATGCTGAGCCTGCTGACGGAGGGCCACGGCGAGCAGGCCATTGAGATGTTGTTGGGCCTGTTGGGTCAGCTGCGCGAGGAGCACGCCTCCACGCTGGTGCGCCTCCAGCAGGCGCTGCGGCAGTTGTACGGGCGGCGCAGTGAGAAGACTCCCGCCAGTCAGCTCCAACTGCTGCTGTCGTTGTTCACCCAGCAGCAGTCCGCCGTGCCAGAGGCCGTGCCCGCCACCGCCGGCGGCGCCCAGGCAGACGCCCCGGCGGCCCCGCCGGCTGACGCACCGAGGAAGACACCCAAGCGCCCGCCCGTGCGCGGAGCCCAGGCGCTGCCCGCGCACCTGGAGAGGCGCGAGGTGCTGGTGCAGCCCGTGGCCGAGGAGTGCCTGTGCCCGGAGTGCGGCGAGGAGAGGAAGCCCATGGGCGAGGAGGTGAGCCAACGGCTGGAGTTGGAGCCGGCGCGCTTCTACGTGCGAGTAGAGAAGCGTCCCAAGCTGGCGTGCCCGCGCTGCAAGGAGGGGGTGGCCGCCGCGCCCGCGGGGGAGACGCCGCTACCCGGGGCGCTGCCCGGCCCGGGGCTGCTGGCGCAGCTTTTGGTGGGCAAGTACCGCGACGGGCTGCCCCTGCACCGCCAGCAGGCCATTTTCGACAAACGCCACGGGGTGAGGCTGCCCGCCTCCACTCTGGGCGACTGGGTGGCGGGGGCCAGTGACTTGCTGGCGCCCGTGGTGGAGTTGCTCAAGCAGCGCACGCTGGCCGACGCCTTGCTGCACACCGATGACACCGGGGTGCGCGTGCTGGACAGGGACGACGCCCGCGGCATC
>NZ_DASUNC010000009.1:0-68578 GCF_036277355.1 Archangium sp.
CTTGTTGTGCGGATCGCCCTCGCTCTCCTTGTATTCCTTCTTCACGTCCTCCTTCGACATCATCTGGTCCTTCATGTACGACTTGCGCTGCCACCAGACGTCGAAGATGCCGAAGAGGAAGAACACCATGCCCACGCGCACGGCGACGCGGTAGGTGAGCTCGCCCATGATGGCGAGGATGGTGGGGATGTCCCGGCGCACCGTCTCCACCACCAGGGGCATGGAGTCGCGCACCACGCCGTAGGTGACGTAGGCGGCGATGCCGATCTTCGTCAGGTTCTTGATGAGCTCGACGATCTGCTTCTTGGTGAAGAGGTTCTTCAACCCCTCGATGGGGTTGAGCTTCTCCAGCTTGGGCATCAGCGGATCCATCGTGAACAGCGAGCCCACCTGGAGGAACTCCACCAGGCCGCCGATGACGGCCACCGCCCCCACCACCGGCAGGGTGAGCAGGAGCACCGCGCTGAGCCCCATGGTCATCAGCTGACCGGTGGCCGCCTCGAGGTTCTCCGGGTGCGCGATGTGATCGAAGCTGAAGTGGAACAGCTCGGTGACACGCTCCTCCACGGTGGACCAGGTGGCCTTGACCACGCCCAGGCCCACCACGAAGCCGAACACGGCCGTCAGGTCCTTGCTCTTCCAGACCTGGCCCTTCTTGCGTGCGTCGTCGAGCTTCTTTTGTGAGGGTTCTTCTGTCTTCTCGTCGGACATGGCGAGGACCCTGGATCAGCCGAGCAGGCGGATGGCGTGGCGGAGCATGGCCAGCATGGAGGCGAACTCCGTCTGCATCCGCTCCATGATGAGGCCGAGCGACATGAAGACGATGACCACGCCCACCAGGGGCTTGATGGCCATGGAGATGAAGAACACCTGGACCTGGGGCGCCACGCGGTTGACGGCGCCCAGCGCCATGTCCGTGAGGAAGGCGGCCAGCATGGCCGGCGCGGCGAGCGCGAGGGAGATCTTCAGCAGGTCCGCGAAGGAGCGGATGAAGAGCTCGAAGAAGGCCCACTCGCCCTGGCTGAAGCGCGGGAAGCGGTCCAGCGGGACGATGGAGAAGCTCTCGGCGAGCGCCTCGATGACCAGGTGGTGGCCGTTGAGGGTGAGGAAGAGCACCACCGCCAGCTGCACCTTGAGGCTGGCGAAGATGGACACCTGCGTGCCGAGCTGCGGCACGTAGAGCTGGGCGTTGTTGCTGCCGGACATGGTGTCCACGAGGTTGCCGGCCACGCGCGCCGCCTCGAAGACGACGTTGACGATGGAGGCCAGCGCCACGCCGATGAAGATCTCCTTGAGCATCAACCCGATGTAGGGGAACGCGCTGGTGGGGATGGCCCCCATGCGCGCGCTGACGGCCGGGAAGAGCACGCCGGAGAGCATGACGCCCACGCCCATCTTGATCTCCGGGGGGATGACCTCACCGCCCAGGAATGGGGAGAGCACCAGCACCGGCATGATCCGGCACATCAGCAGGCCCATGGTGAAGATGACGAGCGAGAGGTTGGCCTGCTCCGTCATCCGGGCGATGACTTCCGAGACGTTCATTTGATCAGCGCCGGGAACTGATCGAACACGTGGAAGGTGAAGCGGACCAGCTGGTGGCCGATCCACGGGCCCGCGAGCGCGAGCACGCCGAAGACGATGATGACCTTGGGAGCGAACGAGAGCGTCTGCTCTTGAATCTGCGTGGTGGCCTGGAAGACGGCGATGATGAAGCCCACCAGGAGGCTCATCAGCACCGGCGGCGCCGAGACGACGAGCACGAGGTAGAGCGCCTGCTGGAGGATGGAGTTCAGCTGGTGCATGTGCGTCTCACAGGTAACCGACGACCAGGCCCTTGGCGATGAGGTACCAGCCGTCGACGAGGACGAAGAGGAGCAGCTTGAAGGGCATGGAGATGGTGGTGGGCGAGAGCATGTGCATGCCCAGCGCCAGCAGGATGTTGGCCACCACCATGTCGATGACGATGAAGGGCACGAAGAGCAGGAAGCCGATCTGGAAGGCCTCCTTGAGCTCGGAGACCACGAAGGCCGGGACGATGGTCATGAAGTCCTTGTCCGTCAGCTCCTTCTTGTCCTCCTCGGTGGTGCGCATCTTCTTGGCGAGGTTGTAGAAGAGCGCCCGGTCCTTGGCGGTGACCTTCTTGATGAGGAAGGCGCGCAGCGGCTCCTTGGACTTGTTGGCCGCTTCCAACAAGGTGCCCACCGACTCCGAGGACAGCAGCGAGGGTCCCCTGGAGAGGATGTCCACCTCCGCGGCCCGGTACATGGCCTGTCCCACCGGGGCCATGATGTAGACGGTGAGGATGATGGCCAGGCCGGTGATGACCTGGGTGGGAGGAATCTGCTGGGTGCCCAGTGCCGAGCGCACGATGGAGAGCACCACGGAGATCTTCACGAAGCTCGTCACCATCATCAACACGAAGGGGACGAGCGACAGCGCGGCCAGCGCCAGCATCAGCACCAGCGGCCGCGAGGCGAAGGAGTCGGGGCTCACCGCGTCGACGTTCACGGCGACGTCGGCGGCGGCGGCGGCCCCACCACCCCCGCGCTTGTTGCGCTGGGCGAAGGCGAGGAAGGGCTCCAGCGCGAACACCACGGCGAAGAGCCAGGGCGACAGGCGGAGGGCGGGGAGGCGGACGTTGGTGAATCTCACGAGTCGTCTCGATCAGGCGCCCGGCGGCTCGGTGCCGCTCGGTTGGGTAGCGGAAGTCTGCTGCTGCGTGGCGTCGCGGCGGGCGAGGAGCTTCCGCAGGAAGGGAGAAAGGGAGATGACGTTGGACGGCGGAGTCTCGGAGCGGATGCGCTCCACCGCCGCGGTGTCGAGCTTGGAGAGCAGCTGGAGGCCGCTCTCGCCTCCGCCCACCAGCAGGTACTCGTCCGCGGCCTTGAGCACGAAGAGGGTGCGGCGCTGGTCCAGCGGCACCCGCTCCAACACCGACACCACCGAGGGCCGCCCCGCGGGCACGCCCTGCAAGCCCATCAGCCTGCGCAGGCCCACGTTGAGCGTGAGGTAGATGGAGGCCACCACCGCGCCGAACAGCAGCAGCGTGCGCATCAGCATCCACCCGAGGCTCTCGGGCTCCTCGTCCAGGCCCGGTGGCCGCTGCGAGGGCGCGCCGAACTCATCCACGGAAGCCGGCGGCGCGGCGGCGGGCGCCACCTGCGCCGCGGGGGCGGCCTGTGCCGGCGGAGCGCTCGGGGCGGGGGCATCGGCCCGGGCCAGCGGCGCCAGCAGGACGCACGCGCACACCAGCCAGACCGGACGCGGGGGAAACACGGAAGACACTGCCATGGTGGGGTGCGAGGCTAGTGCATCGGGCAGGAGACCGCCACGGGCCGCCGCCGCCCTGCCCCGCTCCTCTGCCTGCCTGCCCGGGTCACCCCACACGCGCCGCGCTCCTCTCAGCCCGCGAGCGAGAGGACCCGGACGCCCAACTGCCCCTCCACCTCCACCAGCTCGCCCCGGGCAATCACCTTGCCATTCACCGACAGGTCCACCGGCTCTCCCGGCGCCCGGCGCAGCTCCACCACCTGGCCCACCCGCAGGGCCACCACCTGGTCCGCCGTCACCGGCACCCGCGCCAGCTCCACGGAGATCTGCAGCGGGATGTCACCCAGCAGGTCGCCCGAATCCATTCTGTCGTCCAAGGCACCACTCTCCGCCAAAGGGTTGCGCATCTCGGGGTTGGTGAACTCCTCGTCCCCCGTCTCTCCCAGGGCCTCCGCCGCGGACTCATCCGCCTCGGAGGGCACGCGCCTCGGGAAGGATTGATCTCCCGGCACCAGCCCGGTGATGCGTGCCCGGTACTGGCCATCCTCCAGGAACACGTCCGCGGCCAGGCAGCCCTTGCGGGCCAGCCCCAGCAGCAGCCGGGCGGTGCCATTCTCCCCCCGGTCCGGCCGGGCCGAGAACGCATCCACCAGCACCACGTCCTTCACCCGGAGGCTCGCCAGGTCGCGGCTGGAGATCTCCGCCTGGGCGATCTCCGCCCGCAGCCAGGTGCGGACCGAGGACAGCCGGCCCAGGTGGGTCTGGATGTCCGCATGCAACGCGGCCCGGCGCTGCTCGGCCGCCTGCGCCGGCTCCATCACGTCCAGCACGCCCGAGGGCACGAAGAGGCGCACCATGCCCTCCTGCGAGCCGAGCCGGGCCCGGAGCTGGATCACCAACACCGGCCCGTCCTCGCTCAGCCGCGTCACGGCCTCGTCCAGGCCGCGCGCCACGCCCTCCAGGCGCAGCTTGGGCTGGCTCGGATCCATCCCCGGCACCAGCGCCTTGAGCGCCTCGAGGATGACGAAGCTGGCCACGCCCTCCTCGATGTCCGTCAGGGGCCGCACGCCCACGGCCTCGCCCGCGCCACCCAGCAGCGCGTCCACCGCCGCGTGCGCCAGGGGCAGCTCCATCTCCAGCACCGCGCGCCCGCGATGCGGACCGGGCACCAGGAAGGACAGGAAGGTGGGCTCCGCCAGGTGACGGCGCAGCTCGCCCGGACCGATCGCCCGGACCCCTTCCAGCAGGAAGCCCACCTGCGTGTCGAAGAGGCCCTTGAGCCGGGTGCACAGCGCCTCGGCGGCCTCGGCCTTCGGCGTCAGCCACTTGAGGCGCGAGGTGAGCCGGGACTCGTTGAGCGACACCTTCTCCAACCGGGGGAAGGCGTAGGGCTTCCACGGCTTGCCCGGAACGACCGGGGCAGCCGGGGCGGCCGGACGCTTGAGCTGCCTCGCGTCGACCACCATGGTGCGCTCCTGCGGACCGGACTCGTCGTCCAGGTCGAGACTGCTCATGACTTCGCCTCGACGCGCAGCTCCTCGAGGGTGAGGCCACGTCCGGCCAGCGCGTTCTTCAGCGTCTCACGCTGCCCCTCGAGCATCTTCAGCACTTCCTTGTCGCTGCCGCTGAAGGTGGCGTGGATCTTCCCGTTCTTCGCGCTGAGCTTGATGGACAGGCCCTTGAGGACGTCGTTGCGCAGGTCGATCTGGAACTCCGCGTTGCCCGCGGCGTTGGTGCCCACGCGCACGCGCTCGACGATCTTCTGGGCGATCTCATTGGCGATGGCGCGCAGCCGCTCCGAGCCCGACGTGGGCTTGGGCTTGGCCACCGGCACGGGCGCCATCAGCGCGGGGTTGAAGCGGAAGCTGGCGGCCGCCTCGGCGCCGTCCTTCTTGTCCTTGCCGTCCCCGCCGCCCTTGCCCCCACCGTCCGCGTCGGCCTTGAGCGAGCCCTTGCCCTCGCGCCGGGCCTGTACGCCCATCGCGGCGCTCTCGCTGTCCTTGTCGAGCGCCTCGCCGCGCTCGTCCAGGGCCTCGCTGGTGTTCTTCGCGTCCGCCGCGCGCGACTCGACGCGCGTCTGCGTCACGCCCTGGTCCTGCTTCTTCGCCTGCGCCATCTGGGGCGACTCCGGCTGGCGGCCCCCGGACACCTGGCCCTCGGACATGCCCGTCTGGCGCTGCTGACCGCGCAGGTCTCCCGCCTTGCCCTCCTGCTGCAGACGCGCCAGCACGGACTTGCCCAGGTTCTGCTGCGGGGGCTGCTGCGCCTGCGCGGACTTCTGCTGCTGGACCAGCTTGGAGAAGGAGGACTCCCCCTCCTGGCGCTGCTTCGCCTTGGACTCCTGGAGACGCTTCTCCTGGACCAGCCGCTCCGCGGCCTTCTGCGCCTGACGATCGTCTTCGACTCGGCTCATCTCGACACCACCTGGGGGGGCCTGGAGGTTACTTGCGCTGACGCATCAGGAACAAGGTGTTCCCGATTTCCTCCTGGTTCAGCTCCTCCTTGGCCTGGCGCTCGGCCCGGATCTGCTTCGTCCAGTTCTCCTTGTGCTTCTCGATGGCCTTGAGCTCCTTGGCGGCCTCGGCCATCTCGCGACGGCGCTGCTCCACCAGCTTCTCGGCCGTCTTGACGACCTCCTTCTGGCGCTCGATCTCCAGCGCGAGCTGCGCCTCCTCGTCCTTGAGGCGCTCCTCGTACCGGTTCATCATCGTGAAGCTGTTGGGACCGGTGGTCCCCTTGGCCATGAGTCCCTGGAGGTAGGCCATGACCTTCTGCTTGCGCTCGGCCTTGCGCGTCTCGAGCTCCTGCTCCAGGCGTTTGAGCTCGGCCTTCTGCTTCTCCAGCGCCTTGACGGCGTCGGAGAAGGCCTGCTCGGCCTCCTCCTTGGCGCGCTCGCGCATTTCGAGCAGGGTCTGCAACCGGTAGGGGGGCATGGCCCCATCCTAACCTGGAAAACCCCGGGTCCGTCACCCTCCCCTGTCACCCTCCCCTGTCACTCTTCGAACAAGCCGATGAGCTGCTCGACGGTCTCGTCGAATCCACTGTTGGAGTGGGTGTCCTGCTTGAGGAAGTCGATGATGGCGTCGTACTTGTCGATGGCGTAGTCCGTCCGGGGGTCGGTTCCGTACTGATAGGCGCCCAGGAGGATGAGGTCGCGTTGCTTTTCGTACGTGGCGAGCGTCTCGCGCAGCTTGCCCGCGGCCTTCTTGTGCTCCTTGGAGACGATGCCGCTCATCACACGGGAGAGGCTGGCGAGCACGTCCATGGCGGGCCACTGGTTGCGCTCGCCGAGGGCACGGTTGAGGATGAAGTGACCGTCGAGAATACCGCGGACCTCGTCGGCGATGGGCTCCTCCATGTCACCGCCGGCCACGAGGCAGGTGTAGATGGCGGTGCACTTGCCCTTCTCCGAGTTGCCCGTGCGCTCGAGGATGCGCGGCAGCATGGAGAAGACGCTCGGCGGGTAGCCCTGGCGGGCCGGGGGCTCGCCGATGGCGAGGCCGATCTCACGCTGGGCACGGGCCAGACGGGTCACCGTGTCGAGCATGAAGAGGACGTTGCCGCCGCGCTCGCGGAAGTACTCGGCGATGGCCGTGGCCACGTAGGCGGCGCGCAGACGCACGAGGCTGGGCTGGTCCGAGGTGGCGCACACCAGCACGGAGCGCTTCATGCCCTCCTCGCCCATGGCGTCCTCGATGAACTCGCGCACTTCGCGGCCACGCTCGCCGATCAGCGCCACCACGCACAGGTCGGCCTTGGTGTTGCGCGCTATCTGGCCCATCAGCGTGGACTTACCGACGCCGGAGCCGGCGAAGAGGCCCACGCGCTGGCCCTCGCCCACGGTGAGCAGTCCGTCGATGCAGCGCACGCCCAGGGGCAGCGGCCGTTCAATCCGCTGGCGCTTGAAGGGGTCCGGGCAGTCGCGGTCCACGGACCAGTCGAACAGGCCCTCGGTGGGCAGGGGCTTGCCGTCCATGGGCTCGCCGATGCCGTTGAGCACACGGCCCAGCAGCCCTTCCCCGCACTTGATGGAGAGAGGCCTGCCGGTGGGGATGACCTCGCTGTCCGGACCGATGCCGAGCAGCTCGCCCAGGGGCATGAGCATGACCTCGTCACCCTGGAAGCCCACCACCTCGGCCTTCACCGCGTTGCGGCCGCCGTGGCCCTTGATGAGGACGAGCTCGCCCACGCGCACGCCGGGCACGCTCGCCTTGATGACCAGACCCGTCAGCTCGGTGACGCGGCCCTGCACCCGGTACAGCGGCGCTTCCTTGATGAGGGAGAAGTAGCGCTGGAGATCGAGAGCCATGGCTTAGGCGGGACCGTCCTTCTTGCCCTGGTCCGGGAAGAGCACGTTCTGCAGCATCTCGAACTGGGTGGGCAGCTGCGCGTCCACCTTGCCGAACTCCGTCTGCACGATGCAGCCCACCGGGGCCACGTCCGCGTCCTCCTTGATGGACACGTCCACCGCCCGGCCGATGAGCTCCATCAGCTCCGCCTTGCGGGCCCGCAGCACCGCCGCCGACTTGGGATTGACCCGCAGCACCACCGCCCGCGCGTTGCGCAGCTCCTCGATGGCCTTGGCGCAGATGTCCGCCAGCAGTGAAGGGTCGCGCTCCACGTCGCGGCCGATGATCTTCTCGGCGATCTTGCACGCCAGGGCCACCACGTCGCGCTCCTGCTGGGCGAGGATCTCCCCGGCCTGCATCTTCGCGCGCAGCAGCGTCTCCGTGGCCTGCGCCAGGCCCTCCTGCCGGCCCTGCTCGCGCGTCTTCGCCAGCAGGTCCTCGCGCTCGCGCTGGGCCTCCGCGAGGATGCGCTCCTTCTCGCGGTGGGCCTCCTCGATGATGCCCTGGGCGGTCTGCCGGGCATCGAAGACCTCGGCGTTCATCACGCCCGGGCGCGGAGGACGCAGTACCGGCCTGTCCCCACCGGGTAGAGGCTCGGCCCCCGAATCGCCCTTGATCACCTTGCCGATCGCCATGGAAAGCTCCTTGTGCGCCGGATGCTAGCGCGTTCCGCCCCGCGGTCCACGCCCACTCGTACCCGGGCCGCCCGGCTGCTGCGGGCGCCGCTGGACCTGGGACCCGTCCGCCTTCACCGCCGGGAGGGAGGTGCTGGTCCTCAGCACCCTGGGCGGCCGATCAGGCTCGGCCTCGACCCGGGATACAGCGCTCCGGCTCTGCGAGCGTGCCACGGGGGAACGAATGATGCGGGAGACCTCTGAATCCTGCTCGGGAACCTCGGCGACCCGGGACCGGGAGCCCACATTCGTGGGGGGCCGCGACGGCGGCGGGCCGATGCGCGCTCCGGTGGGATCTGGCTTCACGTCCGCCCCCTCCCGGGCACTGCGAGGGGTCACCCGGCTCACCCGCGAGGGCGAGGACTCGGGCGGCGCGTCCTGGCGGCCCCCGTAGCTGGAGCTGGCCCCGGCCCGGCGGGCCTCGCGCTCGGCGATGGGATCCCTCCGCACGTTGACGGACTGGGAGGAGGCGGACCGGCGGACCGAGGCCTCCGAGCTGGCGCCCGCGCGCATCTCCCGGGACACGGCGGGACCCCGGCTCGCGGGGGGCGGCGCCACCACCGCCGGCTTGCCGGCCAGCGAGGGCGGAGGGCCGAGGGCGGGCGGACGCGGAGGGGTGAGCCGTACCGGGCGCTCGATGAGACCCCGGGCCGCGAGCCGCTCCAGGTCCGTGACGATGTCCGTGCGGCCCCCATCCCCGCGGGTCGACGGCTTGGCGCGCTCCTCGCGCACCCACTTCGCGAGCATCTGCCCGAACTCGCTGCGGTGCTTCTCCACCAGGCGCGAGGCGAACTCGGCGGACTGCGCCACGCTGGCCCGCGCCAGCCGGTGCACGCCCGCGCCCCGGATGGCGGAGGCCAGGTTGTCCATGCCGCCGTACAGGTCCAGCTGCGCCCGGGCGTCCTCCTCGGCGAGCTTGCGCGGGGCATTCGCCGTCACGGCGCGCGTGGCGAGCTGGCGCAGGTGGGGAGGCAGCACGGCGAAGGCCGGCTCCCGCTCGCCCTCCGGAATGCCCGCCAGCGCGGGCCCCAGCACGCGCGCGCCCAGCCGGTCACTCATGGTGAGCAGCTCGCGCGTCTGCAGCAGCAGCACGTCGGTGAACTTGAAGGGCACGTGCGCCGAGGCCTCGCGCGACAGCCGCTCCTCCAGCTTCCAGCGCACGATGTCCAGCACCTGCGGCCGGACCTCGCGCGTGAGCTTCACCTTCCCCGTGTTGGGCAGGTGGGAGCGCACCGCCTCGGCCAGCTGCCCCGGCAGCGCGCGCAACATCACCTCCACCAGGGCGGCGCGCTCGCGCTTGAGCAGCCCCGCCAGACGCTCCGGGTCCGCGCTCCACAGCTGCCCGCGCCGGTCCTTCACCAGCCGCTTGATCTCCTGGACCAGCAGGGGAATCCGCTTCTCGCGCGGAATCTGGAGGATCTCCTGGGCCCGGTGCTGGAGCAGCTCCGCCTCTTCCTCGGGCAGATGCTCCAGCGCGGCGACGCCCTCCTGGCCACCGAAGGTGATGGCGGTCAGGAGCATCATCGTCTGTCGCTTGCTCAGCGAGGTGAAGAACTGATCCAACGGTCACCCCGCGGGTGGAAGGCGTTCCAGGAAAAGAGCGCGCAGGGCGCTCGCGCGACTACTTCCGACGGCCCGCCGCGGGAGCGGCATCCCCGCGGAGCATGGGCCACACCGCCAGGCCGATGGCGGCCAGGATGATCATCACCGCCACGCCCGCCATCATCCGGAACTGGCTCACGCTGGAGGCCGTCATCCGCATGCCGAACACGTCCTGCAGGCGGCTCTCCGGGCCCACCTCCGCGTCGGGCGCCAGCGCCGGCGTCAGCAGCACCGTCACCGCCGCGGGCTTGAGCTCCGGCACCGCGGTGGAGACGAACTGCTGCACGTCCTCACGCTTGATGGGCGACTCGTTCTTGAGGCCCGGCCGGTACTTGATGAACACCGACGCCGACGGCTCCGGCTTGTTCTCCGGCTGCGTGAGGTCGTTGTTCTCGGGGATCATCACGATGACCCGCGCCTCCAGCACGCCGTCGATCTGGTTGAGCGCGTTGGACACCTCGCCGCCGAGCGCCTTGAGCAGCATGGCGCGCTCCTCGGTGGCGGTGGGCACCATGCCGCCCTTGGCGAAGTGGTTCAGCCCCTTCTCCATGGGCCGCGGCAGCGAATACGCGCGCAGCAGCTCGGCGGCCTGGGCCGCGTCCGCCTTGGGCACCTGGATCCGGAAGCGCAGCTCGTTGCCGCCCTCTTCCTTCATCTTCGTGGCGGCGATGCCGTTCTTGCTGAGCAGGACGTAGATCTCATTGGCGTCCTGTTCATTCAGGTCGTGTTGCAGGTCGATGGTACAGCCGGTCCCCACCGCGAGAGCGAGGAGGGCGGCGAGCGCGTACGGTCGGAGCGTCATGGGCGCGCCTAGCTTAGATGGGCCGGCTCCCTCGCAACAAGACCCAACCCGAAACAGCCTGGAAAACGAGGAAGGGCACCCCCTCGCTTCGAGGAGACGCCCTTCGGGGTAGAGGAGCCGGCTCGGCCGGCCGCTCGCTCAGACCTGGGTCTTCAGGGTGTCCTTCAGACCGCTGGTGGCCTTCTCGACGACCTTGCTCGTCAGGTCCAGCTCCTGCGTGTACTTGTACATGCCGGCCTGGAGCGAGAGCAGCTCGGCGTTGGAGAACGTCTTCCCGGAGGCGCCGGCCTGGATGAGCTTGTCCATGTTGACCTGGCCCTTCTCCAGCTCGCCGACCACGTGCGACAGCATGTTGCCAACCTTGTTGGCCTCCTGCTTGCCGGTGACGGCCTCGGCGCCGCGCGCGGTGGCGGGCTCCTGGCCGGCGGTGTTCACCTTGTTGAGCGCCGCCTTCTCCGTCTTGTTGACGGACTCGGTGTGGCGGATCTGCTCGGCGCGCTGGGTCGCCTGAGTGGCCTGGGTGGCCTGGACCTGCTCCGGCCCGCCCGCGGCCTGGGCCTTGTTAGCGAGGGCCGCGTCGAACTTCGAGGCCCCCTGCTTGTTGACCTGCTGCGCGCCCTGATCCTGCAACTTCTGCTGAGCGATCTGCGCCGCCGAGACGCCGGCCATCGGACCCGCCATGTGATTGCCTCCTTGAATCCTCAGGGGAGGAAGAGTCCTCCTCGTTCAAAAGCTCCTTGAGCCGCTCGATGGCGCGCGCATGCAGCCGCGACGCCCAGCTCTTCGACTGCCCGATCTCCGCCCCTGCCTCTTCCAGCGTCTTGCCCTGGAAGTAGTAGCCCTGCAGAAGCCGCTTCTCCTTCTCCGGCAGCTTCTCGATGGCCGCCCGCAACCTCACCCGCTGCTGCTCGAGCTCCATCCGTTGATCCGCCGGAAGGGACTCGTCCGAGAAGCCGAGGGTGTCCGCACCTTCGAGGCTGGTCGCGAACACCATCGCCAGTCCCGCCACCGCGTTGGAGATCTCCATGACATCATCGTCAATGGACCCCCCGCGGTTGCCTCCTCCCTGCTCGCGATCCGAAAGATTTCCCAGATAGGCCGTCGCGCGCTCTCCCATGTAGGAGCTGCGCGCGTCGTTGCCCTTGAGAACTCCCATCTTGCGCAGGCCGTCGTAGATGGCGCCCTTGATGCGGTAGTGGGCAAATGTGAGGAAGTTGGCTCCTACCTTCGGATCAAAGCGATCCGCCGCCTCCAGCAGGCCAATCTGGCCGTAGGCGATGAGCTCATCGAGCTCGAGCTGGGCGGAGAACTGCCTGCGCACGGTGGCCGCGAGGGACCGCACGTAGGGGCCGTACTTCTCCAGCAGGACCTTCTTGTCTTCGCCGAGAGCCAAGCGGGGCGCTCACTCGGCCTTCGACCACAACCGCTCGAGGGCCTGATTCAGTCGGGGGTCATCCTGCAAGGCATCGGCGATCTTGCTGGTGAGCGCCGACGACTTCATCCGCAGCTTCTCTTTGAGCACTTCGGCGACGAGCTTCTTGGTCGCCTCTTCCTTGTTCTTGAAGTCCCCGTTCTTGAGCTGTTTGGCGATGGCGAGCGCCTGGGAGGTGATGGGGTCAGCGGCCTGGGGCCCCTGAACGTTGCCGGAGCCCACGGCTCCGGAGGGGCCCACCAGCCCCGCGGTGCGATCCACCGCGCCACCAAAACTCGTCGCCCCTGCCTTGCCGGCCGGCGCCTTGCCGGAGGGGCCCTTGGCGCCTCCAGCCCGTCCCTTTCCGCCCCCTCGTCCAACTCCACCGACCGACATCGGCATCTCCTTCCGTCAATACAGTCTACTTCTTCGCGGCGGGCGGAGGCAGGGCCCCCGCTTCTTTTGCTTCGATGAGGGCGCGGGCCAGCCGTCCCCCATCTCCATCCGCATCCAGATCGATGGCGGCCTTCAGCTCCTTGAGGGCCTCGGGCACCTTGCCCATGAACAACAGGGCCTCGCCCACATGTGCCCGCGGCAGCGCGGAGTTGGGGGCGAGCCGCTGGGCGGCCCGGTAGGCCTGCAGCGCCTTGTCATGGCGGCCCTGGGCGAACTCGAGCGAGCCCAACGCCAGCTGGGGCACCTCGCTCCTGGGCATCAGCAGCGCGGCGCCGGCGAAGATCTCGCGCGCCTTGTCGAACTGGCCCATGTCCAGCCACAGGTACCCCGCCTCGAGGAGGATCATCGCCTCCCGCCTGGCGAGCGGCACGAGGCTGCCCGAGATCTCCGAAGTCTCCGCCATGTGACGTCTGCTTCCTTTTCCGGCCCGGCCATGGGGAGGACGAGGCCTCGTCCTCCCCGGGGCACCGGACCCGTGAGACCGCCAGCGCCGGGCGCTAGCGGATGTTGCCGATGGAGTTCTTCGCCGAGTCGTGCCGGGTCTTCAGCACGTTGGAGATGGTGCTGAACACCTGGTTCTCGCGCTGCATGGCGACCTGCAGGCCCAGCAGCTTCTTCTGCTCGGCGAACATGCCCTGCATCTCGCCGTTGAACTCGCTGCCCACGCCGCTGCCGCCGCTGGGCAGGTTCACCTGGCCGCTGTTGCCGCCCGAGGCGCTGATGGCAGTGGAGCCCGACACGAGCGCGCTGCCACCACCGGCGTTGAGCGTGGTGTTCATGGGAGCCGCGCCGGAGCCCAGGGCCGCACCGTAGTACGGGGCCGAGCCGGAGCCGCTGGAGTTGCTGAAGGTGGTGAGCGACGACACCGCCGCGGACACCACGGAGCCACCGGGCACCATGTTGGCCACCACACCCACGCCGCCAGCCACCATGTTGGCCGCCGTGCCGACACCGTTCTGCACGCGAGCGGCGAAGCTCGTGTCGGGGGTCACGCGGGCCGTGGTCACGTTGGTGGACATCCGCGGCATGTTCAGGTTGCTGTCGATCTTCATGGTTCCTCTCCAGACGATGGAACGGCCAAGGCTTCGTGGAGCACGGGGATTCCAGCGCTCCCTTTTCCTGAATTATCGGTGATCGTCCGCCCCAGTTGCGTCTGATCCACCAGAAAGTCGGCCCGGGCCGGAAAACCTCAATTATCTCCGGCCTTTACCCTTGGCCTCGGCCACCAGCCGCTCGCGCGTCTCCAGGAGGACGCCGAGCAATTCCTCGGTGCGGGAGATGGCGGCCTGGACCTTCTTGGCGTGCTCGGCCTTGGGGCCCTTGAGGTTGGCCAGCTCACTCTTGACCGGGGTGAAGAGGGACTGGACCTCCTCGGCGCTGGCGGACTCGATGAAGGACTCGATGGCGGGGAAGGAAGGCGTGGGCAGGGGCTCGGCGACGGGCGCGGGCTGCTGCTTGGACGGGGGAGGCATGAGGGAAAGGTAGGGGAAAACGCCCTCCGGGTTCAAGCCGCCTGCCCTACGAACGAGGCGGCGCGCCAACAAAAGACGCCCGGGGAGGGCTCAGGCACTCCCACTTCCCGGGGCGTCCCTGGCCGCTACCCAGAGTGCACCTAGCTTTTGCCCAGCGGGGGGCACGTCCATGGGGGGCACGGCCACCGCCTCAAAGGGAGAATCTCATGACGAAGAAGATCGTGGGGCTGTTCGCGACCGTGGCGCTGCTGAGCTCTGGCGTGGCCCTGGCCAATGACGACAAGGGCAAGAGCCAGCAGCAGGGCCAGACCAGCGGACAGATGGGCAGCGGCGACATCGGCGGCGCGGGCGACCAGGGCCAGACCGGCCACATGCAGGGCCAGACCGGGCACATGGGCAAGTCGGGTCAGATGGGCATGATGGGCGAGAAGCAGGTCACCGGCACCGTGGTGAAGAGCAGCAGCAACCAGGTCAGCCTGCGCACGGACAACGGCATCATCCCCTTGAAGATCGACAAGGACACCCAGTTCCAGGATCCGAGCGTCAAGCGGGTCAAGGACCTCAAGGAAGGCCAGCAGGTGCGCGCCAGCTTCGACATCAAGGGCACGGACAACGTGGCCAAGAGCATCTCGCTGGACAACGCGAACACGGGCGGCAGCGGCCTGGAAGGCGACACGGGCATCAACCAGGACATCAACAAGGACAAGGACATGGGCGGTGACGTGGGCGGCGGCGCCGGCGACAAGGGCGGCTCCGGCGACGTGAAGTACTAGCCCTTCACCCCCACGTCCCTCGTGAGGATGAAGTCCTCGAGCCCGCGGCGCCGCACCGGTGCCGCGGGCTCATCAATTCATTCAGTATTGACTGAATGTCCTGACGCCAGTAGACGGGTGCGCGATTTCCGCTCCGGAAAGGGCCGCGCATGCGTCGGGACGGGTTGGACGCCGGGGAAGAGCAGTTCATCGAGTCGATGGGCCTGTTCTTCGAGCGCCAGGGCGTGCCGCGCATCGGCGGCCGCATCCTCGGATTGCTGCTGCTGGCCGAGAAGCCGCTCGCGCTGGGCGAGGTCGCCCGGCTGCTGAGGGTGAGTCCGGCCTCGGTCTCCACCAACGTGCGCCAGCTGCAGGCCAGTGGCCTGGTGGACCCCGCCAGCATCCCAGGGGATCGCCGCCACTACTACGTCTTCAACAGCTCGGGCTGGGACCACCGGCTCGAGATGGCCGTCACGGCCATGGACGCCCTGGGCCAACTGTGCCAGGACGCACTCGCCATGCCCGGATTGAAGGAACGCGACAAGCTGCGCGAGGCGGTGGAGTTCTGCGGCTTCTACCGCCAGGAGCTGTCCGGTGCGGCCGAGCGTTGGCGCGCCCGCTTCGCTCGCAGACCCGGCAGCCAGACCACCCCTTCCCCGCCCTCTCCGCGTCAGCGCCGCAGCGGCACCCGGTAACCTCCCCCACCCCTTCCCCGGTCTCGGAAAGGACCGACCCAGCCATGACCCAGCTCACCGCCGTCTCTGGCGCCAAACGGCCCATCGTCTCCCTCACCGACGTCACCAAGACGTACACCCTGGGCAAGGTGCAGGTGCCCGCGCTCCGGGGCCTGTCGCTGGAGGTATACCCCGGCGAGTTCATCTCCATCGCGGGCCCGTCCGGCAGCGGCAAGACGACGGCGCTCAACCTCATCGGCTGCGTGGACACGGCCAGCTCGGGCGTGGTGAGCGTGGATGGCCAGGACACCAAGACGCTCTCCGAGCGGCAGCTCACGGACCTGCGGCTGCACACCATCGGGTTCATCTTCCAGAGCTTCAACCTGGTCTCGGTGCTCAGCGTCTACCAGAACGTGGAGTTCCCCCTGCTGCTGCAGCGCAAGCTGAACCCGAAGGAGCGCCAGCAGCGGGTGATGACGCTCCTGGAGCAGGTGGGCCTGGACAAGCACGTGAAGCACCGGCCCAACGAGCTGTCCGGTGGCCAGCGCCAGCGCGTGGCGGTGGCGCGCGCGCTCGTCACCCGGCCCAAGCTGGTGCTGGCCGACGAGCCCACCGCCAACCTGGACTCCGTCACCGGCCAGAACATCATCGACCTGATGAAGGAGCTCAACCGCAAGGAGGGCACCACCTTCATCTTCTCCACCCACGACGCCAAGGTGATGAACCACGCCAACGCGGTGATCCGGCTGGCGGACGGGAAGATCCTCGATCGCATCACCCCGGCCGAGGCCCAGCGGGCCATGGCCGCGGGGGCGGAGGGCCACTAGATGGGACAGCTCAAGCTGCTGGTGCAGGTGGCCTTCCGCAACCTGTTCGCCAGCTGGGTCAACGTCATCATCGGCGGCATCATCCTCTTCGGCACCGTGCTGGTGGTGGTGGGAGGCGCCGTGGTGGACAGCCTGGACGAGTCGATGAGCCGCAGCATCATCGGCAGCGTCGCGGGCCACCTCCAGGTGTACTCGGAGAAGTCCAAGGACTCGCTGGCGCTCTACGGGAAGATGGGCGGCGAGGCGGACCTGCGCGTCATCGAGCGCTTCTCCGACATCAAGAAGGTGCTGGAGCAGCACCCCAACGTGAAGACGGTGGTCCCCATGGGGACCAACTCCACCCTGCTGATGTCCGGCAACACGGTGGACCTGACGCTCGCGCGCCTGAGGGATCTCTACAAGCAGGCCGCCGCGGGTGAGACGCCCGGGCTGCGCGCGCAGATCGACAGCCTCAAGTCCCACGTGCGCCAGATGATCGCCCTGCTCGAGAAGGACCTGGAGCGGCGCAACGCCATCGCCGCCGAGAACGCCATGGACCCCGCGGACCTGCGGGCCCTGGAGCGCGCCCGGACCCCGGAGTTCTGGGACGGCTTCGAGAAGGACCCGCTCGCCTCGCTGGAGCTGCTGGAGAACCGCATCGCCCCGCTGGTGACGGACGGGGACATGATTCCCCTGCGCTACCTGGGCACCGACCTGGTCAACTTCCAGAAGACCTTCGACCGGATGCGCATCGTGGACGGCACCGCCGTGCCCGAGGGCCAGCGCGGCCTGCTGCTGCCCAAGTTCTCCTACGAGGAGTTCTACAAGCTGAAGACGGCGCGCCGGCTGGACCTCATCAAGGAGGCCCGCGACGTCAACCACCGGAAGATCGCCGACGACCCCGAGCTCCAGCGCCGCCTGAAGGAGAACCAGACCCAGACGCGCGAGCTCCTCTTCCAGCTGGATCCCCTCAAGACGCAGCAGGCCATCGCGCGGCTGCAGAAGGCGCTCGGGAGCCAGGAGACGGAGCTGGAGAAGCTGCTGGTGGCGTTCTTCACCATGGACGACACCAACTTCGACACGCGCTACCAGCAGTTCTACGCGGAGCTGGTGCCCCTGCTGGACCTCTACCGCCTCCGGCTCGGGGACGAGCTGACCATCACCGCCTTCACGCGCACGGGCTACGCGCGGAGCGCGAACGTGAAGGTGTACGGCACCTTCGATTTCACCGGCATGGAGAAGTCCCAGCTGGCCGGCTCGCTCAGCCTGATGGACCTCATCACCTTCCGCGAGCTGTACGGCTACCTGACGGTGGACCAGAAGGACGAGCTGGAGAAGCTCCAGGCGGCCAGCGGCGTCACCGACGTGAAGCGAGAGGACGCCGAGGCCGCCCTCTTCGGCGAAGACAGCACCCTGGTGGCGGAGACCGCCTCGGGCTCCATCGACGTGGACGCCCAGCTCGAGGGCGTGTCCCAGGCCCGGCAGCAGCAGGAGCAGGCCCCGCGCAAGTACACCCAGCAGGACATCGACGACGGCGTGGTGCTCCATGCCGCGGTGATGCTCAAGAACCCGGACATGCTGGAGCAGACCCTGGTGGAGCTCCAGGAGGCGTCGAAGAAGGCCGGGCTGCCGCTCAAGGTCGTCTCCTGGCACCAGGCCTCGGACCTCGTCGGGCAGATCATCCTGGTGGCCAAGCTGGTGCTCTACGCGGCCGTGTTCATCACCTTCGTGGTGGCGGTGGTCATCATCAACAACGCGGTGATGATGGCCACGCTGCAGCGGGTGCGGGAGATCGGCACCCTGCGCGCCATCGGAGCACAGCGGGGCTTCGTGCTGGGCATGGTGCTGCTGGAGACCACCGTGCTGGGCCTGGTGTTCGGCGCGGCGGGCGCGCTGCTGGGCACCCTGGCCGTGAAGGGGCTCGGTGTCATGGGCATCCCCGCGTTCCACGAGTCGCTCTACTTCTTCTTCTCCGGCCCGCGCCTCTTCCCCACCCTGCAGGCCTCCAACATCATCACCGCCCTGGTCATCGTGCTCGGGGTGTCCGCCTTCTCCACCTTCTACCCGGCGTACCTCGCGACCCGGGTCTCGCCCCTCCAGGCGATGCAGACGGACGAGTGACGCCATGTTCCAACTGCTGCTCATCGCCCTGCGCAACCTCGGCTCCCACAAGCGCCGCACGCTGCTGCTCGGCGGCGCCATCGCCGGTGTCACCGCGCTGCTCGTCATCCTCATGGGCCTGGCCAACGGCATCCAGACCACGACGGTGGAGACCGCCACCACGCTCATGACGGGCCACGTCAACGTGGCCGGTTTCTACAAGGTCACCGCCGGCCAGTCCGCCCCCGTCGTCACCGCGGTCCCCCCCCTCCAGAAGCAGCTCCTCCAGGAGGTGCCCGAGCTGGACTACATGGTCCAGCGCGGCCGCGGCTACTCCAAGGTGGTCAGCGACACCCGCTCCATGGACCTCGTCCTGGGCGGCATCGACGTCAAGAACGAGACGGGCTTCCGCAGGGCCCTCATCCTCCGCGAGGGCCGGATGGAGGACCTGGAGCAGCCCAACACCCTGCTGCTCTTCGAGGAGCAGGCCAAGAAGCTCGAGGTGAAGGTGGGCGACACCGTCACCCTCTCCTCCCCCACCATGCGCGGCACCAGCAACACCGTGGACGTGCGCGTGGCCGCCATCGCCGCCAACGTGGGCATGCTCAGCTCCGTCTTCTGCTACCTGCCCAACTCCACCCTGCGCGCCCTCTACCAGATGCGCGACGACGCCACCGGCGCCCTCCACCTCTACCTCAAGGACACCGCCGACGTCCCCGCCGTCCAGGCCCGCCTCATGAAGCGGCTGCCCGAGCTCGGCTACAAGGTGCTCGACCACAACCCCAACCCGTTCTTCATGAAGTTCGAGTCCGTCAACCGCGAGGCCTGGACGGGTCAGCGCCTGGACATCACCAACTGGGAGGATGAGATCTCCTTCATCACCTGGTCCGTGAAGGCGCTCAACGGGCTCACCGTGGGACTGCTCGCCCTGCTGCTCGTCATCATCAGCGTGGGCGTCATGAACACCCTGTGGATCGCCATCCGCGAGCGCACCCGGGAGATCGGCACCCTGCGCGCCATCGGCATGCAGCGCGGGTGGGTGGTGCTGATGTTCTTCCTCGAGGCCCTCCTGCTGGCCCTGTTCGGCACCCTGTCCGGCGCCCTGCTGGGGCTGGCCGTGTGCCTGGGACTCAACGCCGCCCACGTCACCATGCCCATGGCCGTCCAGGTCATCATCATGTCCGAGCAGCTGCGCTTCGCCGTGAGCCCGCTCGCCGTGGCCGGCTCCGTCTTCATCATCACGCTGTGCACCACCCTCGTCTCGCTCATTCCCTCCTTCCTCGCCGCGCGGATGAAGCCCGTCACGGCGATGCACCACATCGGGTGACGACCATGACCCTGCGCAACCTCTTCGGCGCCGTGCTCGCCACGGTGCTCCTCGCCGCTCCCGCCGTCCGGGCCGCCGACATGAAGGACCCGGCCGAGCTCAAGAAGCTGCTGGAGACGCTCGACGACCGCCAGCGCAACGGCGGCGACTACAAGTCGCTGATGTACATCGAGCAGAAGGAGAAGGACAAAACGGACGTCGTGCGCGAGGCCGTGGTGTACCGCCGCGACGCCAAGGATCAGCTGATGATCCTCATGACCAGGCCCAAGGGCGAGGCCGGCAAGGGCTACATGCGGCTGGAGAAGAACCTCTGGAGCTATGATCCCAACACCGGCAAGTGGGATCGGCGCACCGAGCGCGAGCGCATCGCCGGCACCGACAGCCGCCGCGCCGACTTCGACGAGTCCCGGCTCGCCGAGGAGTTCGACCCGGCCTTCGAGGGCGAGGAGAAGCTCGGCAAGTTCACCGCATGGAAGCTCGTCCTCACCGCCAGGCCGGGCGTGGACGTGGCCTACCCCGTGGTGCACCTGTGGGTGGACAAGGACACGTCCAACATCCTCAAGCGCCAGGAGTTCGCCCTCTCCAAGCGCCTGATGCGCACCTCCTACTACCCCAAGTGGATGAAGGTCTTCAGCGAGTCCAAGAAGGCCGACGTCTGGTTCCCCCAGGAGATGCGCTTCTATGACGAGGTGGAGAAGGCCAACTCCACCGTCATCGTCGTGAAGAACGTGGACCTCAAGCCGCTCGAGGAGAACATCTTCACCAAGGCCTGGCTCGAGAGCAAAAGCCGATGAGCACCCGCACCACCCTGGCGCTCGCCGCGGTCCTCACCGCGCTGCCGGCGCTCGCCCAGGAGCGCCCCAACGAGGCCGACCTCTTCGGCGGTGAGACGCCAGAGGCACAGGAGGCCTCGCCCGCTCCGGCGGACGCGGCACGCCCCGGCGAGAGCGCCCTCTTCGGGGACTCGCCCGAGGCCACGGCTCCGGCCCCCGAGGCCCGGGACTCCCGGCCCGCGGACCGGGACGCGCAGGCGCTCGATGGGCCCTCGGCCACCAACGCCTTCGACACCGAGGAGGCCGTCGAGGACCCGCTGAAGATCGGCGGGCGCTTCTACCTGCGCGCCCTCTCCCAGGGCAGCGAGGGGGTGACCTTCGGCAACACCTCCTTCTCCGCCCCCATGCTGGTGGACGGGTACTTCGACGCGCGCCCCACCGACCGGCTCCGCGGCTTCGTGCTCGGCCGGCTCACCTATGATCCAACGCGCAGGGAGGGCTCGGGCAGCCTCCTCCCCGCGGCACCCGGCGCGGCCGCCGCGGACCCGCGCGTGCTGCTGGACCAGGCCTGGCTGCGCTTCGACCTGGGCCGCGCCCTCTTCATCACCGCCGGCAAGCAGCACGTGAAGTGGGGCCCCTCGCGCTTCTGGAACCCCACCGACTTCCTCAGCCCCCAGCGAAGGGATCCGCTCGCCCTCTTCGACGCGCGCACCGGCGCCACCATGCTCAAGGTGCACGTGCCCTGGGAGGCCAAGGGGTGGAACTTCTACGCCATCGGCCTGCTCGACAACGCCGGCCCCGCCGACACGCTCGGCCGCGTCGGTGGCGCCGCCCGCGCCGAGGTGGTGCTCGGCTCCACCGAGCTGGGCTTCGATGCCGTGCTCCAGCGCGGCCGCAAGCCCCGCTTCGGCTTCGACTTCTCCTCCGGCCTCGGCCCCATCGACATCTACGGCGAGCTCGCCATCCGCAGGGGCTCCGACACCCCCATCTACCGGCTGCCCGCGGGGGTCTCCCTGGAGGAGCTGTTCAGCCAGGTCAACGGGGACGGCCCACCGCTCGACCTCGGCTCCATCCCCATCGAGACGACCTACCTGGAGGGCTCGTACATCCCCCAGCTGAGCACCGGCGCCACCTGGACGTTCGCCTACTCGGAGAACGACACCGCCACCGTGGGCGTCGAGTACTTCTACAATCCCACGGGCTACTCCTCCTCGCTGGTCTACCCGTACCTCCTCTTCCAGGGGCAGTATCAGCCCTTCTTCATCGGCCAGCACTACGCCGCCCTCTACGGGCTGCTCGCCGGACCGGGCTCCTGGGACAACACCAACTTCATCCTGTCCAACCTGGGCAACCTCTCGGATCGCTCCTTCATCACCCGCCTGGACGTGACGCACCGGGCCCTGCGCTACCTCAGCGTCGAGGCCTTCGTCGCCCTCAACTACGGCCAGAAGGGCGGCGAGTTCCGCTTCGCCCTCAACCTGCCGGCCATCCGCCGGGGCGAGCAGGAGATCCCTCCCATCCACATCGCCCCGCCCACGCTCCAGGCCGGCGTGGGCCTGCGCATCGACCTCTGATAAGCCCCTGGAATCAGGGGCCTTATCGGGTCACTGCCGGGAAACGGGAAGAATTCGGCCCCCCCTCACGCAACTTCCCCGGGGACCGGGCGATAATGCCTTCAAAGCATTCGTGTCTTTCCCGAAAGGTGTTGCCATGTCCACCCGCATCGGAAGCAACTCTTCCTCCTTCGCCGCCACCACGGCGGCCCGTACGGCGGGCCCGACGATCCAGCCTCCGTCCGCGGAGGATCTCAAGGGCGTGAAGTCCGCCAGCGATCTCGGGTCCGATTTCAAGCTCGGCGTGAACACCGACTCCAAGCTGGAGGACGTGATGTCTTCCCTCGCGCAGCTCGTGGGTGAGAAGAAGGCCCAGGGCTACGGCATGACGATCGAGAGCCTGGGCAAGAGCTTCAAGGGCCGCGCCCTGGAGGGCATCCAGAAGGACATGGCCACGTGGCTCAAGGCCAACCCGAACGCCTCCCCGGAGAAGGTCTTCGAGCAGGCCTCCAAGGTCATGATGAAGCAGGTCCTGATGCAGCAGACCTTCAAGCAGACCATCGACCAGATGAGCAGCGCCGCCGTCAACCGCATGAAGGACACCTTCGAGGGCTGATGCGGCACACGTCCGGCCGGGGCGGGCACTTCGTCCGCTCGCCCCTCGGACGGCGGGACGGAGGCTCGTCCTCCGGGCTGTACCGGTTCGTCCAGCGGTGGACACGTTTGGGGAGATGAGCCCTCTCGCCCTCTCCCTGACGCTGCTGCTCGGACAGAACCCCTCTCCCCCCACCCTCGAGGAGTTGGAGCGCGCCGCCCGCGAGGCGGAAGTGAAGCAGCTGCGCGCCCAGGTGGAGCTCCTTCGAACCGAGCTGGAGGCCCAACAGAGCCAGCAGCAGCAGGACCAGGAGCGGCTGCGGACCGTGGAGCAACGCGAGGCCCTCGTGGGCGCCCGCGCCCAGGCCCTGGAGCAGCTCCGGCAGCAGAGCGTGCGGAGCATGAGCAGCGGCTACCAGTGGATGATCACCGCCGACCAGCTGCTCGAGAAGGGGGACTTCTCCGTGGGCCCCGCGCTCACCTACGCCCGGCAGGACATCTCCGAGGCCCTCGCCAGCGCCGCCGGGAGCGGCCGGGGTGAGACCGCGCGCCTCATCGAGAGCGCGCTCGGCCGGCTCACCACCCTCGAGGAGGCCGTGGAGCAGCGCGACATCTACCGGGCCCGCCTGGAGCTGCAGAGCGCCGGCTTCGAGCTGCACCAGGCCTGGAGGCTCAGCCTCCAGCGCTCGGGCGCCTCGCTCGTCAATCAGGAGTAGTGCGGCGTGACCATGGTGGGCGGGCTGCTCGGCTTCGCGATGAGGTAGCCCTGCACGAAGTCCACCCCGTGCTCGCGCACCCAGCGCAGCTCCTCGGGCGTCTCGATGCCCTCGGCCACCGTGAGGATGCCCAGCTTCTGCGCCAGCTCCAGCAGCTTCTCCGTGATGGACGCCTTGTACGAGTCCTGGTGGATGCCCCGGACGAGCTCCATGTCGAGCTTCATGATGTCCGGCCGCAGCTGGTGGATGAGGTTCAGCGACGAGTACCCCGCTCCCAGGTCATCCAGCGCCACCCGGAAGCCCGCCTGCCGGTAGTAGGCGATCAGCGACTTGAGGTGGTTGGCGTCCGGCGTGTGGTCCGACTCGATGATCTCGAAGACCACGTTGCTCGGCGGCATGCCCACCTCGGAGATGGCCGCCACCGTGGAGCGCAGGCAGAACGCCGGATCGTAGATGGCCGTGGGCGTGAAGTTGATGAAGATGGGCACCTTCAGTCCCAGCCGCGCCGCCTCGCGCACCGCGGACAGCCGCGCCGCCAGGTCCAGCTGGAAGAGCAGATCCGCGTCGCGCGCCAGCGTCAGCATCTTGCCCGGGAACACCAGCGCCCCGTCCCGCTCCAGGCCGCGCAACAGCGCCTCGTAGGCGTACACCTGGCGCGTGTCCTTGGCGTTCACGATGGGCTGGTAGTGGCTGGTGATGCGCTTCTCGGCCAGCATGTCCACCAGCCAGCCCGAGCGGCTGAGGGTGAAGAGCTGCGGCAGCGAGCCCACCCGGGGGAAGTCCCCCAGGCCCGGCTCGCCCTCGCCCTCGACGAAGAGCGCGCGCGTGGCCCGCGACTCCTCGCCCGTCAGCGCGCCCATGACGTCGGCCACGAAGGAACCCAGCTGCGCGCCCTCCAGCCGCACCGCCACGCAGCGATCATCCGGCATGGCCTGGTGCTGGCGCCCGGAGTCTCCCAACTGCCGTACCAGCTTGCCGTAGCTGTGGCCCAGCGGCAGCCAGAGGAAGAGCCGGCCCGGCCCCTCCAGCTCCAGCTTCTCTGGAAGGGACTGGCACCGCTCACACGACTTCGACACGGTCTGGCTCATGCGCCTCACTCACTGCTCACGGAAGACGAGCAATCCCCAGGACGTCTCGGTAGCGTACACGTACCCGTCGCCGGGCACCTTCACGCCAGTGAGGCCGTCCAGGAACGCGCGTCCCCGGCCTGAATCCGTCTCCCGCCACGTATTGTAGTAGGCAATCTGCCGGGGTGTGCTCGGGTTGGACATGTCCAGGACACGCAGACCGTCCTGGCTATGAGCGACGTACAACTTCGTGCCCACCAGCGTCAAACCGAGCACCGGGGACGCCGGCCCCATCTCGAAGCGGCCGACCTCGGTGATGTGGGCAACTTCCGACATGTTCGCGTCCACCGACACCGACACCTCCAGGGCCCGCAGCCGGGAGTTCCAGCCCTCGCTCGCCTCGAAGGCGATGGTCCGGTCCCCGATGGAGCCCACCGCCACCGTGCGGCTGGTGGCGTTGTCGTACCCGAAGCGCCCCAGGAACTTCGGGGCGGCCACATTCGTCACCCCCACCACCGCCAACCCATACGCCCAGTGACCCAGGTAGAGCCGATTGCCGAAAACCACCCCGTCCACCGGGTACTCCCCCTTCAGGGCGTCGCTCTGCGGCACGAAGTAGCGCGTGAGCAGCGAGGGCGAGGCGGGCTTGGAGACATCGAAGATGAGCACCTCGGCCCGGGGCGACGGCGACATCATGTAGAGCCGGTCCCCGTCCACGAACAGGCCCCACCCCGCCAGGACGGAGCTCCCCCCCGGCAGCGAAGTGAGCCACCTGGGCGCCTCGGGCGTGGTCACGTCATAGACGAGCAGGCCCTCGGTCTGGCTGGTGACATAGAGCGTCGTGCCCTTCACCCAGGAGCGGTACCAGGTGTCCGACGTGGGGGTGAGCTCCGCCACCTTCCTGGGCGCCGCCGGGTTCTTCACATCGTAGATGAAGAGGCCCTCGGACAACGCCGTCACGTAGGCGTACCCACCCGACACGAAGACGTCCATGGCCATGCCGCGCGGCAGGGCCATCTCCGACACGAGTTCCACCCCGGACGCCTCCTGCTCGCCCGCGGGCCGCTGGACGCGCACCGCCTCGAAGGTGCCCTCCAGGTCCTTCTCCCCATTCACGCAGCGGCGGAACTGCCCCTTCACCTGATGGGGCGCCGGGGCCTCGCAGCCGGCGAGCGCGATGCGGAGCGTGGAGAAGGAGCGCTCGTAGTCGGCGGCCAGGTAGAAGGTCTCCCCCTCCACGGTGCGCTCCGAGAGCGGGGTGACGAAGAGCAGGGACTGGGACTGATCCGGCGTCAGGAAGAACGCCGTCGGCGTGCCCACTCCGTCGATCGTGACGTTCGTCTTCCAGACCCCATCGGCCTGGACGGCGGCGAAACCCGACCGGTCACATGCGGACAGGTCGAAGGCCGGGAGATCGCACTCGTGCTTCTCCTCCGCCGTGTTCGGGCATCCAGGAAGGGCGAGGAGCAGGGCTCCCGCCATGACCACCAGAGAACGATTCATGCGCCATCCATACCGGGCGCCAGAGGGATGCGAAAGCATTGGTTCACCCAACACCCGGCGACGCGGGGACGTGCAACGCTGAGCAATCATACAGAAGCGCCCGGCTGCCCACTCGTCTATATGAGGAAGCCTGCCTAGGTTCGCTCAGTCCCTCGTCTCCCCACCCGGGAGGTCGCCCCTGTGAATCGACGTCTTCTCACCGCCACCCTCTTGGCCCTCGTCCTCTCAGAGGCCGCCCTGGCCCAGGTCTATGTCATTCCGCGACGGGCTCAACGTTCGCCGGTGCACACGTATGAGTTCGAGTGGAAGCACATGGACATCCTCGTGGGCCCCGAGGCCGAGGGTGTAGCCGCCCCAGCGGCCCACCGGGCCCACATGCAGCCACCGGGCGCGCCGGGAGGTCCGACCCCCGCCTCCCCCACCACCCCGCAGATGCGCGGGCCGGGCGTCCCCACCGCCGACGCGACGCAGGTGCCCAAGGGAGGCAAGCAGGGCGAGCAGGGCACCGGTGGCAGCCCCGTGGAGTCCGTGGAGCCGGGCAGCCCCACCCCCGTGGCCGACAATCAGCGGGATGGAGGCACGCCCATCGCCACGGGCGGTGAGCTCTACGTCCCCATCGCCCTGTCCGCCGACGGCGGCACCCCGGATGGCGGCGGCCCCGCCTACGCCACGTCGCTGGGCGCCAAGAGCGGCGGTGTCCGCTTCTACTTCTACGAGAGCGAACGGAACGTGGCCCAGTACGCCGCGCCCCAGCTCGAGGAGGCCTACCGCTACCTCGTCGATCGCTTCCAGTTCGTTCCCACGCAGACGTTCCCGTACATCCTCTACAGCAGCTACCAGGAGTTCCTGCAGACCAACGTCTTCGCGGTGTCCGAGGGCACGCTGGGTGTCACCAGCACCCAGGGCAACCTGGAGCTGGCCCTGCCCTACCTGGGTGACCACCGGCTCTTCGGGGAGATCAGCTCCCACGAGATGGCCCACCAGTTCACCATCCAGAAGGTCCGCTTCCTGGCGGAGCAGGCCAAGGTGTCCGGAGACCCGCTCAACGCCATCCCCCTCTGGTTCATCGAGGGTCTGGCCGAGTTCTACGCCAAGGGCGGGTTGGACCCCGAAGGCGAGATGATGGTGAGGGATCTGCTCATCAACCCGGACCTGATGCGCGGGTACGCCTTCCTCGACTTCTGGTCGCCCGGGCCCTACGGCTTCCTGTGGATCTACAAGGTGGGCCAGGCGCGCTGCGAGTTCCTGGAGGAGACGTACGGCCGGGGCTTCATCCAGAAGGTGATCGACAACTCGCCCAAGCTCGTCTCCGGCACGGCCAACACGCCGGAGCTGCAGTTCGAGGGGCTGGTGGAGATGCTCACCGGGGATGATCCGCAGAAGGTGGCCGCGAAGTTCGAGGCGTGGCTGAAGCAGCGCGCCTACCGCACCTACCTCAAGGCCGAGCAGTCCACGCCGCAGATCGACGTGCTGCGCGAGCGCCGGGGCATCGTCACCTCGCTCAACAGCTCGCCGGATGGCCGGATCATCATGTACCGGAGCATCATCCCGGAGACGGGCCAGAGCCAGCTCATCATGTTGGATCCGCGCGCGCCCCAGGAGAGCGTGAAGGTGCAGGGCGACGGCGTGCCGGGCTACGAGTCGCTGCACCCCGTGTTCGGGCGCAACTTCGCCCTCACGGACGACAAGCTGGTCTTCGTGGCCGAGTCGCTCTCGCGCGACATCCTCTACGTCCAGAACTTCAAGCACACCGCCGAGCCCATCTCCATGACGGGCGCGCTGCCGTCCATGGGCCGCAGCCCCTACCTCAACAACCCCTCCGGGCTGCGCAAGGACCCGCCCTTCAAGGTGCGCTTCGAGCTGGGCGAGCGCGTGTCCTACAAGCTCGCGGACCACGGGCTGATCGCCGCGTACTCGCCGGCCTTCTCGCCGGATGGCAAGCAGCTGGCCTTCATCGGCCTGAACGAGTCGGGCACGCGCGACGTGTACGTGCTGCCGCTGGATCAGGGCCTGGACGTGGAGCCCCGGCAGATCACCCATGACGTGTACGCCGAGCGCAGCCTCACCTGGGGCCCGGCGGGCATCGTCTTCACCTCGGACGCCACCTCGCACGGCTACTACAACCTCTTCCGGGTGAAGCCGGAGGCCGCCGACAAGGTGGAGCGCCTCACCACCGAGGCGAGGGACCACAATGATCCGACGGTGATGCCCGACGGCCGCCTCTTCTTCGTGGCGTACGAGAAGAGCCGCTCGGACCTGCACGAGTACACCGGCGGTGGCGGCATCGTGCGGCGCACGGACGTGACCACCGGCCTCTTCGAGCCGAGCCCCGCTCCGGATGGGAACCTGTGGCTGCTCTACCACGTGTCCGGTGAGCGCAAGCCGGCCCTGCTGCGCTCGCAGCAGTTGATGAACTTCGAGGTGGCACAGGCCTCCAAGGCGGAGGCGGGCCCGCCGAGCCCCCTGCCCCAGCGCTCGCTGGTGGGCGCCGAGCCCTACAAGCCCTTCGCCCGGGAGAACATCGACCTGGGCCCCATCATGGGCTTCGCCGGCGCGGGTGGCGGCGGCTTCTACGGCCAGGTGTTCGCCTCGGCCGCGGACCGGATGCGCAACCACGCCCTGATGCTGCAGGTGGCCGTGTACGGCTCGTTCGACCTGACCGACGGCTACCTGCTGTACATCAACCAGTCCCAGCGGACCATGTACGGCCTGGGCCTCTTCCAGTCCCTGCGCTTCCGGCTGGACCAGACGCTGAGCCGCTACCGCAACCAGCTGCCCTACTACGCACTCGTCGCGGGTGAGCGCTTCTTCGGCGCCACCTCCCTGGCACGCTATCCGCTGAGCACCTTCACCTTCCTGGAAGGCAACCTCAGCATCGGTGGCGCCTCGTACTTCCTGGATCCGACGACCGCCTTCCTCCTCAACCTGCAGGAGATCAACGGCATCGGAGACCTGTATTCGGAGTGGCAGCGCAACAGGCCGGGCATGCGCTTCCAGACGGAGGGCTCGCTGGCCTTCGGCTACAACACGCTGCGCTACCACTACACGGGGGTGCCCATCTCCGGCACCTCGTTCCTGAGCGAGATCACCACCGGCGTCCAGCCCTTCAACGGCCAGTTCTACGGCAACCTGCGCCTGGACGCGGAGCGCTACTTCCCCATCCCGCTGGGCAGCACCCACATCATGCTGCGCGGCGGCGCGGGCACCAGCTTCGGTGGACGCTTCTCCCAGTCCTTCTACCTCTCCAGCTTCGACACCCTGCGCGGCGTGCCCTTCGGCAACGAGCAGTGGCTGCTCGGCCAGCACTACCTGTACTCCACGCTGGAGCTGCGCGTGCCGCTGGATGCGCTCATCCGCATCGCCTTCCTCAACTCCCTCATGGGCGTGGCCGGCTTCGACGTGGGCGGCGTGGGCGGCACGGCCCGCGAGCTGTGGAACCGGCGCGTGCTCGATGCCGCCGTGGGCGTCAACGTGGGCCTCGGTCCCATCCTCCTGCGCCTGCACTTCGCCTACCCGTTCGACATCAACGCCCCCGTGGGCCGGCCGGCCGACAAGTGGGTGACGCAGTTCTCCATCGGCCTCGCCGGGCTCGAGGGCTACCTCTTCAAGGGACACGGCGACCCGCCCGGCGCCCAGAAGAAGCGCATCCCCGGGCCTCCCGTGACGCTCGGGGGACCCAACGTCGGCGGGTTCTGACGGCCGCGCCGTCACGGTCCGGGGTGGGGGCTGAAGAGACCCTCACCCCGGTCCACTCAGGACTGCGCCGCCACCAGCGCGGCGTTGGACCGGGCCAGCGGGCCGCCGTCGTGGGGAATCCGCTCGAAGTCGCCCCGCAGCGCCTTGAGGGCGAACTTCTCCAGGTCGATCTCCCGCCGCGTCCGCACCCCCAGCGCCCTCACCAGCTCCGAGAGCGGACCGAAGCCGAGCAGGCCGTGCTGCAACAGCAGCCCCGCGGCCACCCCGCTCACGAGCTTCCACCGGGGGCCGTCCTTCGCCGCCAGCACCAGGCCGAGCACCGAGACCGCGGACGCCGCCACCGTCACCACCCGGTTCAGGTCCCACTCGCGCTCCAGCTTCTCCAGGTAGGTGCTGATGACCGAGCGATCCATGTGCTCGGCCATGCCCTGGACGCACTTCTCCACCCGCGCATCAATCCGCCGGTTCACCCCGTCCGGTGTGTGGGTACGCACCGAGTCGGCCGACGTCCGGTTCCAGGACTCCATCTCGCCTCCCTCCAGGCTGGCAGGTCATCTGTGCGAAGGTAGGGATGCAGCCGCACCCGGGTCAGGACAGCGCACCGGGCCCGGCCGTCTGCCCGCCGCTCCCCCCTGCTCGGCTCGCCAGGGGATGCCTAGCTTGGCCGCCGTGAATCGTCTTCCACGCGTCCTGCTCGCCTGCCTGCTCGGTACCGCCTGCGTCCACCGCGACTACCCCCAAGCCCTGCGCGTCTACGATGACGTGGCGGACTCGGGGCCGGAGCTGTCGCTCGCGCTGTACCAGTCCGTGGGCGTGGGGCTGCGCACGGGCCATGTGGTGGAGCTGGTGCAGGACGCCCGCATCCTCGAGCGGCTCGAGGCGGAGATCCGCGAGGCCCGCGAGTCCATCCACCTGCTCGCCTCCAACTGGCAGCCGGGCGAGGCCTCGGAGCGCCTGCTGCGCGCGCTCTCCGGGCGCCAGCCGGGCGTGGTGTGCCGCATCCTCGTGGATTCCCTCCACAGCCCGGGCTTCCAGGACACGGTGGAGCCGCGGCTCGTCCAGGCCGGGTGTGACGTCCGCGCCTTCCGGCCCTTCGTCGGCTCGGAGGTGGTGTTCAACGATGAGCGGCTGGAGGCGCGCAACCACCGCCAGCTCGTCATCCGCGACGGGCGCAGCGGCCTCACCGGAGGCTCCGGCGTGGGCCCGGAATGGCGGACCGGGCAGACACCGGTGAACGCGTGGCGCGACACCTATGTCCACGTGGAGGGCCCGGCCGTGCGCCAGTTGCAGCAGGCCTTCGCCCGGGACTGGTTGGAAGCGGGCGGAGGACTGCTCCCGGAGTCCGCCTTCCCCACGCTCGAGCCGCGCGGCGAGGCGCGTGCGGGCTTCGTCGCGAGCACCGGCTCCCCGTCGCTCAGCCACTCCGAGCGCATGGTGCAGGTGCTCATGGCCGCCGCCCGGCGCCGGCTGTGGCTCACCAACGCCTGCTTCGTCCCCACCGCCGCCACCGTGGACACGCTCATCCGCAAGGCCCGCGCGGGCGTGGACGTGCGCATCCTCGTGCCCGGCGACGAGGCCACCTCCGGCGTGCTCGCCGCCCAGCGCGCCTCCTACGAGCGCCTGCTGGAGAGCGGCGTGCGCCTCTGGGAGTACCAGTCCGCGCCCCTGTATGCCCGCACGCTCGTGGTGGATGACCAGTTGACCGCCGTGGGCTCCAACAACCTGGAGCCCAACGCGAGCGCGATGCTCGAGGAGGGGGCGCTCGTCGTCGAGGACGCGCCACTCGCCCGGGCGCTCGCCGACAGCTTCGAGCGGGACCTGTCGCACGCGGTGGAGGTCCGCAAGGAGGAGTGGCGGGAGCGCGGGTGGCTGGACCGTGTCGGCTCCCCGCTTCCTCCCTCGGCCACCGGCTGCCGCTGAGCGGGTAGTCCCGAGCCCCGAGCGGACAACGGCCCTCCCACCTGGGAGAACCCGCTTCCCATCCCGCGGGCCGGGGGCATCCACTGAAGTTCCAGAAGGGCCGCGCCTGGATGAGGGACTTCGTCCGCCTGCGCCGGGCGTTCGTCCTGAAGGAGTTGGAGCGCTACCGCATGCGCAAGCCCGGGCTGGTGCTGGAGGCGCTGGACGCGCGCGAGGGCTGGGTGGAGCTGCGCAACCGGGGCAGCACGCCGGTGCTGCTCGGGGGGATGGTGCTGACCACGAACCTGCGGCGGAGCATCAGATAGCGCCAGAAGTCCTCACCCAGGACCGAGGCCTTGACCACCTGGGAGGTCTCGCAGTTGGGACAGGCGGACGCGGCCGTGGTCACCCACGAAGCCGCGAGCAGGGCGAAGGACTCGAGCCGGTTGTGTCTCATCGGGCGAACCCTCGGGTGGGAGCTTCGTTCCGAGGGTACGCACGGCGAATGCCCGGTCAGGAGGACCAGGCAGCCGGGTGAGGGCCGGGACGCCAGGGGATTCCCCACTGGCGTCCACGGAAGAAGGCTGTCTCAGGGAACGACGTACCCGAGGAGCGACTCGACGGTCTGCCCCTCGCAGTTGGACGCGGGCGAGACGAAGTGATCTCCGTTGGAGGAGATCCGGCAGCGGTAGAGCGGCACCGTGCCCGCCACCTGGGACGTGTAGACGTAGCCCACCGGCCCGAGCGGCTGCAGACCCTCGCAGTTCACATCCGGCGTCAGCAGGTTGTGATCGCCCACGCGGCACTCGTAGAGCATCCGCGTTCCCGGCTGGGGAGCGCGCAGCAGCCGCCACGAGGACTCCACGGTGAAGCCCGGCGGCGGCAGACGCGTGGAGGCCCAGTGCCCACGCGTCGCGTTGTAGCTCCGGCGCAGGCGCGTGTAGGGCAGGTCCTCGAAGCCACAGGAGAGCTGCGGCGGATTGAGGTCATTCCGGTTGGCCAGCGCCCACGTGGTCCAGGCCGGCTTGGCGCTTCCATCCGCGCGGCGCAACCCGACGCCCAGACCGCTGGAGACCTCGTCCGGGTGGTCCTTCATGCGGTGGTAGATGTAGCTCTCGATGCCGGGCGTCCCCAGCACGTTGCGGAACGAGTTGCACACGCCCGTCTGCTGCGCCGCCTCCGAGGAGTTGGGCGACAGCGAGTTGACGCCACTCTCCGTGAGCTGGAGCTCCCAGGAGGACGGCACGTTCGGGAACGTCTTGCGGAGCCACCCGGCCAGGACGCCGATGTTGCCGTACGTCACCCGGGGGTAGTCGTCCGCGGAGAACTGCGGCTTGAGCAGATCGGGCGGATAGGGGTGATAGGCCACCCGCCACGCGCGCGAGCCCACCCGCGCGGCGAAGCCACTCAGGAACGTCATGCCCGAGAGCAGCGGCTCGTTGGCGCCCGGCTGGTCGAACTCGGGGCCGAAGTGGTGCTCGAGCGAGATGAGCACCTTGGCGGCGGGCTGCCAGGCGACGACCTGGTCATAGGCCGCGTTGTAGTTGGCGGCGTAGGTGTCCAGCCACGTCTGGGTGTTGCAGGCCCCCGCGCCCTGCCCGCAGCCCACGTCGAACCAGACGTTCGAGTTGACCTCGTTGTGGATGACGAAGTCGGCGATGCGGCCGTTGCCATTCAGCCCGTTGTAGCGCCAGGCCAGCATGCCCGCGAAGCGCCCGTAGTCCGCCGCGTTGTTGGGCGCGCAGAAGATCTCGAAGCCGGGCCCCGCCGGAGTGCACACCCGGCCCGCTCGCGCCCACGCGGGGACGCCGTACACCACCGCCGTCACCACCACGCCACGCGCCGTCCAGGTCCGGATGGCCGAGTCCACCGCCGCATCCACCACGAAGCAGCGCCCGCTGTACTCCACTTCATTCGAAGCACACGGAGGCGCCTTCGCGGTGGGCTCCCAGGTGAACCACGTCAGGTTCATGGCCACGCCGCCCGTGTTGTTGCCGGTGACCTCGTCGTAGCTCGGCCAGAAGTCGGGCTGCAGGCCCTTGATGCGGTACTCGCTCCGCGTCGGGTACGGCAGGTTCGCCGTCACCTCGGCCTGGAGCGCCGCCAGCGGGGCCATGGCCGCCGCGGCCGGACCCGCCATGCTCGAGACTCCCAGCATGGCGAGCACTCCCATGAAGCTCATCATCCGCGCTGCTGCCCACGGCCTCGTCTGTCCACCGCTCATGCGAACCTCCGTTGAGAGGTCCGCATATTGCTCCAAAACCTGAAAATCAAGCTCAACCTGGATTGAAGGCCGAACTCAATTATTGAGGAAGCGCTCCAGCACGGCCTTGCGCTGGGGCAGGAACTGGTCCCGGAGCGCGGGGGAGATGGCGAAGCGGCCCGGGTCCGCCGGATCATCGTTCTCCGTGCTCTGGACGAAGTTGGCCGAGGCGGGCCACGTCAGGCCACCGCCCACGGGCCTGCCGCTGTTGCGCTGGTGGCAGCCGCCGCAGGACAGGGCCTGGGCACGCGCGACGATGTCATGGGGGGTCAGCGTGCTGCCCACGCGGGCGAGCTCCTGGCCGATGGCCTGGTGGAACGGGCTCGGGCCCGGGCCGAACTGGGCGAGGTAGTCATCCGCTCCGCCCCGGGTCTGCGAGTCGCTCTGGGCGGCGTTGAACTGATCCGGCACCGAGTGGTTGAAGCGGTTGATGTCGTTGATGGCCAGGCTCGCCACCTGCGAGATGAAGTGACTCTGGAAGGCCGAGGCCCGCGGGTCCGTGGACGCCGGGTTGAACAGCCCGCCAAAGGGGTTGGTCTTCACCGTCGCCGGAACGAACTTCAGCGTGCACGAGGGCTGCGAGGTGCAGTCACTCACCAGCTTGAACTCGCGCATCATCCACGGAATCGGGGGCGCGGTGGGGCCGCCCTGGAGGAACTGGTTGGTGCGCACCTGGCCCAGGCTCCCCGGGTTGTTGCCGTAGTGGTTCATGGCCACCACCGGCTCGAAGCCCGGCAACCCCGTGAAGTAGAAGGCCTCCAGCTTGCTGGCGCGCGACGCGGGATCGGCGTCAGCGGACAGCCCGGCCCAGAAGTCGGCCACCGGCCGGCAGCCCTCGAGCCCCAGCTCGGGCTGGGGGTTGGGCAGCACCGCCTCGAAGATCATGAAGTTGCGGCTGGCGGGCGCCGAGGGCAGCTTCGCCAGGACGATGCGGTACTCGCCGCAGTTCGAGCCGTCCACGGGCGCCAGATCGAAGCGGTTGTAGAGACCCACCGCCGCATAGCTGTCCAGGTTGATGACCGAGCCCGGCCGCGCCTGTCCGCCCTCGCTCGGGCGGCACACGTAGGGGAAGCCGTTGAGGGTGTTGCCCATGTCGGTGCAGTGCGGCATGCCCGCCAGATCCGGCTGCCCGGGCGCCGGGTTCTGCGTGTCCCACAGCTGGCGGAAGAGCTGCTCGGGGGTGAAGCCCGTCCCGCCATGGTCCGCGACCAGCTTGCTGAACACCCGCCGTCCCCCGAACCGGGCCAGGATGCTCTTCTCCGTCACGGCCAGCGAGCGGCGGATGTCGATGGAGCCCGTGGCCGGAGACTCGTCGGCGCCCGGAGCCGGCACCGGCGTTTCCATTCCGATACCGCCACGGTCGGAGTGCGGCGCTTCCGCGGCCGTGAGCCCGCCCTCGCAGGCACCCAGCAGAGAGGCGGCGGCCGCCACCAGACACACCTGATTGAAACGCTTGTGGCTCATGGGATTTCCCTTTCGTGCGCTGTCTGATGGGTTGGACCCGTGAGCCGCTCCGGCGGGCAAGGCCTCCGATTTTTTTCCGGCGCCGCCCCGGATCCGCCCTCGGGGCTGTGACGCGGGCCACAGTCCTCGTGTGACGCCGCGCACCGCGCTCGAGCCCCATCCCTCGCATTGTTCGCCACACCCAGGGCAACGACACCGGCCCGGGTGAACGGACACTGGCCATGAGCACGCAACAGGCACGGGCGCTGGAGCCCCATGTATTGGTCCTCGACACGCAGCAGAGCTACAAGCGCCTGGAGGAGGATGCGCTCATCCGGGTGGTCCGGGAGGAGTGCCGGCACTTCGCCGTCCACCATCTCCCCTACCGGCTCTCCCCGGTCGTCCTCGGCATTCCCGGGCTGCTGCTGCACCTGTTCCTGCTCGCCGCCGTGCACACCTTCGAGCGCGCGAAATGGATGTATGCGCTCTGGGTGGTCTGCCGGGTGCTCCACTTCTGCCTGGATGCCATGGACGGCACCCAGGCCCGGCGCAACGGGACCCAGTCCACCGCCCGCCACTTCTGGGACCACTGGGTCGACGTCATGAACTCGGCGATGGCGGTGATGATCGTGGCCCAGCTCGGCCCCCGGCACGGCGTCTACTTCCTGCCCTACATCCTGCTCACCGCCACCGGGCAGCTCTTCTTCTACCTCGGGCTGTGCCGCTACTTCGCCACGGGGGTCATGCGCGATCCCTACATCAACCACCTCTGGAACTATGTCTTCTGTCTCTTCCTGGGGCTGTCGGTCTGCGTCTTCGGCGTGGCCATCCTCGAGCAGCCCGCCTTCCAGCTCACCTATGCGATCCTGAGCCTCGTGGCCTTCGGCGCGGGGGCCTGGTCGCTGCTGCAGGACCTCGTGCTCATGTACCGCTCGCCGCTCTCCTCGCCGCGCTTCTACGTGCGGATCCTCACGGCGCCCGCGCTCATCCTCGGCCTGTACGTGACGTGGCTGAGCGACTGGAGCGATGTCTTCTCCGCCCGGGCCCTGGTCGCCCTCGCCATGAGCAGCCTCGCGGTGGGCGTCCATGCGCGCCAGCTCGTCAACAAGCCGCCCGCGTGGCTCACCGCCGAGTGCGTGCTCTTCCTCCTGGTGCTCCCCCTGTCCGCGTTGCCCCAGGCGCTCCAGCCCGTGCTCCACCACGGCCTGCTGGGGGTCATGGTGCTGAGCATGGTCCTCAGCATGTGCCGCTACCTCCGGGAGATGATCTCCCAGTACCCGGAGATCGGCTTCCCGCTGGTCTGGTTGCCCTCGACGCACCGGCCCGTGCCGCACACCGTGAGCAACAAGCTCGCGGCCTGAAGGCCCGCCGGGGGGAGCGCTCCCCGGGTGCCTGGCGGGAATCTCCTTGCTGGCGGAGGTTCATCCGTTATATTGGATGCACATGCTTCCTCCGCGTCACCCCTGCAGCTGCCGCTGTCCTGCCTTGACGGTGGGTCTCCCCTCCGTCGAGCGGCAGTAGGACCGCCGCACGACAGAGGAAGAGAAAGCCCACCCCCCGCGAGGGCCCGGTGGGCTTTCGAGCTTCTATGCTCGATCGCAGCCGTGCCTCGGTCCGGGTCACCCCAGGAGAGGTCAGGAATGCGAGCTGCGAACATGAAACGAGAGGAGGCCGGCAACACGAAGGGCGTGCGCGCGCATGCCGCCCTCGTGCTGGCCATGACGGCGGTCCTGGTCCACGGGCCCGCGAGCGCCCAGGAGCCAGCGCCGGCCCCAGCGGTGGATGCACCGGCCGCCACCGCCGAGCGGCTGGCGGAGCTGGAGCAACAGGTCCGCCTGCTCCAGAGCCAGCGGGAGGAGGGCGTCTCCGTATCGGCCGCGCCGGGCAAGGGACTCACGGTCACGACCGAGGACGGCCGCTTTGGCATCACGGTCAGGGCGCGAGCGCAGCTGCGGGAGACGCTCGCCCGGGAGAAGGACAAGACGACCAACGAGATCAACGTGAAGACGTTGCGCCTGATCACCCAGGGGCATGTCCTCACCACCGACCTCAAGTACACCATTCAGCTCGCCTTCGGCGGCAACGACTTCGAGACGGGCAGTTCCTCTCCCATCTTCGATGCGTTCATCGATTACACGAAGGTGCGCGATCTCAACCTGCGCGTCGGGCAGTACTTCGTTCCGTTCGACCGGGCCCGCACCATCCGGGAGTTCGCGCTCCAGCTCGTGGACCGGCAGCAGGTGGTGCAGGAGCTGACGTTGGATCGCGATGTCGGTCTGATGCTGTACTCGAACGACCTCGGTGGGCTGAATGGCCTGCTGGGCTATCACCTCTTCGTCGGCGGCGGCGAGGGACGCAACCGGTTCGGCCCCCAGGCGACGGGGGGCATCTACGTGGCGCGCCTGGTGCTCCGTCCGTGGGGCGCCTTCGACGATGATCAGGAAGGAGACCTGCAGCGGCTGCCCAGGCCGCGCCTCGCGATCGGGCTCGCCGGTGGCTACAACCAGGGGACGAACCGCCAGAGGTCGACCACGGGCAACGCGCTGACGCTCGGGACGCTGGACTACCGGCACGCCGCCGCCGACGTGGTCTTCAAGTACGGCGGCTTCTCGTTCCTCGGCGAGGCAGTGCTTCGCAACGCGGGGCGCGATGTCCTCGAGGGGACCAACGCGAGCGGGGCGGCGATCCGGGAGTACTCACGTTCCGGCTGGGGCTACTTCCTCCAGGCCGGCCTGATGGTGTCCCCGCTGGTCGAGGTCGCCGCCCGGTGGGACCACCTGTTCGCGTTCGCGGGGACGGACCCCGCGCTCGTCACCCAGGTCAACACGCAGGGGAGACAGGTGGGGGGTGGACTCAACGTCTACCTGAACGGTCACGCGTTCAAACTGCAGACCGATTACTTCTACATCTTCGGCCACGACCGCTCCGCGGGCCGGCATCTCGCGCGGCTCCAGCTCGACGCCTCGTTCTGAGCTCGGAGTTGTCCGAGCCCGGGATGAGCGAGCTCACCCGCCATCCCGGGCCGGCTCGATGTCCATGTCCCATTGCTCCGGCGAGAACAGGCAGATGCCGTTGCCCTCGTCGTCGGTGGAGACGCAGAACCGGGTCCCACAGGAATCGGGCCGCGTCAGGGAGCAGCGCGGCCGGCACCGGCCCTGGTGGCAGACGAAGCCCTCCAGACAGCTCTCGGCACCTTCGTGTCCACAGGTCCGGACGCACGACCTCCGGGCCTGCCCCACCAGGGTGAGCAACGGCTCCGTCTCACACACCGTCCCCTCGGGACAGGGCTCGTCGCCATGGCACGAGCGCCCGTACACCGCGAGGCACACCGACACGCCCCCCTCCCGCCGGACGCACTCCAGGCCCTCGGGACACGCACGGCCCTCACAGGTGGGCTGGCACACGGGCCCGTCAGGGTCCCCACGAGCACAGAAAAAGCCTTCCGGGCATGTCCCCTCGTTTCCGGGCACGCACGGCCGGCCGCACCAGCCGGAAACCGAGCAGACGAGCCCCTCCCCACAGGCCCGTTCCCTCATGGGCCACTGGACGAAACGCAGACACCGCTCTCCCTCCTTGCGCAGGCCCTCATGGGCACAGGTGCGCAGGGCCATCCTGTCCCTGCCTCGGAGGGGAATGGCCCGGCAGGCGGTCTGGGGTGGACACCAGGAGTCCGACTCGCAACCCGAGCCCGTGCACTGCCGCTGCTGGATGCGCGGGTCATGGAAACACACGAACGGAGGGTCACACTGCTCGTCACCCTGACACGGCTGAAGGAGGGTGGGCCGCTCCCGGGCCTCCGCTGGGGACAACCAGGGAGCGAAGCGCCACCCTTCGACGACGTGCTCCGGGGGTGACCGGAACCACAGCATGGCGAGTCCCACCAGCGGCCTGTAACACAGGCGATGCGCTGGGGGTTGGAGAAGCACCAGGAAGCCCGCGAGTGCGCCGACCTGGCATTGAGACAACTGATTCCCGGGCAATTCAGCCTGGAACAACGCTACAGTTTCAACCCCGCGACAGGACGAACGAGTCTCGTGAGCAAGGAAGCGAGAGGAAGGCTCGTGCGACAAGGGCGTGAGAAAGAGCTCGAGGGCACCTTGGAGCCCGATGTCGTCATCCACACGGGAGATCCTCTCGAAGTCTGGGCTGTCTACGACTTCAAGTTTCCCTGCCCGGAGACGAACCCGCCCTTCTGGAGGAAGTACCCCAAAGGGCATCCCTATCAGGGCCGTACACAAGGAGAGATGTACCAGCGCGCCCTGGGACAGTCACCTTACCGCGTCACCCCATTGGACGGAGTCATTCGGGAGCCCACATGGTGAGCGAGCACTACCCGAGACTCAGGCAAAGCCTGCCGGATGGCAGACTGGTCCTGCGAGAGGGACTCATCCTCTGCCTCTTCATGCGGCGCCCGCATGACACCATCTCACGGACCATCATGCGCGCCCTGAACCTCTACCTCGATGCGGTGGGGCACGAGAAGCTGGGCTGGTACGTGGACATGGGAGGCGATCTGGCCTCCGAGGAATACAAGGGCTGGGCGGGAGCTGTACGGCCTCTCGATGATGCACAGTGGGAGAAGGTTCGCGACGAGCTGAGAGCACCTTCCAGTTGCATCCTGCAATTGGAGGAGCATGAGAATCAGGTGGGCGGATTTCGCTTCGAATACCATGGCAGGTCACGAGAAGACCTCGACCCGCCAGGTTTCGTGAGCGCGGTTTCATTCTGGTTGCCCACGGAGTATCTGGAGGAGCACGGCCCCGAGCACGTCAAGGAACTCGCCGTGGCGATTGCACGCGAGGTCCCCCTCGATTCTGGTTACGTCAGTCTTGCGTTCAACCATCTCCTGCCGAGCAAGCCGGTGATGCAGCTCATCCAAGAGCAATGCTTCCGCTACCCGGGGATGGACATACAGGACCTCAGCACCACATCCATGAACCTGGGTGAGAAGGTACGGGGAGCCTACTGGCTGAACTTCTATGGACAGACATTGCTCGGACGACTCGGAGGCGCAGGAGGAATTCGCGCACGGCTGACCCATCACCCAGAGGTGTCCATCGAGCAGTTGAGCACACAGAAGGTGATGGTCTCGATGGGGCAATGGCCTGAAGCGGGCGATGTGGAGCAGAAGAGAGAAATGCGGTCGTACCGCGCCCTGGCCCGGGTGCTGGAGCCCTATCTGTACGAAGAGCCCACCTCCCGGGACCTCACTCGACGATGGCAGCGCCGCTTCCTCGACACATGACCTGAAAAGTCGCCCCGCCCACCTGCCCAATCAGGTAGAGTGTCCCGGTACGGAGGCATACCGGCCATGACCCTCGCCATCGCGGGCTTCTCCCCCTTTCCCCCCGAGCTGCTGCTCGTCCTCGTGGCCTCGCTGCTGCTCTGGGGCCAGGTGCATCGGCTCCTCCTGGATCTCACGACATGGTGCGGCGAATGGGGCGCCTTCCGCGCGACCCTCGCTCTCGCCTGGCTGCTGAAGTGGCTTCCCCTCGACGCCTGGATGAGGGCCAGGTTGTGGCGCGAGGAGCTCTACGCGTACTCGGCGCTCGGCCATACCGAGACGGCCCTCGCGGGTGCCCGCCGCCTCGCGGTCCATGCCAGGGCGGATGGCTGCCTGCCCTGCGCCACCTGCGTGGTCAACCTCTTCATCAACGCGGGCCGCTACCTGGAGGCGCTCGACATCGAGCGGGGCTGGCACGGTCCACCGGCTCCCGAGGTGCCGTCCCCCGAGCGGAATGAGTGGGCCATGGTCCGGTTCAACCTCGTCGAGGCCGTCTACAACCTCGGAGGCTGGGGGGCCGCCAGCGCGCGCCTGTCCGCCCTGGAAGAGCCGGCACGTGCGTATCCCTTCCTGTGGAACTTCTTCCCCGTCCAGCGGGCGTGGATCCTCGCGCACACCGGGCGCGGTGAGGAGGCGCTCGCCGCGCTCGAGCACGTGGACCGCCAGCGCGTGTCCCGGGTGTATCGGAGCGAGGTGCACTTCACCCGCGCCGCGGCACTCCTGGCCCTGGGCCGGTACGAGGAAGCGGAGCGGGAGGCGCGCGGGGGGATGAAACTCGCGCGCCGGGTGTCGAGCACGCGCAACGGGCTGTTCCTGCTCGGGCGCATCACCCTGGCCGCGGGGCGCCTGGAGGAAGCCCTGCGCTTCTTCGAGGCGGGCGCCGCACACCCCTACAAGGGCCAGGGTGGGGACGGCTTGCTGGCCTGGGGTGACTGCCTCGCGACGCTGGGCCGGCACGAGGAAGCCCGGGAGGCATGGCGGCTCGTGCTCGTCAGGGACGGTCAGAGCGGGGCGGCCTCGGAGGCGGCTTCTCGGCTCGGTCTCCACGCGCGCCGCCCGGCGGCCTCCGGATGCCCTGGCCTGCCCGAGGCGCGCTAAGGTGCGCGGCCCATGTCCCTGCCCATCCGCCTGGTGCTGCTACGCCCGCGCAACGCGGAGAACCTCGGTGCCGCCGCCCGGGCCATGAAGAACTGCGGCCTCTCCGAGTGGACCTGGGTCCACCCCGAGGCCGAGGACCTCGCCCCCGCCCGCCGGCTCGCCGTCCACGCCGAGGACGTGCTGGAGGCCTCGGGCCGCGCGGACTCGCTCGACGCCGCCGTGGCGGACTGCGTCTGGGTGGTGGGCACCAGCTCGCGCAAGGTGGAGGGCAAGCGCCGGCTGTCCCCTCGCGCCGTGGCCGAGGAGATGGTGCAGCGTGCCGCTCAAGGCCCCGTCGCCCTCGTCTTCGGCGATGAGCGCAGCGGCCTCACCAACGCCGAGGTCGAGCGCTGCCACGACCTGTCCGCCGTCCCCACCGCTCCCGAGCAGCCCTCCATCAACCTCGCCCAGGCCGTGCTGCTGTACGCCTATGAAATCCGCATGGCCACGCTCGCCGCCTCGCCGCCTCCCGCCGCTCCGCTTCCCGTCGCGGCCACGGATACCGAGCTGGCCCTCGTGGAGTCCGCCCTGGAGGAGGCGCTCGTGACCGGGGGGTTCCTCGTGGACGAGCAGACCCGGGGCCGCACCGGGCTCCGGGATTTGTTCGCCCCCCTGCGCCGCTCCCGGCTCACCCGCAAGGAGGCGAAGCTGTGGCTCGCCGCCCTGCACACGCTGGCCAAACGGCTGCGCTCGGGGAACAGGGGCGAGTAACCCCTGTCAGCGGGCGGGGCCCAGGAGCTTCGTCATCAGCTTCGGGTCCTCCGGCAGCAGCCCCGACTTCGGCAGCCGCTCGAGCAGCTCCTTCCAGCGCGGGTCCGCCTTGTACGTCTTCTGGAGCAGCGGCACCGCCTCGTCCACCTTGCCCACGTTGACGAGCGACACCGCGTGCCAGAACACCATCTCCGCGTTGCCCGGCGCCAGCTCCTCCGCCGCCGAGTAGGCCTTCAGCGCCGCCTGCGTGTCGTTGCGCTCGATGGCCAGGTCCCCCTCGTTCATGAAGTTGTACGCCCGCTGCAGCGTCACCAGCCGGCGCAGCTCCTTCAGCGGGGCCGGGTGATCATCCACCCGCAGATCGAACCTCCGGTCCACCCACGGCCGCCCCGACGCCTTGCCCGACACCACGATGAGCGCCGCCGATTGCTTGCCCCGGATGTCGCCCCCCTGCGCCTCCGCCGCCTCGAGCGCCGCCAGCATCCGCTCGGCCAGGTCCCCCTTCGCCTCGCGGTAGGCCTTGGCCATCGCCGGCCACACCGTGTCCTTCTCCATCATGTTGGCCTGCACCGAGAAGTTCTCCCCCACGATGTGGCCCGCCGCCGCGATACACTTCTCCCCCGTGTGCGCCGCCACCCGGCCCTGCGCGTCGATCATCCCCACCTGCCGCACCTGGCTCGCCGAGTCCGCCGCCAGCAGCCCCGCCAGCGACTGCGGAGCACTGCGCCCCGCGCGCATCAGCTCCAGCCCGAGCTTCCCGTAGGACGGATCCACGAAGGACTGGGTGGCCACCGCGCCCACGCCCGCCTCGGCCCAGGGCACCGTCGAGCCCACCGAGAACCAGTGGGACTGCACCGCCACGCCCAGCTCCCCCGTCTCCGGATCCCTCGCGACGATGGAGTAGGTGTGCACGGGCCGCTTGGGCACCGGAGCCGGCTCCGCGGCGAGCGCGGGCATGGCGAGCAGGACGAGCAACAGGATGGAACGCACGATGAAGCCTCCAGGGAAGGGGCCGCGAGCCTGAGCGAGCGGGCGTCCAGCCGCAAGCGCTCCGCGTCCCCCTCCCCTCCAGCGAGCGGCCTGGAAGCATCCCCGGTGAGGTGCGTCCCAGGGTCCCTACCTTCTCTGAAGATTCCAACCTGGAAGGAGCCAACCATGCGGCACATGCCCTACGAGCGGATGTCCATCGGCGACGGGCCCGACGACTCTCCCAATGTCCCCAACCGGGAGGCCCCCAACGAGAAGGAGCAGGGGCCCAAGCGCACGCCCAACGCCGCCGAGGGCACCGAGGGCGAGGAGCGCCGCATGCCCCAGGGCGAGCCCGGCGCCACGCCCGGCTCCGCCGAGGGGGGCGCCTTCGACGAACCCTCGCGGCATTGACTCGTGGCCGTTACAGTGGCCCCGAGCCATGAATCGCAAGCCCCCCGCACGCCGCTCCCCGCCTCCCTCCGCCAAGAAGCACGCCCACCCGGGGCGTTGGGAGGGCAAGGCCAAGCCGGACTGGCTCGCCCGCGCGCTCGCGAGGGCCGGGGTGCTGCCCCAGGAGGAGGCCGAGGCCGCCATCAAGGCCGGCCGCGTCTCGGTGAATGGCAAGGTGGTGAAGCAGCCCCTCGCCCCCGTTCTCCCTGGAGCCGCCGTGCGCGTGGACGGGTTGCCCGTGTCGCTCGAGGCGCCCACCCGCGTCCTTGCCTTCCACAAGCCCGCCGAGCTGCTCACCTCCACGGTGGGCCAGCATCGGGTGGGCACCGTCTATGACGTGCTCCTGCCCCAACTGCCCCCGGAACTGGCCGGCTTCACCTGGCACGCGGTGGGGCGGCTGGACCGGGGCACCACCGGGCTGCTCCTCTTCACCAATGACGACAAGCTGGTGACGCACGCGACGTCTCCCGACACGCACCTCACCAAGCGCTATGTGGCCACCGTCTTCAGCGAGGCGGACGAGGACAAGGTGGAGCCGTTGCGCCACGGCGTGCAGCTGGAGGACGGCCCCGCACGGCCCGCGAAGGTCCGGCTGCGCGACGTGCACACCGTGGAGGTCATCGTCACCGAGGGCCGCAACCACCAGGTGAAGCGGATGCTCGGCGCGGTGGGGCTGCCCGTACGCGCCCTGCACCGCGAGGCCGTGGGCGGCGTGGAGCTGGACGTGCCCGAGGGCTCCTTCCGGCTCCTCACCGACGCCGAGGTCACCGAGGGCCTCCGCTATACCCCCGGTAATAAGGAGTGAGGGGCCGCCCCCTCAGGACTGCCGCTTCAGACTGCCCACGGTGAGCCCCGCCTGGCGCGGCTGCTCCCGGTTGATCCCATCCGCCCGGGCCCGGGCCAGCTCCGGCGCGCTGGAAGGAGTACGCGCCCCCGCCGTGGCGGGCGTCGGCGTCCCCTTCCCCGCGGCCCCACCCAGCAACTGCTGGATCCGGGCCCAGCGCGCCTTCTCGTCGGCCATGAGGCGCTTGAGCTCCTCGCGGGCCGTGGCGTCCGGGAGCGTGTCGGCCGCGGCGGTGACCCGATCCAGGAAGGGCATCAAGTAGCCGATATCCCTGTCGAAACCAGCGGGCTGAGCCATGTGCGTCCTCCTCGGGTGGGGAAGAGACCCCGTCCCCGCTTCCTACCTCACCGGACGGCCGTCCGGGCGCCTCATCCCACCGCCCTCCCCGGAAATCCACCTGGGCAACAGAAGCTTTCGGGAAGCTTGGGGGTTATGAACCCCCAGTGTAGGCGGGGCTCCTCCAGCAGCCCGGCGACCGGGGGGGCTTCCCCTCCGGCTTGAGAGGGAGTACACGGCTCCCCGGCTCCATGCCGATTTGGCTGGAAACTTCAAGCGCCGGGAAGTAAGGGCGCCCCCTGCCCTGTTCTCGCAGGACTTCAATCAGCAGAAGGACCGACCCTCGTGGCCTCCCAAGTTCCCATCGAAAAGGTTCGTAACATCGGTATCTCCGCCCACATCGACTCGGGCAAGACGACGCTCTCCGAGCGCATCCTCTTCTATACCGGCCGCATCCACGAGATCCATGAGGTGCGTGGCAAGGACGGCGTGGGCGCGAAGATGGACTCGATGGATCTGGAGCGTGAGAAGGGCATCACGATCCAGTCCGCCGCCACGTACGCCATGTGGGGCGAGTACAACATCAACCTGATCGACACCCCGGGACACGTGGACTTCACCATCGAGGTGGAGCGCTCCCTGCGCGTGCTCGACGGCGCCATCCTGGTGCTCTGCTCGGTGTCCGGCGTTCAGTCCCAGTCCATCACGGTGGACCGGCAGATGAAGCGCTACAAGGTTCCCCGCATCGCGTTCGTCAACAAGATGGACCGCGCGGGCGCCAACTATGAGCGCGTGGCCGCCCAGCTGAAGGAGAAGCTCGGCCACCACCCCGTGCGCCTCCAGGTTCCGATCGGCGCCGAGGACCGCTTCCAGGGCCTCATCGACCTCATCCAGATGAAGGCGTTCTACTTCGACGGTGAGAGCGGCGAGACCATCCGCGAGGAGGCCATCCCCGCCGAGTATGTGGAGAAGGCCAAGGCCGACCGCCTGGAGATGATCGAGAAGGTCGCCGAGGTGGACGACACGCTCGGTGAGCTCTTCCTGGCGGACGCCGCCATCAACAACGAGCAGATCATGGCCGCGGTCCGCCGCGCCACGATCGCGCTCAAGATGACGCCCGTCATGTGCGGCTCGGCCTACAAGAACAAGGGCGTGCAGCTGCTGCTCAACGCCATCTGCTCGTTCCTGCCCAACCCGGCGGAGATCACCAACGAGGCGCTGGACCAGAAGAACGGCGAGGCGAAGGTCATCCTCGAGTCCAACCCGGACAAGCCCTTCGTCGGTCTGGCGTTCAAGCTGGAAGACGGCCGCTACGGTCAGCTCACCTACATGCGCATCTACCAGGGCAAGGTGAGCAAGGGTGACTTCATCGTCAACCAGGCCAACCAGAAGAAGGTCAAGGTCCCCCGTCTCGTCCGCATGCACTCGAACGAGATGAACGACATCAACGACGCGCGTGCCGGTGACATCGTCGCCCTGTTCGGCGTCGAGTGCGCCTCCGGCGACACGTTCACCGACGGCACCGTGCAGTACACGATGACGTCCATGTTCGTGCCGGACGCCGTCATCTCGCTCGCGGTGAGCCCGAAGAACCGCGACGCCCAGGCCAACTTCTCCAAGGCCCTCAACCGCTTCACCAAGGAGGATCCCACCTTCCGCGTGAACCGGGACGAGGAGTCCGGCCAGACGATCATCCGCGGCATGGGTGAGCTGCACCTGGAGATCTACATCGAGCGCATGAAGCGCGAGTACAACTGCGAGGTGGTGGCCGGCAAGCCGCAGGTGGCCTACCGCGAGACCATCTCCCAGAAGGGCGAGTTCTACTACACGCACAAGAAGCAGACCGGTGGCTCCGGCCAGTTCGCGCGCGTGTGCGGCTACGTGGAGCCCCTGCCGGCCGACGCCGTGCAGCAGTACGAGTTCGTGGACGACATCGTGGGCGGCTCCATCCCCCGCGAGTTCATCCCCGCGTGCGACAAGGGCTTCCAGGAGGCCATCAAGAAGGGCTCGCTCATCGGCTTCCCCGTGGTGGGTGTGCGCGTGGTCATCAACGACGGCGCCTTCCACGCGGTGGACTCGTCCGAGCAGGCCTTCAAGACGGCCGCCATCATGGGCTTCCGCGAGGGCTACGCGGCCGCCAAGCCGATCATCCTCGAGCCGATGATGAAGGTGGAGGTCCAGGCTCCCGAGGACTTCCAGGGCTCGGTGGTGGGACAGATCAACCAGCGCCGTGGCACCATCCTCGAGTCCGGAACGGCCGAGGGTTACGTGACGGTGGTGGCCGAGGTGCCGCTGAACACCATGTTCGGCTACTCCACGGACCTCCGCTCGGCCACCCAGGGCAAGGGCGAGTTCACCATGGAGTTCGCCAAGTACTCGCCGGTGCCGCGCAACGAGGCCGAGGCCCTGATGGCGCAGTACAAGGAGAAGCTGGCCGCCGAGCAGGCCGCGCGCAAGTAGTCCCGCGCTGCACGGCCTGACAGTTCCAGGCTGTTGAAGGAAGGCGCCTCCCCCGGGGGCGCCTTCTTTGTTTTCGGGCCCGCTGGCGATTCGCGTCGCGGGCCCCCCGGGGACCATCCCCCACTCAAGAGAATCCATGACTTTCGAAGACCTGAAGCTTGCCGAGCCCCTGCAGCGCGCCGTGAAGGGCGAGGGCTACACCACCCCCACGCCCATCCAGCAGCAGGCCATCCCCCACGTGCTGGAGGGCAAGGACGTGCTCGGCTGCGCGCAGACGGGTACCGGCAAGACGGCGGCGTTCACGCTGCCCATCCTCCAGCGGCTGTCCGTGGGCCGCCCGACGCCGCCCGCCCGCGGCCGCCCCATCCGCGCGCTCGTGCTCAGCCCCACCCGGGAGCTGGCCGCGCAGATCGGTGAGAGCATCCGCGCCTACGGGCGCTTCACCGGCATCACCTCCGCCGTCATCTTCGGCGGCGTGGGCCAGAACGCCCAGGAGCAGTCCCTCAAGCAGGGCGTGGACATCCTCGTGGCCACCCCCGGCCGTCTGCTGGATCTCATGCAGCAGGGCTTCGTGACCTACAAGTCGCTCGAGGTCTTCGTCCTCGACGAGGCGGACCGGATGCTGGACATGGGCTTCATCCATGACGTGAAGCGCGTCATCGCCGCGCTGCCCAAGAAGCGGCAGACGCTCTTCTTCTCGGCCACCATGCCGCCGGAGATCCAGGGGCTGGCCAACAGCATCCTGACGAACCCGGTGCGGGTGGAGGTGGCGCCGGTGGCCACCACCGCGGAGACGATCGACCAGCGCCTGTACTTCGTGGAGAAGGAGCAGAAGCGCGGCCTGCTGGTGCACCTGCTGCAGACGGACAAGGCCATCCAGCGCGTGCTCGTCTTCACGCGCACCAAGCACGGGGCGAACCGCGTGGCCAAGCAGTTGGAGGCCGCGGGCATCGGCGCCGAGCCCATCCACGGCAACAAGAGCCAGAACGCGCGCGAGCGGGCGCTGGCTGCCTTCAAGTCCGGCACCTGCCGGGTGCTGGTGGCCACGGACATCGCCGCGCGAGGCATCGACATCGACGGCATCACCCACGTCATCAACTTCGACCTGCCCAACGTGCCGGAGACGTACGTGCACCGCATCGGCCGCACGGGCCGCGCGGGTGCGGCGGGCATCGCCCTCTCCTTCTGCGACTCCGAGGAGCGCGCGTACCTGAAGGACATCGAGCGCACCATCCGCCGGCGCGTGCCGGTGATGGAGGCCCAGGCGTACCGCTCGAACCTGCCGCCCCCCGCCGAGGGCGCGCTCGATGCGGCACCGGCCCGGGCGCAGCAGAGCCCCCGTCCGCCGCAGGGACAGCGCCGTGACGGCGGGCGCCGCGACGGCAACGGCGGTGGACGCGGCCGCCGGGGGGGTGGTGGCGGTGGGGGTGGCCGGGGTGCGAACGCGGGAGGCTCCCGGAGCTCGGAGTCGGCGCGTCCGCCCCGGAGCGACCGTCCGGCCAGCCAGCAGCAGGCCCAGCGCCCCTCGGCGCCGGCCCCTGCCGCACCGGCCGCCGTTTCCCAGAGGCCTCGCGCGCCCAAGTGGCTGTAAGAAGCGCTCGCGACGAGAACCTCCGCACACCGGATAAGAGGAACCCTTGACCCTGCTCCGCGCCGCCGACGTCCAACTGTCCTTCGGCAGCCGTACCGTCTTCCAGGGCCTGACGCTCACCATCGAAGAAGGTGAGCGCGTGGGCCTGGTGGGAGTGAACGGCTCCGGCAAGTCCTCGCTGATGAAGATATTGGCGGGGGTGGCGCGCGCGGACGCGGGGGAGTTGCAGCTGCGCCGGGGCGCTCGCGTCACCTACCTGCCGCAGGAGCCCGAGTTCGCTCCCGGCGCCACGGTGGCCTCGGAGCTGAGCGTGGCCCAGGGTCCCCTCAGGGATGCGCTGGCCACACACGCCGAGCTCATCCGCCGCATGGAGTCCACCCCCGCCGACGCGCAGGGCAAGCTCATGGAGCAGCTCTCGGCGCTGTCGGACAAGATCGAGCAGCTGGGCGGCTGGGACACCGAGCACCACGCGAAGACGTTGCTGGACCGGCTCGGCGTGAAGGACTGGGACCGGCCCGTGGCCGAGCTGTCCGGCGGCCTGCGCAAGCGGGTGGCCATCGCCCGTGCGCTGCTGACGCGGCCGGACATGCTGATGCTGGACGAGCCCACCAACCACCTGGACGCGGACACGGTGGACTGGCTGGAAGAGGAGCTGGACAAGCTTCCCGGCTCGCTGCTGCTGGTGACGCACGACCGCTACTTCCTGGACGGGCTGGTGGATCGGATGGTGGAGATCCAGCCTGGAGAGGGCGTCGTCTCGTACCCGGGCAACTACGAGGCGTACGTGGAGCAGAAGCTGGTGGCCCAGGAGAACGCGGCCACCGCCCAGCACAAGCGCGAGCGCTGGATTGCCCAGGAAGTGGCGTGGCTGCGCAAGGGCCCGGAGGCGCGGCGCACCAAGAGCAAGGCGCGCATCGAGCGGGCGCGCAAGCTGATGGAGGAGAAGGGCTTCCAGCGGCCGAAGGTGGCGGGGCTGCAGGTGATGCAGGCGCCCCGGCTGGGCCACACCGTCATCGAGGCCGAGGGCGTCCACAAGTCCTACGGCGAGCGCAAAGTGCTCAAGGGCGTCAACCTGATGCTCCAGCGCGGCGAGCGCGTGGGCCTCGTGGGGCCCAACGGCGTGGGGAAGACGACCTTCCTGCGCGTGCTGCTCGGCGAGCTGCCTCCGGACTCCGGCAAGGTGGTCATCGGCAAGAACACGAAGGTCGCCTACTACGACCAGACCCGCGCCTCGCTGGACCCGGAGCAGACGGTGTACGAGGCGGCCTCGCCTCGCGGGGACGATTGGGTGGAGCTGGGCGACCAGCGCGTGGCGCTGCGCGACTACCTGGATGACCTGCTCTTCCCCGTGCCCATGCAGCGCATGAAGGTGAAGGCGCTGTCGGGTGGCGAGCGCAACCGCCTGCTGCTCGCGCGGCTCTTCCTGGAGGGCGCCAACGTCCTCGTGCTGGACGAGCCGACGAACGACCTGGACATCGTCACGCTGAACATCCTCGAGGGGCTGCTGCTCAACTTCACCGGCAGCGTGCTGCTGGTGACGCACGACCGGTACTTCCTCGACAAGGTGGCCACCTCCATCCTCGCCTTCGAGGGCGATGGCAAGGTGGTGCGCTACGAGGGCAACTTCGCGATGTACCGGCGGCTCAAGGAGCAGGCCCAGGCCCGCGCCGCGGCCGCCCCTGCCCCCGCGGCGAAGAAGGCCGAGCCCGCCCCCGTGGCCGAATCGAAGCAGGCGCGCAAGCCGGGCAAGCTCTCGTACAAGGAGCAGCGCGAGCTGGACGGAATGGAGGCGGCCATCGAGGCCGCGGAGACACGCAAGGCGGAGCTGGAAGCGAAGCTCGTGGATCCCACCATCTACTCCAGCGGCTCGAAGGCGGCCGAGGTGCAGAAGGAGCTGGACGCGACGGCGGCGGAAGTCGAACGCCTCTACGCGCGCTGGCAGGAGTTGCAGAACCTGGTTTCCGGAGTCTGAGGTCCCATGATTCGTCTCGACAACATCGGCAAGCAGCACGGACAGCAGATCCTCTTCGTGGAGGCGTCTGCGCAGCTCAACAAGGGCGAGAAGGTGGGTCTGGTGGGCCCGAACGGAGCGGGCAAATCCACCCTGTTCCGGATGGTGGTCCAGCGGGAGCACCCGGACGAGGGGCAGGTGTCCGTGGATCGCGGCGTCACGGTCGGCTATTTCGATCAGGACGTGGGCGAGATGTCCGGGCAGAGCGCGGTGGCGGCGGTGATGGACGGCGCGGGCCCCGTGTCCGAGGTGGCCGCCGAGCTCAAGCAGCTCGAGGCGGCCATGGCGGACCCCGAGCGCATGGACGAGATGGACAAGCTCGTGGAGCGCTTCGGCGTGGTGCAGGGACGCTACGAGGAGCTCGGCGGCTACGCGCTGGAGGGCCGGGCGCGGGAGATTCTGGCGGGCCTCGGCTTCTCCGAGGAGATGATGGACGGGGACGTGGGCGCCCTGTCCGGCGGATGGAAGATGCGCGTGGCCCTGGCCCGCATCCTCCTGATGAGCCCGGACGTGATGCTCCTGGACGAGCCGAGCAACCACCTCGACATCGAGTCGCTCATCTGGCTGGAGAACTTCCTCAAGGGCTTCGAGGGCGCGTTGCTGATGACGAGCCACGATCGCGAGTTCATGAACCGCATCGTGACGAAGATCATCGAGATCGACGGCGGCGAGCTGACGACGTACTCGGGCAACTACGAGTTCTACGAGCAGCAGCGGGCGCTCAACGAGAAGCACCAGCAGGCGCAGTACGAGCGCCAGCAGGCCATGCTCGCCAAGGAGCTGAAGTTCATCGAGCGTTTCAAGGCCCGCGCCTCGCACGCGGCCCAGGTGCAGAGCCGGGTGAAGAAGCTGGAGAAGATCGAGAAGGTGGAGCCCCCGAAGCGCCGGCAGACGCTGGTGTTCGAGTTCCAGCAGGCGCCGCGCTCGGGCGACGACGTGGCCAAGCTGGAGCGGGTGGTGAAGGGCTACGGCAAGCGCCGCATCTACAACGGCCTGGACTTCCTCGTGCGCCGCGGCGAGCGCTGGTGCGTGATGGGCGTGAACGGCGCGGGCAAGTCCACCCTGCTCAAGCTGATCGCCGGGGAGTCCAAGCCGGACGACGGCGCGGTGAGCGTGGGCGGCAGCGTGAAGATGGGCTACTTCGCCCAGCACGCCATGGAGTTGCTCAAGCCGGACCAGACGGTGTTCGACTCGCTGGTGGACAGGTTCCCGCGGGCCTCGCAGGGCTCGCTGCGCGCGCTGGCCGGGTGCTTCGGCTTCTCGGGCGATGAGATCGAGAAGAAGTGCAAGGTGCTCTCCGGTGGCGAGAAGGCGCGGCTGGTGCTGGCGCAGATGCTCTACGATCCGCCCAACTTCCTGATCCTCGACGAGCCCACCAACCACCTGGACATGGCGACGAAGCAGATGCTCATCGCCGCGCTGGCCAACTACGAGGGCACCATGCTCTTCGTGAGCCACGACCGGCACTTCCTCGGCGCGCTGTCCAACCGGGTGCTGGAGCTGACGCCCGAGGGCATCCACCAGTACGGCGGCGGCTACACGGAGTACGTGGCCCGCACCGGCCACGAGGCCCCCGGCCTGCGCAGCTGACCGCTGGGTTCTGGACGGGCCGCACCCGGGCATGGAGGATTCCCCTCCATGCTCACCCTGCACAAAGGCCCGTCCGCGTTCGGCCTCAGCGACATCAGCCCCTTCTGCTTGAAGCTGGAGACCTATCTCCGCATGGCCGGCATCCCCTACACGGCGAAGCCGGCCGCCGGGGGGAAGGCTCCCAAGGGGAAGATCCCCTTCATCGAGGAGGATGGCTCGTACCTGGGTGACTCCCAGCTCATCATCGAGCACCTCAAGCGCAAGCACGGCGACACGCTCGACGGGAAGCTCGGCGCGGAGGATGTCGCCAAGGGCCACCTGGTCCGGCGCGCGCTGGAGGACAGCCTCTACTGGAACATCCTCCAGGAGCGTTGGATCTCCGACGAGGGCTGGCGGCTCTACAAACCCCTCTTCGAGGCCCTCTTCCCGCCCGTCGTCGGCAAGGCCATCGTGCCGCTGATCCGCCGGGGAGTCGGAAAGGCGATGCACGCCCATGGCATGGGCCGCCACCGCCCCGAGGAGATCCTGGAGATGGGCAAGGCGGACGTCTCCGCGGTGGCGGCGGTGCTCGGCGACAAGCCGTTCCTCCTGGGGGACAACCCCACCTCGTTCGACGCGGCGCTCTACGCCTTCATCGCGAGCATCCTGCTGTTCCCGGTGGACTCGCCGCTCCGGAAGTACACGCAGCAGCAGCAGAACCTGGTCCGCTACTGCGAGCGCATCCAGAAGCGCTACTTCGCGAACGGACAGAAGTAGACCCCCTCGGCGGGCTCCGTCTGTACACCGAGGAACAGCGCGCTGCCGACATCCCCTTGGGGCGATGCGCGAGGGCTCCCGCGTGTCCAGGGTCCGTCCGTTCCACGGGCGGTTGAACCGAGGCACGCGGGGGTGTGGGAATGAGACGGATGCTCGTTTCGTGCATGGCGGCGGGGGCGGTGTGGCTGTCGGGGTGCGCCAACTGCGAGCAACTCCAGGAGGGCGCCACGGAGCTGGTCTCCCACTACGCCCGGTGCGGCGCTGGCGACACCTGTCAGAAGATCGATCTGCTCGCCCTGGCGGGTGGGCAGAACTGCCTGGGCGCGTTCCAGTGCTTCGGCGCCGTCAACACGAGGGCCAACCTCACCGAGTTCCAGCGGCGAGCGCGAACCCTGGCCCAGCAGGCCTCCATCGTCTGCCAGCCGGGAGAGTGCGTCACCGCCGACTGTCTGGACCCCAGAGAGCTCATCCCCGTGTGCGACACGGAGCTCGGGCAGTGCGTCCTGGTGCCGCGTTAGCCGCGCTCAGAGCAGCTTGCCGGGGTTGAGGATGCCGAGCGGGTCCATCGCGCTCTTGATGGTGAGGTGGAGCCGGTGGGTCTCGGGTCCGAGCTGCCGGGCGATGAATGGCCGCTTGAGCGAGCCGACTCCGTGCTCGCCGGTGATGGTTCCCCCCAGCTCGAGCACCGCGTGCAGGATGTCGTCGAACGCCGCCCGCGCCCGTGCCACCGCGCTGGTGTCGTTCGGGTCGAAGACGATCGTGGGATGCATGTTCCCGTCGCCCGCGTGGCCAAACGTACCGATGAGCACTCCCCGCTGCTCGGCGATGCGCTCGACCACCGCGAGCAGGTCCGGGATGCGTGAGAGCGGCACCCCCACGTCATCGAGCAGCGTCGAGCCCTGCCGCTCCAACGCGGGAAAGGCGAAGCGGCGCGCCCCCATCAACAGCTCGCCCTCGGCCTCGTCGGAGGAGTTCGCGATGAAGGTCGCCCCCACCGCCTCGCAGATGGCCGCCATCCGCGTGCTCTCGGCCACGCCCTGCTCTCCCCCGGCATCCGAGCGCGCCAGCAGGAGCGCCGCGGCGTCGATGTCCAGGCCCATGGGCCGGGCGGCCTCGACGGCGCGGACGGTCGTGCGGTCCATCAACTCCAGGAGCGAGGGCCGGAGCTCGGCCATGATCTCCGTGACCGCCGCACCCGCGCCCACGAGCGTCGGGAACGAGGCCACCAGCGTCGTGGCCCGGGGCGGACGTGGCCGGAGCTTCAACGTGGCCTCGGTGATGACGCCGAGCGTGCCCTCGGAGCCGACGAACAGCCGGGTGAGGTCATAACCGGCGACGTTCTTCATCATGCGGCCGCCCGTCCGGACGACGGAGCCATCCGCGAGCACGGCCTCGAGCCCGAGCACGGCATCTCCGGTCACGCCGTACTTCACGCAGCACAGGCCGCCCGCGTTGGTCGCGAGGTTGCCGCCCAGGGTCGAGAACTCCCAGCTCGCGGGGTCCGGCGCGTACCAGAGCCCCAGTTCCGCCGCGGCCGCCTTGAGCGCCCCGTTGATGACTCCGGGCTGGACGACGGCACACAGACCTCGCCGGTCGATCTCCAGGATGCGGTTCATCCGCGTGAGCGAGAGCACGATGCACCCGTCCACGGCGTTGGCACCACCCGACAGCCCCGAGCCTGCCCCACGGGGGACCACGGGGACACGCAGGGCCGAGGCCACCCGGAGCACGGCCTGGACCTCGGCGGTCGAACCAGGACGGACGAGGACGCGCGGAGAGCCCGCCGAAGCCCACCCTGCCTGGTCCCGGCGGTGAGACTCGAGCACATCCGGGTCGGTGACGAGTGCCTCGGGCGGCAGGACGGCCGCGAGCTCACGCAACAGGTCCACGCTCATGGGCGCTGATGCTATCGAGTGAACGCCAGGCGGACCATGTTCTCGGAGTCGCCGCTCACGCGGGCACGAAGAGCTCCCGCACGGACTGCACGGACACGGCCTTGCGGAGCCAACGCTTGAGCTGCTCGAGGTCGGTGCAGGCGGCAATGCGCTGGCGGTCCTGCTCATCCACCTGGAAGCCGCGGGCTTCGAGGACCTCCAGCAGGGCGATCACTTCTCCCTCCTGACGGCCCTCCTGACGGCCTTCCTGACGGCCTTCCTGCCGGCCTTCCTGCCGGCCTTGGGCGAGGTACCGCCGGGCGAACTCGCTCTGGTACTCGTAGGTGCCACTGCGCATCAGTGCCTCCAGGGCGGTGCGTGCCGCGTCGTTCACCACGAAGGCCTCGTGACGGAGGGAGGGCATGCGACAGCGGATGTGACTCCATGAGTCACATCGCTGTCAAGCCCGGGGTTGACTCCAGAAGTAGTGCCCGACCCTCCCTGGAGGGCCTACTTGGGCATGAACCCGAACGCCTTGAGCATCGCCACGGCGATGCCCATGAGGCTCTCGCCCGCGATGAAGCCCGAGCTCACCGGGAGCACCGTGGCCTCGGCCAGCTTCGGCTTCTTGCGGCGCAGGAACTCGGCGATGGCCGCGCCGATGAAGAAGCTGATGGAGCTCGCTCCCGGAATCACGATGGCCAGCCCCAGGCCCGACGCCGAGGGGATGTACGGCCTGGCGCTCTTCGGCGCCCAGCGCTCCAGCAGCACCAGCGCCACACCCAGCGCCAGGCCGCACAGCGCGCCGATGCGCGCGGACGTGTGCAGCGAGCTCACCCCGTTGACGAGCATCTTCGACACGCCCGCCCACACCAGCGAGGACGGCGCGGGGAACTCCTCGGTGCCCAGCACGTCCGCGCTCGGCACCAGCAGGTTGAAGACGGGCACCACCACGGCGGCCCCGGCCAGCACGCCGAAGAGCTGCCCGAAGAACTGCTTGCGCGGGCTCGCTCCCAGCAGCCACCCCGTCTTGAGGTTCGTGAGCAGGTCCGCCGAGTGCAGGCCCACGCCGCCCGTGGCGTTGGCGCTCATCACGTTGGCCGCGAGGTTGCCGGGCAGGATGGCTCCGTAGAGCAGCTGCGTCACCGGCCCGAGCGCCTTGGTGGGCGTGGTGTCCGTCTCTCCCGTCACCCGCGAGGCGATCACCCCCATCACCACCGACAGCGGCAGGGCGATGACTCCCGCCCACCACGGAATCTGGAACAGGTAGGCCATCAGCCCCACCACGATGGGGCCCAACACCATGAAGCCGAGGGGGAACCAGGTGGGCGGGCACTCCACGTCCGCGAGCGGATCCTTCTCCTCCTCGGCGTTCTTCCCGAAGAGGCCCGAGAGCGCCTTGAAGGACTTCGCCACGCTGCGCCACTGGAAGGCGAAGGACAGCAGGCCCGAGGACACCAGCACCGAGGCGCCCGTCCACAACGCCCAGCCATTGATGGCCTTGTACGTCACCTCGGGGATGATGCCGCGGCTGACCATCTCCGGGGCGAGGAAGCCATACGTGAAGAACGCCCCCAGCAGCATGGACCAGCCCGTCTTGAAGCTCACCAGCGCCCCGGCGCCAATCAGCAGCAGGCTCAGATCGAACGAGAGCGTCCACGCCCCCGCCGGCTTGCCGCCGATGGTGAAGGGCAGGCTCAGCTTCGAGGGCAGGTTCCACGCCAGCCACGAGGCCCTGCCCTCCCGCCAGAACGCGACGACGGCTCCCACCAGGCCCGCGAGGCTCAGGTAGCGCGCCTTGCCGCGCGAGCCCTCGTCATGCCCGTGGAGCGCCTGCAGCGTCTCGGCGGTGGCGGTGCCCGTGGGGAACGGGAGCTGCTCGATGTTGATGAGCTGGCGCTTGATGGGGATGGCCGCGAAGACGCCCATCGCCGACACCACCGCGAACCAGGCCACCAGCCACCCCGAGGACGGCAGCGTCCCGGTGAGCATCAGCAGGGCGGGCACGGCGGCCATGTTGCCCCCGCCCGTCATGTACCCCGCTCCCGAGGCCACCGAGCCCACCGCGTTGTTCTCCAGCGCGGTGAGCTCCCGCTTCACCAGCCCCACGGCCCGCAGGGCGCCAAAGACGGCGAAGGAGAGCACACACGCGGTGATGGTGACGCCCAGGCTCCAGCCCGTCTTGAGGATGACGTACAGGTTGGACAGGCACATCACCGCGCCAATCGCCATGCCCACCACGACGGCGCGCACGGTCAGCTGGCGCTCGGCCCCCTTGTAGACGTTGTCGAGCCAGTATCGCTCGGGATCCTGGGTGCCCGAGGAGGGCGTGTCCGGGTGGGGGGGCTCGGGCGTGAGCTTGAGCTGCTGGGGCGAGGGCGTGGCGGGCTGGCTCATGGGGGGTGCACGATACCGGAACACCCCCTACCCCACGAGTGGGTATTGCTCCTGGCCCCTCCGGCCGTCCGCTCAGTGAGCCCCGCCCGGCCCGTGGGCGTGACCGTGCTCCTTCTCCTCGTCCGTGGCCGCGCGCACTTCACGCACGGTGATGTCGAAGTGGAGCGTCTTGCCCGCCATCGGGTGATTGAGGTCCACCACCACCTTCTCCCCCTTCAGCTCGCGAATGGTGATGGGGATGACGTCCCCGTCCGCCGTCTGCGCGCTGATGGTCAGGCCCGGCTGCAGCTGGGCATTCGGGGGGAACATCTCGCGGGGCACTTCCTGGAGGCCTCGCGGATCGTGCTCGCCATACCCCTGCGAAGGAGGCACCACCACCTTCTTGGACTCCCCGGCGGCCATGCCCTCCAGCTGCCCTTCCAGACCCGGGACGATCTGCCCCCGGCCATGCATGTAGGCGAGCGGCTGCCCGGGCTCACTCTCGTCGACGACCTTTCCATCCCCGAGGTGCAACCGGTACTCCAACGAGACCACACTGTCCTTGGACACCTTCATCGTGGGCGGCTCCTTCTGTCCTACGGGTATGGGACGGGGATGCAGCGGGGGCAAGCAACCCGTGCTCCCCTGATTGCTCAGGAAGCGGACGACTCGGGCTCCAACCCGGCCGCCTGGGGCTCGGCGGCCACGGCGGGCTCACCCCGGGACACGTAGACGGCGGCCGCGAGGTCCCCCGTCACGTTGAGCGTGGTGCGGCACATGTCGAGGAAGCGGTCCACGCCCAGCACCAGCGCGAGCCCCTCGGGGGGAATCTTGAACATGCCCAGAATCATCGCGATGACCGGGATGGAGCCGGCCGGCACGCCCGCGGTGCCGATGCCCGCCAGCACGCAGATGAACATCACGATGGCCTGATCCGCCAGGCTCAGCTGCACGCCGAACACCTGCGCCAGGAAGAGCACGGTGACGCCCTCGAAGAGCGCGGTGCCGTTCTGGTTCATCGCCGAGCCGGCGGTGAGCACGAAGCGCGACACGTTGCGCGGCAGCTTGAGGTTCTCCTCGGCCACCTTGAGCGCGGTGGGCAGCGTGGCGCTGGAGGACGCCGTGGAGAAGGCGGTGACGATGGCCAGGCGGCAGTCCCGGAAGAACGCCACCGGGTTGCGCCCCCCGAGGAAGCGCACCGACAGCGAGTACACACCGAACATGTGCAGCCCGAGCGCCAGCAACACCACGCCCACGTAGGACGCCACCTGCATCAGCACGCCCATGCCCAGGCGCGCCATCATGCTGAAGAGCAGCGCCCCCACGCCGAGGGGCGCCAGCTTCAGCACCCCATCGATGAGCTTCATCATCACGTCGTGCAGGCCCTGGATGGTTTCACGCAGCTGCTTCGCCGCCGGGGTGTCCGTCACCGCCAGCCCCAACCCGAAGATGAGCGAGAAGACGATGAGGGCGATCATGTCCCCGTCCGCCGCCGCCTTGATCGGGTTGGTGGGCACCATGGCGGAGATCAGCGACGCCACCGAGGTGCTGCTCGGCGCGGGGGCCGCCTGCACCGAGGTGCCCTTCATCGCCAGCGCGCGCGCCTCGTCGCTCAGCCCCACGCCCGGCTTGAGCGTGTTGACCAGCACCAGGCCGATGAGCACCGCGATGCTGGAGATGACCACGGTGTAGCCCAGGGTCCGCAGGCCCAGCCGGCCCAGCTGCTTCAGGTCCAGCTCGCACACGCCCATCACCAGCGCGGAGAAGAGCAGCGGCACCACCAACATCAGCAGCGCCCGGAGGAAGAGCTGCCCCGCCAGCCCGGTGATGTTCGTCACCACCCACTCGAGCCAGGGCGTCCCTCCCGCCAGGAGGTTGGCGGCGATGCCCGCCAGGGTGCCGATGACGATGCCCAGGAGCATCTTCTGGTGCTGCTTCATCCGGGTGCCTCTTGGTGCTGGGGGAGAAGAATCCCTGGGACAGGGAAGGCACGCAGCCTACCGGTGATTCCCCGTGGCGGATACACCCTCGTCGGTGCCCACTGTCTCCGGCCGCACTCCCGCTCCCCTGGCCAGTTCACCCGCCGTCTCACGCAACCGCCGGGTCACCCGCTCGGCCCACTCGGGCTCCACCTCCAGGCACGCCGCCCCGCGCCCCAACCGCAGCGCCGCCGCCGGCATCGAGCCACTGCCCGCGAACGGATCCAACACCCAGTCCCCCGGCCGGCTCCACGTGCGCACCAGCGGCTCCAGCACGGAGAAGGGTTTGTGGTGCGGATGGTTGCCCCAACGCGCCGCCTCGGCGTCATCGTCATAGCCGCCCACCACCGCCCAGACGGTGGGCAGGCCTCCAGGCTCCAGCGGGGGCGCGGGCGTGCGCGAGAGCACCAGCGCCACCTCGTAGACGCGCAGCAGTTGCTCGTTGGCGTTCTTGTCCGTGGTGCGCTTGCCCCAGACGTACTCGCCCCGCAGGTGGGTGTAGCCCAGCGAGCGGGCCACCGCGAGGATGGGCTCCTTGCCCAGCAGGTTCGTCCAGATGGCCATCGGCGCGTCCGGTGTCAGGTGCGCCACCGCCCGCGTCATCCACTCCTCGGTGAAGACGCGGTAGTCGCGCACCGTCTCGAAACGCACGATGGGGTTGCGATCGATCTTCTTGTTCGCCCGGGGATCCCGCGGGTCTCCCCCCTTGCGCCGCCGCGTGAGCAGGCAGTACGGCGGATCCGTGTGCAGGAAGGTGGCCTTCGCCTCTCCCAGCACGGCCCGGTAACCACCGGGCTCCCGCGCATCGGCCCGCACACAGCGGAACGTCTCGAGCTCGTCGTGAGGATTCATCCGGCGCGCACCCTACCCCAGCAGCCCCGCTTCACCACCGCGCCTCGGCAAGCGCCGCCCGCGTCACCGCCAGGATGTCCCCCACCGGCACCCGCTCGTGCGACTTGAAGACGGCGAAGTCGTCCCCCCGCTCGGTCACCACGTCCAGCACCTCGTCGATGAAGGCCTCGCCCTCGCGCAGTTGGATCGCCACCGGCCGGTGCCGCAGCACGGCCTCCTCCAGCACGTCGATGAAGTCACAGCGGCCCACCTCGTCCTGGCATATCCGCGTCATCGTCTCGCCGCCTCCGGCGCCAAAACTAAATGGCTCCCCTCTCGCCTGCCCACCGGAATGAAACGCTCCTGGAATGGAGCCGCCCCGCTCACCGCTTGCGCCGGCCCCGCTTCGGCGCCCCGAGCCGCCCGGCCTCCTCCACCCAGTGGCCCCTCAGGCGCGCCTCCGTGGCGAGCGCCTCGTCCCACGAGGGCCCGTCTGGCAGCACGCGCGACGCGTGCTCGAGCATCAGCCGCTCCAGCGCCCGGTCCTCGCACAGCCGCCACACCTCGTATTCGTCCAGGCCGCAGGCGACGAGGTACATCTCGCGCTCCTCCGGCGGCACGCCCAGCAGCTCCCACCACTCCTCCTCGGCCCGTACCACCTCCTCGTCGGTGGCGAGCAGACCGAGCGACCGCGCCTGGCCCGCGAGCAGCGCCCGCTTCAGGCCCGCCTCCGCCAGCTCCCGGGCCTCGGGCGCGGCGCGCAGCCGGGCGAGCACCGCCTCCGAGGACACGAGGCCCCCTTCCGTCGCGCACACGCCCTCCACGAGGCGGCGGCGGCGCACGTAGGACGAGGGTGGCGGCCGGCCCGTCCGGACGGGTACCGGCACCTCCGCTCCCGAGGCGATCCACGCCGAGGCGGCCTTCAGGCAGGCCCGGGCGTCCTCGCGCTTGAGATCCTCGAAGCCCCTGGCCGCCCAGGCGTCCCACTTCGCCCGGGTGGCCGGACGCCAGGCGTCTCCCACGGCCGCCAGCACCCGGGGCCAGGTCCGGTCCTGGTAGAAGAGCCCCGCCGCCGCGTCCACCAATGCCTGGGCCTCGCGGGGAGCGAGCACCTTCGCGCCCTGCGCCTGACGCGCCGCGTGACGCACGTTGACGAGCGGCACCGTGAGGGGCCGGAAGCCGTGCTCCGCGTCGGCGTGGAGCAGCGCCACCTCGGCGTCATCCACCAGCTCGCCCCGCTGGTACGCCTCGAAGATCTGGCCCACGCCCACCATGCCGTGCCGCGAGAGCTCCGCCGCGCGCAGCGCCCCCATGCTGGCCCCGCCGAACACCGCCACCTCCGCATCCAGCGCGGCCAGCAGCTCGTGGTGCCAGACGGAGGGCTGCGCCTCGAAGACGCCATCCACCAGGGCAATGGCCCTCGGACGCAGCGCGAGGGCCCGCCACACGTCGCCCTGGCGCGCGGGCGGCAACACCCGGCAGGGCACCAGGGCCCGGGCTTCCTCCTCTGGCAACGAGGGGCCGAGGAAGACCAGGAGATCATCGGGATGATGGGCCGGACGTCGTTTCACAGCAGCTCCGAGACGCGCAGACCCGGCACCACCACGCGCACCACGTGGAGTCCGGGGAGAGGGGCCTCCAGCTCGACAGCGGCGGCCCGGTTGAAGCCCGCCTTCCCGAGCCGCATCAGCACTTCGCGCACCGCTTCCTCCGGCGAGGACACCTCGTCGGACATGTCGGGCATGGATTCCACGGCCCGTCGCGGACGGACCTCCGCACAGGCGGCCGCCAGGGCCAGCGTGGCCTCGCGGTCTCCCGCGGCCACGTCCTCGCGAGCGCCGTGGATGTCGGTCAGGCGGGACTGGGCCGCCTCCAGCAGGGCGCCGAGCAGGGCCTGGTCCCTCCCCAGTCCGCAGGCGTACCCGGCCGCCAGGGGCACCGGGCCCTCGTCGCGGTCCACGAGCAGCGCCCCTCCCACCGGCAGGCCCGCGGCACGGGGCGTCCGCGCGCCGGGCGTGAGATCGAAGAGGTAGACGGCGAAACCCCGCTCGCCCAGGGCCCGCGCGAGCGCCGCCGTCCGGGGAGCGCCCCGCTCCAGCTCTCCCGGGCGCAGCATGCGCGAGAGGAGGACCTCCTCGGACCACCCTTCCGGGAGGATGCGCGCGAGCTGATCCCTCTCCGTGGCCTCCAGCAGCGCGTGCAGGAGCGCCCGGGCCCGCTCGGGGTGCGCACCCGAGCCGTTGCTCGTCCACCGCACGCTCACCGGGCCGAGCGACGGAGCCCCGCTGGGCGGGCAGTACACCCCCTGGGCCGGGACGAGCACGGGCCGCCCGGACTGCAGCTCGGTGGCCTCGCACCACGCGTAGCGCATCTCGCGGCTCCACAGCCGGGAGACGACCACGCCGCCCCGGGTGCCCAGCTCCTCGGCGCCCCAGACGGCACGGCCCCGGGTCTCCAGCCCATCCATCGAGCCCCAGACGAGCCGCTCCAGGGGAACCTTCTCCGCGCCCCACAGCTCCGCCGTCTCCAGGAGCGCGCCGGCCGACGCCGCCTGGAAATCCAGGCCCTTGCCATTGCACACCTGGAGCACATAGCCGCCTGGACGCACCGCGGCGGCCACCTCCACCCCGGCCCGGTCCAACCCCGTCACCCGCGCCACCCGGGTGACGCCGAGTCCATGGGCGAGACGGTCGAGAAAGGAGGAAGTCAACGGAACAGCGGTCGGGAGGGCCACGGGAGAGCTCTGTGTTGGGTGAGCGAGGACGTCTCGGCGGGAAGCATGCTAGGGGAGGTCCGGCGTCAGGAGGCCGAAAAGAAGATGCTCGACGTGGGACAAGCCGCCCCGGACTTCACCGGCACCGACTGCTGGGGACGCACCTTCACGCTCTCCGCGCTCCGGGGGCGGCGGGTGGTGCTCTTCTTCTTCCCCAAGGCCTTCACCCTCGCCTGCACGGAGGAGACGCGCCACTTCCGGGACAACCACGAGCGGATTCAAGCACTCGGGGCGGAGCTGGTGGGCGTGTCGGTGGACACGGTGAAGACGCAGTGCGAGTTCGCCGAGAAGGAGGACATCCACTTCTCCCTGCTGGGCGACGAGGGGCGCTCCATCAGCCAGGCGTATGACGTGCTGTGGCCCGTGCTGAAGGTGGACCGGCGCGTCACCTACATCATCGGCCCGGACGGCCGCATCGAGTCCGTCATCCGCCATGAGGTGCGCGTCTACAAGCACCTGGACGACGTGCTGCGCTACCTGACCGAGCATCCACTGCCGTCCACGGGTGCCTAGACTTCCCAGGAGCAGTGGTACTCGCAGTAGCCGTTGCCACGGGCGCGGCACTTCGTCTGCTCGACCCGCACGCCACGGCCACCGCTCATCTCGATGGCGCGCTCGTACCAGCCGACGATGGTGAGGCAGTCCGCCTCGGTGACACTCTCGGCGCCCAGGGTGCGCAACACCGCGCTGCGGGGGCCGCTCTTCTCGTACGAGCGGGAGCCCACCGCGTAGTAGAGCCGGTAGATCTCCGGCGAGTGGCTCAGGAGGAAGTGCGGATCCCCCTTGCGGATGAACACGTGGTGGGGACCGTTGAGGTTCTCCTCGGCGGAGGCGCGGCCCATCTCGACGAAGGCCTTGTTGCGATCCCGGGGCGAGAGCGCATCGGCGATGGCGGCGTCCAGGCGGAGGTTGAGCTCCAGGGGGTACCAGCCGATGGGCATGATGACGCCCTCGAGGACCTTGCGATCGGCCGGAGGCAAGCGCTGGAGCACCTGTTGGAGACGCCCGGTTCCACCCTGCTTCATCAACAGATTGAGGCGGGTGATGAGCACACTGCCCTTGATGCGCGCGGCCGCGCTTTCCGTTGCCATGATGCGAATCCCCCGGTGAGCCCCTGCATTGTGTCAGCCGGAGGATGTGGGCGGCAACCTGCCCGGAGGGGACTTCCCGGGTGGAGCGGGCAGGCGAGCCCCGTGGCATGAACGCCGTCAGTGAGGCTGGAGCTCGCGCAGACGCTTCTCGAGGTCCTCGCCGAGATCCGTCGGCCGGCGCAGCACCGAGGCCATCATGACCACCGTGGTCGCCGTGAGCTCGTCTCGGGCATGCAGCCGGCTGAACCCCTCTTGCATGTCCGTGAACATCTGCCGGAAATCCGCGCGCAGATGATGGACCTCCCCATTCAACCTCTGGACATCACCACTCAATCGCTGGACATCCCCGCGCATCTGCTGGAACTCGGCTCGCTGGCGCTCCAACTCGGCCCCCAGGCGCTCCGTCAGCTTCTCCTGTCGCACCATCCGCGAGTCCAGGCCCGCCACCTGCGTCCTCAGGTCCGCCACCTGGGTTTCCAGCCTGTCGATCCGGACCCCCAGACCCTGAACGGCATTCAGGATCTGCGTGCCAATGTCAGCCCCCATCATCATCTCCGCCATGTTCACACTCCTCGCCCACCCGGGCAGTCCGTGAGCCCGTCAGCCCACGCCGCACAGAATAGCGGAACACCTCGACGATGCGAACCTTTTTCTAACCTTTCAAGTAGGGTCCCCTCCCCTACTTCCCAGAACATCACCAGGTACCTGTATCCCCAACGAAAAACCCCCTTTAACTTTTCGCCGGCTCCGGTGTTCGTAGGAGGCGTGAAGGCCCTGGAGACATCCCTGGCGCTGGCGGAGGCCGCCACCGAACCGAGCGACGAGGCGCTCTGCCGCGCCTTCCTGGCCGGTGACGAGGCGGCCTTCGGCACGCTGGTGGAGCGGCACCGCGCCCTGGTCTTCTCCCTCCTGCGGCGCTACACGGCCCGGCCCGAGGACGCGGCGGACCTCGCCCAGCAGGCCTTCCTGCGGGCCCTGGAGGCCTCGCGCCGCGTCTTCGCCCGCTGGAGCCTCTCGGGCCCCGCGCCCTTCCGGGCCTGGCTCGTCCGCATCGCGCTCAACCTGGCCAAGAACCATGCCCGCCAGGGCAGGCGCTGGCTCCAGGCCGTGCAACACCCGGAGACCGAGGCCCCGGGAGAGTCCGCGCAGGAATCGCTGGAGCGGAGCGAGCGCGAGCGGCAGGTGCGCGCGGCGGTGCTCACCCTGCCCCGCCGCCAGCGCGAGGTGCTGACGCTGCGAGTCGACGGAGGGCTGGGCTTCCGGGACATCGCCGAGACGCTCGGCATCACCGAGACGAACGCGAAGGTGAATTTCCATCACGCCGTGAAGCGCCTCCGGGCGCAGGTGGCGGAGCCGTCCGAGGAGGAGCGCTGATGGCGGCATGCCAGGACAAAGACGAACTGCTGACCCTCTTCGCCGCGGGAGCGCTGGAGCCCGAGGAGGAGGCGCGGGTGCGCGCGCACCTGGACACCTGTGCCGCGTGCCGCGCGGAGGCGGAGGCGAACCAGCAAGTGCTCGGCCTGGCCGCGCTGCCGCCGCCGTCCGTGAAGGAGCAGGCCGTGGTGGCGGCGCTGCCCCGGACGGCGGTGGGCGCCTGGCGCAGGGCACAGCTCCAACAGGCGGCGCGGATGCGGACCGCGGGAGCGCTGATGGCGGCGGCCGCCGGGGTGTTGCTGGTGTTGGGACCGGTGCTGCAGCGCCGTCTCACCCCACCTTCCGCGCCCACCACCCCTGTGGAAGCGCCCGCCGCCACGCCCGAGGATGACGCCTTCGCGCTGGAGCAGTGGGCGCTGGCGGACCCGCTGGCCGACGCGCTCGACCCTTCCGACGCGGACCTGGAGGAGCCCGAGTCCGACGAGTTCCTGGACTCCGAGCTGGACGATTTCTTCTCAGACACGAACCCTGGAGAATCCCTGTGATGAAGCCCATTCGACTGGCGGTGCTGACCCTGTGCCTGCTTCCCCTGGTGTCCCTGGCCCAGACGCCCGAGGCGAAGGAAGCCGCGGAGCGGGCGGAGCGGCAGACGCGGCTGATGCGGGTGGTGGGTCTGGCCGAGGAGCTGGACCTGGAGGAGTCCCAGGCGCTGAAGATGGCGGACACGATGCGCCAGTTCGACGAGCGCCGGCGCCCCCTGGTGGAGCAGGTGCAGGAGGCCGCGCAGGCGCTGAGGAAGGCGGCGCGGGGAGAGGCCGCGACGCAGTCGCAGGTGGACCAGGCGGTGCAGCGGGTGTTCGAGGCGCGGACGCAGCTCACGGCGCTCGACCGGGAGATGTACCAGGCGCTGGCCAGGGATCTGCCTCCGCAGAAGCGGGCGCAGCTCGCCATCTTCATGGCCCGGCACGACGGAAAGATGAAGATGGAGAAGATGATGAGGAAGGCCGAGCGGGAGGGCCGGCGCGAGGAGCGCGAGAAGCGCAGGCAGGAGCGCATCCAGCGGATGCAGCAGCGCCTCCAGGAGCGCGCCCAGTAACTCCCGCCCTACACGCGCACCAGCAGGGCCACCTGGTGCGCGCCGATGCCGATGCCGAAGAGCACGAGATACTTCGTGCGCAGCTCGCGGTGGTAGCGGGCCAGGGTGACGGGGATGGAGGCAATCACCATGTTGCCGCAGTCCTCAATGGTATGCAGGTACTCGCGCGGGCGGATCTTCTCGTTCCAGTGGTCCAGCAGCTTGCGCGTGGCCTGGTGGGACACGAGGGTGATGTCGTCCCCGGTGAGCCCGTGCTTGCGCAGCAGCCGCTCGACGAGCCGCGGCGGGCCCTCCATGCCGGTGTTCAGGAAGGCCTGCACGCCCCGGGAGGGCTCGAGCCCGTACACGGGGGTGGTGAAGCCGGCCTCGGGACGGGAGCGCATCGTCATGGCCCCGTACTCGTCGCTGAAGGTGTCGGCGGCGTAGTCCACCAGGACGAGCCGCTCCCCGGCGCCGAGCACGGCCGCGCCCGCTCCGTCCCCGATGCCGAAGGCGTGGCCCTGCGCGTAGTCCACGTTGCGCGTCCACCCCGCCCCCACGGCCACGAGCGCCCGCTCCGAGTGCCCCGCCAGCATCGCCTCCCAGGCCAGCACCGCCCCCATGACGAAGTTGCCAAAGTCGGCCTGCACCGGCACCACCACCGCATGCGAGCCCAGGCCCAGCTCCCGATGCACCTGGTACAGCGCGTTGGGCGAGACGAACTCGGACACCGAGACGTAGCCGTAGAGCCTGTCCACCTGCTCCGGCCGCACGCCCGCGTCCTCCAGCGCCGCGCGCCCCGCCTTCGCCGTGAGCGAGGCCAGCGACTCGTCCGGCCCCAGGCACCGGTGCTCCCGGTTGCCGTAGAAGAGCGAGGCCTCGGACAGCCCCTGTGCCCGGGCGGCCTCGCGGATGCGATCGAAGATGGGGTCGTCACTGGTGCGGACCCGCTCCGGCAGCGCGGAGCCCAGGCCCAGGAAGGCAATCGAAGGACGCGTCATCGGGCCGGAATAGAGCACACCCGGCCCTCCCGGCGAGGCCTCTCCTGCCCACTCGAGGGACAGCCGGGCACATGGCGCTGCGAAGCCGCCTCCTGGCCGCTATGGAGAGCACCTCATGAGCGCACTGTCCCTGAGATACGTGGCCCTGGGTGACTCCTCCGCCGTCGGAGTGGGCTCGCGCGGTGGTGGCTACGTCGAACACCTCTTCCAGCGGCTGCGCCGCACCCGCCCGGGTGTGGGCCTGCTCAACCTGGGCGTGAGCGGCGCCACCAGCGCCACCGTCCTCTCCGGACAGCTCCCCAAGGCCTCCCGCTCCCGTCCCCATGTGGTGAGCCTCGCGGTGGGCATCAACGACCTGTGGCGTGGCGTGGAGCCCGACCAGTTCGAGTCCAACCTCGACCAGCTGGCACGCGGCCTCGTGGCCACGGGCGCCCCGGTGGTGCTGGCCAACCTGCCGGACATGTCGCTCGCCCCCATCGCGCGGCTGGCGACGCACTTCCTGCCCATCCAGCTCATCTCCGCGCGCATCGCCTCATTCAATGAAGCGGTGGCCCGCGTGGTGGCCCGCCATGGCCTGCTCGGCGTGGACCTCCACGGCCCCAGCCTCCGGGAGCTTCCCGGCAGCACCGACTACTTCTCCGCCGATGGCTTCCACCCCTCGGACACCGGCTACCAGCGCATGGCCGAGCACTTCTGGCCCGTCCTGCTCCAGGCCGCCGAGCTCGGCGCCAGCTCCGCGCAGGCCACCGGCTGACCTCCGCCCACCGGGCACGGTCTTCCCAGACTTGGTCGGGTAGACCGGGGAGTTACCTCCCCGGCCCCCCACGGATCCGGACGTGCGGAATTCCCGCATCCGGCTCTTCGGCTCATGGACTCACTGCGAGCGGAAGCCCATCTCGCACCCTGCGCTGGACGAGCTC
>NZ_DASUNC010000010.1:0-22684 GCF_036277355.1 Archangium sp.
CAAAAAAGAGCCCACCGCGCTCGACCTTGTAGACGATCCCGAGGCCCCCCGCGCCCAAGAACCCCACCACCTTGTAGTCCCCGATCATGTCGCCGATGTCCGGGTGCCTGAGTGTCAGTCCCACGCTCTACCTCACCTCCTGGATGGGGGAGCGTAGCATAACCGCAGGAATACGGTTCAGACAGCGGGACCGGGGCGGCAGGTGGACCCCTCCAAGGCTGGCGACCGCTCCAAGTCGGCCGCCCCACCCACCGCCCCCGTCCCTTCTTCGGGACGGGCCTATTCCTCGCGCATCGGCGCGGCGTCGAGCACGTGCAGCAGTGCACACCCGACCGCGACCTTGGACTCCGGCCACGTCCGCAGGAGCCCGACAGCCTTCCGGGTCTCGGGTGACAGATCCTTGTCGGTGGCAGGCATCTCTCGCGCGCTCATATCCAGGAGCACAGCCGGGGAAACACCCAACGCGACCGCGAGCCTTCGCAGCGCCGGAACGCTCGGCATCATGCCGCCGCGCTCGATGCGCCCATACACGGCCGGACTCATCCTTGCCGCATCGGCTACTTGTGCCTGAGTGAGCCCGAGCGCCTCGCGTGCGGTTCGGGCTGCCTCGCCGAGTCTCTTTTGTAGAAGGTCATCTTCCATGCGGTATGCCTCTCAGATTGATGGCGCCGTTTTCCTTATCACGCTTGCCTTGCTGCCGCCTCTTGTTGAGCCTGGCCAACCCGGTCGCCGTTCCCTTGAAAATGGCGAACTGCTCGTCATCCATCGTTCGCACCAGCCGCAGCAACCGTCTGATCTCCGGCGTCAGTTCTTCGTCGGGTGCCGGTGGGGTTTGAGTGGCTTCCCTTTCGACGAGACCCACAAGCCAGTCCGCAGAGAGCCCAAGTGCAACGCAGATCTTCGTCAGCGTTGGCGTGCTCGGAAGCATGGCGCCTCGCTCCAGCCTCCCATACACTTCCGGCGTCAAACCGACCCGCTCGGCCATGTCCTCCTGAGTCAGTTTCAATTTCAACCGGGCCGCCCGCGCGGCCTTGCCGATTTGAATACTGAGTTCGGTTCGGTTTTTCCCCTTGGTGGCGCCCTCCTTCTTGCCTGGCTTCCCTTTCATTGACCTAACCCTCGTCCTCGTCGGGCGTTAGCGCCGTCCGCTCGATGGGGTTCGCCGTCAGTCGCTTGACCCTTGCGGCAGCTTCGAAAATCGCCTTCAGCTCCGCTGCGGCCTCATCAGCGAGGACCGGCGGCTCTACGGTCCCCAGGTAGACGAGCAGCTCTTCGCGCATCTCGGCGGCAGAAAAACGCTCGCGCGGCTCCGGCTGGAGCGCACGCCGGACAATGGACCGCAAAGGAGCGGGCGCGAACTCAAGCCGGCGTTCCGCTTCCGAAGGGTGAAAACGCAGCAGCCGGTAAGACAACACGTCCAGGCTTAGCTGTGTGGTCCGCTCGGCACGTACAGGGAATGAGAACCCGACCGGGGCACTCTCCACAGGTGTATCGGTCGGGTCGAGCGGGTATTCGGCCAGCAGCATTTCCAGCAGAACAAGCCCGAGCGAGAACACGTCCGCTCTGCCGTCAATCACTCCCCCGATAAGCGGGTCGGCTCGGCTCCCGGTGGACTCCATCACAGCGCGCAGAACCTCGGGCGCACAGTAGGCCGGGTCGCCGCGCAGCAGGCCGGGCGGCGTCTTCAAGCGGTCGCGCAGCTCCGAGTACGCGGCACCGAAGTTCGCGAGCTTGACGCGCCCATCAAACCCGAGACGGATCCGCATGGGACCCACGGCACGATGGACGATGTGCATCGGGTGGCCTTCGCTGCTGAGGCGCTGGTGAGCGTAACCCAGCGCACCCGCTACTTGCGCCGTGACGTATGCCGCAAAGGCGGGCGACAAACGACGCTCCACCAGCAGCGCGAAATCCATCGCGGTGAGGAGGTAGCAACCGCGCAAGTGCTCCATGACCACATAGGCGGTGTCGCCATGGGAAGCGAAGCCGTAAACCCTGGCGATGCCCGGGTGATCCAGGTGCGACGCGAGCTGCACCTCTTCCCAAACCCGCTCACCCTTCTCACTGTCTGAGGACACCTGCACAGGCTTGAGAATGACCCTTGAGCGACGGCCCGTGCTTCCGCCGATGGGGTGCCTCCAGGCAAGAAGAAGCGTGTCGTAGTCCCGGTTTAGAACCTGGGTGTCGTAAACCTCGTATTTGTAGCCCTCGAATTCGAAGATAAGACGCGGGCCGGAGCTGTCCGCCATGTTGTGATCTCCTTACGAAGCCCTACAGCCTGTCGAGGTTGGGGCTGTCCGCACGTCGCCAGCTCTCGCCGTCCGCGCGTATGTAGAATACGCCCATTTCAAACTCAGCCGCGCCTGCCCCGTGGTCGCGAACCTCGACCCTACCCATCCACCGCGCGGGCTCGCCGGTAAGCGCTGCTGCGAGAAAGCCATCCTGACGGAGAAGGAAGAGGCTCCGGTACTCCTGCACCATCCGGCGCAGGTCCCAGCGAGACAGCCCTTGTCCGTGCCGCTCGACGTAGCGCAGCAGCTCGTCGGCAACGTGGCTGACAGGCGAGGACGCCGGGAAAAACGCCGGTAGTCACTCCAAGCCGCGCCTGTGTTCACTCCAGACCGCGCCTGTGTTCACTTGCCTGGGGGCCAGTGCTTGGGACCGGCGGGAAGCTCGCGCGTCGATGCACCGGCGGCGCGGCATTCTCTGGAGTGCGGCCCCTTTTCCAACCCGGAGAGCAACACCAGTGCAGGAGGGGCACCAGCCATGAGCGCGCCCCCCGTTGCCACGGACGCCGCGCCCGCGTTTCTCACGGTGAGTCGTGAAGTTCTCGCCAGTGCAGACGCGCCGGGGTGCCGAGCAGTACGAGCGCGAATTGCGCGCCTCCCTCCTCAATGGAACCTTCGGAAAGGAGAAAGACAACGAGGAGCGCCCTATGACGTTGGCGGAGTTCGCCCCGCGCTTCCTGATCTACAGCGAGAACAACAACAAACACTCCAGCATCGTCAGCAAGAGCCAAATCCTGGAGGCTCACATCCTGCCGTTTTTCGGTGAAATGGCGCTGGCTGCCATTGGCCCGGCGGAGATAGAGGATTTCAAGGCTGTCATGCGCAAGACTTGCCCAAGGGCGGACGCGAGCGGACGGTGGAGCTGCCCGGCTCGGCAGTGGACGCGCTCAAGGAGCACCGGCACCTGCGCGGCCCTTACGTGTTCTGCCAGGAGGACGGTCGGCCGCTTACTGATGGGCTGCTCAAGCTGCCGCTGCGCCGGGCCCTCCAGCGGGCGGGCATCACCCGCGAGCAGGGCCGCATCGGCTGGCACGACCTGCGGCACACCTACGGCAGCCACCTCGCCATGAGGGGGATACCGCTGACGGTCATCAAGGAGCTGATGGGGCACGCGACCATCGACAGGACGGAGCGCTACGCCCACCTGAGCCCGGACACGCGCAGAGAGGCGGTCGGGGTTCTCGACCGGCCCTCTGCGCCCGCGTGCGACATACGTGCAACACGGATGGAGGAAGCCGCCAACCACCCGTAAGCACGGCGTAAAAAAGTGGAGGCGGTGGGAATCGAACCCGCCGCCTGTCACTCCCGGAGCGGGCCTGGCGGAGTCTCGTGGGAGCCTGGCGCTATTGGCGAAGATCGGCCGGCAGCGCTGGCGAGGACAGCAGCTCGCGGAACACCTCCCAGCGCCGCTCGTGCGACGCGCCCGGACCCGCCTTCCGCTCCACGTACTGCTTCACCATGTCACGCCCCAGGTTGTAGTTGATGACGTACGAGCGATTGTGGTCGATGAAGGCCATCCGCTGGGTGGCGCGCTCGGGGGACAGCAGCCCGTAGCGCACGAGCCAGTCGCGCCCCTCCTCCCGGCTCATGGTGCCATCGAGATACCGGCGCGCGACCTCGTTGACCACGTAGGACAGCTTCTCGGTCAGCGCCTCCATCCGCACGTAGTCGGCAGCGCGCTTCGGGTCGAGCCCCGCGAGCGGGAAGAGGACGTCGCGCAGGTACGCCTCCGCATCGGGGAAGACCAGCTCGATGCCATGGTTGGCGCTGCCCTCGGCGATGAGCGACATGGGCGAGAAGAGCGGGTACACCGAGAACTCCACCCAACCGCGCTCGCGCACCAGGTGCTGCTCCAGCAGCGCATTGTAGACGTGGTGGCCGGGATAGCCCTCGTGCGCGGCGAGGTCGATGGCGCGCATGATGAAGAGAGGCAGGTCCGTGTTGATTTGAATCACGCTCTTCGCGTTGCCCTTGAACCAGTTGTAACCGCCCCAAGGCTTGTTGTTGACGTACTCCAGGGTGAACGTCTCGTGGGCGGGCAGCGCCACGTGCTTCAGCGTGCGGCGGCGCGACTCCTCGATGGCGGCACGGAAGACGGCGTCCAGCTTCTCCACGGGAATGACGAAGTCCTTCCGGAAGCGCTCCAGACGCTCGGGCAGTGGACCCTGGCCGGGGACGAGCCGCTCCAGCCCGGCGAGCACCGCTTCGAACTCCGCCTCGGTGTGCCCCGGGTCTCGCGCGGCATAGAGCGCCTGGCTCTCCTCGTCGAACTTCAGCGTCTCTCCCGACAGCATCCGCACGCGCGCGCCGAGGGCCGAGAGCTGGGTCAGCAGGAAACGGCGGCGCATCGCGACCAGTGCATCCCTGGGCACCGGCACCGCTTCCACCTGCTTCACCAGCGCGGCGGTGCGCTCGCCAATCACCGGCAGGGGCAGCTTCGCGGCCTCGGCCTCCTTCGCCCAGGCCTCGGGCCCGTAGTACGCGTCCACGTAGTCGGCGTCATGCTGGCCCACCGCGAGGACCAGCTTCACGTACTGCTCGGCGAAGGAGTCCAGGGCGGGAGGTGTCTTCATCGGCGATTCGGTGGAGGGCTCGGAGGTGGGCGTTGCACCACGCGTGGCGCAGGCAAGGAGCACGGAGGCGAGGACCAGAACGGACACACGTCGGAAGGTCGTCAGCATGGCGTAGCGCCGGTTGTAGACGAACGGCGCCATCCGTTCCAACGGCCGACACCCTGCCCCGGCGGAAGTCGCCGGTAGGAGCCCTCCGGCCTCCCTTCACAGAGCGACGCGCTCCCCCAGCGTGAGCCCTGGCTCCTGGAAGGAGGGGCGTCCCTTCGAGTCGAGCGCGTGCCGCGGGAACTGCTCCAGGTTGTCGGCGACCCGCGCTCCGTATCAGTGTCTCGTCCCAGGCTGAAGCACCCGGAGGCTCCGGGTGCGTCCGCATCCCAGAAATCGATTTCCGGCGGGATTCTTCCGCGGCCGCGCTGCGCCAGATGTCGCAGCCGGTTTCGGAGGCCTGTCGGCTTTTGACTGATAATCCAGTATTCATTCCAGACACTTCAACTCACGCGAGGGGGCCTCCGGCGGCGCCCTCGACAGAGGACAAACATGCATCGGATGCTCTTGATCGCGGTCGCCGCAGTGCTCGGCACGGGGTGTGGTGCGGGGATGGAGGATGCCACCGGCCTTTCGTCGGAGGAGCTGGGGACCCACCCGGCGGAGTTGGCGGCGCTCGAGTACAACGAGGCCAGCGCCTCGGTCGACGTCAGCTACGACATCGTCAACTTCGTCTACGCCCCGGACATGTTCCCGGGTGAGGTGGGGCGTGGCGGCTACCAGGCCTACGGCGACAAGATCGGCCTCGCCGACTACTACTCCGACGGCATGCGGATCGGCGTGCATTGGCGCCTCGGCGACGGCTCGCGTCGTGGCCTCTGCTACTGGACGGGCGGCGCGAACACCCACGGAGGTTGCAACAAGGACTTCGGCGAAGGAAAGCGCTTCGAGTTCCGCGTCGGCCGCTGCAACGGGAGCAAGTACTCGTGCGGCGACCCGGCCCAGAGCGGGACCGGCTGGCAGGACTGGTCGAACTGGGCCTCGACCGGGACCTGACGGAGGTCTCCGCCCTGGGAGGGCCTGTATGCTTGCTCCCGCCCCCGGGCAGCCACCCGGGGACGAGGAGAACGACATGGCAGAGCTTCCGCAGGGCCGCGGGCCCATACCGGGGATGGCGGCACTACGGACGGCGGTCGATGAGCACGCTCGTCCTGCCCCACGTCCCCGGCGAGGAGCTGTTCGAGCTGGGGATGCTCGGAGGCAACGTCGAGCGCCGCTACCGCAAGCTCCGGCCCGAAGTGGAAGCGCTCCCCTGGGGGACGCTCCGGCCGGAGGCGTTTCCCGAACACCTCGTCCTCGCGGCGCGGAGGGCCTGGACCGAGGCCGCCTTCCAGGAACACCGCACCGCCGCCGCGTGCACCGCGACGCTGCAGGCGCTCATCGCCGCGCGGGCGCCCCTGGATCTCATCGCCATGGCCTGCCGCTTCCCGCTCGACGAGATGGTCCACGTCGAGCTGTGCGCGCGGCTGGCGAGCGAGCTGGGTGGAGGCATCCCCCTCCTGCATGATCCGCTGGCCATGATTCCACCGCCCCGGCCGGGCCGTGCGCTCGCCCAGGCGGCGGAGCTCGTCGTGCGCTACTTCTGCGTGGGCGAGGCCATCTCCATCCCCCTGCTCCGAGGCACCTGGCGCGCCGCGACGCACCCGCTGGTGAAGGCGGTGCTGGGGCGGATCGTCAAGGACGAGGCCGCGCACGGACAGTTCGGGTGGATGTTCCTGGACTGGGCCCTGCCCCTGCTGGAGGAGGACGAGCGGGAGGTGCTGCGTGAAGCGGCGGGGAAGACGATCGCCGCGGTCCGGGAGAACCAGGCCCGCATCGCCGCACAGGGAGAGGGAGAGCCCGCGGCCATCCATGCCCTCGGGTGGATGAGGTCGCGGGCGTACATGGACCTCGCGCGCAAGTCGATGGAGACCGAGGTGCTCGCGCCCTTGAGGGCACGCGGGCTCGAGCCTCGCTGACGCGTCATGCGCGGGTACCTCACGGGCAGCGCGGTCGAGCTGGCGGTGTTCCGCATCACCGTCTTCGGCGTCGTGCTGCTCTCGCGTGACATCTACGAGGCGCCCGCGTGGGCCACGGCATCCGCGGCCCTGCGAGCCGCTCCCGGAGGCCTCGCGTGGCTCGCGCCCCACCTCCCGATGTCACCCGCCTGGGCCTGGGCCGCGCTCGGCATCCTCGTCCCCTCGGCACTCCTCTCCGTGCTGGGGCTGTTCACGCGGGTGGCGACCGTGCTCGCGGCGCTCTCGTTGGCCTACGTGCTGGCGGTCCCCCAGTTCTCCGGGACGGTCATCCACACCCACCACCTCCTGTGGTTCGCGCTGTTGCTCGCGGCGAGCCCCTGCGGCGATGCGCTCTCCGTGGACGCCTGGCTTCGCGCGAGGAAGCACGGCCTCCAGGCCGCTCCGGACGAAGCCCTCCTCTGGGAGCAGCCCGCGCCCACCGCGCATCAGAAGACGCGGTAGATGGCGCTCTCGAAACACATTGCGCGCAACTTAATTGCGAACAATATTGATGATGACTGGACCGCTCGCCGCGCGAGCTCCACGCACATTTCCTGGAGGACTCATGTCTCGAGACGTCGCCGTGGCACGCCCCAGTGTCCTGAAGACCGTTGCGCGCATCTGGCTGGGAGCCTCCCTGCTCCTCGCGGGGGCGGGCCACCTCACGTGGGCCCGGACCGAGTTCCTGGCCCAGGTCCCGAGGTGGGTGCCGCTGGACGCCGACTTCGTCGTCCTCGCTTCGGGCGTGGTCGAGCTCGTGCTCGGCGCGGCGCTCCTCTTCGCGCGCCGCCTGCGCCCGCAGGTGGGGTGGGGGGTGGCCGCGTTCTTCGTCGCGGTCTTCCCGGGCAACATCTCTCAGTACATGAATGGCATCAACGCGTTCGGGCTCGACACCGACAGGGCGCGGTTCATCCGGCTCTTCTTCCAGCCCGTGCTCGTCGCCTGTGCCCTCTGGTCCACCGGCGCGTGGGAGGCCTATCGCGCGCGTCGAAGCGCTCGCAGTGACGCCTCCGCCGGTGGCACCTCCGCGTAGACTCGCGCGGATGAACGCGAATCTCCATGCGCTGGGGGCCATCGCCCTGTGCCGCGCTCGCCGCGCTCGCCACGGCGAGGATTCCCTGGCGGAGTGGGCCGTTCACGATTTCCGCTAGAGTGCGTCCCCAGACACCCCCCACGTGAGGACGCATGGAAACGCCAGGCGTGATCAGCCGTTGGAACGATGACAAGGGATTCGGCTTCATCCGGCCCAAGGCGGGGGGGCAGGAGGTCTTCCTGCACATCTCCGCGTTTCGCGGCAACCGGCGGCCACAGACCGGGGACCCGGTGAACTTCGTCGCCGGCAAGGACCCTCAGGGCCGCCCACGTGCCGAGCACGCCTGGCTGGCCGGGCTGGCCACCGCCGAGCCGGAAGCCCGCGGCAAACCGCCCGCCCAGGTGAGCTGGGAGCAGGAGCGGCCAGAGGGGGAGGACCGTCCCATGCGGAACTCCACGGCGAAGTGGGTCATCTTCCTGGCCCTCTGCGCGCTGCCGGCCTCCGTCTGTCTCCGGCAGTACTTCGCCGGGCACGCGGGCGCGCTGCTGTTCTTGTTGGGATACCCCCTGGTCAGCCTGGCGACCTTCGCTCTCTACTGGGACGACAAACGGAGCGCCACGCGCGGCAGGTGGCGCACGTCCGAGGCGATGCTGCACTTCTTCGAGCTGATGGGCGGCTGGCCGGGGGCACTGATCGCCCAACAGACGTTCCGGCACAAGACCCGCAAGGTCTCGTATCAGGTGGTGTTCTGGGCCATCGTGCTGGCGCATCAGGCGTTCTGGGTCTTCATCGCCAGCGTCACGCCGTCGAGAGGCGGATAGACCCGCCAGGGTCGAGGAGTCCTGACGAGATGCCCTGAAATACAACGGGCCCCAGGCTCCGGGGAACCTGGGGCCCTGACATGGAGAGCGCGGAGCTCAGGGGAAGAAGATGGGATCGTACGGCCAGGGGTACGGCGGGGGGTAGAAGATGATGGTCACGAGCCCCTGCACCTTCGCGGGCGCGGAGTTGTTGGTGACCGTGTCATTCCCGAGCTGGCCGTAATAGTTGTAGCCCCAGGCCCACACGGTGCCATCCTGCTTGCGCGACGCGGAGAAGTAGCCGCCCGCATCCACCTCCGTGCCGGGCTCGAGGCCTGCAATCTCCGCGGGCGTGTAGCGAGTCGTCGTCGTCCCATCGCCCAGCGCGCCGTAGGGGTTGTAGCCCCAGCTCCACACGGAGCCATCCGACTTCACGGCCAGCGTGTGGTAGTAGCCCGCCGAGACGTCCACGACGCCGCCGATGCCCGTGGCCTGCACGGGAGAGAGGCGCTGGGTGGTCGTCCCGTCGCCCAGCCCGCCGTAGGGGTTGTAGCCCCAGCCCCACACGGTGCGGTTCTGCTTCACCAGCAGGGTGGAGTAGGCGCCCGCGCTGATGGCCAGACCATCGCTGATGCCCGGCACCATCACCGGAGTGTAGCGGGTGGTGGTCGTCCCATCGCCCAGCGCGCCGTAGGCGTTGTAGCCCCAGCCCCACACGGTGCCGTCCTGCTTCACCACGACGGAGTGATAGATGCCCACGGCGAGATCGAGGACGCCGCTGAGGCCAGACACCTGCACCGGCGCGTTGCGGGAGACGGCCGTGCCATCGCCGAGCTGGCCGTAGGCGTTGTAGCCCCAGCTCCACACGGTGCCATCCGCCTTCAGCGCCAGCGTGTGGTAGCTGCCCGCGTCGATGGCGATGACGTCGGTGAGACCCGCCACCTGCACGGGCGTGAGGCGCAGGGTGTTCGTCCCATCGCCGAGCTGGCCGTAATAGTTGGAGCCCCAGGCCCAGACGGTGCCGTCCTTCTTCAGCGCCACCGAGTGAGAGCCGCCCGCGGAGACGGCGATGACGCCATTGAGGCCAGACACCGTCACCGGCAGATCCTGGTTGGTCGTCGTCCCGTCACCGAGCTGGCCGGAGCCGTTGAGGCCCCAGGCGCGGACGGTGCCGTCCCGCTTCACCGCGAGCATGTGGCTGGTGCCCGAGTCGATGTCGGTGATGTTGCTGGCCAGCGCCGACACGGGCGCGGAGCGGTTGGTCGTCGTCGTATCGCCGAGCTGGCCGTAATAGTTGTAGCCCCAGGCCCGGATGGAGCCGTCCTGCCGGGTGGCCACCGTGTGGATGCTCCCGGCGGAGATCGTGGTGACGTTGGTGAGGTTGGACACCTCCACCGGAACGAGGGCATTGGTGGTGGTCCCGTTGCCAAGCTGGCCGTAGTAGTTGTAGCCCCACGTCCGCACGGTGCCGTCCGGCATCAGCGCCACCGTGTGCGAATCCCCCAGGGAGAGCGTGGTGACGTTGTTGATCAACACCGGCACCGGAGTGGTGCGGTTGGTGGTCGAGCCATCCGCCAACTGGCCGTTGCTGTTGTTGCCCCAGCCATGGACGATGCCGTCCTGCTTCATCACCAGGGTATGTCCGTAGCCGGCGAAGACACGGCTGACGCCGCTGATCGGCACCAGCACCGGCGAGAGGCGGTTGGTGGTGCTCGCATCGCCGAGCTGGCCGAAGTAGTTGTAGCCCCAGGCCCGGACGGTGCCGTCCTGCCTCACGGCCACCGTGTGGTAGCTGCCCACGGCCAGGTCGATGACGGAGGTGAGGCCCGGCACCTGCCCCGGCGTGGTGCGCTGGGTGGTCGTCCCGTTGCCCAGCTCACCTTCGTAGTTGTAGCCCCAGGTCCAGACGGTGCCATCCGCCTTCAGCGCCGCCGTGTGATAGGCACCCGCGCCAATGGCGATGACGTTGCTGAGACCGGACACCTTGCGCGGCATGAGGCGGTGGGTGGTCGTCCCATCGCCGAGCTGGCCGTAGTAGTTGTAGCCCCAGGCCCAGACGGTGCCGTCCTCCTTCAGGGCCACCGTGTGAGCGGCACCCACGGAGATGTCCACGACGTTGCCCAGGCCGGGCACGGTCACCGGCGAGTGACGCGGGGTGACCGACCTGTCACCGAGCTGGCCATAGTAGTTGTACCCCCACGTCTGCACGGTGCCGTCCGCCTTCAGCGCCGCCGTGTGATTGGAGCCCGCGGCCACCATGGGGCACACCTGCCGCACGTGCTTGTAGACGGCCCTGGAGGCGTCCACGCACACGGCGGTGCCCCCGCTGTACATCACCATGGGCCAGATCTTCACCTCCAGCACGTGCGGGCCACAGGCAACGCCCGACATGCTGACGTTCCAGATGTCCTGGGTGTTGGTGCGATCCTCGACGGTGATCAGCTTTCCATCGAGCCGGTACTCCAGCCGCGCCCCGTTGGACAGGTCGGACACCGCCCAGGTTCCACCGCCGGCCAGCGTGCCCTCGTAGGAGCTGGCCCCATCCATGGTGAGGCTGGTGACCGTCAGGCCCGCGCAAAGCGCGGCCTGCGCGGTGCCCAGTGACTCCTCCTCGGAGGGCAGCCCTTCGGGTGGTGCACCACAGGCGGCCAGCAACAGGCCCCCCAACATGACTCGGAACGACGAACGGATCAGCTCTTGGAACATGTACTCCCCCCTCTGGACCGCGAGGTGTAGAAGTACAGTTGTACACGAATTACACGGAGAAGCAAGTATTCCGCGAATAGCGGTCTATGCCATCATTCGCGGGTGGAGAGGAGCTCCAACAGCAGACGCGCGGTCAGCTTCGCGGTGCGGGCGTTCTCGTCGTGCGGAGGAGAGAGCTCCATGAGGTCGGCGCCGAGCAGCCGCGGCTCGGCGGAGACGGTGCGCACCACGTCGATCATCTCGCGCGAGGAGAGGCCGCCCACGCCCACGGCGCTGACGCCCGGGGCCACGGCGGCATCCGCCGCGTCGATGTCCACGCTGAGGTAGAGCGCATCCGCGTCCCGCATGATGTGGGAGAGGGCCTCACGGGCGATGGGCACGGCCCCGCGCTCGGCGATGTCCTCCACGGTGTAGATGTGGACGCCCTGCTCGCGGGCCCAGGACAGGTAGTAGCGCGAGTTGGCGAAGTGGCGGATGCCAAGCATCGCGGTGCGCGCGCCGGTGAGGATGGGCGTCTCCAGGGCGCGGCGGAAGGGCGTGCCACTGGAGAGCGAGGCCTCGTCGTCGTACTCGCGCACGTCCAGGTGGGCGTCGATCGTCACGAGCGCCAGGCGCAGGCCAGGACGCGCGGCGGCGAGCCCGCGAATCAGCGAGCCGGTGAGGCCATGGTCTCCGCCGATGAAGAGGGGGCGCGCGCCCGAGGTGAAGAGGTTGCGCGAGGCCTCCTCGACGCGGGCGTGCGTCGTGGCGCCGTTCATGGCGGCGAGCGTGAGGTCTCCCATGTCCACCACCTCGCCCAGCTCGCGCTGGCCGTCGAAGGAGCCATAGGAGCCGAGGGCCTCGCGCAGGGCCTTGGGGCCGAAGCGGGCACCGGGCCGGGAGGGGATGCCGCCGTCATAGGGCAGGCCGAGCAGGACGGTCCGGTCCTGGAGCGGCGTGCCGGGCGTGAAGGCGCGCAGGAGCGCGGAAGCGCGGGGGTCCCGGGCATCTGCGGCCGGGCGCAGGCCAGCGAGCGGGTCGTGCGGAGTATCCAAGGTCGGCTCCGTGTAGGGTGGAGGTGTCTCGTCTCTCGGGCCGCATCCTTGCCACGAATCGCGCCCGCATCGAAGTGTTGCAACGGAAAGGAGCCCCTCATGAAGACCTCGAAGTTCCGCCTGCTCGCCCTCTCGCTGAGCTGCCTGACCGTGGGAGCCGGCGCGTGCGGCACCAGCGAAGCGGCCACGAAGAAGCCCACGGCGGCCCCGGGCGCCCCCTCGTCCCTGGCGGCCGAGATGGTGGCCGCGCACAACCAGGCCCGCGCGAAGGTGAAGCCCACGCCGTCGCAGGCCCTGCCCCCGCTCACCTGGTCCCCCGAGGCGGCGAAGGTGGCGCAGGCGTATGCCAGCAAGTGCGAGTTCGAGCACAACAAGAACCGGGGCAAGCAGTTCGGGGAGAACCTCGCCGCGGCGGCGCCCCCGGGCTCGAAGACGAACGCGCAGGTGGTGGAGGACTGGGTGTCCGAGGTGGCCGACTACTCCTACGCGACGAACAAGTGCGCGCCGGGCAAGGTGTGCGGCCACTACACGCAGGTGGTGTGGCGCAACACGACGCACGTGGGGTGCGCGACGGCCCTCTGCACGAAGAACTCGCCCTTCGGCGCGCAGTTCCCCACGTGGCAGCTCTGGGTGTGCAACTACACGCCACCGGGCAACTTCGTGGGCCAGAAGCCGTTCTGAGCCATGCGCTTCGATGCCTACCTGGTGGTGGACTGGAGCGCCTCCAGCACCCCCAAGCGCGGCCGGGACAGCATCTGGTGGACGGTGGCGGCGTGGACGCGGCGCGGGCTCCGCCTGGAGCGGACCGGGAATCCCTCCACCCGCGCCGAGGCGCTCGAGTCCATCGGCACCCGGCTCGCGCGGGCCGTGGCGGACGGAGCGAGTGTGCTCGTGGGCTTCGACTTCGCGCTCGGCTATCCCCGGGGCACGGCGGCGGCGCTCGGGCTCGGGGGCGAGCCGTGGCGGGCCCTCTGGGACGAGTGGAGCCGCCTGGTGCGCGACACGCCGGACAACGGCAACAACCGCTTCGACGTGGCCGCGGCCTTGAACCCGCGCATCTCGGGAGGCACCGGGCCCTTCTGGGGCCATCCGCGAGGACAGGCCTTCCCGTCCCTCACGGCGACCCGGTCCTTCACGTATCCAGTGCGTGGGCTCGCGGAGAAGCGCCTCGCCGAGGCGCGCCTGCCCCGCGCCCAGCCCGTCTGGAAGCTCTGCGGCATCGGCTCCGTGGGCAGCCAGACGCTGCTGGGGATTCCCCGTGTGCGTCAGCTCCTCGAGGATCCCCGGCTCGCCGGACACCTCCAGGTCTGGCCCTTCCAGACGGGGCTCACCCTGCCCTCGCGCGTGCCGGGGAAGGCACGGCTCATCCTCGCGGAGGTCTACCCTTCCCTCCTCACCGTCCCGGCCCGCGAGGGCCTCGTGAAGGACCAGCTCCAGGTCGAGGCGCTCGCGCGGCACTTCGCCACCCTCGACGCGGAGGGGACGCTCGCCTCGCTGTTCAGCCCCTCACTGGAGTTGGAGCCCGCTCAACGGGCCGCCATCCTCCACGAGGAAGGGTGGATACTGGGCGTCCGCTGACCCGGCCCCACCGGAGAGACCATGCCCGAGGAACGCTCCCAGCAGCTCTACATCGCCGTCCTGCTCTACGAGTCCACGTCCGAATCGGGCGGCAAGAAACCCCTGTACGAGGAGTCGTTCGTGCTGATCCAAGCAACGAGTGAAGAGGAGGCACGCGCCCGGGCGGCGGACCACGCACGCCGGCAGGAGGCCCGATACGAGAACGCGGAAGGGGAGCACATCCGCTATTCCCTCAAGCATGTGGTCGATGTCAGCCCCGTCCTGGACGGCGACTTGAAGGACGGCGCGGAGCTCTACGCGCGTCACTTCAGGGATTATGGCGCGTACCATGCCTTCGAACCGCTGCTGGGAGGCTCGGTCGACTGATGAGAAGATTCCTCTCCTTCATCGTGGCGGCCGTGGCGTTCTGCGCCACTCCGGCCGGGCAGGGCCTGGACTTCATCCCGTCCGCTTCCGCCGCCAACTGTGTCGCCAGTGAGAACCTCGAGGAGAAGGCGCTCTCCTTCATCGGCCGATGCCGCAAGGGCAGCATCCACCGGGAGTTCCCGGGCGAGCTGGCGGCGGAGTCGCTCGGCGCCATCAAGAATGGCGCCTCCGCCACCCACAAGAAAGCGTGGAAGCTGCTCAACGACAAACGCTTCGCCAAATAGCCCCGAACGGCCTCACCGCTTCAGGTTCTCCTCCAGGAAGCCCTTCACCTGCTCCCACGCGGCGGCCGCGGCCTCGGCGTCGTAGCGCCCCGGGGCCGAGGGGTTCGCGAAGGCGTGCGGCGCGTCGTACTTCAGGATGCGGTGCGCCACCCCCGCGTCCGCCAGCGCCTCGTCGAACTCCTCCACCACGTCGTTGGGAATCGACTCGTCCTTCGTCCCGAAGATGCCCAGCACCGGCGCCTTGATCGTCTTCAGCTCGTCCACGTTCAGCACCGGCCGCCCGTAGTACATCACCACCGCGTTCAGCTCCGGAATCGTCATGCCCGCGCGCAGCGACCACGCGCCTCCGAAACACCAGCCGATCACCCCCGTGCGTGTCGACTGCACCCGCGAGGCCGTCATCAGGTACTGGTGCGCCGCCTCGAGGATCTCCTCCGAGCGCTTCGCATCCACCGCCTTCATGGCCGCCATCGCCTCCTCGGGCGTGGCCGCCACCTTGCCCCCGTACAGGTCCACCGCCAGCGCCGCGTAGCCCTGCGCCGCCAGCCGGTCCGCCCAGTGCATGATGTGCTCGTTCAGCCCCCACCACTCGTGGATGACCAGCACCCCCGGAATCGGCGGCCGCGCGTGCTCCGGCAGGCTCAGGTAGGCCCTCGCCCCGGCGATCTCCAACATCTGCCCCTTGCGCGGCGGCGCCGCCTCCGCCTTCAGCTCGTGCAGCGCCTGGAACTCCTTCTCCGTCAGGCCGCCCAGCTCCTCGCGCCGCTCCTCCGCGCCCCCCTTCTCCGCCCCCTGCTTCGCCGCACAGCCACTCCACGACAACAGCACCAGCGCCACACACCCCAGCATCGTCCGCAGGCTCATCCGCATCCTCTCCTCCGGGCCGCTCTCCTCGGGCCCTCGAGCGCGCTCCGGCGTAACGCGCCCCCACCCGCCCGCGCCAGGGCTCCGTGAGGCCCCCACCCCCGGGTGCACGAAAGACGACGGGCCACCGGGGCCCCCCGTGAGGGAGGCAACCCGATGGCCCGCGAGAACCCCTCGGCCCCGAAGGACTACTTCTTGGCCGGCTGGCCGCCCGGAGCCGCCGGCTGGCCGCCCGGAGCCGCCGGCTGACCCGGCGCCGTGGGCTGGCCCGGCATCGCCGGCGCCGGGGGCGGCTCGTTCTTCTGCACGTCGAGCAGCTCCACCTCGAACACCAGCGCCGAGCCACCGGGGATGCCCGGCGTGCCGCGGTCGCCGTAGGCCAGGTCGGACGGGCACACCAGCTTCGCCTTGCCGCCCACCTTCATCTTCGCCACGCCCTCGGTCCAGCACTTGATGACGCCGTTGAGCGGGAACTGCGCCGGCTCGTTGCGCTTGTACGAGCTGTCGAACTCCTTGCCGTCCGGCAGCGTGCCCCGGTAGTTCACCTTCACGATGTCCGTCGGGCCCGGCTGCGCCCCGGTGCCCTCCGTCAGCGACTTGTAGATGAGGCCGGACTCGGTGCGCACCGCGCCCTGCTCCTTGGCCGCCTGCTCCAGGAAGCCCTTGGCCTTCTCCTTCTCCTTCTCCGCGCGAGCGGTGGAGCGGGCCCGCGCCAGCTCCGGCAGCTTCGGCCCGAAGGCCTGGATGTCCACCACGGGCTCCTTGCCCGTCACCTGCGCCGTCAGGCCCGCCTTCACGAACTCCAGCTCCTCGGGCGTCATGTCGAAGACCTGGATCTGCCGGCCCAGCGTGAGGCCGAGCGCGTAGAACGTCTTCTGATCATCCGTCTGCGGCGCCGCCGCGGCACCACCGCCGCCGCCGCCACCGCCCTGCTGCTGACAGCCCGCCACGGCGAGCATCACCGCTACCACCAGAAACTTCCTCATGTGTCCTTCCTTTCCAACCAGGGCAGCGACCGCCGCCCATGCCGGCGCCCTTATACAAGAAGAAAGCGGCGGTCCGGCGGGGGAGCGGAACGTTCTTATCTTTTTCCGGTGAATCGGCCCCCGGACAGGCGGAATGCCCCGCCTCGCCCCCGGGGGCTGATCCAGCCCGTACCAGGGAGGCACCCGATCATGGACATCGACGTGCGGCGCGTCCTGGACTCCCTGGGAGACCCCCTGCTGGCCCTGGATCGCTCGGCTCGCATCCTCCATGCCAACGCGGGGCTGAAGGTGTTACTGGGCTGGTCCCGCCTGGAGCTGCTGGGCCGGCCCGTCTCCACGGTGCTCCCCGGAGGGCTGCCCGGGTGGCCCCGGGAGGAGCCGGCCCCCCGTCCCATGTCCGCCCAGCCCCAACGGGTGACGGCCCTGGGCCGGGATGGACGTCCCCAGGAGGTGGAGGCCCGGCTGTCCCCCTGGCCCTGGGGGAAGGGGGAGGGCCTGGTCATCGTCTCCCTGCGCTCGCTGGAGGCGCAGGTGGAGCTCGAGCGGCAGCTGCGGCTGAGCCAGCGGGCGCAGGTGCTGGATGCCGCGCTGGCGCAGGTGTTCTCGTCCGCCGCGGACGAGGAGGAGGCCGCCTACGCCGTCCTGCGCGCCTGCGGGGAGCTGGAGGGCTGGACGCTGGGCACGTACTGGCGGCTGGAGCGGGAGGCCGCCGGACGGGTGCCCCTCACCCTCTGGACGGTGGACGGCGGCCTGCACGACTTCGTGCAGGACACCCTGCGGTGCACCTTCGTGCCCCCCGAGGGGCCGCCGGGCCAGTCCTTCACGCACCGGGAGCCCCTCTGGAGCCAGGACGTGGCGCGGGACGTGCGCTTCCCCCGCGGGGACGCGGCGGCGCGGGCCGGGCTGCGCGGGGGGCTCCTCGTGCCGGTGCGGGGCGGCAACCGGGTGCATGGCGTGCTGGAGCTGCTCAGCCGCGCCCCCCGGGAGGACCGCGTGGCGGACGAGACCCTGGGCAGCGTGGTGGGCTACCACTTCGGCCGCTTCCTGGACCGGCTGCACCAGCTGGACCTGGAGCACACCCGCGACGAGACCCTGCGCTCCCTGTGGGACTCGGACCTGCTGGGGCTCTTCACCAGCGACGGCCAGGGCCGCGTCCTGGATGCCAACTCCGCCCTGCTGCGGATGCTGGGCTACTCGCGGCGGGACGTGCGCGAGGAGTGCCTCACCTGGTCCGAGCTGACGCCCCCGCGCGAGCGCGTCGTGACGGAGGGCGCCCTGCGGCGGCTGCGCACCGACGGCAGCTTCCACTCCCACGAGGGCACGCTGATGCGCAAGGACGGCAGCGGCGCGCCGGTGCTGCTGGGCTCCACGGGCCTGGGCGAGGGACGGGTGATGACGTTCGCCCTGGACCTGTCGGACTGGAAACCCACGGAGTCTCCCGTGCCCCAGGAGATGGATGCCCGGCTCCACGCGCTCATCGCCCACGCGCCCGTGGTGCTCTTCGCGCTGGACCGGGACGGCCTCGTCACCCTCTCCGAGGGCCAGGGGCTGGAGACGATGGGCTTCAAGCCCCGCCAGGTGGTGGGCATGTCCGTGTTCGACCTCTACCGCGCCGAGACCAGCGTGCTCGCCAACGTGCGGCGGGCGCTCTCCGGGGAGGAGTTCTTCTCCGTGGAGACGCTGAGCAACGGGAGGATGTACGAGACGCACTGGGTGCCGCTGCGCGACCCCGAGGGGCGGCTGACGGGCACGCTCGGCCTGGCGGTGGACGTCACCCAGCGCGAGCGCGAGACGCGCTGGAGGGCCCGGCTCTTCTCCGAGGCGCAGGAGGCCCGCACGGAGGCGGAGCGGATGGTGCGGCTGCGCGATGAATTCCTCAGCGTCGCCTCGCACGAGCTGAAGACGCCGCTCACCTCGCTGAGCCTTCAGCTGCACACGCTGCTCCAGCGCGCGCGCCAGGGCACCCGCCCCGAGGACGCCGAGACGGCGCAGCGGCTGGAGAAGGCGCAGCGGCAGCTGCACAAGCTGGCGCGGATGATGGACGAGCTGCTGGACGTGTCCCGCCTGGCCGAGGGACGGCTGCGGTTGGAGCTGAGCGACGTGGACCTGGTACAGGTGGTGCGCGAGGTGCTGGAGCGCCTCCAGGAGGAGGCCTCGCGCACGGGCTCGCGCCTGGAGCTGCGCGCCGACGGGCCGGTGGTGGGCCGCTGGGACAGGACGAAGCTGGAGCAGGTGGTGACCAACCTGGTGTCCAACGCGCTGAAGTACGGCGCGGGCGCACCCGTGGAGGTGCAGGTGCACTCCAGTGGAGCCATGGCCCTGCTGGAGGTGAAGGACCACGGCATCGGCATCGCGCCCGAGGACCTGGAGCGCATCTTCGGCAAGTTCGAGCGCGCGGTGCCCGTCCGCCAGTACGGCGGATTTGGACTGGGGCTGTACATCGTCCGGCAGATCGTGGAGGCGCTGGGCGGAGGCGTGGACGCGGAGAGCACCCCGGGCCAGGGCGCCACCTTCCACCTGGTGCTGCCACTGGCGGGCCCCGAGCGCCAGCGGGAGCCGCCGTCTCCCCAGGTGGGACTGCACTGAAGGGGCTCGGCTGCTCGCACCCCCAACGCGTGGGCGGAGGGACGGTCCACGGGTGGAGGGAAGACCGTATAGTGTCCGGCAACGCGTTCACGCGCGGTGCATGAGCATGTCTGGATGCTGTGTGGCGCCCCGTTCGTGATACGGCGGCATACCCGGGTTCTTGGGAGGAGCCGTGCAAGCAGGGGACGCGCCGCGCACCAGCGTCTTGCTGGTGGATGACCAACCCGCCGACCTGATGGCCCTGGAGCGCCACCTGGAGCCATTCGCGCTGCACCTGGTGAAGGCCTGCTCGGGAGAGGAGGCCCTGCACCGCCTGGAGGACGAGGACTTCGCGCTCGTGCTCATGGACGTGCGGATGCCGGGCCTGGACGGATTCGAGACGGCCCGGCTGCTGCGCGAGCACGAGGCCCAGGGCCACGTGCCGCTCATCTTCCTGACGGGCTCGCCGCCCGAGGAGCACACGCTGGCGTACAAGAGCGGAGCGGTGGACTGGCTGCGCAAGCCGGTGGAGCCGGAGATTCTGCGGGCCAAGGTGCGCGTCTTCGTGGAGCTGCACCGCGAGCGCGAGGAGCTGCGGCGCCAGCAGACGGAGCTGCGGGAGCGGGAGCGGGAGGTGTTGGAGGAGCGCAGCCTGCGGGCCGAGGCGGAGCGCGAGCGGCTGGTGGTGGAGCTGCGCGAGGCGGTGCGCCTGCGCGACGAGTTCCTCTCCGTGGCGAGCCATGAGCTGAAGACGCCGCTGACGCCGCTGGCGCTGCGCCTGCAGTTGATGAAGAACGGGCTGCGCACGGACGCGCTGGACGTGGAGCGGCTGCGCGGGCACGTGGAGGTGGCGCACGGGCAGGTGCGGCGGATGGCCTCGCTGGTGGACAGCCTGCTGGACGCCACGCGCATCACCAGCGGCCGGCTCACCCTGCGCCGCGAGCGGGACGTGAACCTGGCGGCCATCGTGCGCGACGTGGCCGCCGGCTTCGAGACGCAGGCGGAGCGCGCGGGCTGCGCCATGGAGATAGAGGCGCCCGCCCGGGTGCTGGGCCCGTGGGACGTGCTGCGGCTGGAGCAGGTGGTGGCCAACCTGCTGTCCAACGCGCTCAAGTTCGGCGCCGGGGGGCCCGTGCAGGTGCGGCTGGCGGAGCAGGAGGGGTGGGCCCGGCTGACGGTGCGCGACGAGGGCATCGGCATGGACGAGGAGGTGCGCGCGCGCATCTTCGGCCGCTTCGAGCGGGGCGTGTCGGAGCGGCACTACGGGGGCCTGGGCCTGGGCCTCTTCATCACCCACGAGGTGCTGCGCGCCCTGGGCGGCCACATCTCCGTGGAGAGCACTCCGGGAGGGGGCTCCACCTTCACCGTCGAGCTGCCGTGCTCGTGTCCCGAGGAGGCTGGCGGAGGACCCCGCCATGATGCCTGAGACACCGGAGGCCCGCGGCCCCCGGCGGGTGCTCGTGGTGGATGACAGCGCGCCCGACCGGCTCATGGCCGTGCGCGCCCTCACCCGGGCCTTCCGCGGCCTCCAGGTGGACTGGGGCTCTACATCGTGCAGGAGATCGTCCACGCGCATGACGGGACCATCACGGTGACATCGGATGAGCGGGCGGGGACGACGTTCACGTTGCGGCTGCCGCGCCATGCGCTGACGCCGAGAGGCCCTGGCGGGTGAGCACCGGCCGCGAGGAGTGGTAGACCGCGAGCCCAGGAGGAGGAGACATGACACAGGCCTCGATTGGAGTGGGCGTGGCGCGGGTGGAGGTGGAGGTGACGATCTCCGCGCCGCGGGAGCGGGTGTGGAAGGCGCTGGTGGAGGAGACGGGCCAGTGGTGGCCGAGGGACTTCTACGTGGGGCGGGAGCCGAAGGGCTTCATCCTCGAGGCGCGTCCGGGAGGACGGGTGTACGAGGACTGGGGAGGGGACGCGGGGGCGCTCTGGTACACGGTGCTGGTGGTGGAGCCGCCGGCGGTGTTGGAGCTGGCGGGGCACCTCACTCCGGCGTTCGGCGGGCCGGCGACGACGACGGCACGGCTGACGTTGAAGGAGCAGGGAGACACGACGGTGGTGCGTGTGGAGGACGCGGTCTTCGGGCGCGTGGACGAGAACACGAGTCCGAGGCTGCGCGAGGGCTGGCGCACGCTGATGGGAAGCGGAGGCCTGAAGGCCCACGTGGAAAAGCAGACACCGTAGAAGAGAAGCCGTGGAACCCACGCCCCCTGTGACACGAGAGAGAAGGGCCGGTAACGCAGTGGCCACTGGACCTTCTTCATACGTCGCAGCGTAACAGGTCGTCCTGGATGCGACATCTGCTAGGGTTGACTCTGGAGGTATTCCACCCTGGCACGACTCCTACCGTGGTTCTCGCTCGTTCTCCTTCTGACGGGAACGGCAGCAGCAGCGCAGCCCCAGCCCCCCGTCCGCGAGCCACAGCAACGGCAAGTCGTCGTCCCCAGTGGCCCCCATGAGCCGGCGCCGGAGGTGCACGTGGCGGCGAACGTCGCCACGACCCTCGTCTTCGACGCCCCCATCGATCGGGCCTCGGTTGAAGTGCCGGAGCGCGCGACACGCTTCCGGTTGGTGGATCCGGGCGAGCGCACCCTCTTCCTCGAGCCACTCGTCGCGCCCGAGGATGGGGAGCGGCTGGTTGTACGGGTGCGATACAAGGACAGCGGTCCCCCGGTGTACGCCACCGTCGCCCTCGTCTCCCACCCCGTGCTGGTGGACACCCGGGTGAATGTGGTGCGGCGCCCGCGCACCGTCGAGGCGTTGGAGGCGGCGCTGGCGGAGAAGGAGGCGGAGCTCGCGGCGCTCAAGGTCGTGAATGGGCCTTCGGGCTTCGTGTTCTCAGGCCGGCTCACCTTGGCTGGCGTGAAGGCCCGCCCCTTCGAGGGGTCCTCCACCGCCACTCAGAGCGGGCTGAAAGTGGCGGGGGGCCAGGGGTATCGCGCTGGGCTTTGGGCACTCGCCGTCGTCCGTGTGCACAACCTCCCGGGGGAGAAGCCCTGGGCGCCACAGGAGGCGCGGCTCAGCTTGGCGGACGGAACCCGGGTGAAGGTGCGCTCCGTGGACATGAACAAGGTGCAACTCTTGTCCGGTGAGGAGGGCCTCGTGGCGGTGGAGACGGAGGCCCCCTTCTGGACGATGGACAACGTCCTCCGCCTGGAGCTGCTCGACAAGAGCGGCGGCCGGCACCTCTCCATTCCCAATGTGCAACTGTAGGAGCGCTGGCTCATGACGGAAGCCCTGCACCCAGACCACCTCAAACCCGGCGATATGGTGGGGCCCTGGCTCATCGTCGCGGTGCTGGGCCGTGGAGGCTCCTCCCGCGTCTTCAAGGTGGAGCGTGACGGCCAGCCGTACTCCATGAAAATGGGGCTGCTTCCCCTCAACCCATCCACGGAGGCGCTCACGGAAGCGCAGTACGTGGAGGAGACGAGCGCCTGGCGGCGCCTGGCGCGCGAGGCATCAGCCCTCTTCACCTACTCCTCCCACCCCAACCTGCTGCGCGTGTACGCGGTGGACTTCTGGCCCCATCCCACCCAGGGCTACCCCTTCCTCGTCA
>NZ_DASUNC010000011.1:0-85926 GCF_036277355.1 Archangium sp.
CGGGGCAACGGCCCTGGTGCTCAAGCTCAACGCCGGGCAGGACGCGGCGGCTCTGAAGGACCTGCGGGTGAGCCTCATCTCCTCGTCGGCCTCACCTGGATACATCGCCATGCAAGTGGAGCAGACCGCGTGGTCCAGGGCCCCCGACAGACAGTCCGTGGAGTCGCTGGTGTTCACCTTCGAAGGTGTGCGCGAGGCGGTGCGGCGCATGGCCCGCGCCGTCCCCGAGGACTATGACTCTCGCCCCCAGTCGCGCCTGCGGTTGGGCGTAGCGAGCGCCGCCGTGGTGTGCGCCCTGCTGCTGGCGCTGGTGTGTCTGGTCCCCGAGTCCCGACCTCCGAGCGACCCGGCGCCATCGACGAGCGCTCCGCCTGCACCCATGAGCTACGAGGAGCCCATGGCATCAGATGCGACCGTGGATGTCACGGTTCTTCTCGATGCGCCTGCCGTATTGGTTCAGACTGTTAGCTTGAGCCCCTCCGCCATCACCTATCCGATCCCCAAGAAGCCCTTCCGCAATCAGGCCAAGGTCCCCTGCCTGCCCAGGAAAGGCGAAGTGGAGATCAACGGCGGATGCTGGATCGAGTTGGCGAAACGCCCCCCCTGCTTCGAGGACCAGGCCGAGCACCAAGGCAAGTGCTACATGCCCGTCGCCGAGCGACCAAAGCCCGAGCCGAGTGCCATCCAACCGTGACATCAGGCTTCCCGCGTCGCATGAGCGCGGGGCTAACACGAACCGAGGGAGAGCCACACAGACGGGATAAGCCCGGCCTACTTCGGCGGCATGACGTCGGACACGTAGAGGTACGTCGGGCTCGGGTTGTTGCGACGCTCGACTCGGAACACGTCGGTGGCGAGTCTCCGGGCCTGTTCAGCCGTGGCCAGACCAAAGTCGAAGGTGCGTCGTGGATTGGAAACGAGGAACCCGACCCCCTCATCTAGCCTGATTCGCGCCTCTTGCCCATCCGCCCACCGAAGAAGCAGCGTGCGCGCGTGCGCGACCCCCTCCCTCGTGTCCACTTGCAATTGGAACGACCAGCCCTTGAGCAAGGCAGAAAGCACGGCATCACGCTCCGCCGTGCGCATCCAGTCGTGCTCCACCTGGCGTCCCGGCCTCAGGTTGGAAGACTCCTCGAGACGCGTGGTGCGCAAGAGCACCTGCGTGTTGGAAGTGATGACACCGGGCCGTTCAGCCAGGGCTTGCACCAGTTCCCGCACCAAGCGAACCGTGAGTGGGGAGCGGACGTACCGGTCTGTGTAGGAGACCTCCACGAGGGGCACCTTCTGCTCCAGGCGCGCCTTCAGGGTAGGCGCCTTCCGGCAGACCAAGTCCCAGAGACGCCGGCCGGCGGTGTGTATGGGGCCGTCCAACTCCCCACGGATGGGCAGTTCGTGCAGGCCTCCAGGCATGGCGGGGCGAAGACGTGCCTCGGAAACAATTGTCCCCTGAAGGCTGGGAAGCGACGCCTCCTCCGCAATGTGCACGCAGTGCTCGCCTCCCCCCCCCGTGCCCCAGCGCTCTCCGGGGGCCTGGGCACCACCCGAGGTCCATGCCCAGCGCCAGTGGCGTTTGTCTCCGCCCACCTCTGCGGCCAGCGCCAGCCCGTTCACGGAGGGCAATTGCTTCATGGTGCGAACCTCCACCCTCGCCACGGAAGCCAATCCCGCAAGAGGGCTGAGCACTGACTCACCCAATTGGGACAAGTGGGCCTCCGGCAGGAGGAGACGGATGACCCGCCCTGCCCCCGCCCACTGCAGGAGCCGCGACCGCAGAGGCCACATCACCACATCCCAATCCGCGGGAGTCCCCCCCAGGTAGAGCCGTAGTTCGGTCGCTTCCGCACGCTGCATTTCTCGCGCGAGGGCGTCCTCCAGCAGTTCGTACTCGAGCTGCGTCTTCGCACCAAACACATTCCAGGCGGATGGCAGCTCGAGTCCCTGGAGAAATGTCGGGTCGAGCAGGGACAGGGCCTTGTGCCGATCCAACCGCTCCACATCCCGCTGCGTGTCGTAGCTCAGCAAGCAGGCATGGCACGCGGCATCGCATTGACGAGGGCACTGCAGGATCTTCCGCGCCGCATTCAGAAGCGCCGGCAGGTGGACGCCAGCGTTCGTCGCGTACCCCGCTCCTCCCGAAGCAGTGTCGTACAGGATGATGGAGCGGGTGGGCTCCCCTCCGGCGGCGAGCGCGGGAACAGCAGCCCACCCGAGCTCGCGCTCATTGATGCCCAGCTTCTTCGCCAGGGCCTCGCGCAGGGCAACGGCCACGGACGCGGCCGTGATGTCGTCGATGAGCGGGAGAGCAGTCTGGGTGTCCGCGAGTTGCAACTCGAACACGTCGGTGCGCACGGTGGCACCCAGCCACTGGTGGCGCTTGACGCCGAATTCCCGGAGGTTGCCCTGGCACTGACCATCCTCCAACCGGGCCTTCCCGCCACGCAGCGGCGCGTGACCGCGAATCCCTGGAGGCAACTCCTCCCCATCGCTCTCCTCGGACTCGGTCCGGCCGCAGACCAGGCAGATAGCGAAGCCTTCCGCATGCGTACCACCGTTGCGGAAGAAGAGCTCTCCATCGTGTGCGGAGCGGAAGCGGCCCGCCTCGCTCCGGGGCAGGGCGAGCCAGGCCCCACCGCCGGTGGAAATCCAGGGGGGCCGGGGCGGCACGTATGTCTGGGCCGACAGGTCCGTATGCGTCTTGTAGGCCAGGGGGACGGCGAACCCCGCGGGCTCCAGGTAGGGAATGCGGCGCAGCAACTTCGCGTCAGCGCCGCACGCAGGACATGCCTCGACCTGGGCACTGCTGGAACCGGTGGCCCCACAATGACACCGCCAGGCCGTCCGGAAGGACTGCAGTTCGTTGAACTGCTGGTCCGAGGCCGGGATGTGCCAGTTCAGCGTCACGCCCCCTGAACGGTAGACAAGGCCGTCCACCACCACGTCCGTCCCCGGCGCGTACTCACGCAGCGCCATGGGCAGGTCTCGGGAGGGATATCCGCGACGACGTGTAAGCGGCTGGGCATTTTCCACGCCCGCCCCGTCCGCCTTCTTCTGCTTCCGGGCCTTCTCCTCGCGCTCGAGTTGCTCGCGCGTGGTGTTGACGAACGAAACCACCCCGGTGGGAAATCCGTAACCGGGCAGGAAGCCGAGCGAGGACAGCTCCCCCAACAGGTACTCCCCCTCGACACGGCCCAATTGTCGGGTGAGGGCGAGTTGGGGCGCCGATGCGGCCTGGCCGTCCTCCTTCACCGGACCGCCTGCAAGTTGGAGCTGCTCGGTGAGCGCTTCCCATTCGGAGCGCCAGCGATTGCGCGCGCGCTCCATCTGGTCCGCAGTGCCCGCGAGCAACCGCGGCTCGGGAATGCCTTCCAGGAAGGAGCCAGTGACGACACTTCGGATGCCACTGGTCAGCCACGGATCCGCCAGGGCGCCATCGTTCTGGCGCAGCCAAGCCTCGAAGTGCTCGGCGGGGCTGGAGCCCCCTGGCACCGGGCGGAAGAAGGTTCCCGCCCGAAGCGCCAGGCCGTTGGCCCCCTGGAGCGCAATGAAGCGAGTGAGCGCGAGCGCGTTGATGTGCCGCTGGACGATGGGCTCGCTCTGCAGCGAGACGCGGGGGACGAAGATGGGCGTGACGAAGGGCCACATCGGGTTGCGGAAGACTGCCTCACCGTGTGGGACGGCCTTGCACAGGGTGAGCGTCACGGCTGCGGTTTCCTTGCGCCGGCCCGCGCGGCCCGCGCGCTGCAGGAAGTTGGCGGGCCCGGGGGGAGCGTTGTTCATGGCCACCGCGGACAGGCCGCCGATATCCACCCCCATCTCCATGGTGGTGGAGCAACTCAGGACGTTGATGTCCCCCTGCTTGAAGCGGTCCTCCAGCTCGCGCAACCGCTTACCGCTCTGCTGAGCAGAGTGCTCCGCCGTCTCGAAGTACTCCGCCGAGGCCGCCAACCGGTCGCTGAACTCCGTCCACACGCCCCGCGCTCGAAGCGCCCGGACGCGCTCGTCCCCCTCCAGCCACGCCCGGCGCTCATGCATGGGGATGACCCGATCCGCCGCATCCCTCCCGTTGGGATAAGCGAGCTGCGGCATGAGGATGCGCTCGCACTTCATCTCCTCGGAACGCAACTCTGGAGTGAGGTAGGGCGTGAGGCCATAGAAGGCGGTGTCCAGCACCCGCCGGGTCACCGGACACAGCCACGCCTCGTTCACCGTCGCCAGTTCGGCATGCCGGGCGAGGTTCATCTTGCGGCCGTCCGCGAACTGCTCCAGGAGACCCAGGCGCAGAAGCGTCTGCCAGGCCTCGAGCAACAACTCGTTGATGAAGGCGCGATCCTCATCGGAGTCACGACTCAAGCCGAGCGCATTGGCGAGCAGGAGCGGTAGGCGGGCCCGGGTGTTCTTGGACGCGAGCGGCCAGAGGAAGAAGCGCTCCATCACGGGAGGCCGGGTAGCGTTCGGCCCGAGGAGGAACTTGGGCTTGATGGCCACGCCCATCCAACGGAGGAACTCGTCATCGAGGGTCACCGCCGTCCGGCCGCGGACGATGAAGTCGATGGCCACCTTGAGGAAGTTACGCCACTCCTGGATGGGGAGACTGCGCGCGCGCCAAGCAGCGGGGGCATCACGCGCATCCAGCCGATCCACCGCCGGATAGCGGATGGCCACCAACCCGAGCGTCTCCAGCGAGCTCTGCCGCTTGGGGCGGCGGATGAGCTCGCGGAAGAGCGAGAACCGGGCGAAGTCCTTCGGCTGCATCTCCTCACCCGCGCGCCGCTGCCACGCCGCATACATCCAGTCCTTCACGGCCGTATCCTGGAGCAGCACCTGGACCGCCTCATCCCAGGAGAGCCGGCCCTCCGCAGGAGCGGACAAGCGGTCCAGCTCAAGCTTCTTCTGGTCCAGCATGCCCGCGATGATGGGGTTGGTCGCCGCCAGCGGCTCGAGCGTGGAGACTTCCTTGCGGAGCAGCTCCACGGACGGGCCAGAGCCGGACCGGGCAGCGGCGCGATCCGCTTGGAGCTTGTGGTAGAGCAGTGTCCGGATGCGATTGCGCTCCGCCTCCAACTGCGTTCCGAGCGCAAACTGCGCGCTTCCCTGGCGGCTGTCCGTGAAGGTGATGAGGCGCCGCCCCTCGAAGGGATGCAGGCGCTTCGTGTCGTGGAATACGGGAACGTGTTCGAGCAGCGTCGGAATGGCCACCCCCAGGAAGAAGGGGCCGCCCGCTCGCAGCGCCCGGAAGAGCTGACCCGGTTCCTGCTCGCGCTCGAGACAACGGCCGCAACGCAAGGCGCCGTCAGGAAGCAGGTAGCGAACGACAGCACCCGCAGACGGATCCACCAATGCGCCCGTTGCTGGCTCCAGGTGGCCGGTCCTCAGCTCGCACAGCTCCGCGCGCCCGTAACGGCCGAGGAGCCGGAGGCCGACCGTCGATGCCGCAGACGGGCCCTCCTCCTCGTCGTCATTCTCGAGTTCGCTCTCCACGCTCTCGTCCAGGGCGGCGTCCTCCTGCGACAGCTCGTGCTGGATGAAACGCCGCTGGACATCCTCCCGAGAGCCTACCTCGCGCGCCAGGAGGTACTCCGCGCCACAACCGCCGCAGAGCACCATCTGGAAGACCTTCGCCCCGCACTCACAGTGCTCCCGGCGCTCGAAGTAGATGCGGCCAAATGGCCAGTCCGGGCTGGTAAGCGGACCCTCCCGCTTCGAGCAATCCGACCGGAAGCACGCCCACACCCCACGCTGGGTGCGGTGGAAGAAGTGTGCGCGCAGCGGAAGAAAGGGATTGTCCTCCAGCACCGCCGAGCGCGCCACGTCCAACAGGCGCAACGTCTCCTGCCTGTCCGTCTCGGTCACGTGCTCGACGGGCCGGCCACGCAGCTCAGCAGCCAACTCGGAGAGAGGACGAGCCTGCCCCTTGGCGAGCAGTGCGCGGATGCCGCGAGCCCTCGGAGAGCGGACCAGGGTGCGGAAGCGCTCCGCGGGCTCCTGCGCTCGGAGCGACTCCAGAGCCGGAAGTTCCTCCGACCGCGCGGCATCCGCTTCGGGCAGCGGAGGAACGAAGCGTTTGCCCTCCACGACGTGGACCAACTCCTCGCGAGTGCCCGCAATATCCGCGAGGAAGCGGCGAAGATCCCGGCGCGCGGTATCGCCGTCCGTCCCGCTCAGCGTCGCCGAGGTGGCCACGAAGCGCACGTCCCGAGGCCGGACGCCGAACGCATGCAGGACACGCCGCAAGAGCAGCGCGACCTCCGCAGCCTGCGAACCAATGTAAGTGTGGGCCTCGTCCAGCACCACCCAACGCAGCATCCCCTGGGACTGCTCGAGGATCGGCTGGTCCTCGTGCCGCACCAGCATGTACTCCAGCATGGTGGCATTGGTGACCAGGAGTGGCGGAGGTTCCTTGCGCAAGACGCGGCGACTCAGCACCTCCTCGGGCTTTGATTGCTCGAGCAGGGATTGGGCGTCGTTCGGAGTCTCGCCGTTGTAGAGACAGAAGCGCACCTTGCCCTTGAGTGGCCGCGTCCACCCGGACAGGCGCTCGCGCTGGCTGTTGATGAGCGCGTTGAGCGGGTAAAGGAAGAGAGCGCGCACTCCGGTGAGGCGTCCAGCGGTGCGCGCCTCTCTCAGCAACGAGCTCAGGATGGGAACCAGGAAGCATTCCGTCTTTCCAGAGCCCGTTCCACTCGACACCACGGCGGACTGGACCTGCTCCGCCAGGAGGATCCGCCAAGCCTCCTCCTGGTGCGAGAACGGGTGGCGGTCGCGAGGGAAGCAGACGTCCGGGTTCTCCGCCTCGGCCATGGCCTCCACCAGGGAGGGAGCCAGCAGACTGCCAGAGAGCGTCTGCATGACATGCGGGGAGGTGCGCCACCCGAAGGTAGCCTCCAGCACCGGCTCGGACAGGAAGCCGCCAGCCGTCCCGACCGGGACGTCCAACCGGCGGAAGAGCTCCCGCCGCAGTGGGTCCGAAATGGGCCCCAGCTTGCTGACCACCGCGCGCGCAGCACGGTGCCCGAGTTCCTCCGCCAGCGTGGTGAACAGTTGCGTACCGAGGACCTCGCTCATCACTTCTCCTCGTTGAGGCAGATGGAAGCCACGTAACCGAAAGCGAAAGAGAACCAGCTGGGGTGCAGCTCGCGCAGGGTGCGCAGGGCGAACTGCGTCTCTGCGGGTAGCCTCTGGTCGTAGACCACTGACAGCGCTGCGAGCACGGGGGCATTCAGTAGGGGAAGGGACTCGGCAATGCCCTGCAATGGAGCAAAGATGTACCGCTGCGCGCTAGCGGAGAAACGTCGCAAAGGCGCCTCGAAGGACGATCCGTAGTTCGACACGGACGGCCAGGGGACGTCCGCGTGCACGCGGCGCAGTTGCCGCAACTCATCATCGAGCGCCAACCGGAGGGGCTCGGCCACCGCAGGTGCCGGACCAGGACGCTTCCGCACCAAGGACGGGTCGCGGCCAACAATCCGGCGGCCCTCCCGCGCGGGAGGCATCAACTGCTTCCCCACCCACTGGAGGACCGCCTCCAGCCCGGCGAAGCGGCTCTGTGCCCCCCTGCATACGTCCTCATACCGCTCGCGGAGCATCAGTTCGAGGCTGGCGCGGAGTTCCGGGGTGAAGGCCGACGCCGAACCGAGCCAAGCCCTCGCCGCTTCCAGCCACGCCCGCGCGGGGACGAGCGGCCATTGAAAGGGAAGCTCCTCGAGCCCCACCCAGACGCGGCCGCGGTCCGGCTCCGAAAGGTGGAACAGGGCGAGCGTGGCTGTCCGAGGATGGTCTACCAGTTGCCGGACGGCGTCGAACGTCTCGGGGGGCAGTTGCCCCACACTGCGCAGATACGTGAGGAGCGTAGGCCAGTCGGGATGGTTCGCGTCGCCGCCAAGCGCCTCAAGGGCGGCGTCCAGTTCCGTCTTGCGCCGCTGGGGATGGGAGACACAAACCGCGCGCTGGAGGGGACCGAGTACGGGCGCCCCGCTCTCCTCCCCTCCGGAACGAACGCTCCAGAGCAGTGGGCGTGCGCGGTACCACCCCCCTTCCCGGCCCGTGACAAGCCAGGGGCCTGGAGCCAGGTCCGCGGGCACGCGCCACGTTCGGGGGCCCACTCGCTCCAGCGCGCGCTCAGGTGCCGCGGGATGGATGAGCGGACGGAACTCCACCGAGAGTGCCTCCGGCGCGGCCGCCCCCGCCAAGTCGTCATCCGCCAGCCGCACCACGGACGCCTCCCGGTCCGGAGTCAGCCGCAGGTCATAGCGGCCCACGCGGAGCACCGCGGGGCGCATATCGCTCGCCCCACGGACCCGGAGCCGCAGCTCGTAGAACGCGTCCAGGCCACCGAAGCTCGCGAGCCTCTTCGCCAGCGCGGACTCGAGTTCCCCGAGGTTCAGCTCGAGGGTTCCCGGGGAGATGCTGCGGAGGGGCACCTTGAGGCGAAAGAACGGATCCAGGTGATGGGCCGTCCCGCCTGGAGCCGCATCCAACTCTGCCGAGGCCTGGAGTTGTGAGGTCCTGACCAGCGCACGAACGCGCCCAAGCCGCTCCAGCGGCACGAGGGTCCCATCCTGGAGGGGGCGCGCCGAGGTGTCGGTGAAGCCAACCAACTGCCGTGGAAAAGGCACTTGAAGCGAGCAGGACTGCCCTCCGGGCCAACTCACATCGAGCAGCACATGGTCCGGTGCTTCGCCGTCGCAGCGAAGCAGGACCTCGCTCCCCGTCCCGAGTGTCTGGACGTCCGCGTGAACATGAGGGACGGGTGGCACCTTCACGGCGGCCATTCCGAGCCCACCGATGCGGAGGCGACCCTGACGGGCCCCCTCGGGATGCGATTGCAGCGAGGCCCCGGAAGGCAGGACGAGCGCCCGGGTCTGGAAACGCAGTGCTCCCCCGGAGACATAGCGAAGATGCACGTCGCCCAAACAGGCTCCGTCTACACGCTGCCACGTCTTCGTTCTCGCCGAGCGGTACTCAAGCTCTCCCTTGTCGCGGCGCTGCTCGACTCCCGTGGAGAAGCTCACCCGGAGAGCGGGGACGCCGAGGAACCCGTCCACTCCCGGGAGCAACTCCACAGGCTCCGTCTCCAGGCGGCAGTGCTGCGCCTCGTCCGTGGCGGCGCCTGTGCTCACCTGGCAGGTGCCGACATCCGCGAGCACCACCTCCACGCCTCCATGCACCCGGAAGACCTCACGCTCCAGCACGAGCGGACCGAGGCGCTCCCAATGAGCCCCAGGCCCCCGCATCGTCAGGATTGCGCCCTTGGGAACAGCGACCAGGAGTTCGGGGACACGAAACCGCCCGGAGCCCGTACCCGCCAGACGCCAGGACCCCTCTGCTCTGGCCTGAAGGTCAGGGACGAAGAGCCAGGGCAGCTCGCCGAGCTCCTCGCCCCGAGGCAGGACGTGCCGTCCCAGTTCCTGACCCGAGGACCACGCGGACAACAAAACCGGCCCGATCCACGTATCCCCCGACAGTTGCACGGAAGTGCCGTGGGACGTCTCCACCAGGTACTCGACATCCGAGAGCTGGGTCAACATGGCTAGCGGCAGCCTCGTGCCGTCGCGTGCGAGGGCGATGAGCTGCAGGCGTGCGGGAAGCTCCGCCTGCTTGAGGATATGGGCGAGCCCGGAGAGAGAGAGCCGGCGCGGCAGGGAGACGGCCCGTTCGAGGACGTAGCCCTGCTGCCACGGAAGCAGCCGTGTGGTGACCTTCAGCTCACCCTGACCGGCAACGGGCTCGTGGGCAGCCTGGATCAGACCGCGCAGCAGCATCTCCGCGGTCTTGTGATGCAGATCCAGGGGCAAACGCTCCCTCCAGTCCGGCACTCGAGCGTCAAGGGCTTGGTAGGGGTCCTCCTCGCCCCGGACCTGTCGCTGGAGAAGCACCACCCCGGCGGCAAGCTCGGCGCTGAGCGTGAGCACCGTGTCGTTCTGGAGGGACGTGGGCAGGACATGGCGGGAGCGCTGTGCCAACTCCAGCGCGGGCAGGTTCGGCTCGGGGAAATCTCGCACCTCCTGGATGAGACGAAGAAGGAAGCGCCCCACATGAGTGTCCGGCCGTTCCACGAGCCGGAGCGGCATGCCGCCCTCGAGCGCGAGTGACAGGAGGTACTCCTGACGTCCGCCGCGCTCACGGACGCGCCGATTCCAGAAGCGGAGCCCCCGTTCGGTCAGCTGGGCAAGCTGGGCGTGAGGCACCTCCCCCCCCACTCCCATGGCATCAAGGAGTCCCCTCCAGGTCCAACCCCCTTCGCGGTAGTCACGGCGCCACCACTCCGCGGCACAAAGGCAGAACAGGGCCGCTGTCGCACTGTCCGCGGCGCCATCCAGCCGTCCCCGAAGCCGTTCGCGCAGCAATTGCCGGAGTGCCTCAAACTCGGAGTTCTCGCAGCGATAGCGGAAGAGCAGCCGGCCATCCGGCAACCGCTGTGAAGCCACCCGGCGCCGCTCCAGGAAAGACTTGAGCCAGACGTCGAGGGCAATGGACATGCTGCCTGCTCCGGGCAAGTGAGGACATTTCAGGCGATCATCGGAAAAGAACTCCGTCCGATGAGGGGGCGAGCCCACGAGCGACGCTACCTACGCACCCCGTAGCAGCTCGACTCATGTCACCCAATCTAACATCGGCGACGATCCGGGCCATACCACCCAGGGAGTACGCGGGAAGCGCCCACATCACGGATAGAACCGTGGTCACCCACGAAACAACCGGGGCCGCTGGGAGGAACGCGGCCCCGGTGGGGTACGGCAATGCTGACAGAACTGCCTAGAAGATCTCCTCGAGCCACTCGCGCATGCGGCCCTTGACCTTCTTGTAGACGTTCTCCTCGCGGATCCGGAACATCCGCCGGTCCAGGTGCTTCGCCCCGTACACCACCAGGCCCACGCCCGTCGCGTACATGGGGCTCTTCACCACGTCCACCAGTCCGCCAATCCCGCGCGGCATGCCCCGGCGCACCGGCAGGCCAATCACTTCCTCGGCCAGCTCCGGCATCCCCGCCAGCAGCGTCGAGCCACCCGTGATCACCACGCCCGACGCCAACAGGTCCTCATAACCGCACTTCTGGATCTCCCGGTGCACCAACTGGAAGATCTCCTCCACCCGCGGCTCCAGAATCTCACACAGGATCTGCCGCCCCAGCACCCGCGGCTGCCGGCCGCCCACGCTCGGCACCTCGATGGTCTCGTCCTTGTTCACCATCGACGCCAGCGCGCACCCGAACTTCTGCTTGATCCGCTCGGCCTCGTGCGCCGGGGTGCGCAGGCCAATCGCGATATCGCTCGTCAGGTTGTTGCCGCCCAGCGCGATCACCGCCGTGTGCACGATCGACCCGCCCGAGAAGATGGCGATGTCCGTCGTCCCCCCGCCGATGTCCACCAGGCACACGCCCAGCTCCTTCTCGTCCTCGCCCAGCACCGCCTCGGCCGACGCCAGGGGCTGCAGCACGATGTCCGCCACGTTCAGGCCCGTGCGGTTCGCGCACTTCACGATGTTCTGCGCGCTCGACACCGCTCCCGTGACGATGTGCACCTTCGCCTCCAGGCGCACGCCCGCCATGCCCAGCGGCTCCTTGATGCCGCCCTGGTCATCGATGATGAACTCCTGCGGCAGGACGTGGATGACCTCCCGGTCCAGCGGAATCGCCACCGCCTTCGCGGCGTCGATGACGCGGGCAATGTCCGGCTCGCGGACCTCCTTGTCCTTCACCGCCACAATCCCCTGCGAGTTGAAGCCCTTGATGTGGCCACCGGCGATGCCGGTGTACACGTGGGAGATCTCCGCCCCGGCCATCAGCTCGGCCTCCTCCACCGCGCGGCGGATGGAGGACACGGTCGCCTCGATGTTGACCACCACGCCCTTGCGGAGGCCCTTCGACGGGTGCGTGCCGATGCCGATGATGTCGATCCCGTTGTCGGTCAGCTCGCCGACGATGGCGCAGATCTTCGTCGTGCCGATGTCGAGGCCGACGATGATCTCCCCGGACTTCTGCTTCGCCATGACAACCCTCCCAGGCCCCCCACTCTCGTGAAAGGGGCTCGTTCCCTACTGCGAGGCCCCGCTCCTCTCGGACGCGGGGCTCGAAAGCTTCACCGCCACCCAGCCGGGCCGCGCCCGGTTCTCCAGGTGGATGATCTCCGCGGACAGGCCGCGGGCACGCAGCTCCTCGCGCACGCGCGAGAGCCTCTGAAGTTTGGCGTCCGTGTCCCCCTCCCCCAACCGCGCCTCCGTCCCGTCCGCCAGCACCAGCACCAGCCCCTCCGCCCCCACCCGCACCTCGCTCAGCCGCTCGCGCTTGACGGGCTCGGTGGCCGCGTAGGCCCTCGCCACCTCCAGCGCCTGGCGGAAGCGCTCGCGCGTCTTCCCCTCGTCCGCCAGGTACCCCTCCCGGTCCATGCCGGAGATGAGCGGCAGATCCAGCTTGTCGCCGGGCTGCAGCCGCTTGAAGGGCTCGCCGTCCTCGTCCACCAGGTACAGGTCCCCCAGCACCGCCAGCGCGGCCGGCACGTGCTCGGACACCTCCACGGACACGCTCGAGGGGAAGTGGCGCCGCACCTCCACCGTCCGCACCCAGGGGTGGGCGGCCATGGTGCGCTCCAGCATCTCCACGTCCAGCGCCCACAGGTTCTGCCCCACCGTCAGCCCGGACAGCTTGAGCAGCTCGCCCGGCGCGGCCCGCTCCAGCCCGCTGAAGATGGTCTCCTTCAAGAGGAACGTGGGCGAGGTGAGCGCCCAGCGGCGCAGCTCGATGCCGCCCCACACCAAGGCGCATGTCAGACCGGTCAGTAGAATCGCCTTGAGCACGCCGGGTCCGTGCGAGCGCACGGCTCCCTTCACCGCCTCCTTCGTCTGGGCGGCATCCTGGCGACGACGATTCTTGGACTTACCGAAAGCCATGGTGTGCGTCGGCGCATGCTGCGCCGGGTTGGATCTCCACGCCAGTTTTTCGCTACAGCCACGTCGCTGTAGCGCCCGGGAGCCCTGAAGGGGCCCCGTACGTCCACTTCCACTCTGGGGAGGGGGGCCCTCTCAGGCCTTGAGGCAAGCGCCTTGCAGGAGGCGCTCGCACAGGCCCGGGAAGTCGATGCCCCGGCCCGCGGCGATCTTCGGCAGCAGGCTGGACTCGGTCATTCCGGGCAGCGTGTTGATCTCCAGCAGGAAGACCTCACCGGACGGCGTCAGGATGACGTCCGAGCGGGAGCCTCCACTGCACTCGAGCGCGCGATGGGCGGCAAGGCAGACCTGGTTCACGCGCTCATACTGATCCGGCGGGAGGGGGGCGGGGAAGAGGTACTGTGTCGTTCCGCCGGACTGGTACTTGGCCTGGTAGTCGTAGAACTCCCGGGCGGCCACCACCTCGATGACGCCGAGGGCCTCGTTGTCCAGGACGCCGCCCTGCACCTCGCGGCCCTTGATGTACTGCTCCACGAGGATGGAGCCGGCCAGCTTGGAGGCGTCCTCGACGGCGGCGAGGTACTCGTCACGGCTCTTGCAGATGTGGACGCCCACGCTGCTGCCCTCGCGGGAGGGCTTGACGACGACGGGGAGGCCGAAGGGGAGCGAGTCCACGGCGGCGCGGGCCTCGTCGCCGGAGCGGAAGGCGCGGTACGGGGGGGTGGGGATGCCGTGGGCGATGAAGACCTGCTTGGCGAAGACCTTGTCCATGCCCAGGGACGAGGCCATGACGCCGCTGCCCGTGTAGGGGATGAACATGCACTCGAGCAGGCCCTGGACGCAGCCGTCCTCGCCGTAGCGGCCGTGGAGGGCGATGAAGGCGACCTCGACCTTCTCGGCGGCGAGGCGCGCGGGCAGGTCCTTGCCCACGTCGATCTCCACCACGTCGTAGCCCAGGCCGCGCAGGGCCTTGGAGACGGCGGCGCCGGTGCGCAGGGACACCTCGCGCTCGGAGGAGAGGCCCCCGAACAACACACCCACCCGCTTCCGCTTCAGCTCGTCCTTGGAGAAGCCGCTCATGGCTGGAAGACCCCTACACGCTTGACTTCGGGTTGGAGCTCGACACCCCGCTCCTCGCGCACGCGAGTCTGCATCAGGGTGAGGAGCGAGAGCACGTCGTGGGCGGTGGCCCCGCCCAGGTTGACGATCCAGTTGGCGTGCAGGGTGGACACCTGCGCGCGGCCGATGATGTGGCCCTTGAGGTTCACCGACTCGATGAGGCGCCCGGCGAAGTCGCCCGGCGGATTGGCGAAGACGCTGCCGAAGTTGGGCTGGCTCAGCGGCTGGCTCCGCTTGCGGTAGGCGAGGTCCTCGTCCATGGCCTTCTTGGAGGCCTCGAGGTCGCCTTTCGGGAGCAGGAAGCGGATGCGCGTCACCACGCCGCCCCTGGGCAGCTCCGTGTGGCGGTAGCCGTGGGGAATCTGGGACTTGGGAATCCACCCCACCCCGTCCGCGGTGGCGACCTCCACCGCCTCCACCACGCGGTAGCACTCGCCATTCTTGGTGCCCGCGTTCATGGTGACGGCGCCGCCCAGGGTGCCGGGGATGCCCGCGAGGAACTCCGCCCCCACCAGGCCGTTGGCCCGCATCTGGTTGCAGAGCCGGACGATGGCCGCGCCCGCGCCGAGGGTGAGTCTCCCCTCCTCCGCGCCCACGTCGGCCAGCTCGGGGAACAGATCGCCCGGGAGCTTCACGGTGACGCCGGGGATGCCGCCATCGCCCACGAGGGTGTTGGCACCGCCGCCGAGCACGGTGAGGGGCACGCCCTCCTCGCGCAGGAAGCGCAGCAGGGCCACCAGGGCGTCCGGAGAGCGCGGGCGGACGAGCGCCTCGGCCGGGCCGCCCACGCGCACGCTGGTGAGGGGCGCGAGCGGCGCACCCGCCGTCACGTCAACGCCGGACAGGCGCCCCAGCCGCTCGGGCAAGGACGATGAGGAGAATCCCGCCGCCATGCCCTAGTCGCCCTTCGCCGTGCCGTGTTGCTTGAGGAGCTCGACGAGCTCGGGGCCCACCTGGGTGATGTCGCCCGCGCCCAGGGTGAGGACGATGTCGCCCTCGCGCAGCCGGGGCAGCAGCGTCTTGGCCAGGTCGGTGCGCTTCTCCACGAAGGTGACGTCGCGGTGGCCGTGGGCGCGGACGGCGTCGGCCAGGGCGTCGCCGGTGGCGCCGGGGATGCGATCCTCGCCCGCGGCGTAGACGCTGGTGACGAAGACGACGTCCGCGTCGTTGAAGGAGGTGGCGAACTCGTTCAGCAAGTCATGCGTGCGCGTGTAGCGGTGGGGCTGGAAGGCCACCACGGTGCGCCGGCCGAAGGCGCGCCGGGCGCCCGCGAGCGTGGCCTGCACCTCGGTGGGGTGGTGCCCGTAGTCGTCCACCACGGTGACGCCGGCCACCTCGCCGCGCACGGTGAAGCGCCGCTGCACGCCGCCGAACTCGGACAGGGCGCTGCGCACCACGTCCAGGGGAATGTCCATCTCCTCGGCCACGGCGATGACGGCCAGGGCGTTGAGGGCGTTGTGCGCGCCCACCATGCGCACGCGGAACTCACCGAGCGGCTCGTCGCGCCGGAAGGCCTCGAAGCGGGTGGTGAAGCCCTCCAGCCGGATGCCCTCCAGCCGGTAGTCCGCCATGTGCGAGCTGCCGTAGGTGACGAAGCGCTTCTCCAGGCGCGGCAGCAGGGACTGGACGTTGGGGTTGTCCAGGCACAGCACGTTGAGGCCGTAGAAGGGCACGCGGTTGCAGAAGGCCGTGAAGGCGTCCTTCAGCTTGTCCAGCGTGCCGTAGTGGTCCATGTGCTCCGGGTCGATGTTGGTGACCACGGTGATGGACGGGTGCAGGTGCAGGAAGCTGCCGTCGCTCTCGTCGGCCTCCACCACCATCAGCTCGCTCTGGCCCAGGCGGGCGTTGGAGTCGAGCACGTTCACCTTGCCGCCCACCACGGCCGTGGGATCCAGGCCCGCGGCGGACAGGACGGTGGCGACCATGGAGGTGGTTGTGGTTTTGCCATGGCTGCCGGCGACGGCGACGGCGTACTTGAGCCGCATCAGCTCGGCGAGCATCTCCGCGCGGGGGATGACGGGAATCTTCCGCTGGCGCGCGGTGACGACCTCGGGGTTGTCCTTGCGCACCGCCGAGGAGATGACGACGACGTCCGCGTGGACGAGGTTCTCCGCGCGGTGGCCCTCGAAGATGGTGGCGCCCATGCCCTGCAGGCGGCGGGTGATGTCACTGGCCTTGAGGTCCGAGCCGGACACCTTGTAGCCCTGGTTGAGCAGCACCTCGGCGATGCCGCTCATGCCGATGCCGCCGATGCCCACGAAGTGCACGTACGCGGCGTGGCGCGTCTTGAAGAGGCTCGCGGGCCTGGCGGGGCGGGTGTTCGTCACGGATGTCATCTCCTCAGACCTGCTTCTCGTTGCCGCCCGGCTGCGTCTCGCCACCGCCGGGAGGCTTCTCGCCGCCGTTGGACTTCTTGGGCTTCTTCGGGTTGGGGTCCTCGCCGCGGGCCTCGGCCCGGCCGTAGGGCCCATACGTCTTCACCATCAGGTCCACGAGCACGTCCGCCAGCTCCTTGGCGGCCTCGGGGCGCCCCAGCAGGCCCGCCTTCTTCTCCATCTGGCGGCGCGCCTCGGGGTTGTCCTTGAGGCGGCGGATCTCCGTGGCCAGCTGCTGCCCGGTCAGCTCCGACTCGCGGAACATGAGGGCCGCGCCCGCCTTCACCAGCGCATGGGCATTCACCTCCTGGTGATTGTCCGTGGCGAAGGGGAACGGGATGAGGATGCTGGCCTTCTTGGCCACCGTCAGCTCGGACAGCGTGGTGGCGCCCGCCCGGCAGACGACGAGCTCCGCCTTGGCGTAGGCGCTGGACATGTCCTCGATGTACTCCACCACCTGGGCCTGGCCGTCGAAGCCCTTGTCCGCGTAGCCCTTGCGCACCGTCTCCAGGTCGTTCTTGCCCGTCTGGTGGATGATGTGGAGCTGGTCCTTGATGTCCTGGAGGTGGTCCAGCGCGTCGATCATCCGCTGGTTGATGCCGCGGGCGCCGAGGCTGCCGCCGAAGACGAGCAGGGCGAACTTCTCGTGCGCCACGCGCGAGCGCAGGAAGTTCTCCATCAGCTTGCGGCGGATGGGGTTGCCCACGAGCTGCACCTTGCGCGAGGGGAAGAAGCGGGCGGCGTCCTCGAAGGCGGTGAAGACGACGCGCACGAACTTCCCGAGCACCTTGTTGGTGAGCCCCGGCAGGGCGTTCTGCTCCTGCACGGCGGTGGGGATGCCCATCAGCGCCGCGGCGAGCACCACCGGGCCGCTGGCGTAGCCGCCCACGCCCACCACCACGTCCGGCTTCTGGCGCTGGAGGATGCGGATGGACTCGATGAAGGCCATGGGCAGCGCGAGCAGGCCCTTGATGAGGCCCACCAGGCCCTTGCCCTTGAGGCCCTGCGCCCGGATGGTCTCCAGCGGGTAGCCCTCACGGGGAACCACGCGGGCCTCGAGGCCCCGCTCGGTGCCCACGAAGACCACCTTGTTGGCGTGATGGCGCGTGACCACCTCTTCGGCCAGGGCAATGCCCGGGTAGAGATGACCGCCCGTACCGCCTCCCGCGATGAGCACCTTCACGCCGCCACCTCCCTCATGTCACCGCCGGAGCGCAGGGTCCGGTTGCCAGCACCTTCCGCGCTGGCACTGAGCGAGAGCAATACACCGGCCGCCCCCATGAGCACCACCAGCGAGGTGCCTCCGTAGGACACGAAGGGAAGCGTCAGTCCTTTAGTGGGCAACAGCCCCATGGCCACGCACATATTGACCGTGGCCTGGAAGGCGATGATGGAGGTGAGGCCCAGGCCCAGGTACGTGCCGAACGCCTCCGGCGCCGCGAGGCTCGCGCGGATGCCGCGCCAGATGACGATGCCGTAGAGCGACACCAGCAGCACCACTCCGACGAGCCCCAGCTCCTCGCCGATGATGGCGAAGATGAAGTCCGTATGGGCCTCGGGGAGGAAGAAGAGCTTCTGCCGGCCATCTCCCAGCCCCAGGCCGGTGAGGCCGCCCGAGCCGATGGACATGAGGGACTCGGCCACCTGGTAGCCGATGTCGTGGCGGTGGGCCCAGGGGTCCAGGAAGGCCAACACGCGCTTCATGCGGTAGGGGCTGGTGGCCACGGCCGCGTACGCCAGGGGCAGCGCCAGCAGCACCGAGCCCACCAGGTAGCTCAGCTTCGTGCCCGCGGCGAACAGGAGCGCGAAGAGCAGGAACACCAGGAGCACCGAGCTGCCGAAGTCCGGTTGCAACATGCACAGGCCCACCAGCAGGCCGCACAGCATCAGGTGCGGGAGGAAGCCCACGGAGAAGCTCGCCACCTTCTCGCGCTTCTTGGCCAGCGAGTAGGAGAGGTAGACGACCCAGGCGAACTTGGCCACCTCGGCGGGCTGCAGGCCGAAGCCCGGGAAGCGGATCCACCGCCGCGCGCCGCCCGCCGTGGTGCCGACGCCCGGGATGAGCACCAGCACCAACAGCACCAGCGTCACCAGCAGCAGCGGGTACGCGAGCCGCGCCAGCCGGCGCCAGCCCAGCTTCATCCCCACCGCCATCGCCACCACGCCCATGCCGGCCGCCATCAGCTGCCGGTTGAGGAAGTAGAGGCTGTCACCCAGCTTGTCCTGGGCCATGACGGCGCTCGCCGAGTACACCATCACCAGGCCGAGCGAGACGAGCGACAACACGGCGCACAGGAGCAGCGGGTCGAACCGCACCGGGGCGGAGGACGGAGCGGCGATGGCCTTCATGGGCTCAGAGCTCCCTCACGAGGCGTTTGAACGTGTCGCCCCGGTGCTCGAAGTTCTGGAATTGATCGTAGGAAGCGCATGCGGGCGACAAAAGTACAGTGTCGCCGGATCCTGCCAGGGCCTTGGCCCGCCGTACAGCTTCCGCGAGCGTTTCGCAGGCGTATACGGGACAGCTGCCCTCGTACGCCTGGGCGATCGTCCCGGCGTCCTGGCCGATGGTGAGCACGCCCTTCACCTTGCCGCGGCCCTCGTCGACCATGGGCTGGTAGGGAGCGCCCTTGCCCTTGCCACCGGCGATGAGGAGCACGTCCTTCTGGAAGGCGCGCAGGGCCACCAGCACCGAGTCCACGTTGGTGGCCTTGGAGTCGTTCACCCACTCCACGCCATCCAGCACGCGCACGCTCTCCAACCGGTGGGGGAGGCCCGGGTAGCTGTCCAGTCCGGCCTGCACCGCCTCGTGCGCCACGCCGGCCAACCGCGCCAGCAGCGCCGCCGCCATGGCGTTCTGCGCGTTGTGGGCCCCGCGCAGCGCGCGGTTGGTGAGGGAGAAGGACTCGCCCTTGTCCCCTGCCCCCTCGAAACGGAAGCCGCCGGGCTGCACCACCGCCATGCCCGCGAGCTTCGGCGCCGCGGCCACCGGACGCCCGGTGAGGCTGAAGCCGTAGACGGGCACCTTCGCCGCCTCGGCCAGCCGCAGCACGTGCGCGTCGTCCGCGTTCACCACGACGAAGTCACCCTGCGCCTGGTTGCGGAAGATGCGGGCCTTGGCCTCGCCGTAGGCCTCGTGGCTCGCGTACCGGTCGATGTGGTCCGGCGTGAGGTTGAGGAGGGTGGAGCCCCGGGGCCGCAGGGTGTCGATGCCCTCGAGCTGGAAGCTGGAGAGCTCCACCACCAGCGCGTCCCAGTCACCGGGGGACAGGGCCGCCTCGGCCAGCGGGCGCCCGAGGTTGCCACCCACGAAGGTGCGCCGGCCGCTGCGCGAGAAGAGCTCCCCGGTGAGCGCCGTGGTGGTGCTCTTCCCGTTGGTGCCGGTGATGCCGATGAGCGGCAGGTTCGAGAGGTAGCGCCAGGCCAGCTCCACCTCGCCCCAGACGGGCACGCCCGCGGCGCGAGCCTTCTGGATGTCCGGCAGCGCCAGCGGCACGCCCGGGCTCACCACCACGAGCTGCTGCGACTCCAGCAGCCCCGGCGGCGTGGGGCCGGTGACGAGCGTCACACCCTGCGCCTTCAGCTCGCGCGCCGTGTCGCCCAGGGCCTCCTCGGTGCGAGCGTCCAGCGCCGTCACCCGCGCGCCCTTCGCCTGCAGCAGGCGGATGGCGGCCAGCCCGCTCTTGGCGAGCCCATACACCACTACCTTCCGGTCCTTCAGGTCGGGCGTCATGCGCGCCACCCCTCCACACTGCCTACCGAAGCTTGAGCGACAGAATCGCCACGCCTCCACAGAGGATGGCGACGATCCAGAAGCGGACGATGATCTTCGGCTCGGCCATGCCCTTCAGCTCGAAGTGATGGTGCACGGGCGCCATCTTGAAGACACGTTTGCCGGTGAGCTTGAAGGACGTCACCTGGATCATCACGCTGAGGATCTCCGCGAAGAAGACCCCGTGGATGATGGCGGACACCACCTCGTTCTTGGACAGCACCGCCAGCCCGCCCAGGGCACCGCCCAGCGCGAGCGAGCCGATGTCCCCCATGAAGACGGAGGCCGGGTAGGCGTTGAACCAGAGGAACGAGATGCCGGCACCCACGATGCTGGCGCAGAAGACGGCCAGCTCCGCGCCGCCGGGCACCTCGGGGACGCCGAGGTAGCGCCACAGGGGCACACCCACCAGCCGCGTCACGCCGTTCACCGTCTCCACGTCGGCGATGCGCGTCAACGAGCCCGCCACGTAGCAGAGGATGGCGAAGGTGGAGGCCGCGATGATGGTGGGCATGATGGCCAGGCCGTCCAGACCGTCCGTCAGGTTGACGGCGTTGGAGGTGCCCACCACGACGATCCACGCGAAGAAGACGTAGAACCAGCCGAAGTCCGGGTTGAACCAGCGCGTGGGCACGAAGGGCAGCGTGAGCTTCGTGTCGATGAGCAGCCTGGGCCCGGTGAAGGCGCCATCCGGCCCCGTCCACGCGCACATGATCCCGAAGACGGCCACCAGGTAGAAGACCGTCTGGAGGACGATCTTGTACCGGCCGGCGAGCCCCTTGGAGTTGCGCTTGGACAGCTTGAGCCAGTCGTCCAGGAAGCCGATGAAGCCGTAGCCCATCGTGAGCACCAGCGCCGCCCACACCGCGCGGCTCTTCAGGTCCGCGAACATGAAGGTGCCGAACGCGATGCACATGAGGATGAGCGCGCCACCCATGGTGGGCGTGCCCTTCTTCTTCTGGTGCGTGTCCGGGGTGTCCTCGCGCACGTTGCTCTGCCCGTGCTGCTTGAGGCGAAGCCGGGCGATGAGCCGCGGGCCCACGAACATGCCCAGCAGCAGCGAGGCCACCGCCGCCGCGACGATGCGGAAGGTGGGGTAGCGCAGGAAGTTGAGCAGCCGCGCGCCTTCCGTGCCCTGAATCCACTCGTAGATGAGGAGCAGCACCTAGTGGCTACCTCCAGGCGCGGCGGCACCCGTGAGGCCCGCCACGACCCGCTCGAGCCGCATGCCACGGCTCGCCTTGACCAGCACCACGTCGCCCGCCTTCAACCGCGGCTGCAGCCAGGCCAGCAGCGGCTCCACCTCGGTGAAGTGCGCCGCCTTGTCACCCAGCCCCGCCGCCTCGTAACCCTTGCGCGAGCGCGGCCCGAAGAAGGCCACCAGCTCCGCCTTGCCCGCCGCCAGCGTGCCCAGCGCCGTGTGCTCCTCCAGCTCGCCGGGCCCCAGCTCCAACATGTCCCCGAGCACCGCCACCTTCCGGCCACCGGGCTGCACCAGCGAGCGCAGCGTATCCAGCGCCGCCGCCATGGAGGCCGGGTTGGCGTTGTAGCAGTCGTCCACCACGGTGATGCCGTGCAGGCCGTCCACCACGTTGAGCCGGCGCGCATACGGCCTCGCCGCCTCCAGGCCCTTCACGCACTCCTCGGGGGAGTACCCGAGCGCCACCGCCAGCGCGAAGGCCCCCGTGGCGTTGAGGGCGTTGTGCTCGCCGATGAAGGACAGCTTCACCGGCCAGTCCTTCCCCTGGTAGTGCACCGTGACGGCCAGACCCTCGCGGCCTCGCGGCGTGACGCCCGCCAGCCGCACGTCCGCGTGGGCGGCCCGGCCGAAGGTGAGCTTCTTCGCCCGGCTGCGCGCCGCCTGCGGCGGAATCAGCGGGTCATCCACGTTCACCACGGCCACGGCCTCGGGCGGGAGCTCGCGGAACATCTCGCCCTCCGCCTCGGCCACGCCCTCGATGCTGCCCAGTCCCTCCAGGTGCTCGGGCTGGATGATGGTGATGACGGCCGCGTCCGGCTTCGACACGCGGGTGAGCCGCTCCATCTCCCCGGGACGGTTCATCCCCATCTCCACCACGGCCGCCACGTGCGAGGGCTCCAGGCGGAACAGCGTCAGGGGCACCCCCACCTCGTTGTTGAGGTTGCCCTCCGTCTTCAGCGCGGGACCCCGGACGGCCAGGATGGCGCCCACCATCTCCTTGGTGGTCGTCTTCCCGTTGGAGCCACCCACCGCGCCCACCGGAATCCGGAAGCGCTCGCGGTGCGCGCGCCCCAGCCCTCCGAGCGCCGCCAGGGTGTCCTCCACCTCATAGAGAGCCAGGCCCTCCGGGAGTGGGGGAAGCGCCCTGCCCTTCTTCACCACGGCGCCGGCCGCCCCACCCCTGACGGCCTGCGCGAGGAAGTCGTGTGCATCGAAGCGCTCGCCCTGCAGCGCCACGAAGAGGCACCCGGGCACCAGGGCCCGCGTATCGGTGCAGACGGCCGGGAACTCCGCCGCGGGCGTACCGCCGCGACGGGTGGCCCCGGTCGCCTGCACCACCTGCTCGTCCGAGAATCGTACGGGCATAGAGAGGGTCCGCGCTCTCCGTCAGGTGCGGATGGCGAGCGCCCGGGCCGCCACTTCGCGGTCATCGAAGGCGCGCTTCTCGGTACCGATGATCTGGTACGTCTCGTGGCCCTTGCCGGCGATGAGGACCACGTCGTCCTCCTTCGCCAGGGAGATGGCCGTCTCGATGGCGGCCTTGCGGTCCGCGTCCACGAGGTACCCCTTCTCCCCGCTCTTCGCCTTGCCCGCGGAGATGCGGCGCATGCCGCTCTTCTCCAGGCCCGGCGTCACCTGCGAGATGATGTCCTCGGGATTCTCGGTGCGCGGGTTGTCGCTCGTCACGACAGCCAGGTCCGCGGCCTCGGCGGCCGCCGTGCCCATGAGCGGACGCTTGCCCTGGTCCCGGTCCCCACCGCAGCCGAACACCACGATGACGCGGCCCTTGGCCATGGCCCGCGCCGCCTCGAGCGCGCGCTTGAGCGCGTCATCCGTGTGCGCGTAGTCCACCAGCACCGCCGGAGCCTGCGCGGGGCCGTGGTTCTCCACCCGCTCCATGCGGCCGGGCACGCCACCCATGCGCTCGATGCCCAGCTGCACGTCCTTGCGCCGCGCGAAGCCCGCGCCCAGCGCGAGGCCCGCCGCCGCGAGGATGTTCTCCAGGTTGTGCGGCCCCAGCAGCCGGCTCTTCACCGGGATGTCACCGGCCGGCGTCTTCAGCACGCCCTTGATGCCCTGCAGGCTGAAGGACGCGTCCGTGGCGGAGATCTCCCCGTTGCCCAGGCGGCTGAACTTCCACGCCATGCGCTTCTGGCCGCGCAGCTCGTTGTAGATGCGGGTGCCGTAGGTGTCGTCGCCGTTGACCACCGCCACGCCCGTCTGGGACAGGTTCTCCACGAAGAGCTTCCGCTTGGCCTGGAAGTACTCCTCGATGTCCTTGTGGTAGTCGAGATGGTCGCGCGTCAGGTTGGTGAAGGCGGCGGCCTTGAAGGTGATGCCGTGCACGCGCTCCTGCAGCAGCGCATGGCTGGACACCTCCATCACCACCGTCTCGATGCCCGCGTCCACCATCTCCTTGAGGATGCGGTGCAACTCCAGCGGGTCCGGCGTGGTGTGGGCCGTGGGGTGGAACTGGCCCCCCACCTTGTAACCCAGCGTGCCGATGACCCCCGTCGAGGAGTAGGCCGCGGTGGCCATGGCCTCGAGCAGATAGGTGGTGGTCGTCTTCCCGTTGGTACCCGTGACCCCCAGCATGGTGAGCTTGTCGGCGGGCCGGCCATGGTAATTGGCCGCGATGAGTGCCAGCGCCTTGCGGGCGTTGGACACCTTGAAGAAGGGCACCTGCGAGGACAGGGACTTCTCCGACACCACCGCCACGGCCCCGCGGGACACGGCCTCACCCACGAACTGGGCGCCGTCCTCCTTCGTACCCGGCACGGCGACGAACAAGTCGCCCGGCTTCACCTTGCGAGAGTCCTGCGACACCCCCGTCACATCGGCCGGGGTCCGGCCGCCCGAGGTCTGCTCGGCACCACACCCTGCAAGGACATCCGTCAGCTTCATCGTTTCCCCTTCACATGCAGCCGCAGCGAGGCTGAGCTGTCCCGCGGCCTCATTGCCGCGCCGCCAGCTCCAGCGTCACTCGCGCACCCTTCTCCACCAGCGCACCGGCGGCGGGACTCTGCGAAACAACGCGTCCACTACCTAACAATCGAGGCTCCAGGGCCGAGGAGAGCAGCTTCGTCACCGCCTCGCGCCCCGCCTGACCAACGACATCCGGAACGCGGACGGAGCCAGGCTCCACGTTCTCGGTGACAGCCTCCGACACCACGGGCCGGGCCGTCTCCGCGCTCGCGGGAGGGGGCTGGGCGGCCGCCACCGGCATGGCGGTGGGCGGCAGCGGCACCTCTCGAGAGGGAGGGACGGCCAGGTGGGCCATGGCGGCGGTAGCGATTTCCTTGAAAGCGGGGGCGGCCACGCTTCCCCCGTACACGTCCGTCTTGGGCTCGTCCACAATCACGAGAATGACGGCGCGAGGATTCTCGGCCGGTACCACGCCCACGAAGGAGGCGAGCCGCTTGTCGGAATACCCCCGGGCCACCGGATCCGCCTTCTGGGCGGTGCCCGTCTTGCCAGCCACCCGGTAATCCTCCATGGCGGCCTTGGGAGCGGTCCCCTCCTTGGTCACCACGCTCTCGAGCATGGAGACGACCTTCTTCGCCGTCGCCGCGGAGACGGCCTGGCGCACCTCGGTGGGCCGGTTCTCCAGCAGCACCACCCCGTCCGGGTCTACTACCTTGGAGACGAGGTAGGGGCGCATCAGCACGCCATTGTTGGCCAGCGCGCCCCAGGCGGCGGCCATCTGCACGGCGGTGGCGCTCATGCCCTGCCCGAAGGACTGTGTGGCCAGCGACACTTCCGCCTTGGGGAACGGGATGGAGCCCCGTCCCTCTCCGGGCAGCGCCAGCCCGGTGCGCTCGCCGAAGCCGAAGTCCCGGTAGGCCTTCACCATCCGCTCGCGGCCCAGCTGCTGGGCAATCTTGGAGGAGCAGATGTTGGAGGACTCGCGCAGCACCAGCTGCGGGGTGAGCCAGCCCAGCGGGTGGGTGTCGTGGATGGTGTGCCGGCCGATGGTCCACGCGCCGTTCTCGCAGAAGAACAGGTCGTCCTGCTTGATGACCTTTTCATCCAACGCGCTGGCCACGACGAAGGCCTTCATCGTCGAGCCGGGCTCGAAGACGTCGAGCGCGGCGCGGTTGCGCATGCTGGCACGCGCCTCCTTCTCGGGGGCGTTGGGATTGAAGCGCGGGTGGTTGGCGATGGCGAGGATCTCCCCCGTCTTCGGCTCCAACACGATGGCCATGCCGGCCACCGCCTTGGCGTCCTCCACCGCGCGGCTCAGGGCGCGCTCGGCGACGAACTGGAGGTGCCGGTCGATGGTGAGGGTGACGGAGGCGCCCTGGCGCTCGATGGTGTCCGGAGCGCCGGAGACGAGCAGCTTGCGGCCCTTCGCATCGCGGAAGCCGGACAGGCGCGAGTTCTGGCCGGACAGCTCGTCCTCGAAAGCCAGCTCCAGGCCCTCGAGGCCGTGGCCGTCCAGGCCCACCATGCCCACCACGTGCGCGCCCAGCTCCTTCTGCGGGTAGAAACGCTTGGGCTCCTTGGTGAAGCCGAAGCCGGGCAGCCCGAGGGCCTTCACCGCCTCCACCTCGCGGGGCGTCACCTGACGCTTCACCCAGGCGAAGCGCCTGGCGCGGGTGAGCCGGGCCTGCAGGTCCTCCACGTCCAGCTTCAGCACCTTGGCGAGCAAGCGCGAGGCCTGCTTCACATCGGGCAGCATGGAGGGGTCCACCCAGATGGAGTCCACCTCCACGCTCTGGGCGAACGGGGTGCCACGGCGGTCGAAGATGTCACCCCGGCGGGCGGGGATCTCTATCTGGCGGACGTACTGGTCCTGGGCGAGCCCGCGCAGCTTGTCGCGCTCGAACACCTGGAGTTGCACGGCGCGGCCGAAGGCGGCCATCAGCAGCAGGACGAAGAAGCAGGCCATCAGCTTCACGCGAAGCCGCAGCCACTTCTGGTTGGGCTCGGGCGCCCGCGCTGATTTGAAGTCCCTCACGGCCAGTCCCCTCAGTGCGGTGCACCGCGCTCGGCCACGCGGACGCTCCGGGCGTCACGGGCCTCCACGCGGGCGTTGCGCTTCTTGCCCGGCATCTCCGCCGGCAGCGCGATGACGAGCGAGCCCGCGGGCATGGACATGCCGAGCTTCTCACGCGCCAGCTTCTCGAGCCGCGCCGGGTTCTTCAGCGTGGCGAGCTCCAGCTTCAGCCGATCATTCTCCCGGATGAGGGCACGCTCCTCGGCCTCGGCCTTGGAGAGGCGGTAGCCCATGTCCACCACCAGCACGCGGCTCGTCACGTGGACGAAGCCCACGGCGGCGAAGAGGGCGAAGAGGAACACCGCGGGCAGCAGGTGCAGCAGCACCTGGCCCACCGACACTCCACTCCCACTGCCACGGGACACGGGCTTGATGCGGCTCATCGGATCTTCTCCACCACGCGCAGGTGCGCGCTCCGGGCACGGGGGTTGGCGGCAATCTCCTCGTCCGAGGGGGCAATGGCCTTGCGCGACACCAGGGCGAAATCTCCCTGGCCGCCACAGACGCACACCGGAAACCCGGGAGGGCACTTGCAGCTGCCCACCATGTCCCGGAAGGTCTCCTTCACCTTGCGGTCCTCGAGCGAGTGGAACGAGATGACGGCGGCGCGGCCCCCCACCTTCAGCAGCCGGGGCAGCGCGGCGAGCAGCGACTCCAGGGACTCCAGCTCCTGGTTCACCGCCATGCGCAGCGCCTGGAAGGTGCGGGTGGCCACGTGGATCTTGTTGGGCCAGGCCTTGCGGGGCACGGCGCGCTTGACGGCCTCGGCGGCCTCCAGGGTGCGCGTGGGCAGCGCGCGCTTCAGCTCCCGGGCGATGGGCCGGGCGAAGGGCTCCTCGCCGTACTCCTCGAGGATGTGGCGCAGCTGCGCCTCGTCCTCCTCGGCGATCAGCTCGGCGGCGGTGCAGCCCGTGTCACCCATGCGCATGTCCAGCGGGCCCTCCTTCTGGAAGGAGAAGCCGCGCTCGGCCACGTCGAGCTGGGGCGAGGACACGCCCAGGTCCACCAGCACGCCATCCACCGGCAGCAGGTCCGAGGCCACCTCGAGCAGGTCCCCGAAGTTGCCCTGCCGGGCGCTGAAGGCGGGGTACGCGGCGAGCCGGGCGCGGGCGGCCTGGAGCGCGACCGGATCCCGGTCCACCCCCAGGACGGTCGCACCCCGGGCGAGAAGCGCCTCGGAGTGACCCCCACCACCCAGTGTGCCGTCGATGATCACCTTCCCCGCTCCCGGTCGAAGGACGTCCACCGATTCACTCAGGAGGACGGTCTGATGGCTGAAGTCAGCCAAGGGGCGCCTAGACGAACGGGGCCCGCGCGAGCGCGAAGGCGGCCCGGGCATCGTTCATATGCGGGTAGAGCTCGAAGACATCGTGAGCCCCCGCGGCCCGGAGGATCGCGGCCAGGTAGGGAGACAGCCCGGACAGCTTGATGTCTCCGCCGGCCTTGCGGAAGGCCTCGGCACGGGCCACCAGGGGCTTCACGCCGCGGTAGTCCAGGTGCCGCACCTCGGCGAGATCCAACACCACGTTGCGCAGGCCCCGCTGCATGCGAAGCCCGAGCTGCTCGCAGAGCTGGGTGAGGTCCTTCTCCAGAAGCTCCCCCTCGAGCATGAGGGTCTCCACGCGCCCACTGGAGACCGCGCGGATGCCCTGTGCTTCGGCTGCCTGGTTCATGACACCACCTTCCCGGGTTTCCCGCTTCCCGTCGAAAATTCAGCCCACTACTGGCGCAGCTCGGTGAGCACGCGCATGACGTCCGCGCTGGAGGCTTCCTTGCGGGCCTCCTCCTGGGCTCTGGCCCAGCCCTCGCGGCTCCACAGTTCGATCACCTTCACCATCCCCGCCCACACCACGTCCTTGTCCAACCCCGCGTGGGAGCGCAGCGACGGCGGAATCAGCACGCGCCCGAGCTTGTCGAGCGGGCACTCCTGGGCGCTGGCCACGTAGAGCCGCATGAGCGTCTTCACCCCTGGCTCCATCGGGTTACGTTTGGCGAGCGCCGCCTCGAGCTGCTCCCACTCGCGCACCGGGTAGGCATGGAGACAGGGGTCCAACGCCGTCGTGATGATGAGGCGCTCGTCGTACGAGCCCACGAGCGTCTCGCGCAGCCGGGCCGGGAGGCTGGTGCGCCCCTTCGCGTCGATCTGGTGCTCATAGACGCCTCGGAACACGCGAAGAAGTCCACCTTGTCAGCCCGGCCGATCCACATTACGCCACCCCTTCCCACTCCGATCCACTTGGGCGGCGGAAAATACGCGCGGCCCCCTACCCGGTCAAGAAATGCAACAGGCGCGTACAGGCCCGTGTCACACGGGGGAAACATGGACGAGAGGGGCCCGACTCTGCATAACTGCCGCCGCTGAGCGCCTGTGCAGGGCCGCTCACGCCTCGCGTCCTGGCCGGGGGAGCGGGGCCCTCACTCGAAAACGTAAGGTGGACACATGACCCGCTTGACTCGTCTGACGATGCTCGCCGCGATGACCCTGGGCCTGGTGGCCTGCGGAGGCGGCGCGAAGCTGGGGGGTGGTGAGAAGGGGGCGGCGCAGGCCGCGTTCCAGGCCTCCCAGCCGGTGGGTCGCAACGGCAACACGTCCGCGAACGCCCTGGTGCGCCAGGCCCTGGCCAGCGGCGCCCTCACGGTCTCCGACTCCCACCCCTGCTACAAGGGCGGAGAGGTGAAATGGAGCGTGGATCTGACCAACTCCGGCCAGACCGGCACCTTCAACTACGACGTCACCTACGACGGCTGCAACGAGGACGGGAAGAACGAGTACAACGGCAAGATGGTGTACGCGATGCGCTTCGACCTGCACCCGGACTTCACCGGCTTGTCGGTCATCACCACGATGAAGGGCCGGCTGACCATCGAGGGGGAGATCTCCGACTACATCGAGGCGGACGTGGCGCTGACCATGGCGCTCACCGCCACCTCGGCGCACTCCGGCAACGTGACGATGGTGCTCGACGGCAGCATCAAGACGTCGGAGGGCAGCCACGTGTACACCCAGGACACCCTCTCCATCGTTGCTGGCGAGCTGCCGAAGGCCTAGTTGCCCGCCCGCTGTCGCTTTTCCGAGGCCGGACTTCCAAACTGGAGGCCCGGCCTTGCCACGCCATTCCAGGGGAGTACCGCTGCCATGAGCCAGACCGCGACGAACCGAGCCCAGGGCGAGGTACGCCTCAAGGTGGCCTACAAGAAGCCCGAGGCGCTGCTGAGCGAGTACACGCGCAGCATCGGCCGGGGAGGCGTGACGCTGCAGACGCAGAAGAGCCTGCCGGTGGGAACGCGCTTCGTCTTCGAGATGCACAACCCCGGGGTGGCCACGCCCGTGGAGGTGGTGGGCGAGGTGGTGCGGGTGACACCGCAGCCTAACGGGCGCCACATGATCACCGTGAAGTACGACCCGGGGCAGGATCGGGGCGGACTGGACGCGGTGCTGCAGCGCATCTTCGATCTGCAGGAGTTCGAGAAGCTGCGCCGCTACCCGCGCATCCCGCTGCACCTGCCGGCGATGGAGGAGGAGACGCCCTTCGCGCCGCCCTTCTTCGTGCGCGACCTGTCGCGGGGAGGCGTGGGGCTGGAGGTAGAGGCGCCCGCGCTGCCGGCCGCGGTGAAGGTGGGCATGCCCTTCATGCTGGAGATGGACCTGGCGCTGGGTCCGATGATGCTGCACGGCGAGATCGCGTGGACGTCGGCGGGAGGGCCCGAGGTGCTGCCCACGTTCGGCGTCACCTTCGGCACCCTGAGCCCGGAGTCGGCGGAGCGGCTGGAGAAGCTGCTGTCGCTCGAGTCCATGCCGCCTCCGCCCTGGCGCGCCCGCGTCTGCTTCGGCATGGACGCGGTGATGCGCATGCCGTGAGCGGTAACGCTCCTCCGGGCCCTACACCGCGGACAACGGATAGCCGCTGGCCTTCTCCACGGCCTGGAGGATCGTCTCGCGCAGCTCCACCGGATCGTACGGCGTGAAGAGCTCCAGCCGAGCCACCTTCGCCAGGTGCTCCTTGAGCGTGTCACCCTTCACGGTGGCACACAGCGCGCGCCGGGTCCGGGCGTAGGACTGGACGTTGGCCTCGGTGGCGTACTGCCGCGCCATCGCCACCCGCACCGCGTCCAGCTTCCCGTCCACCGCCGCCTGCCTCGTGCGCGTCACCATCGAGTCCAGCGCGTACGCGTCCATCACGATGTCCGCCACCGTCGCCAGCACCTCCTGGCGCTGCTCGATCTCCGCCCCGAACGTCTCCGCCGCCACCTTCAACGCATAAATCGCCAGCCGCTTGAGGTTCTCCGCCGCCTGCTCCTCCGCGGCCAGCTCGTCCTGCACCCGCGCCTTCGGCAGCCGCCCCGCCCCCAGGTCCTCGTCCACCGCCTGCGCCACCTCGAAGAGCGGCAGCGTGCCCTTCATCGTGCGCTTGAGCAGCATCCCCGCGATGAGCATCCGGTTGATCTCATTGGTGCCCTCGAAGATGCGGTTGATGCGCGCATCCCGGTACGCCCGCTCCACCGGGTACTCCTCGATGTAGCCCGCGCCGCCGTGGATCTGCACCGCGTCATCCGCCACGTACCCGAGCGCCTCCGAGCCGTACACCTTCATGATGGAGGACTCGATGGCGTACTCCTCGATGGCCGCGATGAGGCGCGCCGGGTAGTCGGCCGCCGACTTGTCCGCCCCCGCCAGCACCGCGTCCACCAGGCCCGATGTGCGGTACGTCATGCTCTCCACCGCGTGGATGAGCGTGGTCATCCGCGCCAGCTTCTCCCGGGTGAGCGGGAAGCTCACGATGGCCGTCTGGAACTGCTTGCGCTCCTGCGCGAAGAGCAGCGCGTTGCGCAGCTGCAGCTTCATGCCACCGAGCACCCCCGCCCCCAGCTTCAACCGGCCATAGTTGAGGATGTTGAAGGCGATCTTGTGCCCCTTGCCCACCTCGCCGAGCAGGTTCTCGCGGGGAATCCGCGCGTCCTCGAAGTAGAGCGGGCACGTGGAGGAGCCACGGATGCCCATCTTGTGCTCCTCGGGCCCCACGGTGAAGCCGGGCGTGCCGCGCTCCACGATGAAGCCGGTGAACTTGTCGCCGTCCACCTTGGCGAACACCACGAACACGTCCGCGAACGCCGCGTTGGTGATGTAGAGCTTCGAGCCGTTGAGGCTCCACTCCTTGCCGTCCGGAGACAGCACGGCCTTCGTCTTGGCCCCGAGCGCATCCGAGCCACTGCCCTGCTCCGTGAGGGCGTAGGCAGCCACCAGCTCACCGGTGGCCAGCTTCGGCAGGTACTTCTGCTTCTGGGCCTCGTTGCCGAACCAGACGATGGGGAGCGTGCCGATGCCCGTGTGCGCCCCGAAGGACACGGACCAGGAGCCCTGCAGGCTCATGGCCTCGGCGATGAGCAGTGAGGTGGTCTTGTCCAGGCCCAGGCCGCCGTAGGCCTCGGGGATGTCGATCATCAACAGGCCGAGCTCGCCAGCCCGGCGCAGCAGGTCGCGCAGCAGCGCGTTGTCCTTGGCCTCGATCTTCTCGGCCTGGGGGAGCACCTGCTCGGTGGAGAACTGGAGCGCCGTCTTCAGGTAGAGGCGCTGCTCCTCGGTGAACAACTCGGGCGTGGTGATGCGCACCGAGCCCACATCGTTGAACAGGAAGGCACCCCCGACGGGGACCGCACCGGAACGGGGCTGCTCGAGCACTGCTGCCATTCGGAATCCTCCAGGAGGTCGCCTCCTCGCTCGGGAGGCAGTTGTGCCACCGCGCCGGGCAAGATATGGCGCGGTGCATCAGGGCGGTAGTAGCCACAGGCCCGCCCCTTCTCAACCGAGTTGGACTCGCGGAGGAAGTGACGCCATGAAGCTGCGCTGGAACGTGCTGGGAGCCGTGCTGCTGGGAGTGGGACTCGTGGGCTGTGGCGCGACGGTGGGCGACGCCTGCACCACGGACGCCGACTGTGGCGACAAGGGCTTCTGCATCAACAATCAGACCTTCACGCCGGGAGGCTACTGCTCGCAGTCCTGCGTGCCCGGCAAGGACGAGACCTGCCCCACGGGCAGCAGCTGTGTGAGCCAGGGCTACGCGGAGGACGTGTCCGCCTGCTTCCTGAAGTGCCGCTCGAACGATGACTGCCGCACGGGCTACAAGTGCGAGGGCGGTTTCCGGGGCAATCCCGGCTCCGTCTGCGTGGCCACGAACTGAGCGCCCCCGAGGCCGTGCGCCCCGAGCCGCGCGGCCTCCCCTGTACGCTGCCCTACGAGCCAGCCGCGGGCCACGCGCCACGGCTGCTCATCCCCGGAGACGGGCCGGAGATCTCTGCTAGGAAACGCGGGCATGAAGAAACTCGTGCCGCTCCTCGCCCTGGCCTTCACCGCCTGCAAACCCGCCACCCTCGACCGGGACCTGAAGGACATCCCCGGACTGACCTTCCACGCCCTCTACGACGGCGCGGGTGACGAGACCGTCCTGCTCCAGTACGACAGCCCCGCGGGCTCTTCGTGCTACCGCATCCCCACGGACACCACCCTCACCGTCAACGGAGAGGTCTTCACCCTGGAGAAGCGGGGCGAGTCCTACGACACCCCCAGTGGCTTCTTCGATTGCGAATTCCCCCGGTTCAAGGGCCCCGCGAGTCCGACCGAGGAGTCCCTGACGGACTACGTCCTCACGGATGGCAAGTCGACCCTGCGCGCCGCCTTCAAGCAGCTCCACGCCACGCGCAGCATGCGGGTCAAGGTGAATGGCACGGAGCAGACCTCGCTCCGCAACGGGTCGGCCGTGGACATCGAGTGGTTGCCGGTGAGCGACGTCCTGGAGAGCGCGCAGGTCGCCTTCCGGCTGGACGGGACGCCGGAGGGAGAGGAAGACACCTATACGATGCAGGGCGTCCGTCTGGACGCCAACCACATCCGCTTCATCCTGGACGTGCGGAAGACCGGCGACTTCACGCTCCGCGTCACCGCCAGGGGTCAGGCGGGACTGGAGTCCTGCGAGGGCTTCACGAAATGCGAGGCGGACTTCGTCGCCGAGCTGCGGGTCCCCATGCCCATCGAGTAGCGGCCCGGGCCCTACTGTCCCGCCGGAGCCCCGGCCACGGCGGGCGCCCGGGGCGTCGGGTAGATGAAGCACAGCGTCTCGAAGTAGGGCTCGCCGGGCGCCGCGTACACCCCACCGAGCGCCCGCGCCGCCTGCGCCAGCTCCGTGCCGAACGAGGGCACGAGGCAGATGTCCTCGGAGGTGGTGAAGCGCCCCTTCAACCTCCCGAGCCCCTTGCGCAGCGTGGCGATGTCCTGCCTTCCACCGCGCACGGGGACCGAAGGCCCGTTGGCGTCCGGGCCCGGCAGCTTCCCCACGCTGGTGGTGAGCTCGAAGCCGTCCTGCCGCTGGATGATGCGCAGCTTGCCGGGAGCGGCCTCGGCCAGCCACGCCTGGAAGCCCTGCTCGTCGCGCAGCACCAGCGGGTAGGCGACCGGGGCGTCCGGGTGGAGCAGCCACACCTCGCGCGCGGACTCACGCAGGACGGCGAGCAGCTCGGAGGTCTGCGCGAGGAACGTGTCCGCGTCCGGCACGAGCAGCACGCCCTGCTCCTTCACCCGCTCGCGCAGCCGGGCCTGGTCCTCGGGTTTGGAGGGCACGAACCGCTCCCCGCCGAGCCGCACGGCCTCTCCCGCCAGCTCCACCCGCAACACCTTCCCGGGCACGGGCTCGCCATACACCTCGGCCGGAGCCACCTGGAAGCGCGCGTCCTCCTCCGCGACGAGCGCCGGGAGCGGCGCCGGCTTGAGCGACGAGAGCGGCTCGGCCGGCTTCTCCTCCGTGCACCCCATGGCCAGCACCACCACCGGCCCCAGCACCCACCTCAGCCTCATGGCGCGTCCTTCTCCACACGCGCCGCCGGGGCAAACGCGGCGGTGACGCACTCCTGCCGGGCGAGTCCCGCCTGCGCGGCATGCAGCGCGGCCGTGCTCGCGTCCTTGAAGAGCACCATGTCGTGGAAGCGGCTGGCATCCGCGGTGGAGGCGTTCACCAGGAGGAACCTCGGGCAAGTGTTGAGCGGCGCATGATACCCGGAGCCCACGCGCCAGAGGGCTCCCGGCGCTTCGGACCTGTGGCGTCCTGTAGCGGAAAAAGACCCTCCCCATCCCTCCGGGCCCCGGGGCGCCCGCCCGGCTGGACGCCCGGATCTCCTGGGACCGGACATCCGCCCCTCGTAAGTCGTGGCATCCGTTGAGGGTTGATGCTACGACCTCTCACTGCTCTCGCGTCTCATGAGGGGGACATGCCAGAAGGCTCCGCGTCACTCCAGCTCGCGGTTGGCGACCGGGTGGTCTACCCGAATCAAGGGGTCTGCCGCGTCTCGGCCATCGATGTGAAGGAGGTGGCTGGTCAGAAGCTCACCTTCGTCACCATGCACCGGGAAGAGGATGGGGCGAAGGTGATGGTGCCCCAGACCAAGGTGATCTCCATCGGCGTCCGCAAGGTGGCGGGCCCCGAGGACGTCAAACAGGTCTTCGAGTTCCTGCGCTCCGACAGCGACAAGGCGGACCTGGACTGGAAGATGCGCGCGCGCACCAACCAGGACCGCATGGCCCAGGGTGGCCTCATCGGCATGGCCGAGGTGGTCAAGGGCCTGCAGGTGCTCAGCGAGCTGCGCCCGCTGCCCACCAAGGAGCGTGAGCTGTACGACAACGCTCGCCACCTGCTGGTGTCGGAAATCGCCGCCGCGCTCAACACCTCGGACTGCAACGCCGAGGACGCCATCGACCTGGTGCTCTTCCCGCCCGGCCGCGAGCGTCCCAAGCGCACCGCCGCCGAGTTCGCGCCCCGTCCTGGGGAGGGCGACGAGGATCTCGGCCTGGACGCCGACCTGCTCGGGCTCGACAGCGAGCTGGACCTGCCTCCGGACGAGGAGGAGGCTCCGCAAGAGGAAGAGGAGTCCTCCGAGGAAGCCGGCGAGGAGGACGAGGAGGGCGAGGAGAAGCCCCGCAAGAAGGCCGCCGCCATGCCCGCCGAGGGTGGCGCCGACGCCGCGCCCAAGAAGCGGGGCCGTCCGCCCAAGCCCAAGCCGGAGGGCGCCGAGGCCGCCGCGCCCAAGAAGCGGGGCCGTCCGCCCAAGCCCAAGCCGGAGGGCGCCGAGGCTCCCGCGCCGAAGAAGCGCGGCCGCCCGCCCAAGGCCAGGCCCGCCGAGGGTGCCGAGGCCGCCGCGCCCGCGCCCAAGAAGCGCGGCCGCCCGCCCAAGGCCAAGCCTCCCGAGACCGAGGAGGCAGAGGACCAGGATGCCGACCTCGATGACGACATCGAGGCCGATGATGAGTGAGACCCGTCTTTCGAGGTGACGCCCCGTGATTCGCGTCGTGACGCTGGACTCCTTCGACGAAAAGCAGATCGCGAAGCTCTGCCAGACGCTCTATACGGCGTTTGGCGTGGGCAGCGAGCACTCCGGCCAGAAGGAGGTGCCCGCGGGCATGTCCGACCCGCTGGATGCCGAGAAGCTGCTCACGGAGATGAAGGGCATCCGGGCCTATGAGGACGACAAGGTCCTCTTCATCACCTCGCGCAAGCTGAAGGAGCGCGAGCTGGCCGGAGGCAAGGGGCCCACCCCGGGCTTCGCCTGGTACAACAAGAGCCGGGCCATCATCAGCACCCACGGGTACAAGGACCTCGAGACGTCCTTCAAGCCCGTGGCCCGCAACGCGCTGCAGCAGATTGGCCACCTGTGGGGCCTGCACCACTGCCTGGATCCGCGCTGCTCCATGTATCCACCCTGGACGCCTTCGTTCTCCGCGGGTGAGCCCACCTTCTGCACCTTCTGCCGCGACAAGAGCGAGCAGAAGCTCCGCCTTGCGAAGTCCTAGGTCCCTCCCGCGCGCCCTTCCCCTGGTGGAGCTGGGGGGGTTGCTGCTCGTCGCGCTCGTCTGCCTCGTCTTCCAGCTCCGCCTGCCCGGCCGCCTCGTCTCCGAGGCGGACTACCGCGAGGTGGAGGGCTGGCTGCGTGCCGAGGCCCGTCCCGGCGACGCGGTGCTGCTCTTCCCGTGGTGGACCGAGCGCGCCCGGCTCTACATGCCGCCGGAGCTGCCGGTGTACGGGTACCTCGGCTCGGACAAGGACGACCTGAGCGCGCACCCGCGCATCTGGGTGCTGGGCCAGCCGGAGCTGCCTCGGGCCGGGGAAGCGGACTTCCGGGCCGCATTCCTGCCCGGGCGCACCGCCGTGGGAGCACCGCGTCGCGCGGGAAACCTGGAGCTGACGCTGTACGAGAACGGCCGCTACCGGCCCCGGCGCTTCGTGGCGTCGGAGGCGTACGCGAAGGCCCACGTCTACCTGGAGGCCCAGGACGGGACGAGGACCGACTGCCCCTTCGACGGACGGGTGCACCGTTGCCCCGGGCCGCCGCACCTGTACGTGGCGCCCGAGTGGCATGAAATCCACTTCGAGCCGCGCCGCTGCCTGTGGATGCACGCGCCGGGCGGGACACAGCGGCTGGTGGCCGAGTTCGCCGGAGTGCCCGCGGGCACGGAGCTGCGGCTGGAGGGCGGCCTCATCTCCGAGTTCGCCTCGAACCACGACGCGCAGCTGAGCACCGCGTATTACGGCGTGGAGGACGCGGCCACCCGCGAGCCGTTGCTGGAGATTGCGCAACCGCCGGGCCTGGAGGGCCTGCAGAAGGCATGGCGCGCGCTGCCGCCGGGCGAGCCCCGCACGGTGAAGGTGTGGGTGCGGGCGCAGAATCCGGAGCGGCGGCAGGTGTGCCTGGACGTGTTCGCGCTCGGAGACGGGGCGGTGGTTTCCAGGGAGGGCACATGACGGCGGGCCGGGCCGCGACGCGGGACGAGCGCTGGCTGGCGCTGGGGCTGTGGGTGCTGGGCTTCGTGGCGCTGTGGGTCACCGAGTCGGCGGTGGGCTTCACGCGCGACGAGAGCGTCTACTTCTACGCGGGCGAGGGCTATGCCCGCTGGTTCCAACAGCTCTTCCACGAGCCCGCGCGGGCGCTCACGGACGCGGCCATCGTGCGCGCGTGGGACTACAACCACGAGCACCCGGCGCTGATGAAGGAGCTGTTCGGGCTCTCGCACCTGCTCTTCCACGAGACGCTCGGGTGGCTGCGCCCGGCGGCGGCCTTCCGGCTCCCGGCCTTCGCGCTGTCGGCGCTGGTGCCCGCCCTCACCTTCCTGCTGGGCAGCGCGGTGTATGGCCGCACCGCGGGACTGTTCGCCGCCCTCTCCTTCCTGCTCGTCCCGCGCCAGTACTTCAACGCGGAGCTGGCCTGCTTCGACATGCCCATCGCGGCCATGTGGCTGCTGGTGGTGTACGCCTTCTGGCGCGCACTGGAGGACCGGAACTGGGGCGTGCTGTGCGGCGTCTTCTTCGGCCTGGCGCTGTGCACCAAGCACAACGCGCTCTTCCTGCCCTTCATCCTCGCGCCCTTCGCGCTGTGGCGCGCGTGGACCACCACCGTGGACAAGCCGGAGGCGCGTGTCTGGTTGTGGCGCGTGCTGGGGCTCTTCGTCGCGGTGGCGGTGCTGTATGGGCTGCTGGTGGTGAGCCTCGGGCTCGAGGACTTCCAGCGGAAGTTCTTCCTGCTCAGCCCGCACACGCTGCTCTTCGCGGTGCTGGCGGTGGGCGCCCTGGGGATGCTGCACCTGCAGAACGAGGTGCACCCGCCCTCGGCGCTCGCCCTGCTGCCGCTGGCCACCATGGCGGTGTTCGGGCCCATTATCTTCTACCTGCACTGGCCCTACCTGTGGCACGCGCCGGTGGACCGGACGGCCTGGTACCTGAACTTCCACGCCACCCACAACCACTACACCTGGTTCTACCTGGGGAAGCTGCTGCGCGAGCCGCCCTTCCCGCTCGAGTACGTGGTGGTGAAGACGGCGCTCACCGTGCCCACCAGCCTCTTCGTGCCGATGGTGACGGGATGGCTGGCGCTCGCCGGCCGCGCGGTGCTGAGCCGCTTCGAGCGCACGAAGTCCCTGGTGCGCGTGCCCTCGATAGCCGAGTGCCTCATTGGCCTCAACGCGGTGGCGTCCCTCCTCATCATCAGCCACCCGCGGGTGCCGCACTTCGGAGGGGTGAAGCACTGGCTGCCGTCCATGCCCTTCCTGGGGATTCTGGCGGGCGTGGCGGTGACGCGGGGCTGCGAGGCGTGGGTGGAGCGGCTGCGCGTGCGCTGGCCGAGGCTCTCCCTGGCGGCGGTGGCGGCGCCCGTCTTCGCGCTGCTGATGCTGCCGGCGCTGCTCGGGCTGGTGCGCGTGTTCCCATACGGGACGAGCTTCTACTCGGAGCTGGCGGGAGGCCTGCCGGGCGCGGCGTCGCTGGGGATGCAGCGCCAGTTCTGGTCGAGCAACGTGACGGCGGTGCTGCCGTGGATCAACGAGCACGCACCGCGCAACGGGCGCGTCTTCCTGCACGAGGTGCACGGCCTGTCGTTCCGCGACTACCAGAACAACGGGATGCTGCGGAGCGACCTGCGGCCGGGTGGGCCCTTCGACTCGGACGTGGCGGCGTACCAGTACCACCAGGAGTTCCGTGAGCACGAGTTCAACGTCTGGCAGGCCTACGGGACTCGGACGCCGAGTACGGGTCTGTACCTGGACGAGACGCCGCAAATCGTCGTCTACCAGCGCCGTTGAGCGATGACGCGGCGCGTAGGCGCGCGGTGGCGATTTCACTGACTGTTCAAGGCGAGACGGCGGGTAGCCCCCCGGGGCAGGACGCATGAGTTCCGGGTTAGGCTCGGGTCACGACCATGGTGGATGTCTTCTGGAGGGGCACATGACTCGGTGGATGAAGGCCGTAGCGGTGGTGGCACTGGGCGCGGTGGGCTGTACGCAGGAGCAGAAGCCGGCGGTGGCCAGACGCGCGGAGCTCAAGGCGGTGAGCGGCTCCACGATGGAGATCGTCCCGGCGCCGGGGCAGTACCCCTACTGCATGCTCTTCACGGTGTCGGAGAAGGGCATCATCCGGCAGCTGACGATGACGCGGGAGAACCGGTCCATCAAATGCGAGGCCGGCAAGCGCATCTACAACTCGAGCTTCCGGGTGCCGGTGGAGGAGGGAAAGGTCAAGGCGTACATCCTCTTCTCGGACCAGCGCATCCAGGCGGGTTCGGTGGCGCAGCAGCTGTATGACCTGAGGGACAAGCCGCGGTTGACGGCGATGGACTTCCGGCTGCCGGGCTCGGTGTCGGTGGAGATGCTGGAGTTCACGCCGAAGCCGGGAGGCGAGCCGGTGACGGGAGCGGTGGTGGGCACCACGGACATCGAGGGAGCCGCCGAAGGCAGCCAGACCGAGGAGGCCGATGTGGAGGATCCGGGGCAGGACGTGGCACCGCCGAAGATGACGCCGCCGCCGAATGGTGGAGGCAGCGGCACGGCGACGGCCACGGACGCCGTGAAGTAACGCCGTCCACCCCTCAGCAGTTCCAATCGCCCCACTCGCCCCAACATCCCCTCTCCCTTCGGGAGAGGGACGGGGTGAGGGTATCCGGGCCCGTCCTCCCCGCTGTGACAAGGAGAGGGCCCGGAGCCTGACTAGAACGACTCGCGGAGCATCGCGAGCAGGTCCTGCTGGGTGCACGGGCGCGGGTTGGCGCGGTGCGAGGCATCCACGAAGGCCTTCTCGGAGATGCGGACCAGGTCCTGCTCCTTCACGCCCGCGTCACGCAAGCGCGAGGGAATGCCAATCACGGCGTTCAACTTGCGCACGCGCTCGATGGCATTGCCCGCGAGCACCTCTTCCCGAGCATTCGAGGTATCCCCCATGGCGAGCGCCACGCGAGCCAGGCGCGCGGTGCTGACGGGGCGGTTGAACTCCATCACCACGGGCAGGACGATGGCGTTGGCCAGGCCATGGTGCACGCCGGAGATGGGCGTGAGGGCATGCGCCAGCGCGTGGCAGGCCCCGAGCCCCTTCTGGAAGGCCATGGCGCCCTCCATGGCGGCCACCATCATGTCGGTGCGGGCTGTGAGATCACGCCCGTCCTCGAACGCCCTGGGCAGCGAGCGGGCCACGCGGGAGATGCCGTCGATGGCCACCGCGTCCGCGAGCGGGTGGAAGCCGTTGGACAGGTAGGCCTCCAGGCAGTGGGTGAAGGCATCCATGCCCGTGGCCGCGGTGGGCCCGGGAGGCAGGCCGAGCGTCAGCTCGGGATCGCAGATGGCCGCCTTGGGCATGAGGAACGGGCTGAAGATGACCGTCTTGCGCCCGGTGTCCGAGAGCGTCGCCACGCCCGAGCGGCTCACCTCCGAGCCCGTGCCCGCGGTGGTCGGGATGGCGATCAGCGGCGGCATGTTGTCGCGCACGTACTGGTCCCCGCCCGTGGCGTCGTCATAACGCGACAAGGGCGGCTCGTGCGTGGTGAGCACCTGCACCAGCTTCGCCGCGTCCAGCGGACTGCCACCGCCAATCGCGATGATGCCGTCGCACTTGTTGGCCCGGTAGGCCTCCAGGCCCGCGAAGGCATCCCGCTCGGTGGGGTCGGGCTTCACCTCCTCGAAGGTGGCGAAGCCGACCCCGGCCTCCGTGAGGACACCGTACAGGCGCTGAGCCAGTCCGGCCTTCACCACGCCCGCGTCGGTCACCACCAGGGGGCGCTTCATGTTCAGCCGCGCCACCTGTGCGGGAAGCCGCTGCAGGGCTCCGGCCCCGAGGACGATCTTCGTGGGCCAGGACAGCTCGGTGATGCGCGGCTCGCTCGGCATGTCGAACGGTTTCATCGATATCTCCTAGATCAGCTCCATGTAGCGCTCGAGCTCCCAGTTCGTGACGGCGCGCTCGTACCGCCGCGCTTCCCAGTCACGCGTGCGCACGTAGTGGTCCACGAACTCCTCGCCGAGGATCTGCCGGGCCCGCTTCGATTCCTTCAGGAGCGTCACGGCCTCGCGGAGCGAGCGCGGCAGCACCGGCGCCTCGGCCGAGTACCCGTTGCCCGCGCACGGCTCGGGGGGCTCCACCTCGTTCTCGATGCCCCACAGGCCCGCCGCGAGGCTCGCCGCCATGCCGATGTACGCGTTCATGTCCGCGGCCGTCTGGCGGTACTCGATGCGCATGGACTTGGGGCTGTCGCCGATGACGCGCACCGCGGTGGTGCGGTTCTCCTTGCCCCAGGTGGCCGACACGGGCGCCCACGTGTTCTCCACGCTGCGCTTGTACGTGTTCACCGTGGGCCAGTAGAGCGCGGTGAACTCGGGCATCAGCTCCAGCAGGCCGCCGATGTAGTGCCGCATCGTCGTGCTCATGCCGTCGCGGGCATCGGGGTCGTGGAAGGTGTTCTCGTGCGTCTTCAGCGACCACAGCGACTGGTGGATGTGGCCCGAGCACCCCGGCAGCTTCTCGTTCACCTTCGCCATGAAGCAGGCGGTGAGCCCGTGGCGCGAGCAGATCTCCTTCACCACCGTCTTGAAGAGCGCCGCCTTGTCCGCGGCCTTCTCCAGGTCGTCGTAACGGATGGCGGCCTCGAAGACGCCCGGGCCCGTCTCCGTGTGGAAGCCCTCCAGCTCCAGCCCGAAGTCCCGGCACCCGTCCATGATGGCGTGCACCAGCGGCGCGTTCATCGAGGTGCGCAGCCACGAGTAGCCGAACATGCCCGGCGTCAGCGGCGTCAGATGCTCGTAGCCCTTCTCCTTCAGCGACTGTGGCGTCTCCTTGAAGATGAAGAACTCGTACTCGGCGCCGAACTTCGGCTGGAAGCCCATCTCCCGGGCGCGCGCGCTGATCTTCTGCAGGAGCTGACGCGGACTGGGCTCGAAGGGCGAGCCGTCCGGGTTGACGAAGTCGAGGAGGAAGGCGGCGGTGTCCGGCTCCCAGGGGATGATGCGGCCGGTGGACATGTCCACCCGGGCCTGCCCGTCCGGGTAGCCCGTGTGCCAGCCCGTCACGCGCGTGTTGTCGAGCAGCTCGTCGGTGATGTCCCAGCCGAACACCACGTCACAGAAGCCGAGCCCGCCCTTGCACGCGGAGAGGAACTTCTCCACGGACACGTACTTGCCGCGCCAGACGCCGTCCACGTCCACTCCGCCGATCTTCACCTGGCGGACGCCGTTGTCCTCGAGCCACTTGTGCAGCACGTCGATGTCGGACGGCTCGCGCAGGGGCCTGACATTGCCGCGATCCTTGTCCTTGGAGCGCGCGCGCCTGCCCGCTGGCTGCGGCAGGGTGATGACCTTCGCCTTGGAACGGTTCGCCATTGGCCTCTTCCCTCTCCTTCGCCCGACGCCCATGACCGCGCCCGGCCTTTCCTCAAATCTCCGAAGGCAGCTTCGTCCACACCGCCTTCGTCTGGAGGTAACCCTCCAGGGCGTGATGCGACAGGTCCCGGCCCCAACCGGACTCCTTGTAGCCACCGAAGGGCGCGGCATCGTCGAACTCGTTGTAGCAATTGATCCACACCACGCCGCTCTTCACCCGGCGCGCCATGGCGTGCGCCTTGGCCACGTCCCTCGTCCAGATGGAGGCCGCCAGGCCGTATTGTGTGCCGTTGGCGATCTCCAGCGCCTGGGCCTCATCCTTGAAGCGCAGGCAGGCGAGCACCGGGCCGAAGATCTCCTCCTGCGCAATCCGCATGTGCGGCTGCACGTCGCCGAAGATCGTGGGCTTCACGAAGTTGCCCCGGGCCTTGGCGCCCTCGGTGTCGCGCGAGCCGCCGGCCAGTACCTTCGCGCCCTGCTGCTTGCCGCTCTCGATGTAGCCGAGGATGGTCTCCAGCTGCTTCGCGCTCACCTGCGCGCCCATCTCGGTGCTCTCGTCGAGCGGGTTGCCCACCTTCATCCTGCTCGCGCGCTCGGCCAGCCGGGACACGAAGGCGTCATAGGCCTGCTCGTGCACCAGCACGCGGCTGCCCGCGTTGCAGATCTCCCCCTTGTTGCTGAAGATGCCCCAGAAGCACGCCTCCACGGCCTTCTCGAAGTCCGCGTCCGGCAGGATGATCTGCGGGCTCTTGCCGCCCAGCTCCAGCGTCAGCTTCTTGAGGTTGCTCGCCGCCGAGGCCTGCAGCAGCCGCCGCGCCGTGCGGCCCGAGCCGGTGAAGGAGATCTTGTCGATGTCCGGGTGGCGGGCCATGGCCTCGCCGGTGGGGTCGCCGTAGCCCGTCACCACGTTGAGCACGCCGGGAGGAATCCCCGCCTCCAGGGCGAGCTGCCCCAGCCGCATCGCCGTGAGCGGAGTGATTTCGGAGGGCTTGAGCACCACCGTGCACCCGGCCGCCAGCGCGGGGCCGAGCTTCCAGCACGCCAGACAGGTGGGGTAGTTCCACGGCACGATGGCGCCCACCACGCCCACCGGCTCCTTCAGACAGTAGGTGAGGAAGGGCCCGTCCACCGGCAGCACCTCGCCGCGGATCTTGTTGGCCCAGTCGGCGAAGTAGGACAGCGTCGCGGCGCCCGGCCCCACGTCGCCGCGCATGGCCTCGCGCAGCGTCTTGCCGTTCTCCAGGGACTCGAGCAGCGCGAGCGACTCGCGGTTCTGCCACAGCAGCTCGGAGAAGCGGCGGATGATGCGGCCGCGCTCGCTGGCGTTCATCCGCCCCCAGGGGCCGGACTCGAAGGCCCGCCGAGCGGCCTTCACCGCCTTGTCCACATCCGCCGCCGTGGCGGAGGGCACGTCGCAGATCTTCTCACCCGTGGCGGGGTTCACCACGGGAAGGGTTCCTCCCTCCACGGGGTCCACATGCTGGCCATCGATGAGCAGCTTGAGCGCCGGAAGCTGGGGAGAGAGCGAGCGAGCGTCGGTCATGAAGATTCCTCGGGAGCCCGGGCGCGCACCGGTGGCACGTGCGGGCGTCAACAACAGGAAGCGGCAGCCGAAGCTAGGGACCGCCATCCGAGGCGGCAACCCGGCCCACCGAGAGGCGAGATGAAGAACGTTCTTCTTTTGAAAGCTGGTGACGCGGCCCACGCCGTGAAGCTGAGCGTCGGTGATTACGAGCACTGGTTCGTCGAGTCGCTGGGGCGCGGAGGCTGCCGGTTCGACATCCTCCACGTACACCGGGGCGCCCGGTTGCCGGACAGCGCGGAGGGCTACGACGCGGTGATGATGACGGGCTCACCGGCGTCGGTGACGCAGCCGGAGCCGTGGATGGAGCGCTCGGCGGCGTTCATGGTGGACGCGGCGGCCCACGGCATCCCGGTGCTCGGGGTGTGCTTCGGGCACCAGTTGCTCGCGTACGCCCACGGGGCGCGTGTGGTGCGCAACACCCACGGGCGGGAGATTGGCACCGTGGAGGTGGCCCTGAGCGAGGCGGGCCGCGAGGACCCGCTCTTCCACGGCCTGCCCGAGCGCATCACCGTCCAGGCCACCCACGAGGACATCGTCGAGCACCCACCCCAGGGGGCGACGGTGCTGGCGGGCAACGCGAACACGGCCGTGCAGGCCCTGGCCTTCGGGCCGCTCATCCGGGGTGTGCAGTTCCACCCGGAGGTCCACCCGGCGGCCATGCGGGCACTGATTCTCGCCCGCGCGGAGAAGTTGGAGGTCGAAGCAACGAGCCGGGGCCATGCGCCCGGGGAGCGGGTGAACCGGCTGCTGGCGGGGCTCGCTCCCACGCCGGCCGGGCAGCGAATCCTGAGCAATTTCGTGGAGCGGTTCACCTCAGGGCGGGGCTGGGGTAGGTAGACGGTATGGCCTCGCGCTGGGACTACCTCTTCGAGTCGAAGCCCGTCCCCCTCATGGACCACATGCTGGAGGAGGTGGCGAAGCTGCTCGCCAAGGACCTCCAGCAATGGCCGCCGCCCGTCCAGGAGATCGATCTGGATGTGGGAGGCCAGTTCGCGCCGCTCTTCACCGAGCCGCCCCCGCGCCCCGTCCGGGCCGTCTACGACGAGGCGCTCCGGCTGTCGCGCTGGGAGCTGGCCCGGGAGTTGGAGGCGTACGACGACTACATGCGCAACAAGCGCTACCTGGAGCGGGGGCTGGCGCCCACGGACCGGCTGGTGCTGCTGTTTCTCAACCGGTGGATGGTGGACCACATGCTGGGCCTGGGCGAGGCCACGGAGGGGCGCGTCAACCGGCGGCTGATGTTGCAGTGCCTCGACCGCCTGGAAGCTCGCCTGAGGTTGGTTCAGACGCCCTTCTCTTGAGACCCGCCCTCCCCTCTGCGATAAGCCCGCCCATGCTGCAGCCTCACGAGTTGAATCTCCCGGCGGAGCAACGCCGCAAGCGCCTCTACATCCTGGCGGGGTTGTGGCTGACCGTCGTGGCGGTGCTGGTGCTGTTCCACTCGGTGCTGCTGCCCTTCGCGAGCGCCGCGCTGATTGCGTACCTGGTGCACCCGCTGGTGACGCGCATCAGCCACATGCAGGTGCGCGGGCGGAACATCCCCCGCTGGGTGGCCATCCTGCTCATCTACGCCCTGTTCTTCCTGGTGGCGTATCTGTTCTTCATCACGATGGTGCCGCAGCTCTACCGGGAGCTGGCGCGCATCAGCCGGGATGGGGTGGCCTTCCTCAACTCGCTCACGCCCGAGCGCATCCACCTGCTGGCCGACCGCGCCGAGGACTGGCTGCGCGCCAATGGGATTCCGGTGGCCATCGCCACGCCCGAGGACATCCGCAGCGGCGTGCCCACCACGGGCCTGTCGGTGAACCTGGAGAAGACGATCCAGGACACGGCCATGAGCCTGTCGGCCCTGGGGCGCGAGCACCTGGGGGACATCGTCACGGTGTCGCGCAACATCATCACGTCGGTGGTGGCCGGCGTGTTCATGATGTTCTTCATGCTGATGGTGGCGGCGTTCTTCTCCATCGATGCGCAGGCCATCGTGCGCTACTTCACCACGCTGGTGCCGGTGGAGTACGCGAGCGACGCGAACCTGCTGCTCGAGCGGATTGATCGCTCGCTGTCCGGCGTGGTGCGTGGGCAGGTGACCATCTGCATGGTCAACGGCGTGCTGACGGGGATTGGCCTGGTGCTGTTCGGGGTGAAGTTCGCGTTCCTGCTGGCCACGGTGGCCACGGTGTTCAGCCTCATCCCCATCTTCGGGACGATCCTGAGCTCGGTGCCCATCGTGCTGATCGCGCTGGCGGATGGGTTCCAGAAGGGGTTCGCCATCCTGCTGTGGATCATCGGCATCCACGCGCTGGAGGCGTACTTCCTCAACCCGAAGATCATGGGCTCGGCGGCGCGCATCCACCCGGTCATCGTGGCCTTCAGCCTGATTGCCGGAGAGAAGATGTTCGGGCTGGTGGGGGCGCTGTTCGCGGTGCCCGTGGCCTCCATCGTGGTGGCCTGCTTCGACTACGCCCGTCTCAAGGCCCAGCCCCGGCTGGGCGAGGTGCCCGTGCACCTGGAGCCGCCGAAGTAGCCAATATCCCCTCTCCCGACGCGGGTTCCAACCCGTTCACCCCCTCTGGCTCACGGGTTGGAGAACGGACCCATGTACCCTCACCCCGACCCTCTCCCGGAGGGCGAGGGAGGAGTGGGGAACCCGGGTTCCGCTGGTGACGGGAAGTGTTGCGGCGGGCTCAACCCTGGCAGGCGGCCTCGCAGCGCGAGTTCCGGCAGAAGACGTAGCAGCGCCCGCAGTCGAGCCCATCCGCCGGGCAGTTGTTGGTGCACCGCACGTTGCTGCAGTCGGGCCCGTCCTGCACGTGGGTGGGGTTGGTGCCCAGCCCACAGCAGGCGTTCCCCGTGCAATCCGAGTCCTGGTAGCAGATGCGATTGGACAACGGCGCGGGGTTGCCGCCGGAGTCCGGGTCGATCGGCTCGCACCCGGTGGCCAATCCGAGCACCGCCCCCAGCACGAGGGCGGACAGAGACACAGAACGGGTGCGGCGCATCGAGCGACTCCCTCCCGGGGACTACCGGTTCATCGAGCCAAGGAACTCCGTGTTCGACGCGGTCGAACGCATGTGCTTGAGCACGAACTCCATCGCGTCGATCGGCGTGAACGGGTGCAGCACCTGACGGAGCGCCGTGATCCGGATGAGGTCCGCGGCGGGCAGCAGCAGCTCTTCCTTGCGCGTACCGGACTTGTTGATGTCCAGCGTCGGGAAGATGCGCTTCTCCATCAGCTTGCGGTCCAGGACGATTTCCGAGTTACCGGTGCCCTTGAACTCCTCGAAGATGACCTCGTCCATGCGGCTGCCGGTGTCGATGAGCGCGGTGCCGATGATGGTGAGGCTGCCGCCCTCCTCGATGTTGCGCGCGGCGCCGAAGAAGCGCTTGGGCTTGTGCAGCGCGTTGGCGTCCACACCGCCGGAGAGAATCTTGCCCGAGGCCGGCACCACCGTGTTGTAGGCGCGCGCCAGACGGGTGATGGAGTCCAGGAGGATGCACACGTCGTACTTCTGCTCGACCAGGCGCTTGGCCTTGTCGATGACCATCTCCGCCACCTGCACGTGACGCGTGGCCGGCTCGTCGAAGGTGGAGCTCACCACCTCGCCGCGCACGTTGCGCTCCATGTCCGTCACTTCCTCGGGGCGCTCGTCCACCAGGAGAACAATCAGGTACACGTCCGGGTGGTTCTTCGAGATGGCGTGCGCGATGTTCTGCAGCAGCACCGTCTTACCGGCCTTCGGGGGCGCGACAATCAGGCAGCGCTGGCCCAGGCCGATGGGGCAGAACATGTCGATGATGCGCGTGGTCATCTCCGAGCCCTCGTGCTCCAGCTTGAGCTTGCGGGTCGGATAGAGCGGCGTGAGGTTGTCGAAGAGGATGCGCTCGCGGGCCGCCTCGGACAGCGGATCCGTGAAGTTGACCCGGTCCACCTTCTGCAGCGCGAAGAAGCGCTCGCCCTCGCGCGGCTGGCGGATGGGGCCCGTCACCGTGTCGCCCGGCCGCAGGTTGAAGCGGCGCACCTGCGACGGCGACACGTAGATGTCGTCCGGGCTCGGCTGGTAGTCGCTGTCCGCGCTGCGCAGGAAGCCGAAGCCGTCGCTGAGCAGCTCCATCACGCCCTCGGCGTGCACCTCGAACTTCTTGTCCGCGATGCCCGACAGCAGCGAGAAGATGAGATCCTGCTTCTTCAGGCCCTGGTAGCCCTCGACACCGAAGTCGTGGGCCATCTTCGCCAGGTCGGTGATCTTCATCCGCTTCAGGTCATTGAGCTTGATGACCTGCATGGGAGCGCCGTCGCGCGTCACCTCGGTGACCACGGGCGTCTCGGCCGGCTCGGGAGCCGCGGGCTGCGCGGCGGGCTCCTCGTCGTGCACGGCGTGGGCGCGGACCTCCTGGTACTCCTCGTCTCTGAGGGGGTGGGAGGGCATCGGCGTCAGCACCGGGCGCGGCGTCTCGGCCACGGCGGGAGACTCGGACTCGGTCTCGGTGTCGGTGTCCTCCTCCCGACGGCTCGTCGCCCGGCGGCGCGCCGGCTTGTCGGTGTCGTCCCGGTCCGCGGTCTTCGCCCGCGTCGTGCGACGCTTGGGCTTGTCCTCGACTTCGACGGGAACCAGGAGCTTCTCTTTGGGGGAACGGGCTTTGGCCATGATGTGGGGGGATTGCTGCTTGGCTGGGGCGCCCTGGGGTACGCGGTAGGCGAAACACCCTCAGAGCGGCACTCGGGCTCCCTTCTTGCCGGGACCTCGCGAGTGGTGGAACCTTGCGCTGGGAAGAGATGGGGCTTGGAGGTGGGACAACAACCCTCATGAGCCGCTGCAAGAGGTTATTGACCACCTCCGGAGCTGTCAAGGCATCCTCGCTTCCTGCCCAGTCAGGCAGCCGACGCCCCGAATTTTTTCAGTCCAGCCGCCGAGCCTTCATCCTTGAACTCCTCGAAGACCGCCGACGCCGCCCGAATCGAGCAACTCCGCCGCGAGCTCGCCCACCACAACCACCGCTACTACGTGCTGGACTCGCCGGAGATCAGCGACGCGGAATACGACCGGCTCATCCGCGAGCTGCAGGAGCTGGAGGCCCGGCACCCGGACCTCATCACGGTGGACTCGCCGACCCAGCGGGTGGGCGGAGCGCCCGCCGAGAAGTTCGAGAAGGTGGTCCACCGCGCTCCGATGCTCTCGTTGGCCAACGTCTTCGGCGACGAAGAGCTTTCCGATTTCGACGAGCGGATCCGCCGTCAGACGGGCCTTTCGCAGGTCGCCTACGTCTGCGAGCCCAAGCTCGATGGCCTGGCCATCACCCTGCTCTACGAGCAGGGCCGCTTCGTCCGGGGCGCCACGCGCGGTGACGGCACCGAGGGCGAGGACGTGAGCGCCAACCTGCGCACCATCCGCGGCCTGCCCATGGAGCTGCTGCCCCAGGACGGGGTGAAGGTGCCCGGCTCGCTCGAGGTGCGCGGCGAGGTCTTCATCTCCAAGAAGGACTTCAAGAAGCTCAACGACGCGCGCGAGCAGGAGGGCGAGCCGCTCTTCGCCAACCCGCGCAACGCCGCCGCCGGCAGCCTGCGCCAGTTGGACCCGCGCATCACCGCCTCGCGCCCGCTCTCCGTCTACCTGTACGAGTGCGTGCCCGGCGAGGGCGTGCCGGCCTTCCGCTCGCACGCGGAGAAGCTTGAGTACCTCAAGTCGCTCGGGCTGCCGGTGAACCGGTACGTGCGCGTGCCGGGGGTGGACGGGGTGCGCGAGCAGTACCGCGCCTCCGTCGACGGCCGCCATGCCCTGCCCTTCGAGGTGGACGGCATGGTGGTGAAGGTGGACGAGGAGGACCTGCGCCAGCGGCTGGGACAGATTTCGAAGAGCCCGCGCTGGGCGGTGGCCTACAAGTTCCCGCCCGAGGAGGAGGCGACCCTGGTGGAGGACATCCAGGTGTACGTGGGCCGCACGGGCGCGCTCACGCCGGTGGCGCACCTCAAGCCGGTGAAGGTGGGCGGCGTCACCGTGAGCCGCGCCACCCTGCACAACGAGGACGAGCTGCGCCGCAAGGACGTGCGCAAGGGCGACACCGTCTTCATCCGCCGCGCCGGGGACGTCATCCCCGAAATCGTGAAGGTGGTGGAGTCCAAGCGGCCCGAGGGCGCCCAGCCCTTCGTCTTCCCCACCGAGTGCCCCGTCTGCCACGCGGCGGCCGTCCGGGATGACGAGGGCACCATCATCCGCTGCACGGGCGCCACCTGCCCCGCGCAGCTGGTGGAGAAGGTGCGCCACTTCGCCTCGCGCACGGCCATGGACGTGGACGGCCTGGGCGAGAAGCTGGCCGCGCAGCTGGTGGAGACGGGGCTGGTGAAGAGCTTCGCGGACCTCTACCACCTCACCAGGGGCCGGCTGCTCGAGCTGGAGCGCATGGGCGAGAAGAGCGCGGACAACCTGCTGTCCAACATCGAGCGCTCCAAGCAGACGACGCAGCCGCGCTTCCTCTACGCGCTCGGCATCCGCCACGTGGGCGAGGCCACCGCCAAGACGCTCGCCGAGGCCTTCCCGGACGTGCGCCAGCTCTTCGACGCCAGCCTGGAGGACATCACCCGCGTCAAGGACGTGGGCCCCACCATGGCCCAGGTCATCCACTCCTTCTTCCGCGAGCCGCGGAACCGCGAGGCCATCGAGGCCCTGCTGGCCGCGGGCGTCACGCCGGCCGCGCCCCGGGTGGTCAAGGGCGGCGTCTTCGCCGGCAAGACGGTGGTCCTCACCGGCGGCATGAGCGGGATGAGCCGCGACCAGGCCAAGGAGGAAATCGAACGCCGGGGGGGCAAGGTGTCGGGAAGTGTCTCGCGCAAGACTGACATGGTGGTGGCGGGCGAGGACGCCGGTAGCAAGCTGAAGAAGGCCCAGGAACTCGGGGTAAGAATCCTGGACGAGCAGGCGTTCCTCCAGCTTTTGCAGTCCGACGCCAGAGGGTAGAAGGGCGGGCACCATGGACAGGCGGCGAGCAAGCCTCCGGATTCGAGGCAAGGTGCAAGGGGTGTTCTACAGGGAGAGCGCCCGCACCGAGGCGTTGCGTCTCGGCCTGACGGGATGGGTACGCAACCTCTCCGACGGGTCCGTGGAGGCCATCGTGGAGGGAGCACCGGAGGTCATCGAGTCGTTCGTCACCTGGTGCCATCGTGGCCCCACGCAGGCCCGGGTGACGGATGTGGAGCGCGCCGATTCCGAGGCGCGTGGGGAGTTCAGCACCTTCACCGTGGAGCGTAGCTCATGACTCCCTATGCGCTGGCTTCTCTGCCGGCCATGCTGGGTATCAAGTCCGGCAGCAAGGTTTCCGTCATCAACCCCCCGCGGGGGTTCGTCCAGCGGCTCAACCCGCTGCCCGAGGGGGTGGAGTTCCTCATCACCGCCCAGACGGGCCTGGACGTCATCCTCTTCTTCACCCAGGACGCGCACGAGCTCGTCCAGCGCCTGCCGGCCCTCTCGCGCGCCATGGCGCTCACCGGGGGCATCTGGGTGTGCTGGCCCAGCGGCGAGGGGATTAAAACGTCCCTCTCCGAGGACTTCATCCGCCAGGCCGCGTTGGACATCGGCATGGTGGACAACAAGATCTGCATCATCGACAGCACCTGGACGGGCCTGCGCCTGGTGCGCCGCCCCCGGGGAAGGCTGGACAAGCCGGAGAACCGGAAGAAGGCGCCCACCGCCCAGGCCTAGGGGCGGCCGGGCGAGCTGCTGGAAGGCGGACATTTTCCATGTCTCGCCTTTACAGGTCGTATCAGGCGTGAAAACCTTTTGGCGTTTTCGGGCCTTGGGACGTTCCACCAGGGGTGGGGCGTTCGGGGTCCAAGTGGATTTTTGATTTTTGAGACGGGTGCGTTCCCAGGACACCAGGGGGCGCCGCTGCACCGGGTCTCTATCGCCCCCCCAAGGCGCCCGCGGATGGGCACCGACCGGGTGTGGAAGGAAGAGGACGGGCGGTAGGCGTGCCAGGGGACTCCGGAACGCTCGATTGGAAGTGAGTCCCCGCCCGGCAGGGTGCCGGTAGCCGCGGGGCCAACATGAACTCGGAGGAGCAGGCCCTGGTCCCCTCAACCCTCACCCGCTCGGAGACAGCCGGAGGAGCCCCCGCACAGGGGCCGTCCAGCGTCCGCGCGCGCCGAGGGCCTGGGGCCGCCTCTCCCCTCGCAGCGCGCTCGGAAGCGGGAGACGCCGTCGCCTCCCGTCCGCCGGAGCTCACGCATCCGCGCGCGCGCCCAGGATTCATCAATGAGCAGCATCCTCGTCATCAACGCGGCGGGCCGGGAGACCCGTGTGGCCCTCGTCGAGACCGGGCACATCGCGGAGTTCTACCTCGAGCGTAAGAAGGACAAGGGAATCGTCGGAAACATCTACAAGGGCCGCGTCGTCCGGGTGCTCCCGGGCATGCAGGCGGCCTTCGTGGATATCGGCCTGGAGAAGGCCGCGTTCCTGTACGTCAGCGACGTCGTCTACGACCCGGACTTCGCGCGCGCCCAGTTCGAGCTGACCGAGGGCGAGCACGACGACGCCCCGGAAGTGCCCGAGGAGTCCGAGGCCATGGCCGCCGAGGCCGCCCATGATGAGTCGGGCGCCGAGGTGGACGCCGAGGTGCACGAGCACGCCGCTCCCGGTGGCGAGGCGCCCCCCGCCGTCGAGGAGCCCGAGCACCACGCCGAGGAGCACCGCGCCGAGGAGCCCGCCCCCGTGGCCGCTCCCGCCGAGCCGGTGGCCGCGGCGGCTCCATCCGAGCCGGTGGCCGCCGCCGAGCCCGTGGCCGTGGCCGCCCCCGCCGAGCCGGTGAACGTCTCGCAGGCCTCGATGGCGCCGGTGGAGTCCTCGCCCGTGAGCGTGGAGGCCCAGGTGGCTCCGGCCGCGGAGGCCGTCGCGGCGATGCCCGCCACCGAGGGCTCCGTGGCCCTGGCGCTGGCTCCCGAGCCGTCCACCGTCCCCGGTGAGCAGGCCGCCGTGGCCCCCGCCGCCCCGGCCGAGGCCCCCGCGCAGCGTCCCGAGACGGCCGCCGGTGAGCGCCGGGCTCCGCGTGAGAACCGCGAGGCCGCTCGCGAGGCCCGTGAGGCCCGCCGCGAGCAGAAGGACCGCGAGCGCGAGAAGGACAAGGCCCGCAAGCAGCGCGAGGAGCAGCAGCGCAAGCGCGAGGAGGAGAAGTCCAAGCCTCGCAAGACGGCCAAGATCGAGGAGCTGCTGAAGGTGGGCCAGGAGGTCGTGGTCCAGATCTCCAAGGATCCCATCGGCACCAAGGGCGCGCGCCTCACCTCGCACATCTCCATCCCGGGCCGCCACCTGGTGTTCATGCCCACGGTGGACCACGTGGGCATCAGCCGCCGCATCTCCAACGAGAAGGAGCGCAAGCGCCTGCGGGAGATTGTCGACCGGCTGCGTCCGCCCGGGACGGGCTTCATCGTGCGCACGGTGGCCGAGAACGTGCCGCAGGAGAAGCTCGAGACCGACATCCGCTTCCTCATCGAGGTGTGGAACCAGGTGGTGCGCCGCAACGAGAAGCGCGGTGGCCCCGGCCTGCTGCACCCCGACCTGGACCTCATCCTGCGCGCCACGCGCGACCTCTTCGCCCACGATGTGGAGAAGCTGGTGGTCGATGACCGCGAGGAGTACGAGCGCATCCTCGGCTTCGTGAACGCGCAGGACCCGGCGCTCAAGGACCGGGTGGTGCTCCACGAGTCGGACGAGCCCATCTTCGACGCGTACGGGATTGAACACGAGCTGCAGCGCGCCACCCAGCGCAAGGTGTGGCTCAAGAGCGGCGGCTACCTGATCATCGACCAGGCCGAGGCGCTCACCGCCATCGACGTCAACTCGGGCCGCTACGTCGGCAAGAAGAGCCTCGAGGAGACGATCACCAAGATCAACGTCGAGGCGGCCAAGGAGATCGTCTACCAGCTGCGGCTGCGCAACATCGGCGGCATCATCATCTGCGACTTCATCGACATGGAGAAGCCGCAGAACCGGGACAAGGTCTTCAAGTCGCTGCAGGAGGCGCTGGGCCGGGACAAGGCCAAGACGAACGTGCTGCGCATCTCCGAGCTGGGCCTGGTGGAGATGACGCGCAAGCGCGTGCGCGAGTCCATCGGCCGCGTGCTGCACGAGGATTGCCCGTACTGCGACGGCAAGGGCTTCGTGAAGACGGCGACCACGGTGGCCTACGAGATCTTCGGGGAGATCCGCCGCGAGGCGCCGGGCTACAAGGACCCGACGCTGGTCATCAACTGCAACGCCGAGGTGGCGCGGCTGCTCCAGGGCGAGGAGCGGCAGGAGCTGCGGCACCTGATGGACCGCTACAACAAGTCCATCCAGGTGAAGGCGCAGCAGAACTACCACCGCGAGCAGTACGACATCTACGGCCGCAGCGCGCAGGGCGGGGACCACAAGGTGGCCTCGTCGCCGGGCTCGGGTGACGGCGAGCTGTCCATGCAGCGGCGGCCCGAGAGCGGCGGTGGCGAGCGGAGCCTGCGCGAGGGTGGCCGTGACCGCGATCGTGACCGGGGTGGTGGCCGTGACCGGGGTGAGCGCGGCGAGCGCGGTGACCGGGGTGGTGGTGGTGGTGGCCGTGACCGCAACGAGCGGGGCGAGCGTGGCGACCGTGGAGAGCGCGGGGAGCGGAGTGGTGGTGGCCGTGACCGCGACCGTGACCGGGGAGACCGGGGCGGTGGTGGCCGCGACCGGGACCGGGACCGCAACCGGGGCGAGCAGCAGCGCCGACCCGAGCAGCGTGAAGGACGTGGCCAGCAGCAGGGACAGGCAGGCGAGCAGCCGAACGCGGGTGGCACGCCTCCGAAGCCGCCGAGCGGCAATGGCGGCAACGAGTCCGGCGGCAACACCTGAGCCCAACCTCCCCTCTCCCCTCGGGAGAGGGACGGGGTGAGGGTGCCGGGCCCACCGTGGAGCACCACCGTGGGCCCCGAGCCCCCTCCCCCTGGCCGAGCCGCCCTGGCATTGGCTAGCCTTCGCCTCCCCCGGATGCGGCCCTTCACCCCTCTCTTCCTCAAGCGACTGCGCACCAACGCGCTGCAGTGGGCCCGGCGCACCTGGGCTCCGCTGGAGCGAACGCGCATGGGCCGCTTCGCCACGGACACGTTCGTGGCGGTGCGCGGCCTCGCCCGAGGCTTCCAGGGCGAGAACATCCGCCTGCGGGCCGCGGCGCTCACCTACATCAGCGTCTTCTCCCTGGTGCCGCTGCTGACGGTGGTGGTGGCCCTGCTGGGCGCCTACCACCAACAGGCGGTCCAGCATCGCCTGCGCGAGTTCATCTTCGCGGTGATGGCTCCGGGCGTGCGCGAGGAGTCGGCGGCCTTCCTCGAGGGCTTCCTGGAGCCGGGACACACGACGGCGATTGGAAGCGCGGGCTTCCTCGGACTGCTCTTCTCGGCGGGCTCGCTGCTGCACAACATCGACGTCTCGCTGAACGAAATCTGGGGCGTGAAGAACCACCGCTCGTGGGTGGTGCGCGGGCTCATCTACGCGGGGCTGCTGTTGCTGGGGCCGCTGATGCTGGCCATCTCGCTCACGGGGACGGGCGTGGTCCGCTCCTTCCTGGAGGGCACCCACGCGCCGCTCGTCGTGGACCTCTTCGAGCTGCTGTTCGGCGCCCTGTCTCCGCTCGTCGCGGCGGGTGGGCTCACCCTGCTCTACTACGTGACGCCCAACACCCACCTGCGCCTGCGCTCGGCGCTCTCGGGAGGGCTGGTGGCGGGGGCGGCCTGGAGCGTGGCGCGGCATGTGTACACGGGCGTCGCCGCGTACAGCTTCCGCCACAACCCGCTCTACGCCTCGCTGGGCGCCCTGCCCATGTTCCTCGCGTGGCTGTACGTGGACTGGCTCCTCTTCCTCATCGGCGCCCGCCTCTCCTACGCGGTGGAGCACGCCACGTTCCGGGACTCGCTGTGGGCCTTCGGGGCCCACCCGCGCGCCCGGGAGCTGGTGGCGGCCCGGGTGGCCCAGGAGGCCACGCTCGTCTGGTTCGACGGAGGAACGCCCCCGCTCCCCCGCGACCTGGCCCTGCGCCTCCGGGTCGCCGAGGCGCTCGTCGACGAGGTGGTGGACCACCTGGAGGAGGCGGGTCTGCTCGAGCGCCACCGCAATGGAGGCCTCCTGCCAGCCCGTGCTCCGGCCGAGCTGACCCTGGCCGACCTGACGCTCGCCGTCCACGGTGTCTACAACCCTGTCGAGCCGGGAACCCACACCACCCCACGCGCCGCCGGTTTCGAGGTCCTGAACGCCTTCTTCCGGGAGTCGGACCGGGCGGGACTCGACGTGCTGCGTCGGACGCGGTGGGTGGACCTCGCCATCCTGGTGCGCCCGGGGCTCGCTGAAGCCCAGCAGGCGGCCACGGCGGCGACCCCGTCCCTGGCACCGTCTCCGAGCGAGACGACGGCCGGAAGCGGAAATCCGTAACGTTTCTAGGAGGTTGGCGGACCTCGCGCCTTGCGCGCCCCACCGGTTCTGTTATCGTTTCGGAATTCGACCACGGGCCAAGCGCCCTGTTTCCGAGGGGTTACGCGGTTTGCGGGAGCGTGCGATGCTGAAGTCCGATCTGATCAACGTCCTCGTCGGCAAGAAGGGGATGACGCAGAAACAGGCCGAGGCCACAGTCGAGACGATCTTCGAGTCCATGAAGGAGGCGCTCTGCCGCGGGGAGAACATCGAGATCCGCGGGCTGGGCGCCTTCCATGTGAAGAACTACCAGGGCTATCAGGGCCGCAATCCGAAGACGGGGCAGATCATCCCGGTGAAGCCCAAGCGGGGCCTGTTGTTCCGCACGGGCAAGGAGCTGCGCGACCGGGTCAACCGGCCGGCCCCCCAGACGCCGCAGTCGGACATCTCGTTCGACCCCAAGAGCGGCAGCGGCACCTACTAACCTCCGCTCACCGCCCCAGGGCCACGGGCGACAGCCGCCCCAGTGGGCGAATCTGCAGGTTCATGTCCAGCTCGCCATAGGTGAGCACCGCGACGTCCGGAAAGGCGCCCTCGCACAGCTTGCGCAGGGTGCGCCGGACGTCGGGAGCCGTGAGCAGCACCGTCTGCCCACCTGAGGCGATGTGCTTCACCCCCTCGAGAATCTCCGCCACCCGCTCGGGCGAGGGCGCTGGCCCGCGGGGCCCACCGGAGCGCAGCGTCTCCTCGATCTCCGGATCCACCAGGTAGGCGAAGAGCGGCCCGGACGGGGCGAACTTGTGGCTGAGGTAGCGGGACAGTGCCTGACGGCAGCGCTCGGCCAGGGCCGTGGCATCACCCTCGGTCGTGGGAGCCACCAGCGCCTCGAGGATGGCGCGCATGTTCCGGATGCTCACCTGCTCCTCCACGAGCTTGCGCAACACCTCGGTGAGCAGCGGCAGCGGGACCTTCTGGAGCGCCTCCTTCACCAACGTGGGGGCCTGGGCCTCGAGCCCATCCAACAGCCCCTGCACCTCCTGGATGCCGAGGAACCCCGCCGACCGTGCGCGAATGATGCTCCGCAGGTGCTCGGCGATGAGCTCCCCGGCGCTCCGAAGCGGCACCTGCGCCAGCTCCAGGCGTGCGCGCGCTTCCGCGGACACGCGGCTGATGGGCTTGCCGGTGGAGGGCTCCAGCGCGGGCTCCGCCTTCAGCTCCAGGAAGGCCAGCTCCTCCGGCTGCGCCAACGCATAGAGCGCTCCGGGCACCACCTGGCCCATCGCCGCGGGCACCTCGTCGACCAGGATGCGGTAGCTCCCCGCGGGCAGATACGCGGCCTCGGTCCGCACCCGGATGCCCGGCACGCGCACGCCCAGCTCGTAGAAGAGCTCGTCCCGTATCCGGTTGAGCACCTGGTGCACGAACGCGCCCCCATTCTCCTGGGCCAGCGGGGTGAGGTCCGGCGCGAGGTCCACCGTCAGCGGAGCCACGCCCACCGGGGCCACCGTGCTCTCGGGAGGCGCTCCCGGCCCGCCCTGAGCCGCTTCCCCAGCTTCGGCTCCGCCCTCGGCCCGAGCCACGGCGGCGCCCTCCTCCGCCACGCTGGCCTTCATCCGCGCGACGGCATGCGCCAGCACGCCCAGGACCACGGCCAGCCCGAAGAACGTCAGGTGCGGCATCCCCGGCATCGCGGCGAGGGCCACGCAGAGCCCCGCCACCACCCAGAGCGCCCGGGCCTCTCCGAAGAGCTGCGAGCCAATCTCCGCACCGAGCGAGTCGTCCTCCTTCTCCGAGGCCACGCGCGTGACGACGAGGCCCGCCGCCACCGCGATGCACAGGGAGGGAATCTGTGACACCAGCCCGTCGCCGATGGCGATGAGCGCATAGGTAGAGGCCGCTTCGGCCATCGACATTCCGTTCTGCAGGACGCCGATGCAGATGCCACCCAGGAGGTTCACCGCGACGATGACCAGGCCAGCGATGACATCGCCCTTCACGAACTTCATCGCGCCATCCATGGCGCCGAACATCTGCGACTCGCGCTCCAGGTTCCGGCGCCGGCGGCGCGCCTGTGCCTGATCAATGGCCCCCGCGCGCAGGTCCGCGTCGATGGACATCTGCTTGCCCGGCATCGCGTCCAGGGTGAAGCGCGCGGAGACCTCGGCCACGCGCTCGGCGCCCTTGGCCACCACCAGGAACTGTACCAGCGTGAGAATCGCGAAGATGACCGCGCCCACGACGTAGTCCCCCCGCACCACGAACTCGCCGAACGCCTGGATGACCTCGCCCGCATGCCCCTCCGCAAGCGCCAGCCGCGTGGACGACACGTTGAGCGCGAGCCGGAAGAGCGTGGTGAACAGCAGCAGCGTCGGGAAGGACGTCACCTTCAGCGCGTCCCGGGCGTAGAGCGCCGCCACCAACAGCGCCACCGCCGCCGCCAGATTGATGGCCAGCCCCAGGTCCAGCAGCCAGGGCGGCAGCGGGATGATGAGGGCACCGAGCACCGCGGCCATCGCCACCGCGAGCACCACATCCGAGGACTTGCGCGCCCTCACGAGAATCTTCATCAGTTGGTTCATGACGTCTGCCTCCGTGGATGGTCGTCCACGTCCTGCGACTCCTGCGCTACCCGGAGGACCGCCGCGGCGGCCTGGTACAGTTCCTCGGGGATCTCCTCCCCGACGTCGTAGTGGATGAGGCTGCGGGCCAGCGGCACGTCCCGGACCACCGGAACTCCGAGCCGCTCGGCCTCACGCCGCAGGGAGAGCGCGTCCGCCTCCCGCCCCTTGGCGACGAGGTAGGGCGCCTCACACTCTTCCGTGGCATAGCGGAGCGCGATCGCGATGTGCGTGGGGTTGACGACCACGACACTCGCCTTCTGCACTCCACGTGCCGGACCTCCCGCCGCCAATTGCCGGTGCAACGCCTTGCGCTGGCCCTTGTGGTGCGGGTCGCCCTCGCTCTCCTTGTGCTCCCGCTTCACTTCCTCGCGCGTCATCATCAGGTCCTTCACGTGTTTGCGGCGTGCGAGCGCGTAGTCCCCCACGCCCAGCACCACGAGCACGCACGCGAGCCGGACGGTGAGCGGCCCGAGCCGGCCCAGGATGTGCTCCAACCCCAACGTCCCCTCCAGCCAGGCCGTGCGCAGCACGTCCGGTCCGGCCTCCACGGCCGCGCTCCAGACGAGCCACGCCACCACCGCGGCCACGAGCAGCGCCTTGCCCAGCTCGATGAGCGGTCTCAGGCTGAAGAGCTTCTTCAAGCCCTCCGCCGGGTTGATGCGCTCGAGCTTGGGCATCGCGTGCTCCGCGTTCAGCTCGAAGCCCACCGTGGCCACGGACACCGCGAGCGACGCCAGCAGTGCGCCACCGAGCGCGGGCCCCACCAGGAGCGCCATCAATCCCACGGCTTCCGTCAATGCACCCGTGGACTCCTGGTGCAGCATCAACCGGGCCGTCCACTCCTTCAGCCTCGCGAAACCCGCGGGTGCCGACGCGGTGAGGCCGAGCAGCCCTCCGAGTGTCACCACGCTGGAGGACAGCAGACGGCTGCGCGGAATCTGTCCCTTGCGGCGCGCCTCGCGCAGACGCTTCGCCGAGGGTTGTTCCGTCTTCTCGCTCACCGCGCCACCTCCCCGAGCCGGAACAGCGCCCCGTCCACCGAGAGAAAGCCCGCGAGCAGCCGCTCACAGAGGATGCCCACCGCCAGCCACAGCAAGGCACCTCCCGCGAGGATGCGCAGCGGTGCTCCGAGGTCCTGGAGATTCACCTGGGGCGCGGCGCGCGACACCATCCCCAACAAACAGTCCACCGCCATCACCGCCGCGGCGATGGGCGCGCCCACCGCGAGCCCCGTGGCCATCGCCCCCCCAGCGAGCCCCACCACATGCATCACCGCCGCCTCGGTGGGCACATACGCACCGAGCCTCACCCAGCCAAAGCCACGCACCAGCCCGGAGAGCACGACGGGCATCAGCCCGCCCGTCACCACCAGTCCGACGAGGAGCTGGTAGAGCGCGTCCCCCGTGGCGGATTCGCGCGTCCCGGCTACGGGCAGGCTCGCCTCCGCCGAGGTGCCACGGAACAGGTCGATGAAGCGCCCGCCCATCCGCGCTGCATCGAAGGGCAGCGCCGCCACCAACCCCACGGACGTGCCATAGGTGAGCTCCTTCATCGCCAGAGCCGCCAGCTGCAGCGGTGTCTCCACCGGTTCCGGCAGGGACACGCCCGCGACATGGTGCAGGAAGAGCGCGAGGCTCAGCACCAGGGCGAGCTTCACCGTCGTCGGCGCCGCTTGCCCTCCCAACAGGGGACAGAGGAAGGCCACCGGCAGCAGGCGGGCGGAGCACAGGGCCACCGCCACCATGCTCGGGCCCAGCGGCGCCAATTGTGCGCGAAGCAGCTCGAGGTTCACCCGCCGACCTCCGCGATGACCCTCAAGACCTGATGCGCGAAGAGCGTGAGCTGTCCGGCGATCCACGGCCCTGCCACCACCAGGGCCAGCACCGCCGCGCACAGCTTGGGCACCACCGTGAGAGTGCTCTCCTGCAGCTGCGTCGTGGCCTGGAAGAGACTCATCAGAAACCCCACCACCAGACTGGCTCCAATGGGCGGGAGGGAAGCGAGCACCATCAGCAGCAGCGCCTCGCGGCCCAGTGAGAGCAGGACGTCCTGGCTCATGGCATCACCGGTAGCCGAGGATGAGGCCCCGCGCGAGCAGCGCCCAGCCATCCACGGCGACGAAGAGGAGGATCTTGAAAGGCAGGCTCACCTGGCTCGGAGACAACGACTGCATGCCGAGCGCGAGCAGGATGTTGGCGACAACCATGTCCAGCACGAGGAACGGCAGGAAGACGAGGAAGCCAATCTGGAAGGCCTCCGTCAGCTCCGTGATGACGAAGGCGGGAATGACCACGAAGAGATCGTCCTCGTGCACCGCGTCGGCTTCGTCCGGCGGCCGCAGCTCGCGCGCCAGGTCCAGGAAGCGGGCCCGCTCCTCCGGACTGCCATGCTTCACCAGGAAGGTACGCAGCGGCTCGGTCACCCTGCCCGCCGCGCTGAGGATCTGCGCACCGGAGCCGACGTCCTGGTAGACGGCCTGCCCCACGTCGTACATGCGCTCCATCACCGGCGCCATGATGTGCCCCGTCAGCACCGCCGCGAGCCCCGTGAGAACGATGGTGGGCGGTGCCTGCTGCGTTCCCATCGCCGAGCGCGCCAGTGACAGCACCACGGCGATCTTCGAGAAGCTCGTCAGCATCAGCACCGCGAACGGCAGCAGCGACATCAGCGCCAGCATCCCCATCATCGACAACGGGCTGCCGGCGAAGGACAGCTGCGAGAGCGGTGTCTCCGCCGCCAAGGCCAGCCCGGGAAGGAGCACGCCCGACACGAGCAACACGCGGCTCATGACAAGGTCTCCTTCTCGTGGGAGCGGGCCACCGCGCGCCGCCTCGACCGGGTCTTCACCCGCACCGGCGTGTGCGCCCGGCGGATCTCCGCGAAGGAGTCCCCGAAGGCCACCAGGTAGCGGCTCCCCTCCACCTCCACCAGTGCCAATCCGCAACGCTGCGACAGGCCCGTCCTGGACACCACCCTCATGCGCTCGGTGAGGGCGAAGCGGACATCGGCCCGTCCACGCCGCATGAGCCACCACCCCAGGCCCCCCAGGGCCGCGGCCCCCAACAGCCACCGGGCCAACACGGCCGCCGAGACGCCTCCCAGGGGTGCCAGCGCCGCCAGCCCGAGCACGAGCCCCAGCGCCAGCAGCAGCTTGTTTCTCGGAGACACGGAGTCGAACAGGGTCTTCATCGGCGCGCTCACGGCAGCAGGGTGAGGATGCGGGCCCCCACCTCTCCCTCGATGTCCACCAACTCCGCCCGCGCTACCGCCCGGTCTCCCACTCGCAGCAGCACCGGCTCGCTCGCGTTGATGTGCAGCGGCAGCAGTGCGCCCGGCTTCAGCCCCGCCAGCTCCGAGAGCGGCAGCAGCAGCCGCGTCAGCTCGATCTCCACTTCCACCGGCAACGGGGGCATTCCCTCGCTCCGCTCGACTACGGTCGCCATGTCCGACTCCTGGAAAAGTCCGCGCCTGCGCGCGTGGTTCAACGAGAAACCCTCGGGCGTGAAGTCACCCGTCAGCTCGAAGCCGCGCAGGGCGAGGCGCCCGGGACCCGACAGGCCCGTGCCCTCCTGGCGCAGCCCGTCGAAGAGCACGACATCCCCCGGCCCGAGTGACTCCAGCGCCGTGCGCGGCAGCGATGTGCTGCCCACGAAGCAGCGGGCCTCCAGCCGCGCCGCCAGCACCTCGGGCGCGAGCTCCACGTCTCGCTCCGCGGGCAGCTCCTTCAACGCCCCTTCGAGCACCACCGCGGGCAGGACCAGCCGCCCCCCCGCCGTCGTCTGTCCCACCGTCACCGTCAGCTCCACGCCCAGGTGACGCTGCCGGGCATCGAGGCGCGTCAACGCCTCCGTGCGATTCATCGTCACCCCGACGAGGCGCGGACCGAATCTCCGCTCCAACTCCGGCTGGCCACGCAGCGCGCACAGCGCCGACAGGCCCAGGAAGGCGAAGGAGGCTTCCTCCAGGCGCGTCAGCTCCGTGATGGGTCCGGGCTTCGTCCCCGCCCCCGCCAGGCGCTCCAGCGCGGCGAAGAGCACCGGCGGCTCCAGCTCCAGCACCCCCATCCCTCCCGTCGCCGACAGCTCCACCAGCGCGAAGGCCGCCGTGTGCGCCAACCCCGCCGCCGGCATCACCACCGCCTCCAGCAATCGCGCCTCGGCTCGGACGGGGCACCCCAGCTCCCGTCCGAGTGCCTCGCACACGCCCTGCAACGCCTGCCTCGCGAGCCGCACCACCTGGGGCCGCTCGTGCAGCGTCACGTGGGCCCGTGCCAACCGGCGCGTGCCGAGCCGGCGCAGCGTCATCGGCTTCAACGTCGTGGACTGGCTGCTCTCTCCGAAGGGACTCTGCATGGTTCGCTCCGTGCCGCGGACGCACCACTCCTGTTCACGGCCGATGCCAACGGCCGTGCCCGCGAAATCGAGGGGTTGGAGGTCAGGAGCCGTCCCGACTCGGGACGGGGAGTCTCAGGCCCGGAATCGGTGTTCCGCCGGGTCTGGTGCACGTACCCTACGGGCTGGCCAAGGCGAACACAGGAGGCAGGCCATGGGGATCATTCGCGCCCACGCGGTGAGCGAATACGTGACGCTGATCAACCTCTTCACGGTCAACCCGAGGGACCAGCTCGGACTGACGCGGGTGCAGTTGGGGGACATGTACTGGTACGGCAAGCGCCAGCCCGGGGCCATCTCGGCCAACTTCCACCGGAGCCTCGATGGGGTGCGCTTCTTCAACCATGCCCAGTGGCGGAGCATGGAGGCGCTCGAGGCGGGCCGTCGGACTCCCGAGTTCCAGCAGCACCTCCACAACTACCGGTACTTCGAGATGTCCACGGACCCGCATGCCTACGAGGTGGTGATGACCACGCGCGGGCAGCCACTGGAGATCCGCTGGCCCAGCCCGGTGCTCGTCACGCTGCGGGTGGACACGGTGGAGCCCGCGCGCCAGGAGGCCCTGGTGGCGCTGCTCCGCGAGGAGCTCGAGTCCGAAGTCGCGGGGAGGGTGGGTGCGGCGCTGCACCGCAGCCTGGATGGGGAGCGGGTCGCGGTGTACTCGCAGTGGCGCGGCGAGGCGGAGCTGGAAGCAGCCCTGTCCACGGCGGGACAGCGCGCACTGCAGGAGCGCGCGGCCACGCTGGCGCGCGCCACGGACTTCCGGCGCTACGAGGTCTCCGGCACCAGCGAGGACTGAGCCGGATGCAGTGGGTCTCAGCGCGTGGCTTCGCGGAAGAGCCGCTCGGCCAGTGCACACACCGCCGGGGTGGCCGCCGCGTCGGGCGGCTCCACCTGGCGCTCCGGAAAGAGGTTGCGGTGATAGGGCGGCAGCCTCCGGAAGAGCTCCCGTCTCAGGACCTCCGGCGCCTCCTCCATCACCGCCCGCAGCCGCGCCGCGGCATCCGGCCGCACTCCGAACTCCACCGCCACCCGCGCCTGCCGCCTCGCCGAGGAGAGCGCGGTGAACCCGGCCAGGTGGTTCTTCGCCTCCCGCGCCTCCGGCTCCCTCAACCCCTCGAGCAGCACCCCCGCCCGCTCCCGCCCGAACACCAGCGCCACCAGGGCAATCCGCTCCACGAGCAGCGAGACCGGAAGCGAGCCCTTTACCGGCTCCGGATACGCCGGTCTCCTCGCTGGCTCCGGCGGTGGACTCCGAGGCACCCGGACCACCACCGTCTGCTCGGGCCCTGGCGTCCTGGCACCCGGGCGCTCGATGCGCGTCACATCCATGGCTCATCCCTCCCGGAAGCTCACGCCACCTTGCGTGCGGCCCCGGCCGTCACCACCGGACGCGTGGGAGCAGGTGGAGCCACGGGCTTCGCTTCCGCCATCGCGCGGTAGTGCCGCAGACGCAGCGTCATGAGGATCAACCCCACCGACAGCCCCGTGACCGCCAGCGACAACACCGCCAGCAGCACCCGCAGCCGCGTCAGCGGAGAAGCCCCGGGCGTGGGCGCCACCACCCGCGTGGACACCTCGTCCACCATGAGCGACACCGACTCGGGAGCGAGCCCCTCCACACCTCCCGCGAGCAGGGCGCGCAGCAGCTCCCGCGAGCCCTTGATCGTCTCCGCGTAGCCGGGCGCCACGCGCAGCATCGCCGAGGCCTTCGCGGGCACTGGCGGCTGTCCGGGCCTCGGCGGCGGGGGCACCACCAGGTGCACTCGCGCCAGGAGCACCCCCTCCACCGTCTGGAGCGTCTTCTCCAGCCCCTGCTCCATCACCCTCACCCGGCAGAGCTGCTCCTCCACCGGCGTCCGCACCAGCCCTCCTCCTCCGAAGACGTCACAGCCCTCGTCCGCCACGGGCCTCGGCAACCCCAGCTCCGCCAGAATCCGCACCGCGTCCGAGGACTGCTCCTCCGTCACCTCGATGGCCCACGTGGGCTTCTTGCCCGCCTCGGGCACCTTGCGCGCGTCGAGCCCCCGCTCGACGAGCACCGTCTGCAACTCGTTGGCCTGGCGCTCGTCCAGGCCGTGTTGAATGCGCTCCCTGCACCCCGTGGCGCACAGGAGCAGCAGCAAGAGACAGCGTCGCATGTCCATGGGAGTCCTCACACCTGCGTCTGCAGCACCTGCTTGACGCCACCCGTCGCCTTCTCGACGACCTTCCCCGCGAGATCGAGCTCCTGACTCGCGCGGTACACGTGGGCCTGGACGGCCAGCAGCTCGGCCGGAGAGAACGACTTGCCGGACTCGGCCAGCGCCAGGATGTTGTCCAGCCGCTTCTGCGCCTCCGTCACCCGGTCCAGCACCTGCACCGCCTGCTGGGACCTCGCCGCCTGCACCGAGTCCACCCGCACCCCGGCCCGCACCTCCGACGCCCCCCCCGCGGCCTTCCCCGCCCCCTCCACCTCGCACTTCCCTCGCGCCGCCTCCGTCTTCTCCGTGGACGTCTGCTGGGGGGTGCCCTCACTGGCGACCCGGGGCCCCGGCTGCTTCGCCGGGCCCTTCACCCCCTCCAGCACCTCGCCGAACCGCGCCTTCCCCGAGGGCTCCAGCGCGGGCGTCGCTCCCGCCCCGCCAATCGCCCCCACCTTGTCGATGGCCATGGCGCGCCCCTACCGGATGTTGTTGATGGCGGCCTTCGCCGAGTCGTGCCGCACCTTCATGATGTTGGAGATGGCGTTGTGCGCCCGGCTCTCCGCCTGCATCTCGTTCTGCAGGTTCATGTAGGCCAGGTTCATCTTCGCCCCCTCGGCCTGCATCTCCCGCTGCGCCGCCAGCAGATCCCACTGCTCGCCCTGCCCCGCCGTCCCCCCCACTCCTCCCGCTCCCGCCGCCGACACGCCCTGCACCGACGACGCCGTCGACGACACCACCGAGCTGACGCTCGCCACCGCCGCGCTCACCATCGGGTTCCCCGGCATCAGCGACGCCGCGATTCCCGCCCCCGCCTTCACCACCTCCTGCGCCGAGCGCGCGAACACCGTGCCGAAGTCGTTCCGCGGCGTCTGCCTCGCCACGGTGGGGGTGATGGACAGCGAGCCAATCCGATTGCCGTTCTCCACGTGAAGCCTCCTGCGCTTGGGTTGCGCCGGGGCTTCTTCAGCCCACGTGCCAGCCAACGAGCGCAGTCTTCCCGGGCACATGGCCGCTCCCCCACCCCGCCAACCCTCCACCGCGTGGAGCGCGCATCCGCGTGCGTGGACGGTCAGCGGGCGCGGCCGGGCCCCGGCCGAAAAGTTGCGACCCCCCCGGGCTGCTCCAGACTGTAGCTCCCTGTCGCACCCCGAGGAGGTTCCCCATGACGCCGTCCAACTCTCCCCTCCGACTCCAGGAGCGCTACCACCCGCGCGTGGACGCCAACTGGATGGTGAAGGTGCACCTGGGCGAGCGCACCGTGCTCGTCAAGGCGCGCGACCTGTCCATGGCGGGCCTGTTCCTCCACGGCCACCCCCCGGACTCCGTGAAGCAGCTGTCCCTCACCCTGCCGCTGCCCGGCATCGGGGACATCACCGCCACGTGCAACATCGTCCGCCGCGCGGCCCACGGCGTGGCGCTCGAGTTCGCCGACCTGGACTGGGATCACTTCCTGCTGCTGGCGCGCTACCTCCACCCGCGCCTGCCCTGAGCCGGGCCCGGCCTCACCCTTCCGGCCTCACACCACCCGGCGCAGCCGCTCCACCAGCGCCATCAGCTCCGCGCCCTTGAAGGGCTTCTGGATGTAGCCGTCCGCTCCCGCCATGGTGGCGCTCTCCATGTCCGACTTCTTGGACTTGGCGGTGAGCATGTAGACGGGCACCTTCGACGTCGACGGGTCGCTCTTGAGCATCCGGCACACCGAGATGCCGTCCAGCTGCGGCAGCACCACGTCCATCAGCACGAGCTGGAAGGGGCGGCTCTTGGCCAGCTTCAAGCCCTCGATGCCATTGGCCGCGCACACCACCTCCACGGCCCCGTCGCTCAGCATGGAACGCACGAGCTCCCGGATGACGGGCTCGTCCTCGACCAGGAGGATGTGGAAGGGATTCTGCAGGTTGGCACCCATGGGACTCACTCGTATGCGAGCGCCTCCACCACGTTCAGGGTGGCGGCACGACGCGCAGGATACAGCCCGGCCACGATGGCGCACAGGGTCGAGACGACCCCCATCACCCCAGCCAGCCGGGCGGGAAAAATATAGGGAAAGCTCCACCCCGTGGCCTGACCGCCTACCACATCGGTGATGAGAACCCCCATCCAAAGGCCCGCCAGCGCTCCGATGAGCCCACCTGACAGGCCGATGAAGGCCGCCTCCCCGACGAACAGCCGGACGATGTGGGACCGGGCCGCCCCCACCGCCCTCAACAGGCCAATCTCCCGGGTCCGGTCCAACACCGCCGCCAGCAACGTGTTGACCACCCCCAAGAGCGCCAGCAGCACCGCCACCACCTCCATCGCATAGGACACGGAGAAGGCCTCGTCGATGAGCGCCGTGGCCTCCTGACGCAGGTCCGCGTTGCTCAGCACGTAGAGCTGGTGGCGCTCGCCCCACCGCTCCGTGATGGTGCGGCGCAGCTCGTCCAGCCTCGAGCGGTCCGCGAGGTACAGCTCGAAGGTGTCCACCCGGTCATCCTGGAAATGCGCCTGGTACACCTCGCGCGCCAGGAAAACGACGCCCTGGTCCGAGGTGTAGTCCACCGCCACCGCCGCCACCGTGTAGGTGCGCGCGCCCGTGGGCGTGGACATCTCGAAGGTGTCCTCCACGTGCAGGTCCCGGCGCCGCGAGAGGTTCTCCGAGATGATGACCCGTCCGGCCAGCCGCTCCTCGCGCGTGGGCAGGCGGCCCTCCAGCAGCCGCGGCTTGCCGTGGCTCTCGTAGATCTCGGGAATCAGCGAGATGACGTAGGCGCGCAGCCCGAGCACGTCATGGGGCAGCACGCGCACCCGGTCGACTTCGGAGACGCCGGGCAGCGCCGCGAGCTCCTCGGCCAGCTCCGGGGCCATGGGCTGGTTGCGGCTGCCCGCGATGCGCGCCGCCGAGGTGAGGAAGAGGTCCGCCGGCACCGACTGATCCAACCACCGGTGCGCCGCGGAGCGGAAGGAGCCCACGAAGCCGGCGATGCACACCGCCATGGCCACGCCAATGGCCAGCGCCGACACCGGGACCGCCGTGCGCGCGGGCGCTCGCGCGAAGTTGTCCGCCGCCAGCCGGCCACTCACGCCCAGCAGGGCCTCGCCCGGGCGATGGTAGACGTGCCACAAGAGGCGCAGCACCCCCGGGGCCAGCAGCGTGGTCCCCATCAGCACCAGGAAGATGGAGATGTAGCCGCCTACGGGCAGGTTCTCCACGGGCGCGGGCAGCCACGTGGACGGGTAGACGAGCAGCAGGCACCCCACGCCGAGCACCGTGGGCAGGCGCGAGCCCCCCACTCCAGCCCCCTGGGCCGCGTCCCGGCGCAGCGCCTCCACCGGGAGCACGCTCGAGGCCTGCAGCGCCGGCCTCAGGGCCGCGAAGCCACTGCCCAGCACGCCGAGCGCCACGCCCAGGCCCAGCTCCCACGGGCCCACCGTCACGTCCCGCGCGTTCACCTGGATGTAGAGGCTGGAGATGGCCCCGGACACCCAGCCGATGGCGAGCCGGCCGACGAGTACGCCCAGCGGCAGCCCCAGCACCGTCCCCACCCCGCCCAGCACCACCGCCTCCAGCGTGAAGAGGGCCCGGATGCGCAGGCGCGTGGCCCCCAGCGCCCGCAGCGTTCCAATCTCCCTGCGCCGCTGCACCACGCTGATGGCGATGGTGTTGTAGACGAGGAACACCCCCACCAGCAGCGCCACCCCGGAGCCCAGGTTCAGCCCCATCTGGAAGCTGCGCACCATGGTCGCCACCGAGCCGCCCCGGCGCGACGGGCGCTCCACCTCGAAGCCTCCGCCCAGGGCCGAGCGCAGGCGCTCGCGCACCGCGTCCACGCCCACCGCCGCGTCCACCGCCACGTCGATGCGGTCCAACGTCCGCTCGCGCCCGAAGGCCGCCTGCGCCGACGCCACGTCCATCACGCCCACCGAGCCGCCAAAGGCCTTCACCGGCCCCGCTTCGCGGATGAGCGCGTGCACCACGAAGTCCTGCGGCCCGCTCCCGGTGATGAGCTGGAAGCCGTCCCCCACCTTCAGCCCCCGCTCGCGCGCGAAGCGCTCCGACACGAGCATCCGGTCCGTCGAGTTGAGGAACTCCAGGTCGTCCGACAGCCCGCCCAGGTCCCTGTCCACGCCCTCGTACGTGCGGAAGTGGCCGTCATCCAGCAGGTCCACGCCCATCACGTAGAGGCGCTCGCCCGGCGCGCCCTTCACCGGGACGATCACCGTCAGCGCCCCCGAGGCATGCGTGACACCGGGCACCGCCCGCACCCGCTCCAGCACGGACTCGTCGAAGCCCACCTGCGTGCCCGCCACCGTCAGGTCCGCCTTCCCCGCGATGGCATCCACCGTCGAGCGGAACGCATCCAGCACCGAGCCGTTGATGGACATCACCCCCACCATCGTCGCCACGCCCACGGCCACGCCCAGCACCGTGAGGCCAGTGCGCAGCGGTGCACCCAGGATGTGACGCAGGGAGACGAGCCGGAGCAGCGAGAGCATGTCCCGGCCACCTTACCCGCTCCGTGGGGGCCTGGGGTGCTCGGATGAAGGGCAGGCAGGCGCATCAAACCTGGCGCTTTGCTTCCTGCCCCAGGACGCGTGGGGTAGCGTCGGCGCGCACATCACCGGGGAGGGGCCAGTGAGAGTCGCTGAACAGCAAGGCTTCGCGGGCAACGAGCGTTTCGAGGTCAGACGGACCCTGGGCGTGGGTGGCTTCGGCATCGTGTGCGAGGCGCTCGATCGCCGCACCGGCTCCGTCGTGGCCCTCAAGACACTGCACAAGGCGTCGCCCGGCTCGCTCTACCGCTTCAAGCAGGAGTTCCGCCTCCTCACGGAGATCGTCCACCCGAACCTCGTCACCCTCTACGAGCTGTTCTCCGAGGGCTCCACCTGGTTCTTCACCATGGAGCTCATCGAGGGCCACGCCTTCCTCGACTCCCTGCGGCTGCGGCCCTCGGAGAAGGCGGAGCCCTCGACCCCACACGAGGACACCGTCACCAGCCCCCAGCGCCACCCGAAGCTGGACAGCGGCGCGAGCCACTCGTCACCGGACGAGGACACCGCCACCAGCCTCAACGCCACCACCGGCTCCCAGGCGCTCGTCCTCCCCGACGCGCCCACCCGCACCGTCGACGCCGGGCGCCTCCGCCCGGTGTTCCGCGAGCTCGTCACGGGCCTGCGCGCACTCCACGCCTCCGGGCTCGTCCACCGCGACCTCAAGCCCTCCAACGTCCGCGTCACGCCCCAGGGCCGCGTCGTCATCCTCGACTTCGGGCTCGCCAAGCCGCTGATGTACCCCTCGGCGTCGATGAGCTCCCCCGAGCCCCTCGCCGGCTCGCCGCCGTACATGGCCCCCGAGCAGTGGGACCTCCAGCCCACCACCGAGGCCACCGACTGGTACTCCGTGGGCGTGATGCTCTACGAGTGTCTCACCGGGCAGCGGCCCTTCACCGGCAACATGCACGAGATGCGGCAGGCCCAGCGGCACGGTGCCGCCCCCATCTCGCGCTTCGTGGTGGACCCGCCCGCCGACCTCGTCTCCCTCTGCGAGGACCTGCTCCGCGAGGACCCCGCCGCCCGCCCCTCCGGCGCCGAGGTCCTGCGCCGGCTCGGCGGCCAGGACGCCCCCGGGGCCCCCGCCCCCACCGCTCGCGAACTCCGTCTGGTGGGCCGCGAGAAGGAGCTGGCCTCGTTGCATGCCGCCGCCTCGCGCGGCGCCGCGGGCGAGACGGTGCTGGCCCGCGTCCACGGCCTGGCCGGTCTCGGCAAGAGCGCGCTGCTCGAGGCCTTCGCCCAGGAGCTGCGCCGCGAGGGACGTGCCCTCGTCGTCTCCGGCCGTTGCTACGAGCGCGAGTCCGTCCCGTACAAGGCGCTCGACAGCCTGATGGACTCGCTCAGCCGCGCCATCTCGCAGCTCCCCCGCGAGCAGGTGCACGGACTCTTCCCCGAGCACTTCCAGGCCCTCTCCCGCCTCTTCCCCGTCCTCCGGCTCAACGAGGACGCCCTGTCCCAGGAGCACGCGGAGCCCCTCCCGGAGGATCCCCTCCAGGCCCGTGCCCTCGCCGTGCGCGTGCTCAAGGAGTTGCTGCGGCGGATCTCCTCGCACAAGCCCCTGGTGCTGCTGCTGGATGACCTCCAGTGGGGGGACCTCGACAGCGCCCGCTTCCTCGCGGAGCTGTTGTCGCCTCCCTTCGCGCCGCCCCTGCTGCTCGTCCTCAGCTACCGGAGCGACGAGGCCGCGAACAGCCCCTGCCTGGAGGCGCTGCGCCAGCTGTTGGAGCCGCTGTCGTGGACCGTCCCGCCCGTGGAGGTGGCCCTGCCGCCCCTCTCGCCCGAGGACTCCGCGCGCCTCGCCCTGGAACGGCTCGGCGTGGAGGACCCCGCGGCGCGCGCCCAGGCCGAGCGCATCGCCCGGGAAGCCGGAGGCAGCCCGCTGCTGGCCGAGGAGTTCGTGCGCTACGTCACCTCGGACAGCGAGCGCGCCACTTCGGGAGAGCTGTCGCTCGGCCGCGTCGTCGACGCCCGCGTCCACCAGCTGCCCGAGGGCGCGCGCCAGCTCCTCGAGCTCCTCGCCGTGGCCGGTCATCCCCTGGAGCAGACGCTCGCGCTGGACGCGGCCCGGCCCTCCCAGGCCACGCTGTCGTCGCTCGCCCTGCTGCGCTCCGCCCACCTGCTCCGCACCCGCGCCACCCCCGGCGGTGTCGACCTGGAGGTGAGCCATGACCGCATCCGCGAGCGGCTCGTGGAGACCCTCCAGGCCCCCGCCATCCAGGGCCATCACCGCCGGCTCGCCGAGGTGCTCGAGGCCCAGCCCCAGCCGGATCCCGAGCGGCTCGCGCTGCACCTCCACGGGGCGGGCGAGCTCGTCCGCGCCTCCCTCCACGCCCTCAGCGCCGCCGAGCGCGCCCGCGAGGCACTCGCCTTCGCCCGGGCCGCCGAGCTGTATGGCTTCGCCCTCGAGTGGAGCCAGGGCACGCCGGTCTCCGGTCTGCCCCCGCGCCGCGAGCTGGAGCGCGCCCGGGCCGAGACCCTCGCGCTCGCCGGCCGCGGCACCGAAGCGGCGCCCCTCTTCCTCCGCCTCGCCGAGGACGCCCCTGCCCACGAGTGGCTGGACCTCCAGTGCCGCGCCATCGAGCACTACATGGTGGGTGGGCGCATCGACGACGGCACCGCGCTGCTCGGGCCCGTGCTCGAGCGGCTCGGCCTGAGCTACCCGCGCTCCACGGCCCGCGCGGTGCTGGAGGTCGTCTGGCTTCTGGCCCGGCTCAAGCTGCGCGGCATCGAGTTCACCGAGCGGCCCGAGTCCGAGGTGCCCCCCCTCCAGCTCCAGCGCATCGATCTGCTCTGGGCCCTGGCGCGGGCGTTGATCAACGTGGAGCCCACGCGCGGCCTGCTCTTCCAGCTCCGGAGCCTGCTGCTGGCGCTCGACGCGGGAGAGCCCCAGCGCGTGGCCCGTCCACTCATCGCCTTCGGCGGCACCTGGTTGTTCCAGGGCTCCCCGGGCGCGCTGGAGTCGGGCACCCGAGACCTCGAGCGCGGTGTGGCGCTGGCGCAGCGGCTGAACACACCCGAGCTGCTCGGCCTGGCGGACATCTTCCGCGGCGTCCGCTCACTCACCGTGGGCCAGTGGGCCGAGACGCTCGTCCAGGCGGAGGCCGGCCTGGAGCGGATGCGCGAGAGCCGCCGGGACACGCTCTGGGAGGGCGGCATGGCGCGCGCCATGGCGATGCTCGCCCTGGACCTCACACACCAGATGACGGCGCTGCGCGAGCACGGCGGCGATTGGTACCGCGTGGCCGTGGAGCAGGGCGACGCGTACTCCCAGATGACGGCGCTGCTCGGCACCGGCATGGGACTGCTCGCCACCGGAGACGCCGAGGGCACCTGCCAGCGCATGCGGGAGCTCGCCGCCTCCTGGCCCCGGACGGGCACCATCCAGCACATCTCCGTCTTCCTCGTGGAGGCCTGGGCCGACCTCTACCAGGGACAGCACGCGCGGGCGTGGCAGCGCATCACCCGGATGTGGCCCAAGGTGAAGTCCGCGCAGTTCCTCCGCGCCCTGGTGGGCCGGATGAGGATGTACACCGTGCGCGCATGCGGCGCGCTCGCGCACGCCGAGCACGACACGGGCGCCCGGGAGAAACTGCTCGCGAGCGCCGAGAAGGACGTGGAGTTCATCTCCCGTCAGGGGCGCAGTGACTGCGTTCCGATGGCCCACCTGCTCCGGGCCAGCATCGCCCGTCTCCGGGGGGACCCGGCGGGAGCGCGTTCGCACCTGACCTCGGCCCTCCAGGGCTTCGAGGCCACGGGCATGGCGGTCCACGCGGCCATCGCCCGCCACCACCTGGGAGGCCTCATCGGTGGAGACGAGGGCCGTGCCCTCATCGAGGCCGCCCACGCGGTGATGACCTCCCACGGCATCGCCGAGCCCGCGCGCTGGGCCTCCACCTTCGCCCCGGGCCACTCGGCCCCAGGAGTCCGATGAGCTGGATCTTCCCGCTGCCGCTGGCAGCGCTCGCCCTGTCCGCCACCCCGGCTCCGACGTCCGTGGATGGTGGCACGCCCATCCCCTACGCCACCCAGCCCGATCTCCAGAGCGCCCCCATGGGCCTCTACGAGACCGGGCTCGCCCTGGCCGACATCAACGGTGACGGCTACCCGGACCTCATCACCGCGAGCGGGAACGATCAGGGACTCCAACCACTGGCCGTCTACCTGAACACCCGGGAGAACGACTTCTTCGGCACGCTGCAACGGCCGGACTGGGTCTCCTCGGATTCGGACGCCCACATGAACCTCGCCGTGGGCGACATCAACGGCGATGGGTGGCTGGACGTCGCGGTGTCCACCCTCGGAAAGCCCTGGGGCAGCGGCGGCGTCAAGGTCTACTTCAACCAGCGCGGCACCCTGGAGAAGAGCCCCTCCTTCCGCTCGAAGGACACCTACAGCTCGTTCGCCTGCGCGCTGGGGGATGCGAACGGGGATGGCCGGTTGGACCTGGCCACCTCGGACATCATGCCCCTGCTCGGCGGCTCCGCGCGCATCTACTTCAACCAGGGCGGGACCCTCTCCCCGAAGCCCGGTTGGCGCTCGAAGCCCGGAGGTACCGGCGGCGGAGTCCTCTTCACCGACGTGCAGCAGGATGGGTTCCTGGACCTGGTGGTCGGCACGTCCCAGGTGATGGTGTTCCCCGGAAGCGCTGGCGCGGACGGTGGCATCTCCCTGCCCACCACGCCCGGGTGGAGCTCGCGCGAGGGAGACCTGGTGCCCTATGTCTCCGCGGGCCCCGTGGGCACACAGGACACGTGGACCCTCGTCGTCTCACGCAACAACGTGCAGGGCTTCATGAGCGGCGACGCCGGCACCCCGCCCCGCTACGAGGCCTATGTCCCCGCTCCCGATGCCGGCCAGCCCGTGTGGACGTCCACGCCCATCAACCTCGGCTCCGGCGTGAAGCTGGCGGACGTCAACGGCGATGGCATGACGGATCTGCTCGGAGGCTCCTGGGGCGGCGTGACACCCGAGAGCGGCTTCTTCCAGCTCTACCTGGGCCAGGGCTCCACCTTCGCGAGCCAGCCCGCGCTCACCTCGGCGCGCGGCACCCAAGGCATCATCCAGGCGCTCGACGCGGCGGACCTGCGGCAGCGCTTCACCTGCCCCGGCTCCTGGAGCACCACCCTCACGCGCTCGCAGGCCGTGGTGACGCTCCCGCTCCCCCTCGTCGGCGGCATCTCGCGGGTGATCCGCAACGGCAAGCCGGTGCCCCCCCGCGGCTACACCACCGTCCCCGGTGCACCGTGGATCTCCTTCGCCCGGCGGCTCGCGCCCGGGGACACGCTCCAGGTGACCTATACCCATCCCCTCTCGGTGGACGTGGTCATGGCCAACCAGGACTGCTCGCTCGGCGATTTCATCTACTCTTCCTATGCCACCGTCCCGGGCTGCGGGACCCCCTCCAAGGATTGAAGCCCATGCTGGTGAAGTTCATCCACGACCTCACGACCAACGAGAAGCTGCAGCGCGCGTTCGCGGAGAACCCGAAGAAGACCATGAAGCAGGCGGGCCTCTCGGCGAAGCACCAGAACCTCATCAAGAACAGGGATCCCCGGCAGGTCTCCCAGGCGCTGATGGACGAGCTGCGCACGAGCCCCTTCATCGGCTTCTGGTTCGTGCCGGCCATCAACCTCACGAGCATCAGCCCGGCGTCGGGCCGCCAGGGACAGACGCTCGAGGTCACGCTCACCGGGCAGTACTTCACGGACCCGATGACGGCCGACATCGAGAACAACACCCAGAAGGTGCCCATCACCCTCCAGGAGGTGACCGGGGCCGGCGAGGCGAAGAGCCAGGCCACGGGCACGCTCGCGCTCGCCGCGAACCTGCCCCCGGGCCCGTACACCGTCCGCGTCACCTCCAACCAGGATGCGACCTCCACGCTCAGCATGGGCTTCACGGTGAACGCGAGCAGCGGCAGCAAGCGCACCGCCACCGCGGCGAAGAAGAGCCCGGCCCGGAAGGCCTCCGGCGCGAAGACGGCCCCGGCCCGGAAGACGCGGGCGAAGACGCCGAAGAAGTAGGCCCACTGGACGGGAGGCGCGCCGTGGTTCCCTCGGTCCCGAAGACGTTCGCCTGGCTGGCACCGCGCGTTCCGGAGGTGCTCGTGCCCCGGCGGACGATGGCGCGCTTCGAGCCCCTCACGCACCGGCTCCCGTCGCTGCGGAACTTCTCCTTCGAGTGCCGGCTGGCCGCGGACGCCTCCCAGGTGGACTTCATCGGGACCCTCACACCCACCTGGGGCGGAGAAGAGCTGGCTCGCGAACGGGGTGCGGCCCCGCCCGGGCGCTCCGGCCCCCTCTGGGACGGCGTCCGCGCGTTCTGCGCCGCGTGGGCACCCGAGGGCAGCCCGCTTCACGCGGAGGTCCCCTGCATCTGGCTGGAGTTCGACCACGACCGGCCCGCGCCGCATGAGCCCCAGCCCTTCACCACGGTGTGCGTGCAGCCGGACTACGCCCACCGCCGCCTGACGCGAGGCGCGCTTCCCGAGGGTCATCCCATCCGCCGCACCGTGTGGCGCTCACTGGAGCTGCTCGGGCAGGGCCCGCTGGAGCCGGAGGTCCGCCGCACGCTCGAGCGCTGCTTCGACGAGATTCCCACCGGAGGCGCGCTGTCGCACGTCGCCCCCACCTACGTCCGGGGCACGCGCTCCATCCGGCTGGTGCTGACGATGCCCTCCCGGAAGGTGTGGGCCTACCTGTCCCGCCTCGGCTGGCCGGGCCGGCGCGCCGACGTGGAGCGCATGCTCAAGCCCTTCCAGAGCTCGAGCGAGGTGGAACTCTACCTCGACGTGGCGGACGGCCTCCAGCCCTCGGTGGGCCTCGGCATCGGGCTGCTGGAGCCAGACGAGCCGCGGATTCCCTTCCTCTTCGACCGCCTCGTCTCCTGGGGCCTCTGCACGCCGGAGAAGCGTGACGGGGTCGTGGCGTGGCTCGGTGAGGACGCACGGGTGCTCCTGCCCGGGCTGCGCATCCCGAGCCATCTCCTGCGCTGGGCGATGATCAAGCTCGTCCACCGCCCCGGGAGGCCGCTCGAGGCGAAGGCCTACCCCGAGTTCCACGTCCGCCCTGCCTGGTTCGACTGAACCACGGGCATGATGGGAGGCTCCCCACCCGGAGGCTCCCATGTCCGAGAAGAAGCCCGCGGCACCGAAGTCCCCGCTCTCCCGCGCCGCCGACCGCACCCTCGCCACCGAGCAGTCCCAGCAGCACCCGCTCAATCCGAACTCGGAGATCCGCGGCCACTCGCTGAGCGAGCTCGTGGGCATGCGCCGCACGGGTGTCCACCTGCTGCGCATCCCTCCCGGCAAGGAGTCCTTCGTCTTCCACTCGCACCAGCTGGAGGAGGAGTGGATGTACGTGCTGTCCGGCCGCGGCATCGCCGAGCTCGACGACACGCAGCACGAGGTGGGCCCGGGTGACTTCCTCGGCTTCGCCGCCCCGTCCGTCGGGCACCACCTGCGCAACCCCTTCTCCGAGGACCTCGTCTACCTCTCCGGCGGCGAGCGCCGGGAGATGGAGGTCGCCGACTTCCCGCGCCACAACAAGCGCATGATCCGTGTCGGCGGGACCCTCTCCTTCTGTCCGCTCGACCAGCTGGAGACGATCACCCTTCCCGAGAGCAAGGACCCACGGTGACAGCAGCAAGGAAGCTTCGGCGCTAGGGGAACGAAGGCGCCGCTCTGGTGCTCCTCCTCGGATGCGCTGAGCGCATCAGGACTTGATGCTCAGCTCCGAAGCCCGTCGGCGAAGGGCCGGCTGAACGTGGAGGGAGAGGCCGAACGTGCCTGCTTCAAAGCGGAAACCTGGTGCTCCACGAAGGCACGCGTCGGTACTTGGATGGCTCCCCGGCTGCGAAGTGCCAGTTCCAGGGCCAGGGCGTGGCGGCGACGCATGGGTGCACGGGTGAGCGCGTCCAACAGCGCTTGTGGCGTGAAGGGTTGTCCCGCGAGGTAGCGCTGCTGCGGGTCCAGGTTGGGGCGGACTTCCTGCCACCCTGCGGCCACGGCGGAGGCCTGGGGGAGCGGCAGCGCGTCCTCTGGCTTTGGCACGAGGTCGGCATCGAGGTCCTCCTGTTCCAGGGGAATGGACTCTTCTGACTCCTCGGGGCTGGCGGCGTACGGGCCCTCGATGCGCAGTCCGGTGATGGCACTGAAGGCCTCACCCGCAAGTGCTGCGACAGGCTTTTTCCACATCAACTCCAGGCAGGCGTCGGCGGCGGCCACGCGGCCGGTGAAGCCCAGCGCCCACAGGACATCCGCCTGAAGCACCTCGTCGGAGAGCAGCTCTAGCAGCAACTTCGCGTCCCGCTCATCGCCGCCCAGGCCCAGCAGCAGCAGCGGGAGCCGGACAGCGGGGGCTCGCGATTCGACCGCGGCCCGGCAGGCGGCCCAGGCGCTGCGGTGGCCGCCCATCAGCCCCGCCATGATGGCGGCGTCACGCAGCAGGGGTTCTCCCGAGCCGAGTGCGCGCTGGAGTACGCCCGGTTCCAGTGGCAGACGCATCCTGCTGATGGCGCGCAGGGCAGCGGCGGCCACTTGGGGCTCCGGGTGCGAGAGGAAGGGCATGCACAGCGGCGCCGTGGCCAGTCCGTGCGCACCCAGCGTGTCCAGGCCACGAACAACGCGTGAGGGGTGATCGGCAAGAGTGCAGCCGGGCAACCAAGCAGAGCCACCACCGCGCCACCGCCTGGGCCACCACCGCGCCCCGATACCGCCCGATGCCCCAGGACAGACCCGGTAATGACGGGCCATGCCGAACCGTCGTGCGTGAGTGGTCAACAGGTCCGCGCCTTGCCGAGTCCTGCAAGGGCACATGCCGCGCACGAGCGGCCTGGTTAACCCACACATGTAGGGAACATTTCTGTACTGATTTCCCTGACTCGGGCCTGATCGCGCAATCCGTGCAAAATTAGTTTCCGACTTGTTTGGAGCGGTCGCGAGCTTTGGAGGGGTCCACCTGCCGCCCCGGTCCCACCGGGAGAGCCGCATCCTTGCGGTCATGGTACGCTCCCCCATCTACGAGGTGAGGTAGCGCGTGGGACTGACACTCAGCCACCCGGACATCGGCGAGATGATCGGAGATTACAAGGTCGTGGGGTTCTTGGGCGCGGGGGGCCTCGGCATCGTCTACAAGGTCGAGCGCGGGGGCTGCTTCTTCGCGTTGAAGCTCCTTCTAATCCCCAAGCTGGACGGGCGGGGCAAGCGGGAGATCGGCATTCTCATTCACCTGGAGAACCCCGGCGTCGTCCGCTACGTGGGTTCGGATTTCTGGCCGGACCCGGTTATCGGCCATCCCTATATCGTGATGGAATACGTGCCGGGGGACACGCTTTGGACGTTTGCCTACAAGCGAAACCCGTCGGCTCGGAAGGCGACGCGCATCATCCTGGACGCGGCATTGACGCTCGGGGAGGTACACGCGGCGGGTGTGTTTCATCGCGATGTGAAGCCGGAGAACATCGTCATTCGGGAAGGGAACGAGCGCCCGATCCTGATTGATTTCGGGATTGGTTCTCTGGCCAGTGCCCCGACTGTCACCGGCTCGCAGCTCCCGCCCGGGACAGAGGAATTCCGCTCTCCCGAGCAGATACGCTTTCAGCGCGCCAACCCGGACGGCACGGGTCAATACGAGTACGGGCCCACCGATGAGATGTGGGCATTGGGCGTGACTTATTACTGGCTGCTGACGGATGCGCTGCCCTTTGGCGAGCGCACGGATGAAGGGGGCCTGGACGGGCTGCGCGAGCGTATCTTGACTCAGCGGCCCGACGCGCCGCACGTCGTCAACCCCCGCGTGCCGCTGGCCGCCTCGCTGCTGTGCATGAAGATGCTCGCGGAGCGGCCAGAGGACCGCTTCCCGTTGGTTGCGACACTGTGCGCGGCTCTGAATGAGTCCCTGTCCAACGCGGAGAACGACGCGACCTGGGAGCCGCCGCTCGTAAATCCGCTTGATCCGCAGACGACAACGACGCTCGATGACCCGGCAAAGCAGGAGCCGAACGAACAGCGGCGCATGTTTCTAAAGCTGGTGAAGCGGCGCCCCCGGCGCGGGCAGCCCTCGCGGAACGCGGCACCCGTGCTCTTCGTGCCTGCTGCGGTAGCAGGCCCTCGGCCCCTGGCCGCAGCCGCGAACCAGGACAAGCTCCCCATGGTGGAAGCGCCGCGCGTGGACCCGGCCCCAGTGGAGCACGAGCCGCCCGTAATGAGCGCCCCGGTGCCGCCAGCACGCGAACTCGAGCCTGCCGCAGGTCCACCCCCTCAACGCGCAGCGTGGCGTCTCGGGGTCATTGGGGCCGTGCTGACGGTGGCCGTCGTTACCCTGTTGGTGGGCGCGAACCTGGGGGGACCTGGCCCTACGGGACGCACCAGCGAGACCCGACCCGAGTTGCCGCTACCGTCCACGTCCCCGGGCCCTCACGCTACCGACGCAGGCGTGTGCGGTCGTGAAGTGGCGCCCGATGCAAAGGCGCTGGAATCTCTCGCCGGAGGAGACGCGACACCCGTTGGGGCTCAACTTCCCGCGTCTACCGCTAACGCCATGCTTCGCACGTCCGCTCAGACGCCCAAGAACGAAACGCCGAAAACGCAGACGCAAGGTGCGGGGTTCCGCTTGCCGGTGAAGCCCGCAGCCGTGGCGGTCTGTGCGCTGCTCGACGGGGGATGCACCGCGCCCGCCTCCCAGGTGCGCACCGTGCCCCCCGAGATTACCTGCCCCCAGGGTTGGCGGGAGACCCACGAACGGTTCAACGTCACTGGCCGCGACGAGACCGCCACGGTCAAAGGGTACAAGGGAGAAGCCGGAGAGGCGGCCAGGGTGAAGGATGGCCCCGCTACCCTCCAAACCGGCATCTATGGTGCCGTGGGCAATCTACCTGCCGGGACCCTGCTACTTGGACAGTGGAAGCTCGGAGACAACCGCCTTTTCGGCACCTTCACCGAGGCGAAGATTCCAGGCGTGGGGACTTTCCCTGTGTGTTTCGTTGCTGGCATTAGAGGCGGTGGCCTCGGCTTTCAAGGCGCGTCCTTTGGGGACGAGCACGGCAAGGAATTTCTTTGCCCCCCCGGCTTGGGCGTCTGCCTCACTCCCGGAAGCACGCCCGGCAACGCCAAGACACCCACGCGCGTTCTTCTCGAAGTGCCTGTCGGGCAGCCCTGATTATTACCTTGCCCTTTGGAGGTTGAGTTTCCGTGCTGCCCCCCTCTCCCGGTGCCGTCCTGCTGGCCGCCCTGCTCGCTGGTGCTGCGCAAGCCTCAGAACCGCCCCCCGTCCCCCGCTGCGCAGCGACGGCGCGTTTTGACTTGGCCGCAGGCTCCCCGGAGGTGGCTCCCGACGTGTGCGCGAGCGCGGACGAGACGACGACCTTCGTCTTTGACTCCCGCGTCGCTGTGGGGGCGGTGGAGTTTCAGCCCGTGGGACGCCTCGCGGATTGGGCACTCGGGCAGGAGGGGCTGAGCCTCCACGTCATGCCCAAGGGGGATTATCTGCCAGGGGAGCGGGTAAAGGTGACGGTGCGCTTCGCGGATGGCGCGGCACCGGCGAGCGCGAGCTTCTGGCTCGTGGGCCATGCGGCAAAGGGGACGCGCCGGGTGTATGTGTTCCGGCAGCCGCGCCCGCCCGACGTGTGCGAGAAAGAGCGTGACGAAGCACAGGCCGAAACGCACCAGTGCCAGGAGGACAAGGCGCGGCTTCTGGCCGAGCGTGAGGAGCCGGGCGGGCTCCTGGGTGCCGCATGGCTGGAGGGTGCTGGGGTCGTGGCGTCCAAGAAGCTTGACTTCCTGACGGTGCCGCCAGCCAACGCGCTCATACTGAAGGGGGCCTGGAGCTACAGCTACACGCCCACGGGCGAGAGCCGCCCGGCAAGCGTAGCTGTACGGCTGGGCCTACTTAACCCCGGTGCTGAACCCTGGACGCTGGCGGGGGCGGCACTGGTGGACAAGGCGGGGGAAGAGGTGGAGCTTACGCGGTGGCAAGAGGCACCCATCCCCGCGAATGGTGCCGGTGCCGTCGTGGTGGGTTTGAAGGGGGAGCGCGCGCAGCTCGGCTGCCCCTGCACCCTCAAGCTCTGGGAAGCACAGGGGCCGCGCACCTTCACCCTCGGGAACGTCACCTTCCCGGTGAGCCAGCAGGCGGGGCCCTGAGCACGGCCAGCGCGAGCCGTGCCGAGTCTCAAGGGGCTGCGCGCCCGCCAATCTCCGGAAAGCGCTCGTAGGCCCGTTTGAGCGCGTCCAGGTGGGCGGGGTTGTCCAGGTCGAGCGGCGCATCGGTGAGCTGCACGACCCACCCGCCCGTCGCGGTGCGCCGTGCGCGTGACAGCAGCTCCGCGTCGCGGGCCGGGTCCGGAAAGCCGATGGCTTCTGCGGCAGCGGCGGACCAGTAATTCACCCACCCGAGGCAGTGCGGAATCTCAGACGAGCGCATGTGCTCTGCGATCTTGAGCGCTGGTAGTCCCCGTGGCGGGCTCCCCGGCTTACGAACCGGATCTCTGGTCTGCTGCGAAATCTCAACAGCCGCGTCGGAAGGCGTTGCGAGCCCCCAGAAAGCACGAGCACCTTCCCCGATGGCCGCTAGCACATCCATCGCCGCTGCAATGCCTGCCACGTCCAGATGTAGCGAACCATGGATTTCAAAGTGCGGCGGGCTCCTTGCGGCAAGCCCGTTCGGGTTCTCCCACGCGGTCAGCGTCACCGGGCGGCTTTTGTCATCGTTGCAAAGGAACGGAAACCCACCGTCGATCTTGTTAGCCGTGACCCACTCATCGCGATGGGGCAGCGCAATGAACTCCTCTTTTTCAGAGAGCGTCCAACCCAGCCGCAAACCGGGAAGCGCGCCCTCCATTCCATGAATGATAGCGAGAGGCCGCCTATCTTCGCCCACGAGAGCAGGTGCATAAACGATGATGCCAAGTTCATCCGAGAAAACCGCCATGTCAGCACCAGTCCATGATTTCAATGTTGAGGTTTCGATCCAATTTCTCAAGCGCGGCTTTATGCGCGGCGCTTTTCACACCAACGACAAAGTTATACCCACAGGCCTCTGCGAGTCTTTTCTCCCGTTGTAGTTCCGGCAGTTTCATCCGGGCAAAAAACTTCTGGGAGTGTGGTGAGTGCTTGTCGAAATTATCCGTCTTGACGTCCCACAGAGTGAGCGTGGCCAATTGCAGCCCGTCGTAATCCTTCCCGTTGACGCGCACATCCCAGCCGGGGAAGCTGTTGTTTGGAATTTTGTCGGCGCATTCGTTGTGCGGGTCATGACCGCCACGGTGATTCACCGGTCGAGGCTCGCACTCCGGGCGGCGGTTTCGCTCCGTGACTTCGGGTGGCAACGGGGGCGGCCAGTCCTGCCCTGCTGGCTCCGGCTTGGGCCTTTTTTTCGGCGAGGGCTTCGGCGGGGCGGGCTTCGTTACAGGCACGGGCTTCACTTCTGGCACGGGGCGCGTTTCAGGCACGGGCCGCGTCTCGGGCAACGTAGGCGGCGGCCGAACCTGGGGACGGCCCCTCTTTTCGTAAGCCTCCAACGCCTCTGAGATTGCGAAGCCCACCACCACCACGCCCGCGACGATCACCGCTCCCACGACGATCTCCGGTGCCGCCAGGACACAAACCCCGACCCCCAGGGCAGCGGCACCGGCAGAGGCCACCGCGCATCGTCCTGTGAGGTCGTGAAACTCAACCCGGTCATGGTCGAGGGCATAGAAGCACCTCTCTGCCAGCTCGGGCCAGGGCTCGGAAGCTTCGCGGACGGCGCAACGCCCCCCATCCGTCCAGGGCAGCTTCGCCGCGCGCTGGAGGTTGGCGAGCCTCGGGTCGCGGGCCGCTGGCTCTCTTGGGCTTGGGGGGGTCGTCGTACAGGCTGAGAGAAAGAGCAGAAGTGCAAAGCACGCTCGGAGACGCATGGCCGGATCGTGGTTCAGAGCACGGCGCCTGCTTGTGTCTGAGCACGAAATGACTGAGCCGCCTCAACGACTTTCTCGGCGACACCGGCTGCTATCACGGCATCACTATAGGAAAGCTCGGCAGTCTCCTGTCGCTCTACATTAGGATGAACCAAGTTGCGCTCGATTCGTGACAGAGTTGCAGCGGTAACATTGGTCGCATCCAATATGTTCAGTCCATTAGGACCGCACATGGCTATCATGTCGACAAGTTCCCACTCATTTGGCAATTTAAGTGACTTTCTTCCATTTTCGATTTTCCCAGCCAGGCTCTTGCTGGCCTTCTTTACGTCGATTGCCTCAAGGCGTTTTTGCTCCGTTTCCAACAGGTCGACGAGGATTGCTTCGACTACACAGCCGGCGAAGACAAGAGCAACCTTGGGCGTGCGAAGACGTAGTGCTTCCTGAAGGGTTGCGTAATCGCGCTCGGCAATTCGGCGAAGCTTTGTGTCGTGAATGAAAGACAGTTGGCGGACAGGGCCAGTTTGTGGGCCACGCCATGCTTCTCGCGCAATGCTAGCGGCGTTGAATAGAGGCGCAGCTTTGAGCGACTGGAAGACCGTTCCGGTATTTCTCCATTCCGCCAAGAATCCCCGTGCGCCCTCGATTGCTGCTATCCACTCCGCCAAGCGAGGAGCCAATGCCCCCGGCGACAAGTGCGGCTCAAGCTCGTCGCAAATGCGAATGAAGGCGGCAAGTGATGCGTAATGTCTGTGCGCCATCAGTTCGCCATCAGCGTCCCAGTCCTTCATCACAGCATCTAGTCCATCAGGCGTCACGTGCATGCATCCCTCAAGAATCAAGAACACCCGGCAACTGCGCTCCTGACGATTACCACCACTTCGTCTCTGCTGCATTCTGCTTGAGACCGCGTATCGACTCGGTACGTGCTTGATGCCGAAAATTCTTGCTGCGGGGGGGCAGTTCCCTCGGGCGGTAGCCATGACGCGTGTGGCCACAGGGCTGCCAGCATGTGCCCCCAGTGTGCCCCGCCAGCGGGGAAAGGGGTGGAACGCGAGGGAACGGGGTGGGACGGGGCGGGATGACGAACCCGAGGAGAATCAAGGCGATAGCGGGTAACAGCGCGTCCTGCTTAGGGTTTTCCATCGCCTTGTTCACGGGTTCGATTCCCGCCGCCTCCACTCCGTATCTCCCGGAAAGGACGCAGCTTTCCGGGGGGCTGTAGCAAGGGATGTCGCAAAGTCCCGGGCGCCATCGAGCGAGCCGGGGTTTTCTCCTGACGCCGCCAGCGCCAGCCAGGCGGGCTGGCCGCGCGCATGGCCCCTGTCTTTCCTATGCTCCCGAGACCGCATCGCCGAGCCGGGTGACCCAGTCGCCCTGGTACGGCTCGGTCATTGGCACCTGGGCCAGGGGTGGGCAGTAGCGGTAGCGCTCGTTGGGCACGTCGAGCCCGCGCCGGCGCGCGAGCCGGAGCAGGGCGAGTCCCTCGAACCACAGGTGCCGATGCGCGCCGAAGTGGTCCTCGCGCTGGGTGAAGCCGCGCGCCAGCTTCTCGGTGCGGGCCTCGTGGCTGGCCAGGGCCTCGGAGAACGCGGAGAGGAAGGTGGGAGTGTCCCCGTCCACCAGCGCCTGTGCGAGCGCGGACCAGCACTCCTCCTTGGAGGCGCGCGTCAGCTCCTGAGTAAGCCTCCGGTCCAGCCCATGGTGTCGGCCACCAAGAAGAGTGGCACGGTGGCCGCGTGATGGATGGCGCGTCGACAAGCCTATCGCTGCTGAGCCTGCTGCTGGGCCCACGACTCGGGGAGGAGTTCCGCGAGGCGG
>NZ_DASUNC010000012.1:0-2373 GCF_036277355.1 Archangium sp.
GCCATGCGCCGCACCGCCTCGCGCACACCTTCGAAGGTGAACACCAGCGACTCCACGGACTGTCTGTCGGGGGCCCTGGACCACGCGGTCTGCTCCACTTGCATGGCGATGTATCCAGGTGAGGCCGACGAGGAGATGAGACTCACCCGCAGGTCCTTCATAGCCGCCGCGTCCTGCTCGGCGTTGAGCTTGAGCACCAGGGCCGTTGCCCCGCTCGTCTCGTGCATGGCCCGAAACAGGTCCTCTTGTTGGTTGCGAGCGGCCCGCTGCACCTGCTCCTGGAGTTGATACGGCCCCAACTGCTTCGGATACTCCTCGCTGGCCTCGGCTTGATTCTGCTCGTCCATGCGTGCTCCTCGCTGGCCCCGTTCGCTGGAGGCCTGATGCTCTTGTTGTCATGGACCGGGGCCAACTTCCAGGAGGTGCCTGGTGCCTATGACGGCGGCCTACTACACAGGTGCGCTCTCCCGCGGGCGGGGCGGTTCGTCGAGAGTTCCGAGGCTCGTGCTCCACCACGCTGGAATCAGGTGCACGGTAGGCGTGCGGTCCACCCTCTGGAATCCACTAGACTCGAAGTCCACCCACCCTGAAGGAGGAAGTCGAGGCATGTCCACCCGGCCGCCCACGTCCGGCATCTCGCTGCTGCCCATTGTCCTGTTGCTGGCCGGATGCGCCACGGGAGGGCCGGTGGTGAGCACGCGGGGCCCCACTCGAGCACCGGTCCAGTACGCACAATCCACGGACTCGGCGACGGCCGCCTGCTTGCGAAACCCCGCCTGCTACAACACCCTGCCGGGCGAAGAGGCCATCATTCCTGGGCTGTCTCGTGCCGTGGACGCCGCCAATGCCGCCACCACCCTGTCGGTGATGTTGGAAGGAGGATGAGGAGCTCCAGGGCCAGGAGCCCACGCGGGAGCAATGCAACAAGGTGGTGCGCATGGAGGGGGGCAAGGAAGTGACGCGTGCCATGGACCTCGGAACCAGGAAGCACGAGGTGGCTCGCGAGTGCGTGCGGCAGGCCTTCGCGGAACGCTTGACGGAGAATGTCAAGGTGGAGCCCACCTATCAGAAGGACTCCAGCACGGGGCTGTGGCGATGGGTTGACCCCAAGCAGGTGGAGGAGTGGCTGCAGCTCGGACTGACCAGCATGCTGTGGGGGGCCCTGGTACCCGATCTCGTGGTTCACGTCTCGGGCGATCCGAACCAGGTCCGTCGTGTCTACGATCTGAAGTTTCCTTGTCCGCCCAATAATCGGCCTTCTTGGAGGCGCCCCACAAGAGGTCAACCTCATTACCCTCACGATCAAGGCACGATGTACAAAGAGGCGCTTCTTGAGGGAAAGAGCGAGCCCGTTTTCGTCACGCCCAAGGGAGTCCAGTGATGAGTGAGCACTATCCGCGCGTTCGCCTCTACTCGAGCATCGGTGGAGAAAGACGCTCCCTGTACATCCGGGAGAGCGTGAGCCTCACCTTCTACAAGAGGCGCTCCCACCAGGAACTCGTCCCACAGGTGATGCGCTGCCTGGAGGTGTACCTCCGTGCCATCGGGTCCCAGGTGCTCGGTTGGTATGTCGACCCATACACTGGCGACTGGGAGGAACTCGACGACAAGGGTTGGGCCTTCCTGCGGCGTGACATGCTCGAGGAACCCGCTACCTATTTCTGGCTGGCCGAGTCGCCCAGTGAGAGCACGGGATACGAGGTCCTCTACCATGGCCGGCTGCTCGAGAAGAATGTGACAAGCGCGCTGTCCTTCATCCTCCCCACGGAATACCTGGAAGCACACGGACCAGGGCACGTGCGGGAACTGGCGTTGGAGTTGGCGGCGCAGTTGCCCTTCTGCTCCGGACATGGGGGCTTGTGCTTCAACTTCCCGGAGAGCGTCGTCGGGACGACCGACGCCATTTTCGACATGTCCTTCCGCCATCCCGGCCTGGACATTCCGGGCGTGCACTTCGACTCGCTTTCCATGGGCACCCGAGTGAAGGGGGTGCACTGGCTGAACTTCCTGGGCCCGCCCGTGTTGGGCGAGCTCGGGGGCGCCGCGAGCCTGCGCGCGCGCCTGCGCTCGCCCGGCACCACCGTGCAGGAGCTCGATGGTGAGCGGGCCGTGGTGACGCTGGGGACCTGGCCGGAGGCGGGTGACATGGAGCAGGGCCGCACGTTGCCCGAGTACCGCGAGCTGGCACACGTGCTGGAACCCTGGCTGTACATGGAGCGTGGCAACTGGGGGGGCTTCTCCGACGAAGACATGCGCCGGTGGGAGCGCCGCTTCCTCGACTGATGCCTCATCCGGACGCAGTACACCGCCAGCACGGGGGCGATGGTCGCGGTGTGCGTCCATCAATGCACACCTCACGATGGTCGGAAGACG
>NZ_DASUNC010000013.1:0-6203 GCF_036277355.1 Archangium sp.
ATGCCTTGCACCCGGCGGGCCGCCACTCTCCCGGGTGGCGGCTCGTCGCCTTCCCATCACCCGCCGTGGCGCACCACCACCGGCGTGATGCCCATCACCCAGCTCGCTCACGCGCCCATCAACCAGCTTGCGCGTCAACACTCTGCCATGGCGCGAACCAATTCCTCCGCTTCCTGGTGGCTGTTGCCATAGCCGAAGAACTGGCTGCGCTCTCGGTCTCGGAGACGGCGCATCAACCAACACTCATTCGCCCCCCAAGGGACGCCGCTCAGAGGCGGGAACGGAGGCACCTCCGCGAAGTGCACGCCGAGATCCACCGTGAAGCTGCCACCAAACCTCGCGGCATTGAAGGAGATGATGTGCACCTGCTCACCGCGGCGGGTGTAGGTCCTGCGGCTGGCCTCGAACCCTCGTGGCACGACAAGGGCTTTCATCATCCTGTCACGAACACGCGCGAACTGGGCAGCGGTCAACATGTATCAGTAGCCTTGTGCTTGGTGAGAACGTGGGTGAGCCATCCCATGGCGCTGCGTCAGGAGACGATGAAGTCGCACTTCGCGATGGCGGCCTTGAAGGCCTCTTCCGCGGTGCCCGACTTCTTCGCCTCGACGGGAGCGTAGAAGCTCAGGGCCATCGTGGAGCGCGGGTGCTTGTAGAGGTTCTCCGGGCTCTGGTCCAACAAGGAGAGCAGCGAACTGCCAAATCGTTCCGGCCAGGCGAGGTCGCGGAGCTCGGCAATGTGACGGATGGGGTCCAGAATGGTGAAGCCGGGCCATTTGGGAAACCGGAGGGAGCGGGGGTCATTTCCGTGGAAGCGGCAGTGATCCAGACGCGCCTCGGAGAAGTCGCAGTCCTCGATGGAGCCCAACTGGTACTCCGGCTCCTTGCCGTACTCGGGCCAGTGCCCGAAGTCACACCCCGACAGCCGCCCCTTGAACCAGCACCCCTTGAGGGCAGCTCTTATCCAGTCCTGGTGGTTGATCAACTCCTGTTTCACCTCGAAGGTGCAGTTGATGAACCGTGCGCCGAGGATGCGCAGGCGTCTGGCGGGCAGTTTCAGGACAACAGTGCAGTTGCGCAGCGTCAGGTTGGGTCCAAGGAAGTAGAGCGAATCCTTGTCTGTCAATTCCAACCGCTCGTTTTCAGACGTCTTGTCCTCAATGAGAACGTTGGTGAGCCACCCCATGGCCGCCCCTTCAGAAGGTGAGCATCCGGAAGAAATCACCCGCCATGCGTCGGCCATGGTGCGCGAGGTTCGACGCCGTTGCGGAGAGCACGTGGTCGTGTCAGTAGACGATGCAGTCGAACTGCTCGATTACTGCCTTGAGCTCCTCCGGTGTACACCCGCTCCTCTTCGCGAAGTCCGGAGCAAACCACGTCAGTGCGGTTGTGGAGGGCGGGTAGCTGGCGAGGTCCTCGATCACAACGGGGCCGATGTTTCCAGGCCACTGCACGGTGGAGAGCTCACGGCTCTTACCGACGGGGTCCAGGAAGGTGAAACAAGGCCACTTGGGAAACCGAAGGGTCCGGGGGTCACCGTGGAAGCGACAGCCGTCCAGACGCGCCTCGGAGAAGTCGCAGTCCTCGATGGAGCCCAGCTGGTACTCGGGCTCCTTGCCGTACCCGGGCCAGTGCCCGAAGTCACACCCCGACAGCCGCCCCTTGAACCGGCACCCCTTGAGTGAGGCTCGTATCCACTGCTGATGGTTCTTCAACTCCTGCTTCACCTCGAAGATGCAGTCGGTGAAGCGCACGTCGCGAATGAACAGGTTGCTGGCAGCCACTTTCAGTACCAGCGTGCAGTTCTTCAGCGTCAAATTGCGGCCCAGGAAGTAGAGGGTACCTTTGTCTGTCAGCTCCAGCCGCTCGTGTTCCAACTGCTTGTTCTCGTAGAAAACCTTCTTGGCAATCATCCGCCGCCCTTTCAGAAGGTGAGCATCCGGAAGAACTCGCTCGCCATGCGCCGACCATGGTGCGCGAGGTTCGACGCCGTTGCGGAGAGGCTCGTGGCCAGGTCAGTAGACGATGCAGTCGAACTGCTCGATGACGGCCCTGAGCGCCTCTGGGGTGGTCTCCATCCGTTTCGCAATGGAGGGAGCGTGATACACCAGCGCTCTCGTGCCCGGCGGATCCTTGTAGATGCCATTCACGACGATATCCCCAAAGTTGCCCGGCCATCTGGCATTGAGCAACTCGGACACTTTTTGGATGGGCTCCAGGAAGGTGAAGCAGGGCCATTTGGGCAACCGGAGGGAGCGTGGGTCACATCCCATGAAGCGGCAGGCATCCAGACGAGCCTCGGAGAAGTCGCAGTCCTCGATGGAGCCCAGCTGGTACTCCGGCTCCTTGCCGTACTCGGGCCAGTGCCCGAAGTCACACCCCGACAGCCGCCCCTTGAACCGGCAGCCCTTGAGTGAGGCACGTATCCACTGCTGATGGTTCTTCAGTTCCTGCTTCACCTCGAAGATGCAGTCGGTGAAGCGCACGTCACGAATGAACAGGTTGCTGGCAGCCACTTTCAGTACCAGCGTGCAGTTCTTCAGCGTCAAATTGCGGCCCAGGAAGTAGAGGGTACCTTTGTCCGTCAGCTCCAGCCGCTCGTGTTCCAACTGGTTGTTCTCGTAGAAAACCTTCTTGGCAATCATCCGCCGCCCTTTCAGAAGGTGAGCATCCGGAAGAACTCGCCCGCCATGCGCCGGCCATGGTGCGAGAGGTTCGACGCCGTCCCCGAGAGAATCTCATACCGGCGGCCTGTGGCATGGTCAATCACGTCGACGCCCTTGCTCAGGCTGAAGTCATAGAGATGTCCAAGCTGGTCTTTCACCGTATTTTGCACGAAGCGGCCCCGGGCCTCGCGCTCCAGCAGGTGCGCCAGCCAGTACCTGCCCTTCTTGAGGGCATCGTCGATGGCTTCTTGCTCGGCGCGGGAGAGCCTGTGCTTCCCCCATTGCTGGGCGGCCTCTGTGACGGCCTTCTGAAGCCTGTCCCCCACCTCGTCTTCGACCGGGATGTCGTGGAGGGACCTGCCACGAGGCAAGTGCCACCGCTGCCCGTTGGGCAGAATGACCTGCAGATTGCCGCCCCGGTGACGGATGGCGACAATGCCCGAGGAGCCGCCCCCGGAGGACGTACCGCCACCCCGCCCCTTCTTGAGCATCACCACCGCCAGGGGGCCATGTGGCGTGGCCGCCACCGTCTCCACCGCCGCCACCGCCCGCGCCAGCGCACCCTCCTCGGCCGCCAGGACTTCCACCCGCCCCAGCACCGCCGCGCCCCCCTGCGCCCGCCACTGCGCGCTCGCCAGGCCGTAACCCGGTAGTGCCCGCACCCGCGCCGCCACCTCCCCCACCGTGCGCCCCGTCAACGCGCCCACCGCCAGCAGCATCGCCCGCGCCGCGTCCGTGCCCAGCACCCGGGCGAAGCCCTCGCCCGCCTCGCGCAACTCCTCGAAGGTGGTGGCCTCGTGCGCCCGCGTGGCCATGGCCGCCCAGCCGTCCATCAGCCCCCAGAGCGTGTCCACGCCCAGCCACGCCACCAGCACCACGGACAGCCCGGCGGCCAACAGCTTGGTGGTCGGCTCGGGCACCAGCCAGAGGGCCAGGTACGCCCCGAGCGTCCACATGCACGAGGCCACCAGCACCTGCGGGTCCAACTCCCGCCCCAACGCCGCCTTCGTCTCCTCCAGTACCGAGCCGAATGCCAGGGCCAGCGCCAGCGTGCGCCGGTCGTCCGTCTTGAGGTAGGGCCCGTCGTCCAGCAGGCGCAGGCAGTCGCCCCCGCCTCGCCCCCACGTGCACCACAGCAGGTAGCGCTCGCGCAGGGCCTCGTCCGCCACGGGCTTCAGCCGGCTGTCCGCGTCCTCGGGCACCAGGGTGAGCACCTGGCCCTTGTCCACCTCGGCCACCCACGTCCCACTCATCTGCTCCCACTCCGGGTGCTGCTCCACCTGGCCCTTGAGCCACTCGCGTGCGGCCTCGCGCGGGCTCTTGCCCTCGTGCTGCACCTGGTGGGCAATGTGCCGCAATGCGCGCTGGAAGTCCTCCCGGCTCACCGGCACCGGCCGCGTGGTGCCACGGCCCGGCTCCACCACCGCCACCTCGTACACCACCGCCCCCGTGAGGCCGGCATCCGAGGCCGGGGTGCTTTCCTCCACGGGAGCCGGTGGCGGGGTGAGCGACAGTGCAGGTCCCCGGCCCGCGAACATTCCGCCGGGAGGATGGCCCTTGGCACATGCCGAGAGCAACAGCACGAGCACCACCCACCAGCGGCGCGGCGGCAGACCTGTCGGGTGGGAATGCTTCAGATGGGGCGACATACCGCACCACTCCTTCCAGCCGGGCGGGCTGGTGCCAGGGGTTTCCGCGAGTACACGGAAACACGGGTACGGCGGTCAAGCCGACAGGTAGGGAGCGCGGTGGAGGATGCACTGGGTTGGCAGCGGGCACGAGCGCTACGGGAAGGTGATGTTCCCCAAGGTGACGGTGCGCTGCTGCTCGGCGTCCCAGAGCGTGAGGGTGTACGTGCCCCGCGCCTCCACCTCCGACGCCAACACCTCCACCACCACGCGGTGCCCGGGCTGCTGCTCCTCGGCTACTGCATCAGCCGGAGGAATGGGCTCTGGTTGCCAGAGGGGCAATGGCTTCAACACCTCGCCCTTGGGGCCGCGCAGCACCGCGCCCGCCGCCGTCCAGGGCCGCGTGCCGGGATTCCTCAGCCACACCTCCACCGCCACCCGGCCCTCGGCGCGGTAGCTACGGGCCTGGCTCATGACGAGGGCGCTGCCCTTGGCCTCGGTGACGCTGTCCGTCAGGTTCTTGAAGCCAATACGCCCTTCGACCAGCAACCCCGAGGCCAGCACGCCCCGGAGTCCCTCGGGGGCGCCGCGCTCTTCACGCAACTGGCGCACCTCCTGCTGGCACTGCTGGGCCTCGGCCCGGGCCGCCTTCTCGCCCTCCTGGATGGAGGCCACCGGGCGGGGCTCGCGAAACACCTTCACCTGGGACAAGCCCAGCGCGGGGTGGGCCAGCAGGAGGAAGCGAGCACACGCAGGGGCCGCGTCATCCGCGAAGCACACCTCCACTTGGAAGCGCTCCCCGGCCTTCAGCTTCTCCGGGGGCGTCAGGGTGACGCCGCGCTGGCCCACCGACACGTCCACGAAGCGCTCCCGCTCCTCCATTCGCACGGACCCTGGGCGAAGCGGTGTGTCGAAGCGCAACGTGAGGGGCACGTCCGGGCTGATGCACACCACGGGCGGTGTCTCGGGGGGCTCGGCCTTCAGCACGAGCTGCGGGCTCGCCGTTTCACACGCGTCCGGCGGGGACGGCTCGGCGGCCTGGGAGGAGGGAGCGAGGAGGGCCAGCGAGAGCAGGCCCACGGGAGACGCGAGGAGCACGGGAGTCAACCTCCAGGGGAAGGCGGGGCGGGGTGACGGGAGGCGTTGGCCTCTACCACACCTCCCATTCCCTGTGCTGCCCCCGCCGGTCTTACTCGAAGCGCTCCACCGCCCGGACATGTTGCGTGGTGATGACCACGGCGGAGTCGGTGGGGCCGCCGACGTCATCCCGGTAAGCACCCAGCGTTCCATCGCGGTGCGAGACCAGCTCCAGGCACACCGGGAACGTCGTTCCATCCCGCCGCATGGCCTGGGTGAAGCGGCCGTACACGCGCTCCGGCCCGAGGTAGAGCCGCCCGGTGAGCGTGGCATTGTTCAGCCCCTTGAAGTCAAAGACCCGCATGGGCGTGGACTCGCGCACGGTTTTGAGGATGCGGCCCTCGCGTTTGTCGGGGTCGCCGAAATCCGCGACGCCCACCTTCCCGACGGGGATGCCCAGCTCCTTCATTGTCTTCACCGCGCCCGGAGGGCAGTCGGCGGGCCGGGGCGGGGGGCGCACCACCTGGGGCGTGCTCGAGCAGCCGGTGAGCAACACGGTGCAGAAGCCCACCACGCACATCTCCTGGCGGCCCGGCACACAGTGCAACGCCTTGCGCTGCGGCCGGGCGGCGGGCTTCTCGTCGGGCTTCGGGCGGGTGTCGTTCTCGCGGAGCATGGAAGTGAGCGCGGGGGAAGGGGCCGGGAATGCAGCCGCGCTCCTTTCAGCTTCGGACGGCTCGCCCGGCTCCGCCACTTCGCGGACGAGCGCGGCGTGCAGCGTGGGATGGCTCGTCCACCACCTGGCAGGTGCTGGCACCCCCGGAGCGGCCGG
>NZ_DASUNC010000014.1:0-8144 GCF_036277355.1 Archangium sp.
GCGAGCTCGTCCAGCGCAGGGTGCGAGATGGGCTTCCGCTCGCAGTGAGTCCATGAGCCGAAGAGCCGGATGCGGGAATTCCGCACGTCCGGATCCGTGGGGGGCCGGGGAGGTAACTCCCCGGTCTACCCGACCAAGTTCGCGCGGTGCGCGCCCGGGAGGCTCACCGCGGATGATGTCTGCTCCGGGAAATCCGAAGCAGGCACCTGGAAGGAGTTCGTGGAAGACATGGGTGACGCGGGACGTGGGACTCACTCCACCCGGCCGCCGCTGCGCATCTGGGCGCGCACCAGCTCCGCGTAGATGCCACCACGCAGCAGCAACTCCTGGTGCTTTCCCGCCTCCACCAGGTGGCCCTCGTCCATCACCAGGATGAGGTCCGCGTCCACCACCGTGCTCAGCCGGTGGGCGATGATGACGCGCGTGCACTGGAGCGATGCCAGCGATTGTTGCACCCTCGCCTCGGTGATGGCGTCCAGGGCGCTGGTGGCCTCGTCCAGCAGCAGCACCGCCGGCTTCTGCATCAGCGCCCGCGCCAGCGCCAGCCGCTGCCGCTGCCCTCCCGACAGCGACGCACCCCGGTCCACCAGTGGCGTGTCGTAACCCATGGGCATGTTCATCACGTCGCCATGCAGGTGCGCCAGCCGGGCCGCCTCGATGACGGGCTCCAGCGGGGCCGTGGGGTCCGTGATGGCGATGTTGCCCCGCAGCGTGGAGCTGAAGAACGTCGGCTCCTGCGGCACCACCCCCACCTGGCCGCGCACCGAGTGCAGATCCAACTCCGTCAGGTCCTCCCCGTCGAAGAGCACGCGCCCGGAGGTGGGCAGGTACAGGCCGAGCAGCAGGTTGGCCAGGGTCGTCTTCCCCGCGCCCGAGCGGCCGACGATCGCCACGGACTGGCCGGGCTCGATGCTCACCGACACGTCCTGCACCACCAGCGGCGACGTGGACGCGTAGCGGAACGACACCCGGTCCAGCTCGATGCCCCCTCGCAGCTTCACCTGCCGGCCCGGCTTGGAGGCGTCCCGCTCGGGCTGCGTGTCCAGTACGTCGTCGATGCGCTCGATGTAGCTGCGCAGCAACTGGAGCTGGCTGCCCGTGGTCACCAGGTTGCCCAGTGGCACCAGCAGGGCCACGGCCAGCGCGTTGAGCCCCATCATCGTTCCCAGCGACATGGTCCCCTTCAGCACCAGCAGGGCCCCGCAGGTGAGCAGCACCAGCGGAGCCACCAGCCGCAGCGTCCCCGTGAGCGCATCCACCCACGCCGTCAGCCGGCCCCGCTTCAGCGACACGTTGAGCACGTTGACGAAGCTCTCCGAGAAGCGCTGCACCGCCTGGTGCTCCACGCCGAACGCCTTCAACGTCTGGATGCCCGTGAGCATCTCGATCTGGTAGCTCTGGTTCTTCGCCTCCACCTCCAGGTTCTCCGACATGAGCGCGCGCTGGCGCCTCGTGGAGAGCAGGAGGATGAGGATCTGCAGGCTGCCCAGCCCCAGGACGATCAACGCCATGGCCGGGCTGATCAGGAACAGCAGCCCGAGGTAGATGATCACCAGCGCCCCATCGAGCAGCGCGGACAGCGTGCTGGAGGAGAGGATCTCCCGCACGGTGGCGTTGCTGTTGAGCCGCTGCATCAGGTCTCCCGCCGCGCGCACCTGGAAGAAGGCGTAGGACAGGCTCACCATGTGCTCCAGGAAGCCCAGCGTCATGTTCGAGTCCATGCGCGTGCGCAGCTCGAGCAGCAGGTGGCTCCGGATGAGCGAGGTGAGCAGCTGGAAGCCGGCCAGTGAGATGAAGCCCAGGCCCACCACCAGCAGCAGCTCCTTGTCTCCGCGAGGCACCACCCGGTCGATGATGAGCCCCGTCAGCGCCGGCACCGCCAGCGCGAAGAGTTGCAGGATGAGCGAGACGACGATGATGCGTTGCAGGACGTGCGACTGCTGGAGCACCTGCAGCGCGTACCTCGCGGCCGAGCGCGGCCGGGGCTTCTTGCCCGTCTCGAAGCTCTCGCCCGGCTCCAGCAGCAGGGCCACGCCGGTGAAGGACTGGCGGAAGCGCTCCAGCGACACCTTGCGCCGGCCATGCCCGGGGTCCAGCAGGTGCACGCCGTCCCGTCCCAGCTTCTCGAAGACGACGAAGTGCGAGAACTGCCAGTGGAGGATGGTGCCGGTGGGCAGGTAGTGCAGCGCCTCCTCGTCCACGGAGACGCCGCGCCCGCGCAGCCCGAAGGTGCGCGCCGTGCGCAGGATGTCCAGCGCCGACACCCCGTCCCGCGCCGTCCCCATCGCCTGGCGGACCTCCTCCAGGCGCAGGGGTTTGCCGTGGTAGCCGAGCACCATGGCGAGGCACGCGGCGCCGCACTCGATCTCCGTCAACTGGCGCACCAGCGGGATGCGGCGCTCGCGGCCCTTCACCCGCAGGTTGCGGAACGCGGGGAACCGCTCGGTGAGCCCCGGATGCCGGACGGCGTCAGTCCTCATGTCCCAGTGCTCCCTTCAGGCCCGGAATCAGCGTGACGAGGATCCGCTCCTTGCGCACCCGCGCGTCCGCCTGGGCCAGCATTCCGTCGAAGTAGTTGAACGTCTTTCCCTTGATCGTGAACGTGGGCGAGTCGATGCGCGCCTGCACCAGCACCATCGGGCCCGACAGGTTGATCGCATCCCCCGTGTCCGCGCCCAGGTAGCGCCGCACCTCGCTCGGGCCGATGATCTGATCTCCCACCGAGTCGATGGTGAACGTCTGGTACTCGTGGTTGAAGCCGTTGAGCTCCACGCGCAGCGGCTTGCCCGGCTCGAGCCTCGGCCGGTAGCCCCCGGGCAGCAGCGCCACCAGCGTCACGTGCACGTCATCCCCCACCACGGACACCACGTTCTCTCCCGGGTTGACGTACTGGCCCTCGCGCACGCGCAGGGTGCCCACCACGCCCGCGTGCGGGGCCCTCAGCGTCCGGGCCTGTTGCCGCGCCTCGGCCAGCTCGCGCTCGGCGCGCAGTGACGTGAGGGCCTGGCGCGCGGCCTCGTCCGCCGGATCCTGCAGCACGCGCACCAGCTGCAGCTCGAACTCCCGTTGAATGCGCTCCAGCGAGGCCGTCTCGTCCTGGGAGACGAAGTTCACCAGGGGTTGTCCGGCCTCCACCCGCTGCCCGGGCTTCACCTCCACCGAGGCGACGATTCCCGGCAGCTGGGGGGTGAGATCACTGCGGCCCTCGACCTTCACCATGGCCGGGCCCGAGGCGTACTCGGGGATGGTGCCGAGCACCGAGTAGAGCGCGGCGCAGACGACCAGGGCGAGCAGCAACCAGTACGTCCACCGGGTCCACCGGGGAGAGATGCGGAGGAGGTCCCCGTCCTCCTGGGAGCCCTCGTGGTGGCGCAGGGCCTCCTCGCGGAAGATGCGGGTGCGTTGTGTGGCTTCCATTCAGGGAATCGCTCCCGTGGGCGCGGAGCCGCCGGTGCCCCGCCCACCGAGCTGTTGCGAGGGCCCCGGACGGACGTGGACGACCATGCCCGTGGAGACCTCGGGCGGCGGTGGCTGGTTGAAGGTGGCGGTGGCGAAGACGAGCCGGGCCGCGGAGTCCACCTCGGGCGCCACGCTCTCCACCGTGCCCTCGAGCGCGAGGCCGGGCTGCACGGCCTTCACCTCCACGGGGCCACCCGGCTGGAGCCGCCGCGCCGCGTCCTCGGGCACGGCGAAGCGCACCTTCCAACCGCCGGTGCCGAGCAGCTTGAGCACGGGCTGTCCCGCCGCCAGCCGCGCACCGGGGCTGGTGAGCTTCGCGGCCACCACGCCATCGAAGGGCGCCACGAGCGTGGCGTCCTCGAGGTTCTGCCGCAGCTCGGTGGCCTCGGCGCTCCGCTGGAGCGTCTGCGCCCGGGCGGCCTGCAGGCGGGCATTGGCGGTGCTCTCCTCGTAGCGCACCTTGTCCAGCTCCTCCTGGGAATAGACGCCCAGCTCCAGGGAGCGCGGGGTGAAGTAGCGGGCCTTCTTCGCGCGAGCCTCGGAGAGGGCCAGGCGGGCGGCCTGCTCCTCGGCGCGCGAGCCCTGGAGGCTGGCCTCGGCCGCCGCGAGCTCCTGCCCCAGCGAGCGGGTGTCCAGCCGTGCGAGCACCTGGCCCGCGTGGACGTGCTGGCCGACCTCGACCTCGAGCTTCTCCAGCCGCGAGTCGAAGCGGGTGCTCACGTTCACGGTGTCATGGGGAATGATGACGCCGAGGAAGGGCTCCTCGGAGGCCGCGCGGGAAGCGGCGCCACCGTCCACCCCCTGGGCGGGCGGCGCGCCGTTCCCGTTCGGACCAGGGTTCGCGAGGGCAGGCGCCACGAAACCCACGCTTTGCAAGCAAGCCAGTCCCCACCCCACTGCCATCATCCGCACCCAACGACGCATCCCGTGTCTCTCCCGGTGGCGGGTCCCACCTGGGAGGAGGCGGCGCACCGTGGTTGTGACAGGGCCATCCGGCGCGACGCGGAGGAGCCGGGCCTGCCCGTCCGCTCAGCCGGGGAGGCGGTTCAGGACAGGTAGCGCTTGCCGCGGATGAGGGGCATCACCTGGAAGCCGATGTCCGGGTTCTCCCGCAGGAACGTATCGAGCCCTCCGAATCCGGCGAGCGGGTAGTGCTCGGGCGGGTGGGTATTGCCCGGCCAGTCGGCGAGGCTGAAGTCCACCAGCATGGGCGGCGAGTCCGCGTCACGCATCAGGATGTTCTTCGGCCCGATGGCGCCATGGTTGACGCCCGCGCGGCGCATGGCGTCCACCGCCTGGGCCAGCTGCATCATCATCCGTGTGATCTGCAGCGCCGTGACACCGCGGCGCCTCATGTCCGTCAGCTCCGCTCCTTCGACATGATCCATCAGCAGGTAGCGGAATCCGTGCACCGGGTCCGGCCAGCGTCCGTCCTCGTGCAGCCGGGGAACGCAGGCGTGCTGCACGCGCCGCAGCGCTCCCGCCTCGCGCTCCAGGAACCGCTCCATCTTCGGGCCTTCGCGTGAGCCGGGCGGCCGCAGGGCCATGCGCAGCAGGCGGCGTTCGCCGTCCCGCTCCACGCTCCAGGTGACGCTGAAGTCGTCCTGGCGCCAGAGGTGGTGCACTCGCCAGCCCGCGACTTCATCCGCGGGCCGAAGGGAGAGAGGTTCGAAGTCTGGGGAGCGCATGACCTGAGCAGTAGCAGGCGAAAGGTGACTTGTATAGTCTCCTTCCTCCGCTCCTCTCGGCTCCTGAGATGCTGCTCCCCACCCGTCTCGGCACCTGAGAAGAAGCCGCTTCCGGCTCGAGTCCTGTGGGTCTGTCGTGGAAATCCCAGACGCTGTGGCGGAACGCCACATGTGGCGTTCTTCCCTGCCACACGGGCTGGTCAGACCTGTCTGGGATGTTTAGTCATTCCGGGTGAAGCCGTGCTATGGCGCGGCGCACGGGGCGTCGGCACGGTTCGTGCTGTAGAGCGGCCGGTCGAGAGCAAGGGGAAGGGTCGTCATGCAATCCAGTGCGGTGGTGAATCAGCAGGGGGCGTCGAGGGCGGGCCGGGCCATGTTCCGGGGCGAGTCCCGGAGGCGTCCGGTGGTGTTTCACGGTCAGGTGTTGCTGATCGAGAACCTGAAGGAGCGCCGCCAGCTCATGTGCGACATGCTCGCCCACGAGCGCTTCGAGGTCGGTGTGGTCGAGGACGCGCGGGATGCCGTCCAGCTGCTCGCCGGGGAGCTGCTCTCCGGGCAGCGGCAGGCGCCGGAGCTCATCCTCTGCAATGCGCGGATGCTGGGCGATGCCGGGCTCGCGGCGCTCGAGCGGCTGTGCGCCAGCAACCCGGACGTGCCCGTCATCCTCTACAGCCCCTTCACCAACCCCCGGCTGCGCGAGCAGATCGCCCGCGTCCCCGGCGCCTGGTTCATGGACCACTCCGCGGACCTGGAGGAGCTGCGCTCCGCCGTCGTGTCGCTGGCCTCCTCGCGCCAGTCGCGCGTCTAGCGGCGCGGGGTGAGCGTGTAGGTCTCCGCCGAGCCGTCATCGCAGAGGGCAGGCAGGCGGAGGGCCCAGGTGGCCTCGCGCACGCACGAGGCCTGGGGCTCGGAGGCCGCGCCCGTCACCTCCACGTCGACGATCTCATCCCCCGTGGCCTCCACGCGCACCTGGAGCGAGGCGTGGCCTCCCGCGCCCAGGCAGGTGGAGAAGGCCGGTTGGAGGAGCCGTGCCACCGCCTCCTGGCGCTCCGGAGGGGCCGCCCGCGGTGACAGGGACCCCATGGGGCAGGCGATGGTGCCGCCGACCACGCCTCCGATGATGCCTCGCGTCACCCCGTCCGGCAGCGCGTGCGTCCGGGCCGTCGAGGGTCCCGCGCCCGAGGGCACCCCCAGCAACGAGCGGGTGGGGGAGACCCAGTCGCCCTCCCGCGCCAGCTGCTCGACCGCCTCCTCGGGAGGGCGGTCCTCCTCGTTGGCGTTCAAAGGATTCCGGTTCCACGACTCGACGTGCAGGGTGGACCAGGCGTTGCGGACGAGGTCGGCGGACAGCGTGTCATCGGGAGCCACCGGCTGGGAGGCGGCACAGCCCCAGCGCTCTCCCCGCATCACCAGTCCGCGCAGGGGCGTCTGGGGGCTGGGCAGCCAGCGTTGGAACCCTTCTCCCTCCTCGATCGCGGGCAACTCCGTCAGCCGGAGGCCGTGCTCGTCCTCGAGGTGGACCCGTTCCCAGCGCAGGGGCCGCACGAGCGGCTCCAGGCCGCGGGCGTAGGAGGGCAGCTGCGTGCCGCAGGCGTCCCGGACGAGGGGCCCGGAGAGCTTCTCGTGGGGGGCGGCAACGCCGGTGCGGAGGGGCAGCCGCCGCAGGTGCACGGCGGCATCCGGGGCCGCGGTGGAGGGAGCGGGGGGCACCGGCTCGAAGGCCTGGCGCAGCAGCCCGTCCGTGAGGGCGAGGACGCGCGCGGGCCCGCTGCCCTCCGCGAGCACCCGCTGGGCGAGCTTCAGCCCCTCGTCCAGGTGCGAGCCATTGCCGGGGGCGAGCCGCTCGGGGGGAAGGGTGGCCAGCGCCGTCTTCCACTCCGAGGCGGGGATGAGGCGTCCGAAGAGACGCTCGGCGGAGCGGCGGAACACCACCACCTCGGCCGCCGCATCGGGCAGCCACTGGAGGTACTCCCCGGCGAGCTCCACCTGGCGGGAGATGCCCGCGGGGCCCACGCTGTGGGAGGCATCCACCACGAAGACGACCCGGGCCCGCGCGGGCGCCTCGGAGAGCCGTTCCGCCCGGACCTGGAGGAAGCCCAGGGAGCCGTCGCCCCAGGGGACGAGGCCGGCGCGCGCGTCGAGCCCCCGGGACGTCCCCGCCGCCCAGGAGGCCTCCAACTCGGGCCGCCAGGAGCCGGCGCTCCGGGGCTCGAGGCGGACGTCCGCGCCGGGGGAGGCGGGCACCAGGGTGAGCGCGGGCCGGGGGACCTGCTCGCACTCGGGCAGGGGATAGGTGAAGGACTTGCGCCCGTGGGTGCGTGCACCGGACCATGTGGAACACCGATTCCGGGGCAAGTGGAACACTGATTCCGGAGCAAGTGGAACGCCCATTCCGGCCATGTGGAACACCGATTCCGGGCAAGTGGAACGCACCCTGGAAGTAGGTGACGGGATGAGCGACCCAGCGGAGCGTTGACGGTGCTGGACGAGCCGCCGCCTCTGACCTCCCCCAAGAAGGAGGTCTTGATGGCGGCAGAGAGGCTGTCCATGCGCAAGCTGAGAGAGTTGTTGAGGCAGAGGTTGGAGCTGAAGCTGTCGGTGCGGGAGATTGCCCGGAGCCTGGGAATCGGCGTGGGCACGGTGAATCGCTACCTGTACCGGGCGCAGGCGGCGAAGCTGACGAGCTGGCCGCTGCCGCCGGAGTTGGACGACGACGCGGCGCTCACGGCGCTGCTGTTCGCGGACGAGGGCAAGGTGGTGGCGAGCCGGCCCGAGCCGGACTGGGCGCATGTGCACGCGGAGCTCAGGAGGAAGGGCGTCACCAAGCTGCTGCTATGGCAGGAGTACCGGGAGGGCAACCCGGAGGGCTACCAGTACAGCCAGTTCTGCGAGCGCTACGCGCGGTGGGTGAAGTGCGTGAGCGTCACCATGCGCCAGGAGCACCGGGCCGGGGAGAAGTGCTTCATGGACTTCAGCGGGGACGGGCTGGAAGTCCAT